>DATJXZ010000063.1:0-6587 GCA_035499815.1 Candidatus Solibacter sp. | reverse complement strand
GCCCCGCGAGCGATTGGTTCTGCTGGCGATAGTCTTCAATTTCGTGAACGGAGAATCCCGTATCGTCAATGCCTTCCTTTTGCGCCTGCTGGCGTATGAAAACCAGCTGCTGCCCCTGGGCATAGGGAAGCGGCTTGATCAATACTCCATGGACCACGCTGAAAATCGCCGTGTTGGCTCCGATGCCAAGCGCCAGCGTGAGAACGGCAAGGGCCGTGAATCCGAGGTTCTTCCTCATGGTTCGGAGCGCATAAGCCGTATCCTGCTCCAGCATCTCCCAGTGTTCGCGCGGCGCCGTCGTGAAAATCCCCGCCAGCGTTTCCCACCATACCCTGGCCACTCCGGCCGCGCCGGATCTGTCTCGTGCTTCGCGCTCCTGGTCCTCGAACGTGTGCTCCATTTCGCGTCCGTAGTCCGAGCGGAAATCGTCCGGCAGGAACTTCAGTAACGCTCGAAACATCCGCTTTGAAAACGGGACGTGGCTTGCGTTCATGGGCGTCGCACTCCTTGCTATGCCAGCTCTGGTTTGCGGAAAAGATTCTTGTTGCGCGCCATCGCGACCAGCTCTTCCAGGCGCCGCGCCTCGTTCACCGCCACCCGCCGGCCCGCTTCCGTGAGCCGGTAGTATCGCCGCCTCTCGTCGTCCAGGCCTGCAACGGGACGCTTCGTGGACTCGACGATCCAGTCCTCCGCGTTCAAGCGCTTGATGATTCCGTACAAGGTCCCCGCGCTGAGCTGAACCCTGCCATCCGTCCGCCGCGCCACTTCCTTCAGAATTGCGTACCCGTGCTTCTCTCCATCCGCCAGCGCCAGCAACACGTGGAACATCGCCGGAGTCAAAGGCTCCTGCCTCTCCGCTTCACGACTGGCTTGAGAACGACCCATGTTGGTCTCCTGAGAGCTGATATAGCGTGCGGCTGGATACTATAACGCGCTGCGATATATTGTCAAATGGGAGTTTTGACGCCGGCATCGCCAAAAGGTGAGCAAGAACTCGCTAGTGAAGATCCGGATCGGAAAGCCGAATGTCGAGCTGGCGTCTCAGGTAGACCCGGCTGTTCTGGGTTTGTAGATGCGAATAATATCGTCCGTCACCTCCACCACACGGCCCGGATAATCACGGCTCACCTTCTCCCGCAACTCTTCCATGGTCGGATAGTCGGTGCGGCCATCGAACCAGCGCGCGTCATCAATCAAAAGCACGTGATCGTATGGCGATTGCTTGTAGATCGCGTCGAGCTCCTGCTTGATCGGCGAAGAGATGTCGAAGTCGTGCCCGTCCAGCCAGAAGAGGCACGGCTCCTTCAGCGCGGGGATCACTTTGGGCAACACAGCGCCGCTATCGCCTTCCAGAACGTGGATATTCGGTCGGCCGGCGAATTTTCGCCGCGCGCTCTCCGCCCGCCAGGGATCGAGTTCGATGGAGTAAATTTCCCGAAACCTGTCTTTGTTCACATAGATCATGTGCCCATAGTTCGTGCCAGTCTCCACGAGCACGCGTAAGCCGTAGTCGCGCGCATACCTTTCGATCGCTCTTTGCTTCGTCAGGTGCGGCGCCTTCACTCCCGGCGACCCGCGCATCTTCCACCAGGCGTATTCGCCGGGGGCAGAAATATTCTTATACCAGTGAAAGAGTGTGCTGTTTCGGAACGCTTGTCGCAGCTTGGGAAACATTGCCTTCAAGACCACAAAATGAACCCACAATAATAGGAACGCATCGTACCTTCGTCCTAGCGAAATCTTCGCCGCAGCTTCGCAGCGATTGGATCACGGAACGTACTTAACTGAAACGTACAGGAAGCACTGTAAGAAATCACTTGCACGTAATCTCCGTCGCGACCCACTCATTTTCCACGATCTCCAAGACTTCCAATCCCGCCCTGAATGGCAAGCGGCCTATTTTCATATCATTCCGAATTTGGCAAGGATTGGCGAGTCACATGCTACTCACCTGGATGTAACTGGGTCGCAATCTATCCGGCCCAGGGGGGTAGTTGTGCCCAAGAGAATCGCAATCTTCGCTTTCCTTGTGATCGTCGCTTCCGCCACCTTGGCCGCGGCGTCCAGCTATGCCGACAATGTCCCTTGGCAGCTCACAATCAGCGGTTCGAGCTCAACCGGCTACGTTCCAATTGCCCATGCCGATTACTGGCACGACGTTCACCCAGGCAAGGGCTCGATGGAGATTGTTTTTTCTTCAATACCCGCTCCGAGCAACTCCTCCGAGCAGCATTTCAACACCGAGCATTTCGTCCACCTATTTAGCCCGGGCGGTAAGAACACGGGGGAGTGGATTTGGTGGCTGCAAAACAAAAACAAAAAGGACTCCAACGAAGACCCGGTCGCCACACCCGAACCTGCGAGTTTGCTCCTGCTTGGCTCCGGTTTGGTTGCTCTCAGCGCCTGGCGCAAGCGCAGGAATCGTTAACGCGCTACTTCAGCTTGTCGATTTTCGCCGCCAGAATGAAGTCGCTCTCGGTCAGCCCATCGCTTTTGTGAGTCCATGTGGTAATTTCCGCTTTTCCCCAAGATAGAAAAATGTCCGGGTGATGTCCCTGCTGTTCGGCTATTTCGCCAACTTTGTTCACAAACGCAAGCGCCTGCCGGAAATCGGGAAACGTAAACGTCCTCGTGATATGGTGCCCGCTCACCACGTTCCACTGCGGCACCTGCTTCAGCAGCGCATCGAGTTCCTTGCCCTCCAGCGGAGGAATCCCGCCCTTGCACGGTACGCATGTCTTGCTCGCAAGATCATCCACAGTCTGCCTCCATTCCCACGGGTCGCCGTCGCCTGGCGCGAAATCGTCTGTCCTGATCTTTCCTGGTCTCAGCGCCGCCCTGCCGCCGCTGCGTGCGAATCAATATATTTCCGAACGAAGCCTTCAAAAACTCCTTCCAGCTTGTCTGCGATCGGCGTTGCCCCGGACCCGATTTTGCGCCCCGCAATTTCCGTCACCGGCAGGAGATTCCGATTCGTCGAGGAAATAAACACTTCATCGGCCGCGTACAGATCCTCCGGAAAGAGTTTCCGCTCTTCCACCGGCACGCCCGCATCCGCGCCAATCTCGAGCAAAACCCCTCGCGTCACTCCCTCGAGGCACCCTGAATTGAGCGGCGGCGTCGCCATTCGCCCGTTCTTCACGCAAAAAATATTCGCCGCCGTACACTCCGCCACCTCCCCGCGCTCGTTCAGCAAAACCACTTCATCGAATCCCTCTCTCTGCGCTTCCTGCAAACTCCATACATTCATCAGCCACGACGTCACCTTCACTCCCGCCAGCGGCGACGCCGCGTGCCGCCCCTGTTCGCGCAACCCGAGCCGCGCGCGCTCGCTGTACGACGGCAGATCCGCCGAATAGATAATCAGGTCGACAGGCGGAAAATCCTCGTCGCTGCGCCAGAATCCCACCTGGTTGTTAATCGCGTAGATTCGCGCGCAACCCTCTTTCACAGAGTTCGCTCGCAGCACCTCTCCCAGATGCTTCCTCACAGCCTCCGATTGGAACGGAAACGGGCACTTCGTCCGCTCCGCGTCGCGCACCAGGCGCTTCCAGTGCCGCTCGAATGCAAACGGTATTCCCTCGAACACCCGAACCGTCGTGAAAATTCCCCAGCCGCTCAGAAGTCCTGCTTGCCCCGGCGACAGCCTGACCTCTTCGCGAGGCGACAAGCGGTCGTTCCGGAAGATGTGCCGATGGATCATGTTCCTCCACTCAGATCGCCATTGTAACGCAGAACCTGCGTGCAACTGGTACTCACCGATTCAGGCCGCAATTCAGAGCGGAAATTCACGGCTCATGATTCTCTGCTAGGCCTAAAGTGCCATGTCATGCACACCACAAGGCAGGCCAAAGGGCCTTGACCAGTCCCTTCCGAATGACCCTGTATCCTATTGACACAGCCTATTTCCGCGACTAAATTGGTGGCAGCCCTCGGAGGAAGAAACTTATGCGCGTTTGCTTCCGTTCCTGCCTCGTGGCCCTTTTGGCCGCTGGCTTGTTGAATCTGCCGGCTTTTGCCGCCAGCGACAGCCCGCTGGGCATGGTTATTCAGGCCGAGGGACTGGCTCACCTGGGTCCCACCAAGGCCGCAATTGGTTCTACCGTCTATCCCGGAGACAGCGTCTTTACCGAGACGGGTGCCACCATGCGGTTGCGCGTGGGTGCCAGCCAGGTTTATTTGCTGTCCGATAGCGGCGCGTCGCTCGCCCAAGTCCCGAACAGTATGGTCCACGTCATCGTTGCCCACGGCACGGTCGGCTTCTCGTCGCCCGCCAATGATCCCGTCGCCCTCGATACTCCGCTTGGTTTGGTTCACCCCGTGGATGGTCGCGCGGCCTTTGGCCAGGTGACTCTCGCGAGCCGCGTTGAAATGGTCGTCACCGCTTATCATGGTGATCTGATCGTCGAAGAGAACGGTAACCTACACACGATCCCAGAAGGCAAGTCCTATCGCATCACCAAGGATCTTGAGCCGCCCGCGCAGCCGAACTCTTCGGCACAAAGCAGCCAGGGCAGTGGCACGAAGACGCGGAACGCTGCTGCGAGCCCTATAATTGAAAAGGTGGCGATTGTGGGCGGCGCTGCGGTCGTTTCTTGGGCAGTCTGGCGAGAACTCTGCGAGAGTCCCTCTCGCATGGCCTGCATCAACTAGTCCATCCGGCTAATCGCCTACGGCAAGTGGCAGGACTTCATTCCCCGCTTCTCGAAATACTGCTGGTGGTAGTCTTCTGCCCGGAAGAACTCAGGCGCCGGCGCGATTTCCGTCACGATGGGGCGCTTGAACACTCCCGATTTGTCGAGTAGCGCCTTCGATCCCCGCGCGGACGCTTCCTGCGATGGATCGTGGTAGAAGATTGCGGAGCGATACTGCGTTCCGACGTCAGGCCCCTGCCGATTCAGAGTAGTCGGGTCGTGGCTTTCCCAGAAGATTCCCAGGAGCTGCTCATAGGTAATCTGCGCGGGATCGTAATCGATCTCCACCGCCTCGGCATGTCCCGTCCGGCTCGTGCAGACATCTTCGTAGGTCGGATTCTTCATCGTGCCGCCCGTGTAGCCGACTGTGGTTGAATTCACTCCCTTCAGATGCCGGAATGCGTCTTCGACGCCCCAGAAACATCCGGCCGCGAATGTCGCTTTTGCCATGAAAGCAATCTCCTGTACGCGCTGCTCTGCAGCCTGTCTCGTCCCTGAAACCCTATGTTGCCACAAGACTGGAGGGCGGTCGAGTTCCCCCGCTGAGAAGTGGAGGATCGAGTTCTTGTCGACGGGTTCGCGAGAAGGAAGTTCTTTCCCGGAGTTCGCGGAGATTGCCCTGCGTAAGCTAGTCGGCCACCAGCGCGTCGCCGCGCGATTCCGCTGCGGCGCCCGCGCTCGTTCTCTCGAAAATCGTCTGCAAAATCCCCGGAATCTCAAACACCGCCTGATTGTTCATCGCAGCCGCATTCGCGCGGTAGCGGGCTAAAGTGGCCGGCTCGATTAGACGAGCCACGGCTGGCACAATTTCCTTGAAGCTATGCAGCACTTCGCCCACTTCCTTTTCCAGTATCCAATCCGCGTTGTAGCGTTCTTGCGGCAGGGTCCATGCATTGCGCTCTACGATTACCGGCAGGTGCATCGCCAGCGCTTCGCTCACGCTCCCAGGGCCCGGTTTGCCCATGAAGAAGTCTGCAGTCTGCATGTACTGATTCACTCGAGTTGTGAACCCCTCCACAAAACAGGGCACACGCCATTTCCGGTCGCGCAGTTTGTGCGCCAGTTTTTCATTCTTGCCGCAAATGAAGATGAGCTGCAACGGGAGCGCCGATTGATCCAGCTTTTCCGCTATCTCCTCCATTACGCCCGATCCGAAGCCGCCAAACAACACCAGACCCGTCGGCAAATCCGGCCGCAGTCCGAGTTTCTGGCGCTCGGCCACTCGATCTTGAATCGGCGGTTCGTAAAACCGGGGATGTAAAATCATTCCCGAGGTCTGAAAGATGCGCTCTTCCGGGTGCCCCATGCCCCGAGCTTGCGCCATCGCGCGATCGGAACCGCAGATGAAATACTGTTCCTGGCGCTCGATCCAAAAATGCGGCGGGTAGTCCGCGATGTCTGTCAACACGGTTACAAACGGCCGGTCCGGAAATGCACGGCGGAAGCTTTCGCCCAGCGCCCGATTGAAATGCGGCACGAAGGAGACCAGCATGTCGGGTTGTGTTTTTTCCCAGCGCGCCTCGAGCATTCTCACCGTCGGCCGGTGATACATGCGGATTACCATTTGCAGCACTCTCATCAGCTGTGTGCTGCCCAGGGTCCAGCCGGACTTCAACATCCAGTTGTAAAAATCCTGGATGCGAATGCCTGCATATTTTTTCAAGATATCCAGATCATCCAGGATTTCCTGTAGGTTTGAGAGATGCGCGTCCCATGGCCGCTTTTGACCCCGGATGGCAAGGTCAAGTGCTGTGGCCGCAGCGCGATGGCCGCCTCCTGCATCGAAAAACCCCAACTCGATTCTCAACATGCGACACCGAGTCTCGCAGTCCTCTTGCCGTTCAATGCTACAGTTGTGTTAAAAATCCACAGGGCGTGCCTAAATGGATAAGT
>DATJXZ010000062.1:0-5897 GCA_035499815.1 Candidatus Solibacter sp. | reverse complement strand
ACCGGGAAGCGGAGCGAATTCAAGAATTGGCGCAACGATTTCTTTCCTTCGTGAAAAGTGCCCGGCAAAGATTTACCCCGCTCAAGGAACAAACCAAATCGGCAAAGACGGATTTCTTGAAGCTCCACAAACATGCCCCAGGGAAATGAACGCTGCCGACGAATCCGTCCTTGGAACTCCTGCCGAAAGAGCAGATGGTCATCTGGCGGCAAAACTTCTAGCTGAATCATTCCGCTCGGAACCGAATGTTCTTGCGCTGACGATCCCACTTCTGGATCACTTGCCTCCGTCTTTTCCCTCATAGGTGTACGAAGTCTCGACCAATTTCTTCGGTTTTGCTCTGGCTGAGCCCCGCCGTCTTTGCATGCTGCGTCCAGTTGTCGATGGCTGAGCGAACATCTCCTAGCAACTCTTCCTTCCCTGGCACGCCAAACCGGTCGGCCTCTGTAAGAAGATCTGCCCTTGTGATTCCATCGAACTTCCCATTGATGCTCATCAAGTGTTGGTACGTCCACTCGCCTCTTGGATTGTGAGCGTGCGTTACGTCGTACGCAGGAGCCAATTCCCAGCTCTGCCCCTGCTTGAGGAGAAAGCTGAAATTCTTCGTGTGATCGTCGTAGTTTCGGGACATGACATTGAAAGCCATACGCAGGAACGTCTGCTGCAGCGCATCGTCGCCGAGCCCCAACTCTGACACGGCCATGAATAGCTGCGAATAGGTGTGTGTGCCGCGCTGCTTGTAATCCAGGTGGTTCATCGCACAAAGCGTCTGGATGTGGTGCTTGATTGTTTTGCCTCGCAACACGTCCCGATCGAAGCGCCGCGTCATGAAGTGCGCGCGATCACTCTCTTCGAGCAGCCGGCACGGAGACATCACGATTCCTGCCTGGGTCGCCATCTTGTAGTACGCATATTCCGTACGGCCATAGTCTCCCCCCGTTCCCAACTCAAAATCTTTTCCGACCCCGTCAAACTTGACAATCCACGGTTCGAACCCGGAAGCGATGTCGAACTGACCACTACGAATTTGATTTGTCACCGGATTCCAAGCGACGACTGCTTTAGCGCGTGCGCCGCCCGCTGATGTGCCGACTCGAATAATGTTAGCCAGGGCTGCCTTCGCGTGAGTATCTGCGGACAGATCGCCCTCCACTGCCTTCCTAGCCTCTTCGACAAGAGATTTCATCTTAAGAGGCGCCGCACTTTCCCGGTGCGAACCCAGTGCCGGTTTGAACTCGAGAGCTCCCATGCCGCGCTTTCCCATGTAGGCCAAACGATCAAGCGTTGTTACTTCCGATTTCGTGGTTCCATGCTCCGCCATCCAGGCATCGATCAACGCGTTTCCGAACTCGTCCGGCAGTGCGTCCGCAAACATTGCGGGTAGCCGCCGAAATGTGGCCTCCGGCAGGTTCGGAAAGACGAATGCTTCTCGGGAATCCGTCACGGGCATCGTGAGAGGCGCGAGCTCAATTCCTAGACGACGCCAAGACGGATGATAGCCAAACGCGTAGAAACCAAGCGTGGGATCCGGTGCCAAAGCTCCGACCAGTTTTCCCCAAGCACGGACTTCGATGACCGGAATGTTCAAGGATTCGGCTTTCCCGGACGAGCCACTCGGCGGTGGCGCGCTCTCTGCGGCGGAGTCTTCGTTTTCAGAAGCGCGACCGGATTCACAGTCGGTTGCGGAGCCAGTATCTCGATGCCTTCGAGGTAGTTCAATGCCTTCAAAGTCCGAAGCAGCGTTTGCACCGTCGAGCCACGGCCCGCTTCGAGATTTTGTATCGCCGCTCGCGTAACTCCTGCTTTCGCCGCCGCGGCTCGCTGATCGATATTGCGGGACAAACGCAGTTGTCGGATGCGCCGACCCAGTTCGGCTTGCAACTCCTGTGGAGACTTAAATTGCAGGGCACTCATGGCCCACAATTATAGGCTTTATGACGCACCTTTGCAATAAGGCCTGTATTTCAAGGCTTTAACAGAATCAAGTAATAATGCACTAAGGCCTGTATTCGTAGGCTTTAAGTTCAATATTCCTATATAAAGCCTTGTTTTACAGGCTTTAAGTGCGCATAATCTAGTGAATCGACGCGTTCAGAATGTCAGAATTTACCTTATTTGCGTCGAATAGGCTCTCTTCAAGCTGAGAGAACAGCAAGATCGGTCGAGAATGGTCGGGTTTGGGCCCATCATTCTAGCTCGCCCTTTTTTGGCAGGCATACGTATCGCAAATGAAGTTGCTGAACATCATCGCGCCAGTAGGCAATCAGCGCCCCCCTCGCGCTCCGCCGGCCGGCATTCCCGGACCCGACCGTGCCGGTTGTTGCATCGAGGTAGTCTCGCTACAATCGAGATCGTTTCACGTTAGTTCGGGCCCAGAGTTCAACGATTAGAGAAATTATGACGCTATCATCGCAACTCAGAGACTTCTGCGACAGCTGGCGAGGAAAGGCGCGCGCCTACGCTGTCGATGATCTGGGAGGCGCATTTGATCGGTTTTTTACCTCGTATGTCGTGTTCAACCGGCTCTATGCCGAAGCAACGTACCGCCTCGCGAGTCGCGGTGCAGTCAAACTGCGTGAAACGTTTCCTGACTCACGGGCCGCGCAGGATTACGTCGTCCAGTACTGCGGGGCCGCGGTGCTGACCGCATCTTGGGAAGAGGACGCTGCGACGGCGGCGGCGATCCACCAAATCGCCGAGTATCTGCGGGAGCGTCGATTTGCGCTAAAGCTGGACCCGGTGACCGGGCAGCGCCGCCATCACAAAGATATCGCGCTCGCGGTTGGGCTCGAATCCCGTGCGCACGGTCAGCGCGCCGAAGCCGTTCTTGAAGCGCTCTACGCGATTCGCTGTAATATGTTCCACGGACAGAAGGGGTTAGAGGTCGCACAGCTCGCGCTTCTCCGGCCTGCGATTGCTCTCCTCGAAAGCACCGTTGAAGTCCTTTACGGCGCGCTCGAACGGGGCGCCTGACCGTCCCCAGCAGCGCGACCTTGCTCGCCCTCCCCTTAATTGCTGAACAGAGCTACTCGTTGTACTATTGCTGCCTCTCGCACTATCCATGCTCTGTCAGGAGGGTGCACGATGTCAATGCGCGTCAAGGCCATTTTGCTTTGCCTCCTCGCAATCGGCCCGCTGAGTGCCTCTACAAAGGCACAGGCTAAGACAGCCAGTCAACCGCAGCGTCCGCGCACGCTGAAGGTTGCCCTTTATCCATTCATTCCGGGTTTTGAGGCCGCCGCGGAGTACGTGAAACTGCGCTATGAGGCCGAAAACCCTGACGTTTCGCTGGAAATCCTCGATCTTCGCGCGAACTACTACGATTCGACCGACGACAACTATGTCGGCAATTCAACTGCCGACGTTTTCGAACTCGATTCCGTTTTGCTCCGCGACTTCGTCACTGAAGGCAAAATCGCTGAAATGCCCAAAGCAGCGCTGCTGCCTTCGGACCAGCTTTTGAAAAGCGCTGATCGCGGGAGTCAGCTGGACGGCAAGCGGTATGGCGCGGCGCATTGGGTATGCCGTAATTTTCTCTTTTACTCGACGGATAGCCCGCCGAAGAGGCCGATCCTGACTTTGTCAGACCTTGAAGACTATGTCGGATCACCCAACGGATTGATCATTGATCTTCGGGGCAAATCGACTCTCGGTGAGTATTACTTGATGGCTGCTCTTGATCACTACCCCGACTGGAAGACAATTTATCCCGCAAAGATGGAAACAATTGATCCTGCGATTGAAGGGGACATTAGCGCATTATCCAAATATTGCGACAATGCGAGTTGCCGGAACAAAGTGTTTCATGATTACACGGGCACGCATGGGGCGGAATTTGCGCGGAAACGAGGTAAGGCTCTGATCGGCTATTCGGAATCGCTGCACGACGTTCTTGCAGAAATTAATAACTGCTCCAAGGGAGATCCCTGCCTCAAGCCGGACAATATCGATGTTTCTGAATTGCCGCTCGACGACAACGGCTCGAAACCGATGTCCTGGGTTGATTCGTTTACTCTGAGTACGAACTGTCAGAAGAAATCCAAAACTTGCGTCGACGATGCCGTGAAGTTTATCCAGATGATGAACCGCGACGACACGTACATGGCGCTTCTATTCCCAGGCTCACTCTCTTTTCTCAGCGTCGAACAGCCATATCCCCCCGTACCGGCATATTTGCTTCCGGCAAAGACTTCGCTTTACAGCAACAAAACCCTTACGGACGCCGCGAAGCTTTATCCAAAGCTAAAGACCCTGGTCGAAGGCGCGGATGTGCCAACGGACCTCCATCTCAATGACGACCTCCGCAAAATCGGCAAACAAATCGACAGTGACATCGACAAACCACATCCGTAACACCGCTTGAATTAAAACCTGGCGAAATTAAGTCCCGCGCTGTCACGATGACGCCTCTTGCGGCCGCCATTCCACAATCCGGAGGCGTCCTCCCTCTTGCGATTCGCTGTCTCATAGTTCTCACGGTACAAACCGTCCTGCATGATGCGTAGACTAAGGGGACGTCCCACACACTTATGGTTATGGACAGCGCCCACTCCGGCCTCGATTCCAATGATGAACATCCGTGGACTGTCCGCCAAGCCGCCATGTTTCTCGGTGTTAGCGCCCAAACTGTCTATCTTTGGGTGGAGCGCCAGCAAATTCCTCACCTCCGGGTGATGGGTCGAAATATACGCTTCCTCAAGTCCGACCTTGAGCGCTTTCGCGCATCCTTTAAGCAAACCCCGGAATGACGAACTCCGAGCCCCTATCGATCGCCTCCTTCGGAATCCAAACAAGGGGAATCTGCCTTTCGCTCAACCCTAACCGAAAGGCCGATAGGGGCTTGGCCCCCATACTTCCTACACTGCGGTAAGCTCTACTGTTCTATATCCTTGGTAGTTATTTACCTCTACCGAGTATTTGGTACACTCGCCATCGGAACATACTATGCCCTCCAAGTCAGACCGACTGCTCACGCTGGCGACAAAGCGACAGATCATTCGATCCAAGGACATCTTTGCCCTCGGCATTCCCCGGAACTACCTGCCCCGCCTTGTCCGAAAAGGCATCCTTAGGAAGCTAGGCCGGGGGCTCTACGCATCCACCTTGTCCCCGGTTACCGAGCACCTATCACTCGTCGAAGCCGCCCATAAGGTCCCCAAGGGGGTGCTTTGCCTTCTCTCCGCACTTCAATTCCATAGGTTCACAACACAGGTCCCGCAGCACGTTTGGATGGCCATCGATGTGAAGGCATGGGCTCCACGCGTAGCATCTCCACCAATTCGCTTCGTGAGAATGTCCGGGGCATCTCTCCATTTCGGCGTGAAGGAATATCACGTTCCCGGCGCATCCCTCAAGGTCTACACCCCGGCGAAGACAGTTGCCGACTGCTTCAAATTCCGCAACAAGATCGGCACGGACGTCGCACTGGAAGCTCTCCGGGAGTCCCGACGCCTCAAAAAAGCGTCTATTGATGACATTTGGGCCGCCGCCAAGGTCTGCCGAGTTGCGAATGTCATGCGGCCCTACCTGGAATCCCTCTAATTACCAAAATCGACGGTCAAAAGTGTTCCGGCCTCCATCCGTCAGAACCTGCTCAACCTTAGTCCTTCCGATTTGAGATCCCTGCTTCACTGCGCATGAGCTGCTTGCCTGCGGTCTCCACTAGCACGCTTCGCGCCGCCATAACCCGCCGGTACTTATGCGTGCGGCCCGTTCCGACCTTGAAGCGCCAGTCCCACTCGCACATGTCCCCCTGCTTCGCGTCCTTGCTCCCTCGGCTGTGGGTGAAGGGAGCAAGGACTCCCCGAAACAGGAGGACGAAAAACATGAAAGTCGAACAAGCAAAACAGATCGCAAGCAACGCCATCGAGCAGCTGAAGCAGGCTCTCGAACGGGGC
>DATJXZ010000061.1:0-2754 GCA_035499815.1 Candidatus Solibacter sp. | reverse complement strand
AGAGAAATTAGACGAGGTACAACAAGCGTTTATTACCCACGGTGGCGCACAGTGCGGCATCTGCACGCCTGGCATGATTCTGGCCGCCGTGAATCTTCTTGAGCGCAAACCTCAAGTGAGCGAAGCGGAAATTCGCGAAGGTCTCGCAGGCAATCTCTGCCGTTGCACGGGCTATACGAAGATATTCGCTTCAGTGATGGCGGCATGCCGTGAAAGGGAGCGGCGTCGTTGAGGTCCCGTGTCCCTTTCTATGAATTGGTACCGCCGCGCGATCTCCCTTCTGCGCTTGAGATTTTGGCGCGTGAGCCGGGCGTCTGGAAGCCGTTCGCAGGCGGGACTGATTTGATGGTGCTTTTCGATGCGGGGAAATTGGCGCAGCGGAAGTTCATGAGCATTTGGAAATTGCAGGATCTGCGCCAAATCGAAACAAGGCCGGACGCAATCGCCATCGGCGCGCTCTCTACATATTCGGACATTCAGCGCAACGAAGTCCTGCAGCGTGAATTTCCTCTGATGTGCCGCGCCGCGTTGGAAACGGGAAGCATTGCCACGCAGAATCGCGGTACGCTTGGCGGAAACATTGCCAACGCCTCACCGGCAGCCGATTCGCCGCCGGCGCTCCTGGTTTACGACGCGGAAATCGAACTCATTTCCGGGAAAGGGACGCGCCGCCTGCCCTATCGCGATTTCCATACCGGCTACAAGAAAATGCGGATGCGCGATGACGAGCTGATCGGTCGAATTCACTTGAATCGTTCTGTGAAGCAAAACAAGCAGTACTACCGCAAGGTAGGAACTCGCAGGGCTCAGGCGATCTCAAAGATATGTTTTGCAGCGGGTGGTAGCGTTGAGGGTGGACGGATTGATGACGTCAGAATTGCTCTAGGCAGTGTCGCTCCCACGGTTCTTCGGGCGACAGAAACCGAAAAGGTTCTGCGTGGAGAGAAACTCTCTGGATCTCTGCTGAAAATGGCCCAGGGCACGTTGGGTCGCGAACTTTCCCCGATTGACGACATGCGTTCGACAGCAGCGTATCGGAGGAGAGTGGCACAAAATCTGCTGGGCGAGTTCTTCGAAGTCCTCGCCACTTGACGGCGCATGCCCAAACCACCCAGCTCACCGGCCGAAATATTGGAAGCTCCGGATTTGATCGTCCGCGGACAGCGAGTCGTTACTCGCGGTGAAGAGCGAGCCGCCTCTATTCACATTCGTGCCGGCCTGATCACCGGAATCACCGCTTTCGATGTAATTCCACAGGGCGTTCCTTTACACGATGCCTGCGATTCCGTCGTCATGCCGGGCCTTGTTGATACGCACGTTCATATCAACGAGCCTGGCCGCACCGAATGGGAGGGCTTTTCGACCGCCACGCGCGCTGCCGCTGCGGGAGGCGTCACGACACTGGTCGAAATGCCTCTGAACAGCATTCCAGCTGCGACGACGCCGGCGGCCTACCGGGAAAAGCTGGCAGCAGCGGCGGGCAAACTTTGGGTCGACGTTGGTTTCTGGGGCGGCGTAGTGCCTGGAAACGCGAACGAGCTTGCTCCGTTGTGGGAAAGCGGTGTGTTTGGGTTCAAGTGCTTCCTCGTGCCAAGCGGCGTGGATGAATTTGCGCATGTTACTGAGGACGATCTTTGGGCCGCTTTGCCGGTACTGGTGAAACTCGGCGCGCCGCTGCTTGTCCACGCAGAATGGCCGCAACCAATCGCCGAAGCCGCAAAGAGAATGGTCCATGCGGATCCGCGGAAATACGCGACCTGGCTCGCCGCGCGCCCACGGTCGGCGGAGAACGAGGCAATCGAATTCCTTCTCAAGCTGTCAAGGAACTTCGGCGCCCGCATTCACATCGTGCATTTGTCTTCGTCGGATGCTGTTCCGCTTCTGAAGAATGCGAAGTCCGATGGCCTTGCTGTATCCGTCGAAACATGTCCCCACTACATCGCGTTCGACGCTGAATCGATTGCCGATGGCGCAACGGAATTCAAATGCGCGCCACCGATTCGGGAGAAGGAGAACCGCGAAAAGCTTTGGGCCGCGCTCGAGGATAGGACGATTGACTTCATCGTCACCGACCACTCGCCCGGTCCGCCGGCCATGAGGTTACCCGACTCGGGAGACTTCTTGCGGGCGTGGGGTGGAATCGCAGGTCTTGAACTGAGCCTACCGGTGGTCTGGACGGAGGCTTCATCGCGAGGCTATGCTGTACCGCGGATCGCGAGTTGGTTGTGTGAAGGCCCCGCGCGCCTCGCGGGACTCGACAAGCAAAAAGGAATGATTGAAATCGGATACGACGCCGATCTTGTGATCTGGAATCCGGACGCCAGATTTTCTGTTGAGCCGCCGTCGCTTCATCAACGGCACAAAATCACACCCTATGCGGGACGCGCACTCTCGGGCGTGGTCGAAACGACGTTTCTCCGAGGACGAAAGGTTTTCGATCGGGGAGAATTCTGTACAAGTCCTCTCGGTCATGTTCTTCAGCGGAGCGGCTTGTGAAAAACTTCAGTCACCTTGTTGATCTTGCGTCACATCGAGTCGGCGGCCGAGTGCTTCTCGCAAACGATGAATTCTTCGCGCCTAAGGAGAACTTGCTGAAGCCCACGAAGCCGGTTTTCATCGAGGGCAAGTACACCGATCGCGGCAAGTGGATGGACGGCTGGGAGACGCGCCGCCGGCGGACCCCCGGATTCGACTGGTGCATTATCCGGCTAGGGTTGCCCGGCGTAATTCGCGGCGTCGTGGTAGACACCAGCT
>DATJXZ010000060.1:0-6002 GCA_035499815.1 Candidatus Solibacter sp. | reverse complement strand
TCGAAGCAGACCAAGGAAAAAACGCAACAAACAATCGACGACGCCAAAGCCGCCGCATCCAGCGCGGCGCAGGATGCTAAGCAGCAAGCTGCGGAGGCGGCCGACAAAGCCAAGCAGCAAACCTCCGACGCCGTGGATCAGACCAAGCAAAAGGCCTCCGATGCCTCGGATGCGGCCGCTAAGTCTGCTCAGACTGCCGGACAGAAAGCTCAACAGTCCGCCAGCGACGCCGCGTCGCAAGCCATGGAAGCCGCTAAAGAGAAAACGAAGAAAGCTGCCGCTGACGCCAAAGCAGCCACCGACGAGGCTCTAGAAGCCACAAAGAAGAAAGCCGAGAAAGCCGCTGCGGACGCAAAGCAAGCCGCGAAGGACGCTGCCGCAAAAGCACAGAACGAGAGCCAGCCGCAATCAAAGCCATAGCTGGTGTTCGCTCGCGCGCCCACCAGTAGGGGCACGGCATGCCATTCCCGCCGCAGAACCTTGCCGCGCTCGGGCCATTCGAAGGTCTTTTCGTTCGCCGACAGCTGTTCCGGCGCCACTGAAAATTGCCTTTGTAGCGTCGCCCTTCAGGGCGGCAGGGTTTTGCTTTTTCAGAGTTGGAAGCCTTTCGGTGGGAGTCTCCTGCTTTAGTAGGAGAAGCTGGACTTCAGTCCAGCGGCAAAGAGTCGCCTTCGATTAGGCTTCAGCCGCAGGACTTTGCTTTATTTATTTCCGTGGCCGTGTTCGCCACCATTTTCAGGGAGGAAGGTATGCTCAGCCTGCTCTGGGAACTCATCATCGGTCTGGTCGTCGGCGCAGTCGCAAAATTCCTCATGCCCGGTAAGGATCCCGGCGGCATCTGGATCACCATGTTGATTGGAATCGCAGGCTCGATCCTGGCCACGTATCTCGGACAGGCCATCGGCTGGTATCGGGCCGGCCAGGGCGCCGGCTTCATCATGTCCGTGGTCGGCGCCATCGTTCTGCTTTTCCTCTACCGCATCATCCGCGGCTCCGCCGCCAAATCCTGACCGCCAGATCGCACGCACGACCCATTCGCCACCGTGGGTTGCACCTATAACGTTCGATACTATCAACTTATTCGATAGCATAGGCCATTCGCTGGAGCTCTTTGGAACTCATCATTCCTTCTGGAGGATGTAATGGTCATCTTCTGGATCGTGCTCGGTGCGGCACTGGCGATGATGTTGATCGAGCGAGTCGCCGGTGGAAGGAGCTGGCCGCAGGTCCAAGGTTGGTGGTGGCGCGCAATCCTCCTCAATGGTTTCCAGGTAGGTGCTGTCTGGCTTGCCGGTGTCGCGTGGAACGGCTGGATGGCCCGCCACCGCTTGTGGTCTGCCGATCGCCTCGGCACCATCGGCGGAACTCTTTTGGGCTACTTTGTCATTACCTTCGTCTATTACTGGTGGCATCGGTGGCGCCACGAATCCACTTTCCTTTGGCGTTGGTTTCATCAAGTCCATCACAGCCCGCAGAGAATCGAAGTCATCACCAGCTTCTACAAGCATCCGCTGGAGATTCTGGTTAACAGCATCCTCTCGAGCGCCCTACTGTATCTGGTCGTCGGTCTCTCGCCCCAATCCGCTTCTCTCGCAGTTCTTCTCACTGGTTTGGCGGAGCTTGTCTACCACTGGAATGTTCGCACGCCCCACTGGCTCGGATACATTTTTCAACGGCCTGAGAGCCATTGCGTCCACCACCAGGAAGGTTTGCACTCGTTCAATTATGCCGATCTTCCACTTTGGGACATGCTGTTCGGAACTTTTCGGAACCCCAAGGAGTGGCAGTCTCGATGCGGCTTTGGAATTCTCGAGCATCGCCTTCCTGAAATGCTCGTCGGAGTGGATGTGAACGTGCAGCCTTCCACCCCGAACAGATCATGAGCCGGGGCGCCGTCTTCCTGCTGGTACTCGGTTTGATGCAGATGACTGGCGACCTCCTGAAGCTGCCGGCACTGAAAGCGGTGGCGGCTGCCACCGGTGCGTCGCCGGCTCCAAAGGTTTTTTCTACGGTTCAGGGGTTGGAAACGTTCTCGTCGCAGTTCCGCATCGAGTGGCAGGATCGTAATGGCAAAACGAATACGCTGGAACTCACGCCTGAAATTTACGCGCAAGTCCGAGGCCCCTATAACCGGAGGAACGTTTTCGGCGCGGCGCTTGCTTACGCTCCCGTCCTCGCGAAGGATCCCCGCACGCGGTCCATGTACGATTCAGTAGTTGGATATGCGCTTTGCGGCGAAGCCCCTTTACTCCGTGAACTGGGGATCGATCCGGCTAAGATTTCATCACCCGCCCAAATCCGTCTCGTCCCTCGCTCGGGTTCCGCGTTCGGCGCGCCATTCTTCCTGATTGTTCCCGCTTGCCCATGAAAAATGGATGGTCCGGACGATCGTACAGCCTCTTTCGGGTACTCTTTGGGAGCTACCTTGCATTTCACTATTTTCAGTTGGTGCCCTGGGGGCCCGAATTGTTTTCCAATCGAGGCGTTCTACCGGATGCCTCATTCAGTCCTTTAGCGCATCTCTATCCGAATGTTCTTGCACTCTGGGACTCTCCTTCATTCGTACAATGCCTCTTGGTTGTCGCCGCGTTGGCGGCTATTTTTTTGGCCATCGGGCTTTGGGACCGAACTGCAGCCGTGGTCCTGTGGTATCTAGGCGCCTGTTTCCTGGGTCGGAACCCGCTGATTGCCAACCCCGCTCTGCCTTATGTCGGATGGTTGCTCCTGGCTCACGCCTTACTCCCACCGGTCCCGGACGGCTCGCTGGCGGCACGCATTCCTGGCAAGCCCAACGAGAACTGGCAAATGCCGCCTTCGATATTTCTAGCGGCCTGGGTTGTCATGGCGGTTGGGTACACTTACAGCGGCGTAATGAAGCTATCGAGTCCTTCGTGGCTCGATGGCACTGCACTCGCTCGCATACTTTCGAATCCATTGGCGCGATCTGGTTTTGTCCGGCTATGGCTCCTGGGGCTTCCGTCGCCGCTTATGAAAATAGCAACATGGAGTGCCCTCGGGCTGGAACTCTCATTTGCACCTTTGGCGATATTTCGTGGCTTTCGCCCATGGATTTGGAGCGCGATGCTTTGCCTCCATGTCGGACTGTTTGTGCTGATTGCCTTCCCAGACCTGACCGCAGGCATGGTCTTCCTTCATTTGTTCACATTTGATCCGGCTTGGCTCGCCGAGTTATCGTGGACGCGTCACAGACTTGCGCCCCAGGAATAGCCGGGAAGCTCACCAAAATCCTCGTCCTAACGACGAGTTGCAAACCAACTTTTGCGCGTGCTACCGTCATCCAAGTACATGCGAGCGCGACGAAAACTCGTAAGCAGCTCCTGTCCGGGCGAGAAAGGAAGGCATCCGGTGGGCTCACGCCGACGGCCCCAGCCTCTCTTAGGGCCGGCCGCCCTTAGGTTTCGTGAAGCCTCTCCCTTCCGGCCGCAAGTTCTAATCGCGGATCCGCGATTAGAAACTCACCTAAGTAGTCTACAAATCAATCAGTTGCAAATTTCTAATCGGCAGTATGTAGCGTTTTTTCAGGCCGGAAATCGCGCCACTCGCCACTCTGACCCCTGCCGCCATGCCTGAATCCTACGATGTCATCTGCGTCGGCGCCGGCCCCACCGGACTCGCCTGCGCCATCGAAGCCAGGCGCGCCGGCATGCGTCCGCTGGTGATAGACAAGGGCTGCCTCTGCAACTCGCTCTACCACTACCCGGTCAACATGACCTTCTTCACCACGCCCGAGCGCATGGAAATCGGCGATCTTCCCATGACCATCGCGGCAGGGAAGCCCACCCGCGCCGAAGCGCTCCACTATTACCGCCGCGCCGTCGAACACTATGGAATCGAAACCCGTCTCTACGAAACAGTCGACAAAATCGGCGGGCACGATGGCGCCTTCATTGTTCACACCCACGATGAATCCGGCGCGAGGCATGAATTTCGCGGCAAGAAAATCATTATTGCCACGGGATACTACGACCGGCCGAATCAACTGGGCGTTCCCGGAGAGGATCTGCCGCACGTCTCGCACTATTTCACTGACGCGCATCCATATTGGAAGCAGGACGTGGTCGTCATCGGCGGAAAAAACTCGGCAGCGGAAGCGGCGCTCGATCTTTTTCGCGGCGGCGCGCGAGTCACGCTCGTACATCGCGACGCGGCGATGGGCAAGAGCCTGAAATACTGGGTCAAACCCGACATCGAAAATCGCATCCGCGCCGGCGAAATCGCCGCGCTTTTCAACGCCAAGGTTTCGCGAATCGAGCCGGACAAAGTTTGGGTGCAGACCAACTCCCATGAAAAAGCTCTACCCGCCGTGCAAGTTTTTGCCATGACTGGCTACCATCCCGACTTCGAGTTTCTCGAACGCCAGGGAATCAGGCTCGATCCGGTGAGCAAAAAGCCGCAGACAAATCCCGAAAGCCTCGAAAGCAACGTGCCGGGCATTTACGTCGCGGGCGTGGTCGTCGGCGGGATGCAAACCGGCGAAATCTTCATCGAAAACGGCCGCTTCCACGGCCGGCAAATCATCGCGGCCATGACCGGCAAAGGCTCGCTCGACGAAAAACCTCCCGTCGCGCCTCCAGGAGAATAGAACATGACCGGAGCGCCGGAATCCCCGGCCAGAGTGAAGACCAGAATTGATATAATCGAGAACAGGAAAATGGCTGCCACACCTGCACATCGCGTCTCGACCGGCGAACGCATCAACGTTCACGAGGCGCCCGGACGTTTGCAGCGCGAACTCGGCTCGCGTGGTATCCGGCTCACGCGCCAGCGCCGCGTGCTGCTGCAGGTGATGGAGACGGCGCGGCGCCATCTCGACGCGGGCGAAATCCTCGAGCGCGCGCAGAAGATCGATTCCAACATCACTCGCGTCACCGTCTATCGCACGATCGATCTGCTGAAGCGCCACGGCCTGATCGACGAGCTCGACCTGCTGCATCTTCGCGGCGACCGGCACTTCTACGAAAGCCACGGCCCGCGCGACCACATCCACGTCGCGTGCCTGCGCTGCGGCAAGGTGCGCGAAGTTGAAAGCCAGCTGTATGAAGAGCTGAAACAGCAGATCGCGCGCGACTGCAGCATCGCCATCACCGTGAGCCGCACGGAGATCGGCGGCATTTGCACCGAGTGCCAGCGCCAGCAAAAATAGCGGCGCGTTGCGACGATCTTGCGGGTGTTTGCTCGCCGCAATTATTGTGGTGGAGTTGCGGCTTTCGCGAATGAGCCGTTGACGCCATCGGTCGCGGCTCTTACAATCTTGTGAAGATCACCGAGTCCTGGGCGGGTCATGTGAAAAAACCATCGAAAGCCCCAAAGAGCAAGTCGAAGGCGGGGAATCGGAAGATTGCGTTGCACGCAGTTCGCCTGGGCGAAGTGCGATTCACCTCTCAAGCCAAAGCGGGTCATTATCCTTCGATTCCGATTTCGCCCGCCGATTAGCAAGCCGTACCATGTAGCGCAGGACGTCAGTCAGGATTTGGCGAGCGACGCGAAGTACGACTGCGCGTCGCTGATGTCTTGCAGGACCTGCTCTCGCAGCGCTTCCGGACCGGAAAACCTCTTCTCGTCGCGCAGCCTCTTCCAGAATCGTACGGCCATCGGGCCGCCCGTCAAATTCTCAGAAAAATCGAAGAGGTGCGATTCGATTGCGAGACGCTGGCCGTCGAATGTCGGCCGCACTCCGATGTTCGTCGCGGAGCGGTAGGTCTTGCCCCCGACGACCGTCTCCGTCGCGTAGACTCCGTTCCTCGGCAGGCATTCCTGCTCAGTCGAGAGATTGAGCGTCGGCACGACGAGCTTGCGGCCCAGTCCGGTGCCGGTTTTGATTTCTCCGGCGAGCTCAAAGGGACGCCCGAGCAAACGCGCGGCGCCGTCCATGCGGCCTTCTTGCACTGCGGCGCGGACGGCGGTGCTGGACACGACGATGCCGTCCTGAATCACGGGCGGTACCACTTGCACTTCAAAATCCCAGCGCCGGCCGAATTCTT
>DATJXZ010000059.1:0-5918 GCA_035499815.1 Candidatus Solibacter sp. | reverse complement strand
TTCCGCAAGGGCATATTATTACTGTTTTCAGTAACGTTTGCTTTCACTTCGTTTTCAGCAGATTCTGCCACGCTCTCGGGCATCGTTGTGGGATCGAATCGGGATTCATAAGTGCAAGGTATCTAACGTGGCCGACTACCGAGCTCTTTGTCTCGCGGCAAGCTGCTTCGTCGAATCGTTCACCTCAGTAACTTGCCGGCGAGCCAGTAATCGACACTGAATATTCCCGGGCCGGAGCAAATCAGCCAGATAAAAAAGAGCACGTACAGGACTTCCGGAAGGTAGAGGAAATCGTCGAGCCAGCTGAGAGGCGAAAGCGCTTTCGGCAGGGTGGAAAGCGACTCGGTCAGGATAGCGACAGTCATGTCGATCAATAAAGCCACGCAGGCAGGGGTCGAAAGAAACCCAACGGCCAGCAAGGATCCGCAAACGAACTCGACACCCGACACGAAATAAGCCGTGAGGCGGGGAAACGGGATTTTGGCCTTAACGAGAGTGTCGTAAACAGGCTTCGTGCCGCCGGCGACAAACAATTTGTTTGCCCCGGAGATGGCGAAGAACAGCCCGACCGAAACGCGCACGAGCAGGATGGCGTATTGTTCTAGATCATTGCTACCCAGCAGCGCAAACTGGACCAAACGCTTCCAATCCACCTCTTATCCCTCCATCGGTTTCGGCCTCGACGTGACGGGGGCAGTCATGTACGTGATGTCCCTAGTTCACGTGGTGCTCCTCTACGCCTGGGCCTAGGGCGCCTGCCCATTCAGGGCCTTGTACTGAGCGGCGTTGTATCGTTCGCGCCAGCGAGCTGGCACTAAGGGGATCCGTAAGCGTTTAAATCCGCATCCAGTCCGAGCCGAGCGTTAACCAGACTTGCTAACCATGCTTGCTAACCATACTTGAGGGAGGTGCTCTGTCCGACCTCGATAATATAACCGTCAGGATCGCGGATGTAGCAGCGCGTCTCGCCGTACTTGGGAATCGGCTCGGTGATGAACTCCGCTCCTCGACTTTTCCATAACTGATAGCACGCTTGAATATCCGCAACGCGGATATTCATAAAGCTGTTGATGTGATTCGGGTCGGGGACGCTGAGCGTTACTGTCGGCTTATCCGGGGTCGGCCCGCCCCCAACATTGAGAATCATCCAGATATTCGCAAGCTGAAGGTACGGAGGGGCGTTGCCGTCACCCATGGTCAGAATGCGAGCGCCGAAGACTCTTTCGTAGTAGCGAGCCGATCGCTCGACATCGGCGACGGTGAGAAAATGCGCGATGCTGATCCCCTCGCGCGGGGGCATCTCATAGCTCTTCTGTTCGACTTGTACGGTGTTCATTGATGACTCCTTTCGATATCACCACAGACCTTCGAAACATGCCCGCAAAGATTGGCTTCGACG
The DNA here is from genome assembly GCA_035499815.1 of Candidatus Solibacter sp. Classification (GTDB taxonomy): domain Bacteria; phylum Acidobacteriota; class Terriglobia; order Acidiferrales; family UBA7541; genus Acidiferrum. Next base: position 4,519 of record DATJXZ010000059.1, on the reverse strand, counting down.
ACTCCCATCCTCAACGTCCCGGAGCTGGAAACCGCGTCGAGTGCCGGCCCAGCGCGCGACTTGGCCCAGGTAGTATCCGAGTCGATTTTCGACATCACCGGGCTTGTGGAAGCCCCGCGCCATCAGCGCTGCGCACTTGAGGGCCGACTACGGTTGGTACCCGTCCGCCATCCATTTTGCGAACAAGTCAATGCGAGACTGGGGCCAAGGACCTTCTCCTCTTGGCGGTGGGGGCGGCATTACCGCGCCGCCGATTCCCCGAATGCGGTCGTAGATAGCGGCCGCGTGGGCTTTGACGTCATCATAGCTTGCGAGGTTGAAGCCCTTGATCATGCCTTGAATGTCTCGCTCCGTAAAAAGGGGGCGAATGTCTGCTTGAAAGCTCGTCACTTTCGTCATTGCTCATGCTCCTCTCGGAATGAAACCCGGCACGCCGGTTTTCACCACCGTATTCAGTCTCTGTCTCGTCTGAATTCGATTGATTTCGTCAAGCGCATCTTCCGGAAGAGGCGAGATGTCAAAATTCTCTTTCGCGCGGGCCGCAGACCTGGGCGTGGTAAGCAAAGCCGTGCCGCGCTGCACGGCCCAAGCCAGCAGCACCTGTGCGGGCGTCTTTCGAACTCGCGCGGCGATAGCCAAAATGACTGGATCTTCGACCGGCCCCGGCCGTGTCCCGTGACCTAATGGTGCGAAAGCCAAGAACACAACGCCCGTCTCCTTGCAGAATTCCAATAGCTCCGTCTCCGGAAGATACGGATGTGCTTCTACTTGGACCACAGCTGGCTTGATTCTCGCTGATTCATAGATGGGTTTCAGTTCATCCAAACTGACGTCCGAAAGCCCGATGGCCCGGCACTTGCCATGGTCGACGAGAGCCTCCATCGCATTCCACGTGTCGAGCAATGTGACGTCGTGGTCGTAAAGGACGTTACCATTTTTATCGCGCGGATCCTGGTTGTCTCCGGGTTGAAATGCAAACGGGGTGTGAATGAGGTAGAGATCCAGATACTTGAGAGCGAGTCTATCCAGACTCGCCTCGAAAGCCGGTTCTACGCGCTCGGGCCGGTGATTGGTATTCCACAGCTTTGTAGTGATGAAAATGTCTTCGCGCGCGACGGCTCCAGCGGCGAGCGCTGCCTGCAACGCCGTGCCTACCTCGCGCTCATTCCCGTATCGTTCCGCGCAATCGAAGTGCCGGAATCCGGCTTCCAGTGCGTCTCTGGTCGCGGTTATCGTCACGGCTAGGTCGGGAATTAAAGTGCCAAAGCCGAGTGCGGGCATTTGACCGGCTCCGTGATTGAGCGGAATTCTCGTCATCCGCAGGTCTGAAGGTTGAATCATCGGTATTCCTCCAAATCCGCAACGCTAAGCTTCGGCGGGCTTCCCGAACGGTGAAGTCAGAAGCCACTGAAGTCAAGTGAGTTTACTGTGAAAAGCAAAAACAATTCGGATTGCCGAAGACCGGGCTGGCGGGCCGGACGATAACAAGCCAACTTCCAGCTTGCGCCCGCCTATTCGGGGATGTTGAAGTCGTAGACGCGGCCGGAGGCGGCGCCGCCGGAAAACGCGTGACCGGTGGAGTTAACCCTTGCAGTTAATTGCCGAGTGGTATTATGCGCACGTAAGCGCTGCAAGACAGGGGGCACGATGAGTTTTGAACGCTCCTATCCGGCCATCGCTTTCATCGTTTCCTTTCTGATCTGGGCAGTCGCTGCACTCGGGGTCATGTGGCCACTTGGACTCCGTAAACTGGTCGATCGGCTCCCGTTTATTCTGGTTGTCCCAGGTCTGGCGCTTGGGTACTCGCTGATGATTCTGCCGAAGGCCTTCCCCGGTTTCTTCGAGCGGTTGTTAGGGCACTCCATCTATGCGCTGCGATTCGAAACCGACTGGCAATGGATCAACAGATGGGAAATGTGGGTCGCCAGGGTGTTTCGATGGCTACTAATTTTTGGCGCGATCTGGGGCATCGTGAATCTTTCCAGACGGAAGGCAATTATCCTAAATGGATTGGCCGTGATTGCAGCTGTGACTCTCTTATACTTCGAAACTCGGACGGGGCTCTGAACTGAGCACCCGATTCGAAGATTTCCCGGGCTGAAGCCAGGGCTGGGTGACGGTTTTCTTGCGTCCTTGACTCGAAGACATGCTGCGGGTGAAGCTGCGCAAAGGTGAGCTGCTTCGCGGCGACGTTTTTTTCGCTGGACTGAAAGTTCAGCTCCTCCTGCTGAAGCAGGAGGCTGCCGCTGGAACGAGCAATCGCCTGCGATGGACTCAAGTCTGGTGGGCGAAGCGTGTTGTGAAGATTGGGAGAAGTGAAGAGGGCGAGTGACAAGTGGCGAGTGACAAGTTAATGAGCAAGGACGCGAAGCACGGCGGGCTTGCGCGGGTGGGGCGGCGCAAGCGGTGCGGGACTGCGTCCCAAATCGTTCTTATGGAAGGCGAAGGCTTGCGCGGGTGAGGCGGCGCAAGCGGTGGCGACCTGCGGTCGCGTTCAAAAGAGAGGAGCGCGCTGCGCGCGGTCTTGGGTTCCCAGCCCTTAAGGGCTGCGCTAGATTTTGTCGCGCCCCGACAAAAAAGTCGGGACGCACAAGGCGCGCCCACGGCGCTGCGCGGGTGAGCCTTCGAGCCTCAGGGAAACCAAGTCCCTTCGCACCTGAGGGCAGGCAAGCGGTGGGCTCGTGCTGCACGGGACGGAAGAAATCTCAAATTTGAAATTGGAAATTTCAGATAGAGATACAAAACCTTCCCACCCTTTGCACAAGGCAAAGGGCTGGGGCACCCGTAGAATCTAAGCCCATCCCAGCTTCAAAGGGTGTCCCACCCGCCGATACTCCGATGTCCAGCTTGGGGCGCCAGCGCGCCGTGCGTGGCCAGGCTATCCAGGAGATAGCGTCTAGTTGTTGGGCACCAGGTAGCCCTGCATGCTGGCGAATCCTTCGCGACTCGCTGCAGCAAAATCCAACAGGGTTACGCCCGAACCGACGCGTATGCCCGTGGTGAAATGCTCCTTGCCATAAACGTCTCCCAATCCATCGGCCAGCGCGCAACTCGGAACGTTCAGAAAATACGAAAGGTTGGATGCGTTTTGGAAATTGTCGCATAGGAATTGGTTGGCTGCCGAAGAAAGGGAAGTTTTATATTCATAGTCCGTGATGATCAGCGTAAATCCGGCGGGTACCTGGTATGCGGCGCTTGCTACGTTGCCTGAAGAATCCACCGAGTTGCAAAAGGAGTTGCCAACGTTGCAATACAAGGAGACCAAGCGGCTCTCGTTCTGGCCAATATGCGTGGCGGTTCCGGGGGCAATCTGCACCAACGCCGCGGCCACGCCGCGCGCCGCTTTGGGCGCCAGCGCCGCGATCAACAATGCTGCGAGAAGGATTCCACCCAGGGTCGAAAACATTTTCCGCACATGGTTCATCGGCTTTCTCCTTGAAGTTGAGAATGAATACAGGCGCCTCTGCGGCGATCGCTTGCGCAGCAATTCTTGTGGCTGCGATTAGCTTCGCCGCTTGCGCAGGCCCGCGATACCGAGTAGCCCGGCCCCTAGCAGCACCAGGCTGGCAGGTTCCGGCGTCGTTACCATCGCTGGACTGGTGATCACGTCCAGAGCGAAGGCGCCGGAATTGTTTGGGCAGTCCGTTTGCACATCGCCCGTAAAGTCGGCTGCGTTGCAAAATATACCGCCGGTGAGATCAAGGAAGCCGTCGCCCAGGGTCGTCCCCGCTCCCACAGAGGCCAGGGGATCGTACTGACCATCTGACAAAAACACGGTGTACGTGCCCGCCGCCAGCGACGCAAACGTGATGGTGACGTCGCCGCAATTCGTGCCGCCAAAATTCGACACGGTGGCGGCCGGCGGACAGCCCACGAAGGAGAAATAGTTCGACAGCGTCAACGACGTCCCGTCCAAGAACAGCGCGCCGTTGCCCGTTCCGGAGAAAAGCCCCACGAATGGATCCGTGCCACCCGGTGCGATCACCATTCCGGCTTGATTCGTGCCGCCGCCAAACCCGTAGGTCTGCAACGTCACATCCGAAGTGGCGAGGAGCGTGAAGGTCACCTCAAAGGTCGATTCCGGAGCACTGAGTGTGCCCACATAAGAGGTACCGTCGGCAAAAACAACCCCCGCAGCGAGCAGAGTCAGCAGACAGGTAGAGAAAAGGTGGCGTTTTTCCATGGCTTTCTCCGAAGCGAACGAGACTATGTACACGCACGTCGAATTCTTGCAAGTACAAAACAAAGATTGTGAGTACTAGACCTGACCCTGAACCTGCTAGTCGGGCTTTAGCCGTCCCTCAGCTCCGCGAGCAAATCCCACGATGAGGGCTGCGCACGTCGTGGCCACTCGTAACCTAAGCTATTCGGGGATGTTGAAGTCGTAGACGCGGCCGGAGGCGGCGCCGCCGGAAGAGGAGGAGACGCGGCCGGAGGACATGTTGGCCTGCGAGCCGGTGCCCATGAAGAAGGCGTACTCGCCGGGCTTGAGGTCTTCGTTGAGGGTGATTTTGTACAT
>DATJXZ010000058.1:0-11321 GCA_035499815.1 Candidatus Solibacter sp. | reverse complement strand
TCTCAATCCTGCAATGCTTGAGGCGCCGCCAACGGAAAAACGCACGACAATCAAGAAAATGTCCATGGAAGGGGATTGGGCGGGAGTTTTGGAAAACTCGGAGCTAGCGATGAGCCTGCCCTGCGGAAGAGGCTGGCTTGATTTGCAGCGCTACGGCGTGCGTGCATGTGAAGCTCTTGGTTCCGAATACGAGCCTGTCGCGGCCGCCATTCGGTCGGAGCTGAAAATTCTGCTGGCCGACTATCCCGATCTACTTAACTCCGCACTCATGGATGACACGCCAGCCGCAAACGCGGAAACACAAACTTGGCTTAAGGAAAGCATTTTGCCGCCGACACCAACGCCGCCTCCTGCCGAGCCTGAGTTTGTCCCAGCGGCGATGTCATCGAGCTCCTCGAGTGACAACTCGAATGGGGAAAAGGCTCCGGACGTAATTGAGCTGGCCATGAAAGCAGCGCGCGCCGGGAAAGTGCAGGAAGCAATTGGCATCCTGACGCGCGAAATGAACAATGAACGCACCGGGCGAGGGCGCTTCCAGCGGCACATTCAGCTCGCGAATATTTTTCTAGCTACCAAGCACGAAGCGATCGCGTACCCAATTCTGGTGGAGCTAGCGGAAGAGATCGAGCGCCGCAAGCTGGAAGAATGGGAAGAGCCATCCATCGTGGCCCAGCCACTGGCGCTGCTTTATCGCTGCGCGGAAAAACTGGGCCGTGACGACGCGGAAAAGGAAAAGATTTATCAGAAGCTTTGCCGTCTGGACCCGGGGCAAGCGCTTTCGCTGAGGTAATGAATGCCGGATCACGATGCTAACGCGCCGTTGAGATTGCCGCTCCTGGACCGCCTTTTGGACGATGAGCCGAAGGTAAAGTCCGAAGCGCCGATGACGCGCAGTGCTTCGCTTGCAAAGCTGAAGATTGCCGTGAGGCGCGACCTCGAAGCGCTCCTGAACACGCGGCGGACTCCGGACGTGATACCAGAAGGATCCGTCGAAATTCTTCGCTCCGTTTACTATTATGGGCTTCCCGACATTACCTCGATGCCCGCGAATTTTCTTTACGAGCAAAACAAGTTGCTTCAGTCGATCGAGACGGCAGTGAAGACGTTCGAGCCGCGGCTCGATGGCGTGAGGGTGTCGCTGGTCCCGGTCGCGGGAATGTCCCGCATGCTGCGTTTTGTGATCGACGGAATGCTGCGCATTGACCCGCTCCCTGAGCACGTTGTTTACGACGCCTCGATTGAATTAACCAGTCTCGAGGTCCAGATTTCCGGGGACGACCGTGCGTGACGAGCTGCTCGAATATTACGAGCGCGAGCTAACCTATCTTCGCCAGATGGGCGCGGAGTTCTCCGAAAAGTATCCGAAAGTCGCTTCGCGTTTGCTGCTGGATCCGAACCGCTGCGAAGATCCGCACGTTGAGCGGTTAATTGAATCCTTCGCGTTTCTCGCCGCTCGCGTCCACCTCAAGATTGACGACGAGTTCCCGGAAATTACGGAAGCCTTGCTGAGCGTTCTCTACCCACATTACATCCGCCCGATTCCGTCTTCCACGATTGTACAATTTCATCTCGACCCGGAGCAGGGAAAGCTGAGCACGGGCTTACCTATTCCGCGCGAGTCGGTGCTCTATTCGCAGCCCGTTGATGGTTATCCTTGCAAATTCAAAACTTGTTATGACACCACGCTCTGGCCCCTGAAAGTTGCCACTGCGCAGTGGGTCACTCCGGACCGGTTGCGGCCGGCAGTGAAGTCCCAGGATGCCGTAGCTGCGCTTCGGCTTGAGCTGGAATGCTTCCCCGACGTCACATTCGACAAGCTGGAGCTGAGTTCGTTGCGCTTCTACCTCAACGGAGAGAGCAGCCTCATCCATACCGTGTACGAACTCTTGTGCAACAACTGCACACAGGTGTTGCTGCGAGATCGCGCCCCAAACACGCGGAAACACGCCATCTCCTTGCCCGGCAATGTTCTCCAGCCCGCTGGCTTCACGGATTCGGAAGCGCTGCTGCCGTATCCCCGACGGTCTTTTTCGGGCTACCGTATTCTTCAGGAGTATTTTCATTTTCCAGAGAAATTTTTCTTCGTCGATCTGAATGGGCTTGAAAATCTTCGCAGCTCCGGGTTTGGACCGCGCGTTGAGATCGTCTTTCTGATTTCTCGCTTCGAGCGCACCGAGCGCCAGCAAACGCTCGAGCTGAACGTCTCCGAAGAAACGCTGCGGCTTGGATGCTCCCCTGCAGTGAACCTTTTTCCCCATACGGCCGAACCGATTCGCCTGGATCAGACACACACCGAGTACCTGATTATTCCGGATGTTCGGCGGCGGCGGGCGATGGAAATATTTTCGGTCGAAGAGGTGATCTCACCAGATCCGGAGACGCATGAAGTCCTGAAATTCGAGCCATTCTACCGCTTCAGACACACCACATCGCGCCATAGAGAGAGGCCCAGGGGTTTTTGGCATACGAGGCGCCAAGCCTCCACGCGGCGCGACGACGAAGGAACCGACGTTTATATGTCGTTTCTCGATCTGAGCGGGCGCCCCCTCCATCCTGAGACGGACACTGCCACGATTCATTGCACTTGTTCGAATCGCGATTTGCCGCACCGCCTCCCGATGGGAAACGAACGCGGCGATTTCGAACTCGAAGGCATTTCCTCGATCAAGCGCATCGTGGCCTTGCGCAAGCCCTCACCCTCGGTGCGGCCTCCCACCGGTAAAGGCATGCTCTGGCGGCTAATCTCGCATCTCTCGCTGAACTATCTCTCGATTGTTGAGGAAGGGAAGGAATCGCTCCAGGAAATTCTCCGGCTGTACACATTCGGTGAGTCCGGGTACAACGAAAGGCAAGTCGCAGGCTTGATGCACTTATCCAGCTCCCGCCACTTTGCGCGAGTCATTTCAGAAAACGGGATTGGATTTGTAAGGGGACACCGCGTCGAAATGGAATTCGACGAGGAACAATTCGTCGGCGGCGGAGTATTTTTATTTGCAAGCGTGCTGGAATACTTTCTGGGCCACTATGCTTCGCTGAACAGCTTTAGCCAGCTCGCTGTCAGGACCCAGCAGAGAAAGGAGGTACTGCGCCAATGGCCACCCCGGGCGGGGGAAGTGATTCTCCTGTAGACCTGTCGGAAGTCGAAGAGTTGCTTCGCAACGAGCCGTATCGCTTCGAATTCTTCCAGGCGATTCGCTTGCTCGAACGGCTCGCGCCGGAGCGTAAGCCTCTTGGCCGCTTCACGATTCCTTCCGAAGAAGTCGCGCGGCTCGGCGCTCATCCGTCTCTCTCTTTCCCGGCCAGTGAAATCCAGTCCATGGAGTGGCCTGAAGGGAAACCGCCTTCGCTCTCCGTGAATTTCATGGGGACTACCGGCCCGCAGGGACCGCTTCCTCATTTCTACACCACTCTCATCCTTGCACGGCTGCGTTCCGGCGACAAAACGCTGCGCGATTTTCTCGATTTCTTTCACCATCGGATGCTCTCGTTTTTTTACCAGGCCTGGGAAAAGTACCGGTTTGCCATTTCGTACGAGCGCGGCGAGCGCGATCGCTTCTCTCATCATCTTCTGGATCTGATCGGACTCGGCACAGCTGGTCTGCAGGAGCGCCTCGCAGTTCCGGATGACGCTTTTCTTTTTTTTGCCGGGATTCTTGGGCAACGCCCGCATTCCGCGCACGCTCTCGAACTGCTCTTGAACGATTACTTTGAGGTGCCATTCCAAGTGGTCCAACTGATCGGCGGATGGTTTAGCCTGGATGAAACAACGGAGTGCTGCATCGGAGAGCGCTCGACCCCTTCCGAACAACTCGGGCTGGGCGCGGTGGTCGGGGATGAAGTATGGAACCAGCAAGCCCGCGCACGGATCCGGATCGGCCCCTTGGACCTCGACGATTATCTTGATTTTCTGCCAAACGGAACGGCGTACGAGCCGCTTCGAGCCCTACTGCGTTTTTGGACCAATGAGGAGATCGATTTCGAAGTGCAGCTTGTTCTCAAGCGCGAGGAAGTCCCGCGCTGCCAGCTCGGCGCGGAAGGCGAAGGGGCGCCCCAGCTTGGCTGGGTGACCTGGATGAAATCAAGGCCCATGGATCGACATCCGGAAGAAACGATTTTCAACGTTTAGCAAAAGCGAGGTTGAGATGACGGCGAATCTAAAGGGTCTTATCGGTAAGCTGAACGACAGCACGAGGAATACTCTCGAAGCAGCGGCGGGTTTTTGCCTCGCGCGGACGCACTACGACATCGAGCTCGAGCACTTTCTGCTCAAGCTTCTGGATGTCACCGACAGTGATTTTCCGCGTATCTTGAAGCAATTTGGCGTCGACAAATCGCGCCTTACCGGCGACCTCACGCGGAGTCTCGACAAATTGAAGTCGGGCAACGCAAGGACACCGTCTTTCAGTCCATCGCTAACGGATATGCTCTCCGGCGCCTGGAACATCGGTTCGCTCGATTTCGGCTCCGCTCAGGTCCGCACCGGCTTCTGTATTCTGGCGATTGCAAGTTCGGGCGATCTCTCGCGGCTGGTGCGCGAAAGTACGCGCGAATTTCAGAAAATCAGCGCCGAAACTTTACATAAAGATTTCTGGAACATTGTCGCAGGTTCTCCCGAGGACCAGGAAACCGCACAAGCCCTCCCGATTGGGGCGGAAGGATTGCCACAGGGGTCAGCGGGAATTCCCGCCGCAGGGAAGCAGCAGAATCTCAATCAATTCACAATCGATCTGACGGCAAATGCCAAAGCAGGAAAAATCGACGCCGTTCTGGGCCGCGATCATGAGATTCGCCAGATTATCGACATTCTCACGCGGCGCCGTCAGAACAATCCAATCCTTACAGGCGAGGCGGGCGTGGGGAAGACCGCAGTCGTCGAAGGCTTTGCACTGCGTGTGGCAGCGGGGGACGTCCCACCGCCGCTTAAAAACGTGACTATCCGATCGCTTGATCTCGCGCTATTGCAAGCCGGCGCCGGCGTCAAAGGCGAATTCGAGAATCGGCTGAAAGGACTGATCGAAGAAGTGAAGTCCTCGCCGTCTCCCATCATTCTGTTTATCGATGAGGCTCACACGATGATCGGCGCCGGAGGCACGGCGGGGCAGGGAGACGCCGCCAATCTTCTCAAGCCAGCCCTGGCTCGCGGCGAATTGCGCACGATCGCTGCTACGACTTGGTCTGAGTACAAGAAATTCTTCGAAAAAGATGCCGCACTGGCGCGCCGCTTCCAGGTCGTCAAAGTCGAAGAGCCAACTGAAGAACAATGCATGGTTATGCTGCGCGGTATCGTCAATTCTCTTGAGAAGCACCACAATGTGCGCATCCTGGACGAAGCGGTTCGATCAGCGACCAAGTTCTCGCATCGCTACCTAGCGGGACGCCAGCTTCCGGACAAAGCCGTAAGTGTCATGGATACTGCTTGTGCCCGGCTCTCGCTTGGGCAGAATGCCACACCTCCGATGATCGAGGACGCCATCCGCCAGGCGGATGATCTGGAGGTCCAACAGCGCGTCCTCGAGCGCGAAGCGGCTGTCGGCGTCGATCATTCCGAACGACTTGCCGCTATTGCCAAGCAAAAGACAGAGGTCGCCACTCGTCTCAAGACTCTCGAAGCGCGCCGCGAGAAAGAGTTTTCGCTTGTTTCGCGCATCCGCGACATCCGGACTCAACTCGAAGCAGCTGCCGTTCCGCCCACCGCACCAGCCGCTCCCGCATCCGCGGGCATGGCTGCGGCGACTGGGACCGCCGCTCAGCCTGCCACGGATTCTGCCGCCCTCCGCGCTGAACTGGAAAAATTGAACGCCGAGCTGGATGCGTTGCAGGGTGACTCTCCTCTTATGCGGGTTTGCGTGGATACGCAGATCGTCGGGGAAGTTATCTCCGCCTGGACTGGGATTCCCGTCGGCAAAATGCAGCAGGACGAAATCAATACGGTTCTGAAATTGAAAGATCTCATGGCCGCCCGTGTCATTGGACAAAACCACGCGCTGGAAGCTATCGCGCAGCGCATTTCGACCAATCGCGCCGGCATGGACGATCCCGTCAAGCCGGTTGGTGTCTTCATGCTCGTAGGTCCCAGCGGCGTCGGGAAAACTGAAACTGCGCTCGCGCTTGCCGATTTTCTTTACGGCGGCGAACGGAACCTCATCACTATCAACATGTCCGAATTCCAGGAAGCGCACACGGTTTCGAGTTTGAAGGGCGCGCCTCCAGGCTATGTTGGCTACGGCGAAGGGGGAGTGTTAACCGAAGCTGTCCGGCGCAGACCTTACTCGGTTGTCTTGCTCGATGAATGCGAAAAAGCCCACCCGGATGTCCTGGAACTTTTCTACCAGGTTTTCGACAAGGGCATGATGGAAGACGGTGAAGGCCGCGAGATTGATTTCAAGAACACCATCATCATTCTCACATCCAATGCCTGCACAGATTTGCTCATGAAACTCACCGCGGATCCAGAAACTACTCCGAGCGCCGAAGGTCTCGCCAAAGCTCTGAAGCCCGAGCTAAACAAGATTTTCAAGCCTGCGTTCATGGGGCGTCTGGTCACAGTTCCTTACTTTCCGTTGCGCGATGAAGCCATGAAGCAAATCGTGACGCTGAAACTGGCAAAAATTCAGCGGCGCATTCGCGAAAATCACAAAATAGAGCTAACCTACGACCCGGCGGTGGTTGCCGAAGTGGCCAAGCGATGCACCGAAGTGGAATCGGGCGCTCGAAATGTCGACAACATTCTGACAAACACCATGCTGCCAGACGTTTCGCGCTATCTTCTTAGCCGTATGGCCGAGCGCCAGAAGCCGGCCTCGCTGCGAGTTGCTGTCGGCGAGAACGGCGCTTTCACATACGCTTGAGGGATGCACTTGGGAGCATCCACTAGGAGAGAGGGTGTCTAGCGAAAATGGCTTACACGCAAGACAATAGAATTATTGCGATCGACACCCCCTTGGGGAAGGACGTCCTCCTCCTCCATGGCTTTGCTGCGCAAGAGGCAATCTCCAGGCTTTTCAGGATTTCCGCGGAGCTCTTTTCAGAAAACGCTACCATCGACTTCACCAAAATTATCGGCCAGCAAGTTACTGTTTCGCTTCAGCTTCCGGATGGAAGCAAGCGCTATTTCAACGGCCACGTCAGCCGCTTCGCGCAAACCGGCGCGGACGCGCGCTTCACGCATTACCATGCCGAGATTGTTCCCTGGCTCTGGTTTCTCACCAGAAGAGCCGATTGCCGCATCTTTCAGAACATGACGATTCCCGACATAGTCGCCAAAGTTTTCAAGGATCGTGGGTTCGGCGATTTCCGGAATTCCTTGCAAGGAAATTTTGAGCAGCGCGAATATTGCGTTCAATACCGGGAAACCGACTTTAATTTCATTTCGCGCCTCATGGAGCAGTACGGTATTTTCTATTTTTTCGAACATGAACAGAATAAACACACTCTCGTGATGGGCAACAAGCCCAGCGTCCATAAGCCCTGCCCCGTTCAATCCAAGGCGCGTGTGGATTTCGCCGGCGGCGTCTACCTGAAAGATGAGGATCTCATAGGCGCTTGGAATCTCGAGCAAGAACTGCGTCCTGGGAAATATGCCCTGACGGATTACAACTTCGAGACTCCCACGACCAGTCTCATGGCCAATGAAAACACAATGTATAAGGTGGGCGGCAACGACAAATACGAGGTGTTCGATTATCCCGGCGAATACACGAAAAAGGATGAGGGCGAATCTCGTACCCAGATCCGGATGCAGGAAGAGGAAACCATTCATTTAATCGGCGTTGGTTCTGGAAGCTGCCGCTCATTTGCCTCCGGCTATCGATTCGATCTTTCCGGCCACGCCCGCTCGGATCAGAACCAGACCTATCTCTTGACGGAAATTCAGCATTCGGCGACTGTCGGCGGCAGCTACATGGGAGCAGGTGCGCACTCCGACGAGCACTATTCCAATCACTTCAGGTGTATTCCTTATTCCGTGCCGTACCGTCCCCAGCGGCATACTCCGAGGCCGTTTGTTCAGGGGCCGCAGACCGCTGTGGTCACTGGCAAGTCCGGCGAGGAAATCTGGACGGACAAATACGGCCGCGTAAAAGTCCAATTCTTTTGGGACCGCGAAGGCAAGAAGGACGAAAACAGCTCTTGCTGGGTTCGCGTTTCGCAACCCTGGGCGGGAAAAAACTGGGGCGCGATCAATATTCCGCGCATGGGGCAGGAAGTCATCGTCGAATTCCTTGAGGGGGATCCCGATCGTCCGCTGATCACTGGCCGCGTTTATAATGACGAGCAGATGCCTCCCTACAAGCTCGCCGATAATCAGACGCGCACTACTTTTTTGACTCGCAGCACCAAGGGCGGCGGCTCCAGCAACTTCAACGAGCTGCGCTTCGAAGACAAGAAAGGCGACGAACAAATTTTCATGAACGCCGAGAAGGATATGGACTGGCGCGTCGAGCATGATTCCCGCGAATTCGTCGGCAATGACCGCAGCCTGATCGTCAAGGGAGATCAGAAGGAAAAGGTTGAGGGGGACAAGCACGGCAATTTCTCCAAGAGTCTGAATGAGAAGGTCGGGCAGAATATGTCACTCGATATCGGTCAGTCGCTCAATGAAAAAACTGGCATGAAATTCGCGCACGAGGCTGGTCAGGAAATCCACCTCAAAGCCGGAATGAATGTCGTTATCGAAGCGGGCTTGGAACTTACGATCAAGGCTTCCGGCGGCTTCATCAATATCGGCCCCGCCGGCGTGGCGATTCAGGGGACCATGGTCCTCATCAACAGCGGTGGCGCCGCAGGCGTTGGCAGCGGTTCGAGTCCCACCAGCCCTACGGATCCCGACACCGCTGATGACGGCAGCAAGGGCGGAAAGATGTAAGTCTGGCGCTTTCAGTCCGACGCTTCTGGCTGAACATTGCGTTTGGCGCAGACGGATAACCTTATGCCCCCAGCAGCACGCGCAACCGACATGCATGTTTGCCCGATGGTGACGGGAATCGTCCCGCACGTCGGAGGTCCCATACTCCCGCCCTGCGAACCCACCGTACTGATTGGCATGCTCCCCGCCGCACGGATCACCGACATGCTTACCTGCGTGGGCCCTCCGGATATCATCGTTATGGGCTCGCCCACAGTCTTGATAGGCGGCTTGATGGCTGCTCGCATCGGCGACCCCACAGCCCACGGAGGCGTCATCGTACTCGGCTGCTTCACCGTAATCATCGGCGAAGCCGGTGCCCCCAGCCCTTCCGCCCCTTCAGTCCCTTCGGCCCCTGAGCCGCCAGCGCTCGCAAGCGTTGCGGGACCTGTACCGTCCCCTGCTCCATCTCCGTCCGCGACTCCGGTTCCAGCTACGGCACCCGCAGTCACCGATGCCGAGCGTGCTCTAGCTGCCAGCTCGGGGAGTTCACCGGAACAAAAAGCGGCACGCGAAAAAGTTGTCCGCGAATTTTATAAAGACAAGCCCGGGCTCGGGGTTGCTCGAGCTTCCCAGGATCTCAAAGGAATCGATCTCGAAAAGCCCGTCGAGGTTGTGGACATTCCTCCTCCTGCTAAAATGTCCCAGTACGTGCGAAAAACCAGCGGCAAGCCCGGCAACTTCTTTGATCCGGTCGGCAATCAGACGGGAGATCAGCTCGGCCTCAATGACGACCCGAAAATTCGCGAGGCGAAGTCCTTCGTCACACCAAAGGGCAAGGCTCTGCGTTCCATCGCCGCGCCCATCGTCGACAATTGGACGGATCCAAGGAATGTTGTGAATACCAAAGGAGGCGGTACTCAAATGGTGGTCGATTCGGCCACCCGCGATCTGTTCAAGCCGGCCTAGTCATGACTGATATCGCAAACTTTGCGGAATTTGATGCCAGGCTCGCCCGCGCGCGCGCCGGCATGAATCGCCTCAATCTCGAAAATCCCGGCGATGCCTTTCTCCAATCCATTTCGCGCCAACTTACCTTCGTCTACGATTGGACGCGTGGCGGGAAACGTCCCCCCGAAGACGAGATCAAGAAGGTTTCATTTGGCGTCATGGCCAGCCGCAGCGTCGACGAACTTGACCCGGAATTAGCCGGTGAGTTGTACGTGCTAGCCAATTATTTGGATAACTGGAAATAACTCGCCGATGGGGATACTTCTCGAAATCAAAGCCGGGCCGTTGGCGGGCAAGCAATTCCCGATTGTAACCGGCCAGACCGTGACGTTCGGCCGCGCGGAAGGACGTGCTGAGATTGCCCTGCCGCACGATACGTTTATGTCCGGCGTGCATTTCGCAGTTGAGTGCGGGCCACAGGGCTGCCGTGTACAGGACCGCAAAAGCAGCAATGGCACATTTCTGAATGGTGCGCGCATCAAGGAGGCGATGCTTGCCAACGGTGACGAGATCAAAGGCGGCCAAACGATTTTCTCAGTGAAAGTCGTTGCGGACGCCAAGCTCGGCGCCGCGACGCCGTCTCCGGATGCTCCAATGCCTCCTCGCGTTGCCCAGCCGGTCGGAGAGGCCAAACCCGCATCCGTCAAACCCGCATCCATCAATGTTGCCGCCCCGCCTCCGCCACCTGTAACGCCTTTTGCAGACCGTGGCGTGGAAGCGCGAAGCGCCCGGCCAGCAGCAACTCCAAGCGCGCTTCCCGTACCGGCCATTCCGAAGCCGGGCGATTCTGCCGCCCGGCGTGATGGGACAAAGTCACCGGCATTCTCCGTAAAGGACTGGTCATTCTCCGTGATACCGGAGAAGTGGGACATCCAGCAAGAATTCGGCCTGCAGCGCAACGCCGAGGGTGAGTTTCCAAGCAGCATACTTGCCACGGAAGAATTTCTGAGTGGAATCACACTGCAAGAGTTTGTTGAATCGCAAATCAGTATGTTACGCCGATACCTGCGCGAGCCGAGGATTGAGCCGATGATGCCACCACGGGTGGCCGGAGCCGACGAATGCATGGCCATGGACGTTCGGCACTCGACGAAAGAAGGGACAGAGCTCGTCTATCGCCGGATCTATGCACGAAGCGGGAGTTCGGTGGGCGTCCTCACGGTGACTACGCTCGCCTCCGAATTTACTCAAGTCCTGCAAAGCCTGCAGCCACTCATCGATGGAGCATCATTCCAATCAACCGCCAAGAACTAAATGGAGTTCCCACACCCTGGAGCGCAATCTGCCAGGCTCGCGGCGATGATATTCCGCTGTGTTGGTTTTCCAGTTAGAGCATTTCCATAAATGATGTAGCTTCACAGGAGTGAGCTGTTGTGGCAGAGTTAGGGTTATGACGCCCATCCCTGTGCCCGTACGCGGGCGAATCCTGCGACTCTACGAGCGAGGCAAGAGCACGCGCGAAATTGCG
>DATJXZ010000057.1:0-3386 GCA_035499815.1 Candidatus Solibacter sp. | reverse complement strand
ATGGTCATTCGCGGCGCTCCCGCCATCGGAGTCGCTGCTGCGATGGGAGTGGCCCTGGGTGTCGAGCGATCGGAGGCGAAGTCACTTCCAGAGCTGCGCGCTGAATTCACGACGATCTGCCACACGCTCGCGCGCACGCGCCCCACTGCCGTCGATCTATTCTGGGCGATCAAGCGCTTCCAGGGGCGCTTTGAAGAGCTGGCTGCTGCGGCAGCGAACGATGGCAAGGCCGGACTCGCGCACTTGCGCACCGCTCTCGTCGAGGAAGCGCAGAAGGTTCACGAAGAGCGCCGCGAGGCGGATCGCCGCATTGGGAAGTTCGGTGCGGAGCTCCTGAAGAATTCTGGGCGCGTGATGACGCAGTGCAACGCCGGCGCACTCGCCACCGGGGGAATCGGCACCGCGCTGGGCGTGATTCGCATGGCGGTCGAAAACGGCGGCCAGATCGACGTCCTTGTTCCTGAAACACGGCCTTACCTGCAAGGGGCGCGGCTAACCGCCTGGGAATTGCAACAGGATCGAATTCCAATAACGCTCATCACCGACAACATGGTGGGCCATTTCCTGAGAACGGGCGGGGTGACCGCTGTGGTGGTCGGGGCGGACCGTATCGCGCGCAACGGCGACACCGCCAACAAAATCGGCACTTACGGCATTGCCGTGCTGGCCCGCGAGAATAACGTGCCCTTTTACGTGGCCGCTCCGCTTTCAACCCTCGATCTCTCGCTCGCCTCCGGCGAACAGATCCCGATTGAAGAGCGTTCTTCCGGCGAAGTAACTCACCTGGGGGGAATGCAGATTTCGCCCAAGGACGTGCAAGCGGCGCACCCCGCATTTGACGTCACGCCCGCCCGCTACATCACCGCGATCATTACGGAACGGGGCGTCGCTCGCGCGCCGTTCGAAGACTCACTCCGTAAATTGGCACCAGCCTTCTGATTTATCTCCATCGCCGATTCTTTGAACCAGCCGGAACATTCTTCTCCCCCGCAACGTAACAAGAACAGTGGCGGCGCCCTAAGGGTCTGCCGTGTCGGCATGCATCTTAGGGAGACGCCCGGAGAAAATCTTGAGCGACCAACTCAGGCAGACATTGCGTCGGCTCGGCCGGGCGCCGCTCTTCACCGCAATTACTCTGATTACCCTGGCAGCTGGGGTGGGAGCCAATACGGCCATCTTCAGCGTGCTCGAAGGAGTGTTGTTGAAGCCGCTGCCCTATCCGAAGCCCGAGCAACTGGTTGGCGTATGGCATACGGCGCCGGGAGTCGGCATCGCAGAACTCAACATGTCGCCGTCGATCTACTTTATCGACCGCGAGCAGAACACTTCGTTCCAGGACATAGGCGTTTACACCGACGATTCGCTGAGCGTGACGCGAGCCGGAGAACCGGAGCAAGTGCGGGGACTCGATGTGACGGACGGTACCCTGCCGCTTCTGGGAGTTACTCCAATCCTGGGGCGGTTGTTCACGCGGCAAGACGACTCGCCCGGGACGCCGGAAACGGCGCTTTTGTCCTACGGTTACTGGCGTCAGAAATTTGGGGGCGACCCGGGCGTGATCGGACACACCATCACGCTCGATGGAAAGCAGCGTGAGATTATCGGGGTGCTGCCCCAAGGCTTTCATTTTCTCAATGAGGAAGATCCGGCGGTTGTGGTGCCTTTAAAATGGGACCGCAACAAAGTGAAACTCGGCAACTTCAGCTACCGCGCGCTGGCACGCCTTAGACCCGGAGTCACCATGGCTCAAGCGAGCGCGGATATGGCTCGCTTGCTGCCGATATCGATCAGGAGTTTTCCTGCGCCGGACGGATTCAGCGCGAAGCTCTTCGAAAAGGCGGGGTTCGCGCCCAGCTTGCGCCCCCTAAAACAGGACGTCGTTGGCGACGTTGGAAATGTTCTTTGGATCCTGATGGGATCGATCGCAATGGTGCTACTGATTGCGTGCGCGAATGTGGCCAATTTGCTCCTCGTGCGCGTCGAAGGTCGCCGCCAGGAATTGGCGATTCGCGCTGCGCTTGGCGCCGGTTGGAAAAGGATCGCCACCGAGCTCATGTTGGAGAGCCTGATTCTTGGGCTGCTCGGAAGCGCCCTCGGCCTGGCGCTTGCATATAGCGCGCTACGCGTTCTCGTTGCAACGGCGCCGGCGGGATTGCCTCGGATTCATGAAATCGGAATCGATATTCCGGTGCTGCTATTCACCCTCGCGATCGCGCTCTCCTCCAGCGTGCTCTTCGGATCCATTCCCATCTTTAAGTATGCCGGAGCGCGTTTGAATACTGGCCTTCGCGAAAGCGGACGGGCCTTGAGCCAAAGCCGAGAGCAGCACCGCGCGCGCAACGTGCTGGTTGTCGTACAGGTGGCCCTCGCCCTGGTGCTCCTGATTTGCTCGGGCCTGATGATTCGGACGTTTCGCGCCCTGATGCACATTCCTCCTGGTTTCGTTGGGCCGGACACAGTGCAAACGTTTCGATTTTATGTCCCCGAAAGCGAAGTTCCAGAAAGCCAGCCCGAGCGTGTGGTTCGCATGGAGCAGGAAGCGCTGGACAAACTTGCGGCGCTGCCAGGCGTTTCCCAGGTAAGCTTTTCGACCTCGATTCCCCTCGACGGAAACAGCTCGATGGATCCCGTGTACGCGCAAGACCGCACGTACGCTGAAGGTGAGCTCGCGCCGATTCGTCGCTTCAAGCATGTTTCGCCGGGATTCTTTTCGACGCTCGGCACACCGATGATTGCCGGCCGCGATCTTACTTGGAACGAGATCTACCAGAAAATTCCCGTCGCGATCATTTCCGAGAATTTTGCGCGCGAATACTGGCACGATGTCAATAACGCGCTCGGCAAGCGAATCCGCGTGGGCTCCTCCGACAACTGGGCCGAAATCATCGGCGTTGTGGCCAATACCTATGATAGCGGGATGAATCAGGATCCCCCTTCGTCTGTCTACTGGCCGGTGATGATGGAGAAATTCGAAGGCCAGAAGGAAATGGTCCGGCGCGGCGTTTCATTTGCGATTCGAACTCCGAGGGCCGGCTCCGAAGCGTTCTTGAAGGAAGTGCGCCAGGCGGTTTGGTCGGTAGACTCAAACATCCCGGTGGCCAACGCCCACACGCTTGGATATCTTTATAAACAATCCATGGCGCGCACTGCTTTCACGCTGATTATGCTGGGAGTCGCAGGGGCAATGGCGCTCTTGCTCGGCGTCGTCGGAATCTATGGAGTAATTGCCTACTCCGTCTCGCAAAGGACGCGGGAGATTGGCATTCGCATGGCGCTCGGGGCGCAACAAAAGGCTCTGACGAGGATGTTCGTGCGGCACGGATTGTTGCTGGCCGGAATTGGAGTCGCTTGTGGTCTCGTCGTCGCCTTCGCGGCCATGCGGCTCA
>DATJXZ010000056.1:0-2623 GCA_035499815.1 Candidatus Solibacter sp. | reverse complement strand
ACTCGCGCGGCTCTTCCTGTATGGGTCGATGGCTGCAGTACTCTACTTCTTCCTCAATCTCCTGATGTATTACCTGGGAGGAAAAATCGAGGGCAGCCTTCGCCTGGAGATGATCGCGGAGGTTGGATTGCTGGTGGTCGCGACAGCCCCCGCGGTTGTTCTGGCTCGTCTCGAAGGCCGCCCCTGGGGGGCATACGGCCTTCCCTCATCCGGCATTTTGGGAAAGCTGTTCTGGAGCGGCCTTGCCTGGGGATTGATTGCGATATCGCTGCTTATGCTGGCTCTTGAGCTATCGGGCGCCTATCACGTGGAACGGCCCGCGCTGCACGGACTCAGGATTTTGAAATTCGCGGTTTATTGGGGAGGATTTTTCCTGGTCGTGGGCCTTTTTGAAGAATTCCTGATGCGCGGATATTCCCAGTTCACGCTCTCCAAGACCCTGGGGTTCTGGCCTTCGGCACTGTTGCTCTCCGTCGGATTTGCCGTCATCCATTTGGACAATCCCGGAGAAACTGCGCGCGGAATTGTGGCCGCCGGAGCCATTGGCTTCTTCTTCTGCCTGACGCTGCAGCGCACGGGAAATCTCTGGTTTGCAGTCGGATTCCATGCGTCGTGGGATTGGAGCGAAAGTTTTCTATATTCCGTGCCCAACAGCGGCGGCGTCTCGCCCGGGCACCTTCTGCGCTCCCACCTGGCGGGTCCCGCCTGGCTGAGCGGCGGCCGCACCGGTCCGGAAGGGAGCTTGCTGGTGTTCGTGATCCTTGTGCTGCTGTGGTTCGCGTTCGATCGCACACACCGGGAAGTGAAATATCAGAGCAAGTGAGGGATGATTATCGATTGATGATTGATGATTTTTGATTGAAGAACCCAGCGTGGTGGGGTGGGTCCAATCAACAATCAGCAATCAAAAATCAGCAATCAAAAATTAATAATCCCTACCAGCTATAGTGCACGGTATACGTCACCACTTGCTCGCCGTTGGGCGCGATGGTTACGGGAAACTCGATGGTCTCCGCGTCCTTCTTGCGCCAGTCGTGCGATTGCTCGGTCAGCTTCCAGTTGTCGCAGCGGTAGAGGTGCTCCACCACGCGGACGTTCACCGCTTCCTTCTTGTGGTTGCGCACGTGGATCTCGAATGATTCATCCATCCAGCGCTGGCGCGTATCGATTTGAAAATTTGCGCGTTTGCGCTCGCCCACAACGTCGAATGAATTGCCGGTATAGATGCGCAGGGTTTCATCTTTCGGAGTGTGGTCAATGGTGTTCTCGCCTACGAACTCCAGGTGCCCGTCGGTATCGCGGCGGTAGAAGCGCAGCTTGCCCTTGGGCAGAGCCATGCCGAGGTGGTTGGCTTCGGAGTTCTTGAACTCTTCCATCACCCAGATTTTGGAGTTGGAGGCGGTGCCGTAGTTCGGATCCTGGATCAGCTGGCCGCCGTAATAGCCGTATTGTCCAACGTCGGCGCCGTCGTAAACGTAAATTCGCTGCGCGCGGATGCCGGTAGCGCTCACGAATTCCACCTGCTTGGTCTCTTTGTCGTGGAGTGTGGTCGGCCGCTCGAGTGTGTAAAGGTGAAACTCGTCGAAGGACTTCTCGCGCACCACCGGCGCCGCAGCCGCGACATTCACAGCCTCAGACTTGGCCAACGCATACATCCGGTCGCGAGTATTGCCTTCGATTTTATTCACATCCCCCGCCATCAGTTTGATGCGCGCATCCTCGTAAGTTTTGCCGCTCTGATTGTGCATGGTGATCCAGCCGATTATGTCGAGCAGATCGGCCTTCACGCCAGACTTGGCGCTGGACGCCGATTCCGGCTGGTCTGAAACGACCAGGTTGTAGTCCGCCTGCCAGCTCATGCCGCCGCTCACGTAGGAAATTTCCGCGTCGAACTTCCCCGGCTCGCTGGCCTGGAGCAACCAGTTCAATGCGGGTTTCAGAATGGAGTCGCCGGTGAGCGAGGGAAACAGCGGCTGCCCCGGCAGTCCGAAGCGCAGCGCGCCATCCACTTCGATGATCGGCTGCGAGAAGTTTGGTTGCGTGTAGCAGGGCTGGCCGTCGCCCTGGCCGCAGTACGAAGCGGGAGTATATCCGCTGCGCACGATTCGCCCCTTCACGGTTTGCCCCGGCTGAATCTGGAAGTCGATCGTCTTGCCCTCGTAAAGCGAGAGCAGCAGTTCCTGCGAGATGGGATCGTTGCGGTAATTCTGCTCGAGGACCTGCAACGCGCGCCCGCTGGGATCGCGCAGAATCACGGAATCCGGCTCCAGGTGCGCGGCTACCCCGGCGTACTCAACGCGGTTCACTCCCGGCTTCAAGTCCAGGGGCAGGTGTTCCCGGGCGACGAAGAAATTCTGGTTATAGATCGTGAGCGTGGGGGCGGAGGCATCGTCCGATTCTTTGGATTGTCCCCATCCCAGCGCGGTCAGAAACAACAGAAGTGGCAAGAGTTTTCTCATGGCGGTTCCCTGAATCCTTTGCGGGGCGGGTCTTCCGCCCTGTTGAGAGAACGCCGCCGGGGGTGAAACTTGCAGGGGTGGGAGG
Organism: Candidatus Solibacter sp.; assembly: GCA_035499815.1. Classification (GTDB taxonomy): domain Bacteria; phylum Acidobacteriota; class Terriglobia; order Acidiferrales; family UBA7541; genus Acidiferrum. Next base: position 79 of record DATJXZ010000056.1, on the reverse strand, counting down.
GGAATTATCGGGGAAGGCGAGTGCAGAAGTAACCAGGAGAAAAAGTACTTCCGTGCCCTCGCATCTGTCATCCTGAGCG
>DATJXZ010000055.1:0-2624 GCA_035499815.1 Candidatus Solibacter sp. | reverse complement strand
TGGTTCCCTACCTGGACTATCTCTGGTTTAGCGATCCACGAGTGGGACGGATCGTGCAGAACATCGGCGGCATTGCGAATCTCACGGCGATTCCTGCAGCCGCGAAGGCCGAGGATCTCTTGGCATTCGATACCGGGCCGGGGAACATGGTGATCGATGCGGTCATGGACAAGCTGTATGGAAAGCCGTTCGATCGCGATGGCAAGATTGCCGCGTCTGGAAAAGTTATTGACGCAGTGGTGGAGCAAATCATGCGACGGCCGTTCTTCCGCAAGAAACCTCCTAAGACGGCGGGTCGGGAAGAGTTTGGACGCGAGTTCGTGGCGGAGTTTCTGAAGCGATGTGCGCGAGCGCGCAAAGAGGATGCGGTCGCGACTGCAACGGCTTTGACTGTGAAATCCATAGCTGACGCTGCCGCGCGTTTTGTGATGGGGAAACCCAGGTCTCGCAAAAGCGGCGAGACCTGGGGCACCCCCGGTCGTGCCAGTTCGCGCTTTAAAGAGCTGATTCTTTCTGGAGGCGGGGCGCGGAATGCAACGCTGGTGGCGATGCTTGCCGAAAGGCTGGCTCCGCTGGGAATCATAGTGCGATTTTCTGACGAGTTCGGATTGCCGTCGGAGGCGAAGGAGGCTGTCGCGTTTGCCGTGTTGGCCTATGAGACCTGGAACCGGCGGGCGTCGAATGTGCCTTCTGCTACCGGTGCGAAACGAGGGGCTGTGCTGGGGAAGGTATCGTATGCTTGAGCGCAGCGGCTCGAGCTGCGGGCATTCACATTCCAGGCGCTTCCGGCGGCGCGGGCAGGATGCCCGCGCGACAGCCGGCAGGATGCCGGCGCTACGTTTGCCGATCATCTTTTTGATTCTGGCTTTGACGTTCTCGTTTCTTTCCTGCAGTAACAAGCCCGACGCCAACACGCTGGTGATGATTATCGAGTCGAGCCCATCGAATCTGGATCCGCGGGTTGGGATCGACGCGTTTTCGGAGCGCATCGACAACCTCATTTTTGATGATCTGCTGTCGCGCGGAGACGATTTGAACGTCGCGCCCGGGCTGGCAGAACGCTGGGATATCCCGGATCCGCTGACGTACGTTTTCCATCTGCATCGCGGCGCAAAGTTTCACGATGGGCGGCCGCTCACCTCCCGCGATGTGAAGTGGACATTCGACTCGCTACTGCAGGGCAAGATTCGCAGCACCAAGGCGGCGGTGTACAAGTTTGTCGATCGCATCGAGACTCCCGATGACGGAACCGTCATCTTCCACATGAAAGAATCGGATGCAACTTTGCTGTGGAATCTTTCCGACGGCGCGATGGGGATTGTGCCCTATGGAAGCGGCGATGAGATGACGTTGCGCCCCATAGGCTCGGGACCGTTCAAGTTCGTCAGCGCGGAAACCGACCGGGAGGTCGTGCTCGAACGCAACGATGACTATTGGGGAAAAAAGGCAAAACTCGAGCGGGTGCGATTCGCAGTGGTTCCGGACGAAACCACCGAGGCGCTGGAGTTACGCAAAGGCAGCGGCGATGTGGCCATCAATTCTTATCTCACGCCCGATACGATCGTCACGTTGGCGCGCGACCCCAATCTTCAGGTCGAGCGCGGAGCAGGAACTCGTTTGGCGTACCTGGGATTCAACCTGCGCGATCCGATTTTGAAAGACGTGCGGGTGCGGCAGGCGATTGCTTACGGTCTCGACCGCCGGCCGATGATCGAATATCTGTGGCGGGGCGAGGCGGAGCCGGCGCGCAGCATTCTGCCCACACAGAGCTGGGCGTACAACCCGGATCTGCCGGATTACCAGCATGATCCGGAGAAGGCGAAGCGGTTGCTGGACGCGGCGGGCTATCCGGCGGTGAACGGCGTGCGCTTTCACATCACGATGAAGACTTCGACCGACCCCAACACCCGGCTGATGGTAGCAGTGATGCAGCAGCAGTTGCGCGAGGTTGGGATTGTGCTCGACATTCGCAGCTTTGAGTTTGCAACTTTCTTTTCCGACGTGCAGCATGGAGCGTTTCAAATGTACGGGCTGCGCTGGATCGGAGGAAATGAGGATCCCGATATTTTTGAGTATGCGTTCCATTCGTCCAAGTTCCCGCCGAACGGAGCGAATCGGGATTACTACTCAAACCAGCGAGTCGATGCCTTGATTGACGAGGCACGGCAGCAGATCGATCCGAAGGCGCGAAAGCCGCTTTACGCCGAGGTGCAAAGCATACTGGCGCAGGATCTGCCGTATATCAATTTGTGGTACCTCGACAACGTGCTGGTGCACACGAAGCGGGTGCAGAATCTAAAGTTGAATCCGGCGGGAAATTACGACTTCCTGCGGACGGCGGAGTTGAGCTCTTCGGCTCCCTAGACGCGTTCCTGAAATGGGTTACCACCGGCTCGTCCTCTTCAAAATTTCGCTTCCGTCGTCCGGCAGAAGGCGCATAATTCACTTTAGAAGTGATGCTCGGCGAGGCGTGCATTGGAAGTTGGGACCAAGTACGTTGGCCTTTCTCTGACAGTTTGCGTTTGCCTGCTCTGCGTGCCTTTTCTTTCCGCTCAAGAGAGTCCCGATCCAGAAGTTCCACCTCATTTCAAGCTAGACATGGAGACGGCCGCGCGGCTTAGGCC
>DATJXZ010000054.1:0-4564 GCA_035499815.1 Candidatus Solibacter sp. | reverse complement strand
GTCGAAGTTGCCGTTGGTCATCGTAAGGCCGGTGCAGTAGTTGAAATAGTCGAGATTCAACCGGAAGGAACCATCGGACTTGAGGTCGATCAGGTGATCCAGGATCTGCTTTGCGAAACGCGGTGAACCATACGGAGCGAGGCCCATTACCTTGTACTCGCCTGAATTCACTTTAAAACCGGTGTAATACGTGAATGCAGAATAGAGAAGACCCAGGGAATGAGGAAAGTGGATTTCCTTGATGATCTCAAGGTGATTGCCATGGCCCAGCGCAACCGAAGTGGTGGCCCATTCTCCCACCCCGTCCATCGTGAGGATGAGTGCGTCTTCAAAAGGCGAAGGATAGAAGGCGCTGGCAGCGTGGCTCTGGTGATGTTCCGTAAAGAGGAGCCGATTGTCCCAATCAAAATCCGCGCTGAACTGTTTCAGCTGGTCCCGCAGAAGGCTTTTTTGGAATAACTTTTCGCGAATCCACAGCGGCATCGCCATGGCGAACGAACGCAGTCCACGCGGCGCGAATGCGACGTAGGTCTCCAGCAAGCGCTCGAACTTCAAGAAAGGCTTGTCATAGAATGCGACCCAGTCGACGTCGGCCAGCCTGACTCCGTCCTGCGCCAGACAATATTCCACCGCTTTTGCGGGGAACCGCGAATCGTGTTTTTTTCGCGTGAACCGTTCTTCTTGCGCGGCGGCTATGATTTGCCCGTCCCGCACGAGCGTCGCGGCGCTATCGTGGTAAAAAGCAGAGATGCCCAGAATTCTCATTCGCCGGGAGTCGCTAGAACAGCGTATAGATAAACGGGGCGATTGCGCTCCCCTGCGCGAATACGAGCAGCGCGCCGAGCGCCAGCATCATCAGAAGAATCGGCAACAGCCAGTACTTCTTGCGCGTGCTCAAGAAACCCCAAAAGTCTTTTAGGAACGACATCCTCAGATTCTCCTAGAATTGGTTCGTCATCGTCTGCGGCGCGGGGCCTGGCGGTGTGCGGTCAATCCAGTAACTGCGAGCACCAGGATCCAAACGGAGCCGCAACGGATCCTTCCCGAGTAAGCGGAATAGCAATGCGGTCGGAGTCACCACCGCGTAGAACAGGACCGCTGTAACGACCGGGCCGACAATCCGCCCCATGAGCAGGCCGAGTTTGGTCCAATAGCGATTCAAAGGGTGCAACCAGAGAGGTTTCACCAGCCCGAGGAGCAAAAAGCACCCGGATATCACCAGGGCCCACCAGCGCATCGGGTGATGCGATCGCAAAGGCGAAAGCGAGACCAGCAAGAAAAATAGTCCGATGACCAGACCGAATGCGCGGTCCGACGAGCCTTTGCCCTCTTGTCGTCGCGCTAATTCTTCGTGCAGGGAATAACGGGCCATTCAGGAAGTATAAACCATAATTTGGTAGCCGCGGAACCGGAAGCCGCGGCAAAGACGCCACCGCCAAGAACTCACTGTGCTAGATTGCGGGTACCTGAAGAGCCGACCCGCGATCTGAATTAATCCAGAGGATGCCGGCGATCGTGAAACCTATCGAAAGGAGGACATTGCCCGGCGAAAATGGGCGGCCGCTGACCCGGACCAAGACCAACTCCAAACAAACGGAAGAAGCGAGTGCAGCTGCGATGTATAGTAACCTCCGAGTGCTGCCAGGTATCACACGCCTCGCGCCGATCCCGAGTAACGCTCCGCCGGGGAAAAACACGAGCGCGTAATAAATGTACGTGTAGCCTTCCAACTCGCCCGCCTTCACGTGCCGCACGAGCTGTGCCAGCCGCGTCCCAGGCGTCAATTCGTAGAAATGGGGATCTTTCTTGCCGTTAATGTAGAGTGAGAGATTTGAACCATCGTATGAGAGCAGAATATCTCGCGCTTGGTGCAAAACGAAGACGTCGGGCACGGTCCAAGCGAGTTGTTGGTCTCGCCGCACCGAAAGCGGATTGCGAAACCAGAAGACAAGGTTGGCCTCTCTCTGTCGCAAACTGAGATCCGTCGTGCCCCCTTCTCCTGAGATCGAGACAATTCGACCGTCGGAGCCTTCCACCTCGTCGGGGGCAACCACGACTCTGAGCGAAAACTGTTTCGTTTTTTGCAGCAATTCAACCAAAGAAGTGACGGGAGCTCCCGAAGCCAGCCAAGAGTTTCCATTTAGCACCACCGCTTGATGTCCTCCGGGATCGGGCGCGCTCGGCATCCATTGCAATTCCGGAAGAGCATTGTTGTCGTCCCGAATAGAAGAGCCTTGCGAAAACTTGTAGGACGCCAGTGGGGCGGGCACGTCCAAGTTGGTCTCTGTTGCCGTGATTCGCTTCGCCAGGTCCGCCGGCAGGGCGCGATCCCATAACTCGATCACGGAAATCCGGCCTTTCCAGGCCCTATCGAGGCGGCCCGAGGAGTCGTTTCCCACCAGGAGCCGGGAATCCGGAAACCAATTCTTCAGGTGCGATTCCATCTGAAGCGGGATGGAAAGCAAAATCCACAGCAGGAAGTAGAGCGAAATAATCCAAAAGGCCCGCTTCGAATCCAAAAGCCGGTCGAACCAGTACTCGACTACCAACAAAGGCTTCAACAAAGACGCGCCGAACAATTCGGACCCGAGATAGCCCACCGCTGCTCCGGCTGCGTTCGTGAAAACGTCCTCCCATCCCGAATCGCGCGTCACAACATAGACCTGCATGAATTCAATCCCGTAGGAAAAGAGCGCGCCCGCCGCGACCGTGATTCCAAAAACGGAGGCTTCTGATTTTCCTTTCTCTCGGAGTTTTTGCGAAAGACCGAACCCAAAAGGAACGAACAAAGCGATATTCAGGAAAGCGTTAAGCGGGCCGCTTGTTTTCGTCCCGCTCACCAGAAGAAACGGGGAACTATGCAGGTTCGGGTGGAAGGAAAGTCGGAAGGGGTAAAGGGTGAGAAAAAGAATGCCGGCAACAGCTAGCAGCAGAATTCTATTGGACTGCCTAAAATTCGATTCTCCGACCTGAAGCCGCAGCTCCCGATTCATCAGCCCTCATACGTAAATGCGATCGCAACAAGTCTACCACTAGGGGCAGTCCGCTTCGGTTGAAGGGTCACAACAAAGCCCTTGGTCATAGCGCACAATGTTGGTAGACTCTTCACCTCGTTGTGGGGTGGCCCAGCCCCTAGAGAATCAACAGTCAATCATTTGTGACGCAAAGGGCTTGCCGTCGGTGCCAACCGAATCGGTTGTTTCCACTTACGCGCAAGGGTCAAATCTCAACCTTTGAGAAAATCGGAGAAGGATTTACAATCTCCTACAGTTGTCGTATATCTGTTTGATTTCTTAGGAATGGCTCGATGGTATTGATAGAACGTGTTTTAGCGTTTTCATAACCCCACGCTTCCGGTTCGGGGGCCGAAACGCGATGGGCAAAAGCCAAGAAACCAAAATCAGGCCGTTGGGGGAATTGTGAAACGCTTCCTTTTGCTTCTTCTCGTATTCTTGTCACCACTCGCCGTGAAGGCTCAGGTTCCCAATCAGTTGGTCACCCTCAGCTCGAATGGAAAGTATCTCGTCAACTCGATCACTGGACAACCGGTCTTTCTGACCGGTGAGGACGGGTTTCTCGCGTCGCTTCAACTTTCGAACGCAGACGTAACAACCTATCTGAACGATCGCGCGTCGCGAGGATTCAACGCCATCTGGCTGGGTGTAACGGATCAGTTGGATCAGAACAACGCCCCAAGAGATTTCTCCGGGAATGTTCCTTTCGATGCGGCCTGGTTCACGAACCCCGATGCGGCCTATTGGGCTCATCAGGATTTTGTGATTCAGCAAGCGGCAGCCCTGGGCATTACGATTTTCTTGCAGCCTTCCTTCGTAGGGAATGCCGATGGAAACGTGTACGACACCCCGGCCTATCTGGCGAGCTCCGCTGCGACGGTGACAGCCTATGGCACGTTTATTGGAAACCGCTACAAGGGCTTTAACAACATCGTGTACGTGGTGGGCGGAGACTACAACTCCGCTCAGACCGCCGTTGCGACGAAGGTTGCTGATTTGGCCAGTGCGATCGCCGCGGCAGACCCAAACCACATCATCACCCTTGAACCCTGTCGAGTGGGAACGTGCTCGCCTGCAAATCAAGACTCAGTGGTCTCTTACGGCGGGGTCGGTTCCGTCCCCAGCTACATCCGGTTGAACTGGGCGTATGACACACAAGCAAATGTGGTTGCCGGCTGCCAAGCGGCATTTACGAATTCCTCTGGAGGAAGCTTTCCCCCGTTGATGGGAGAGGATTGGTACGAACTCGAACACTCAATCACCGGATTTCAGGTGCGGCAAGAAGGGTACTGGGCGATTCTCTCAGGATGCTATGCCGGAAGGCTCTTCGGCAACGGGCCCATTTGGTCGTTCAATTCCACACCTAGTGGCAATACGAGTCCCTCATGGCAATCGCAGCTTTCTTCTGCTGGTTCGGTATCCCAGCAGTTCATGGGCCAGCTGATGCGTTCGCGCGAACACTGGCTGATGGTGCCCGACAAGACCCATGCGGTACTGACCGCGGGATTCGGTTCAGGTTCCACTCTGTCCGTTGCAGCGCGAAGCTCCGA
>DATJXZ010000053.1:0-51656 GCA_035499815.1 Candidatus Solibacter sp. | reverse complement strand
TGCCGGAGGGTGAGGAAGAGCCGCCGTTGCCAGCGGTGGCGAAGACGGAAAGCTGGATGGTGGCCTTCTTACTGGCGCATTTGGGGCAGGAGATTTCCTGCTGCTTGTTGATGACGATTTTTTCGAAGTGCGTTTCGCACTCGTCGCAAACGTATTCGTATATAGGCATTGCTTGGTGTGTTCCTTTACAAGAGATCGAGGAATTCTTCCGCGGTCATCTCCGCTTGCCGCAAAATGCTCTTCAAAACAGGCAGCGGCAGGTCGAACCGATCGTGCCTCGGAACCGTCACCCGCAGATGCTGTTTTTTCGGATGCCGCAATTGCGCGTGACTCCCCGCTTGATGATGCACCTCAAAACCAGCCCTCAGCAAAGCGCGCAGAACATCCCGTGGTTTCAAAACGGGCAATCGCGGGGACATCTAGGCGCTGATCACCACGCGAAGCTTTTCTTTAAGAGCGCTTCGCTCGTCCGGTATGCGCTCGCCGTCTTTTTGCAATCCTTCCAAATGGCAGCGGATGGCATCCCTGGCCATCTCGCGAGCTTCATCCAGAGTCCGACCGTAAGTGATCAACCCTGGCAACATCGGAACGGTGACCTGATATCCGGGCCAGGACGGATTCTGAGCTCGGCGGACGATTCGACCATTCCTGCGACGAGTAACCATCTGGGTCAACGGCTCGAAAAGCACGGTGAAGCTATAATCGCGGGCAGCCGCCTTGCCGCGAGTTTTTTCAGCAATGGCGACATTGACCATAGTTTGAGTTTATGCCCGATGGATAGACTCGTCAAACGGACAACACAAAAGAGCAACTGCCCCGGCAGTACCGGGGCAGTTGGAATCTGCGGAGTTGGACAGGATCTGGGCTGCGTTATAGAGGGCGCAGCATGTTCCCGCCCCTGCATGGACGATGCCAGGAACTAGTCGCCGGCTACGGCTTCGGCGGCCTTTTCGGAGGCGTTGGGTGCCGTAGCGCCGTTGCCATTGGGGTGGCCATTGCCGTTGGAGTGACGGTCGCCGTTCGGGGCGGAGTTGCCGTTGCCGCTTGCGGCTGGGGCGATGGAGACCGGCTTGCCTGCGTTGGCGAAATTCGCCGGCGTGGCTTTGGCAATGTCTGCCACGGAGCCGATCTGAACGACGGTCGGCTGGGGCTTCTTGAGGACGAGCTCTTCGTAGATGGCGCGGACTTTGGCTTGCTCTTCGTAAGCCTTTTTGCGGCGCGCGCGCTCTTCTTCGGCGGCGGTGAGCGGAATGTCGTGCTCGAGATGGCGGACGCGGGCGGCGTCATCGGCGTCGATCTTTAGCGAGTGCTCGTAGCTCTGAAGATTGACGCTCTTGCCCTTGGCATAGATCTCATGCTTGCCGTGGGTCTTGTACCATTCGGCGACAGTGGCGTTCTTGTGCATGTTCTCGATAATTTGCCGCCAGCCCACGCCGGTGTTGTAGGCGCAGAAGGAGATCTCGCCCTGCTGCGTGGCGTAGGGGATGATGCACATTTCGGTGCGGCGGAAGTCGTAATTGAAAAGGTCCTGGAACCACATGCCGGCGATGAAGAGGAAGTTCCAAGGATCGGTCTGGCGGCGCTTCATGGCGTCTTCGTACGTACGGTCGGGGGAAGTGCGGCCATACTTCACGGTGGACTTTTTCGTGAGCGCCCAAGTCTTGTCGAATTTCTTGAAGAGGGCGCTGAGCGTTAAGCCCTTGGGTCCCTGGAACGGATGGTAGTTTTTAAGAAGGGCCATGGCCATCATGAAGTTGGAGAACTTCTTGCCGCGCGCCGCGTCCGTGATGGCGGTGACGTCCTTGGTCAGCTGGACGGCATCGAGGAAGCGGGGAACAGGCGCCCATTCCTTGGTCTCTTTGTTGATCATCAGAGCGGTGCCAACACCGCAATTGGGATGGCAACCGCAGGAGAGCGAACCCCACTGGGATTCGTTGCCCTTCACCATGTCCGCAAAACCAGCGAAAGTGCTGACGAAAGAGATGGGGAACCAATCGCGCGTCGGTTCCACTTTGCCGACTTGCGCGCTGACGTCCTTGGCAAGATGCGAAAGAGTGTAGCGCTGGCGGAGACGGCGCTCCGGAGTGATGTCTTCGTCGCGCCCGGTGAAAGAAACCGGTTGGAAGCTGACGAAGGCGATTTTCTTGGGGTTTTCCATCGCGAATTTGACGACGGAGCCGACCTGGTCGTTGTTGACGTTGTTGACTATGGTTACAACGAGCACGATTTCGATGCCGGCTTCGTGCATGTTCTCGATGGCGCGGAGCTTGACGTCGAAGAGGTTGCCGATCTGGCGATGGCTGTTGGCGTCGTTGCCGATTCCGTCGAATTGCAGGTAGGCGTAGCGCATACCGGCGTCGAAGGCCTTCTTGCAGAATTCCTTGCTCTTGGCGAATTCGATGCCGTTGGTGGCGGCCTGAACGCTGTTGTAGCCGATTTTGCGCGCATAGGCGACCGCGTCAAGGAAGAGCGGGCTCATGGTGGGCTCGCCGCCGGAGAACTGCACGGACATTTGGCGGCGCGGCTTGATTTTGAGCGCGTTGTCCAAGATTTCTTTAACTTCATCCCAGCCGAGTTCGTGGACATAGCCGACTTGATTCGCGTCCATGAAGCAGGGATCGCACATCATGTTGCAGCGGTTGGTGAGATCGACGGTAAGAACGGAACCGCGGCCGTAGCGAACGGTGGAAGAGCCGTGTTTGTGGAGGTCTTCGTCGTTGTGCGCGGGAATATCGCGGCCGGGGAACTGCTTCTCGATCCAATCGAGAAACTTCGCATCGATGGCCATCATGTCTTCGTAGTGCCCGTGGATGGGACAATCCTTAATCATCCAGATCTGATTGTCGCGCTCGACAATCTGCGCTTTGATTTCGCCGACTTTCTCGTGCATCAGATCGCGCCAGTCTTTTTTGCCGGCGATGATTGCTTCACGCGCCTCTTTGACGCATGCAGGACAAAGAGAATCGGTTTGCCGGGGAAAGCCGAGAGTGGGCTTGGTCTTCTCCCAGGACTTGAGCAGCGGCTTATCCGACCACTGAGGCGTGACCGAAGGGTTCGGATTGCGCTTGTTGAAATACTGAATGCTATTAAAAGTGACCGCCGCTGTTTTGCACAGGGCCCAGTCGAACGTTCTCAGGAGCTGCGTCCCCACACGATTCGGCATAAAACTCTACCCTCGCTTTCAAAAAAAGAAGCCCAACTGCCCAGTGAATTGGATGTAAATCGAGCCCCTAACGGCCCCCAGGCTCTAATTACCCTACCACGTTCCACAAGTACGTCCAATAAGTCTATGTACAGCTATAGTTTAAGGGTAAAGGGGTGGCAGCGCCAGCAGGATGCAGCGAACGGTCAAAATCGGGGGTTGAACTGTCGCTGGGTGCAGCGAATGGCAATCCATAGGGGCCTGAGGGGGGTTACTTCTAGAACAAAAGGGCTACCGGTTTGCCATGTTGGGGCGGCAGGCGATTCGTTTTGGGAAAAGCCATGCGCCCCCGGAACGAAAGCGGTCGGCTACTGGTTGAGCGTGGGACGGATGACAGCGATGACAAAATGAGCGAAGTATGATGCTCCTTCATCGAGTTGAAGCCAACGGACAACGCAGTGATCGGCGAGATATTTTGTGACGCGAGATTCCGGAATACCAAGGTGCTCGGCGAGTTGAGGCTTGATGGAGGAATCGGCGCCGCGGCGGTTGGCGCCGGCGCGCAAAAGATTCCCGACAGCAATTCGGAGAGTCTGGCAAGCCTCGACATAATAGTAGCTGGTGAGATCAGAATCGGTGAGAACGAAAACGCCGGGCCCGACCGGCGCATGATCCGCCTCGTTCAACTTCACGGGAGGACAAGTCAACAAGCGGCGAAGCTGCATTTCCAGCAGAGACAACCGGGAAGAAAGCCCAGGATCGCCGGAGCGGCCGCGAACGCTCTGAGCACCTGGTTCGCCGGGTGGCTCCACGGGAAGCGCCGGAATAGAACGGCTGTGCGTAACCCGGGGAGGCTTTGGCTCCTCCGAGTCGTCGAACACGCGCGGGGGCAGACCTTTCGCCGGGGACTCGGGCTCGGAAGTAGTGGACGGCGGAGCGGCGGAAACCTTTGGAGGCGGGCCTTTCCGACGGTTTCGCCCACCGCGCCGGCCGCGGCGGCGTCTTTTTTTGTCCGGTGATTCCGCGGCTTCACCATTTTGCTTTTCCGAGAGGACACCAGCTTCGCTTTCTAAAGAAGGAATTGAAGAATCAACCGAAGTGGCCGTCTCCACCTCGAAGGTTGATGGCGCTGGCAAAGTAATGGGAGGAGGAGTCAACTGAAAATCGCCGGGGGACGGAGCTGATTCGGTGGGAGGAATTTCCGCGCCGAGCCTGACGGCCGCTTCTTGAGCTTTGGTTTTCCAATCAGCTCGTCGAAAGCGGCTCGCTGCGGCGAGATACCACTTGGCGGCTTCCGGATTTTGTCCCGTGGTCTCAAAATAGCGGGCCAGCTCAAAGGCGACCATGGCATCGCGTGTTTTCTCATACAAATTAGAAAGCTGCCCGACGGGGTCTTTGCCGGTGCGCGCCCGGCGAATGCGGGCGGTGATCTGTTTCCAGTCAGCCATGTGTTGGCATGCATTGTAACAGCGGAAGCCTGCTACAGCCAGAGGAGGCCGTTGGCGGCAAAGGATATATTTTTTGTTGTCGAAAGTGGATTCCATATTGACGCAGGGAGAAGCGGTGAGTATTCTGCGAATAGCCCTCTTGGAGGCTTCAATGGCGCGTTCGCGCGAAATTGCTGCTGCGTTTGTAACCTCGTGCTTTCTGATCGTGCCGGTCTGGGGCGCAACCACGAACGCATTGGGCACGGTGGTCGCGTCGGACCATGCAAATGTGAGCGGGACGGGCGTAGCGGTAGGCACAACAATCTTTGCTGGAGATAACCTTACAACGGCAGACGCCGGCAGCGTGCAACTGCGCGCAGGTGCGGCGAGGTTTCAACTTTCCGCGTCTTCCGCGGCCACCATCAGCGAAGCGGGCGGAATGCCACGAGCAACTCTTTTGAACGGATCGGCGACTTTTTCGACGGCCAGTGCCAATGCCTTTGCGGTGATCGTATCAACGGCGGTGATCAGACCGAAGTCCGATGAAGCCACCATCGGGCAAGTGACGGTGCTGGACAAGCGGCAATTGGTAGTCAAATGCACGCGAGGGGCGCTGACGATCACTGTGGGTGACGATTCGCGTGTCATACCAGAAGGAAGCGCGTATCGAATTGTTCTGAATCCGACCTCGGAAGAAGAGGCCCAGAGCCAGCCGCCGGCGCAGGGTGCAGGCTCGAAGGGCTCCGGCAGGCCTCCGATCAGCGCTGGCAGAAGCAAGTTTGTGTGGTACGCAACGGCTGCGGTCACGCTTTTGACCGTCTTCGCGGTTCAAGAGGCGCTGGAAAGTCCTGACCGGCCGTAAATCGTTTCCCCCGCAATTCAGACGGTCGCAATCACTTCCATTTCAATAAGGGCATCCTTAGGCAGGCGCGCGACTTCGACGGTCGAGCGCGCCGGGGGAGCCGCTGGAAAAAAGCGGGCGTACACTTCATTCATCGCGGCGAAATCACCCATATTTTTGAGGAACACAGTAGTCTTGACGATGTGGCCCATCTTGCTTCCAGCGGCTTCGACGATGCCCTTCACGTTTTCGAGGGTGCGTTCGGTTTGCTCACGAACATCTCCGGGAATAAATTCATTGGTCTTTGGATCCAAAGATACCTGTCCGGAAACGAAAAGCAGTCCATTGACCTTGATGGCCTGAGAATAAGGACCGATTGGCTTCGGACCGCGATCTGACAAAACAATTTCCCTCATGGCGTGATCTCCTTGGAAGTCGTGGTGCTGGATGCGGAATCATTTTCGTAACGAGTGCGAAACTCTTGCGGAACTCCCGGGCGTTTCATCCACAAACGCTCGAACTCCGCAACGTTTTGATGCGTTTCCTGTTCAAACGCTGCGATCAGGTCGTTGAGATTGAAGCCGCGCCCGCGACGAGCTGAAAGCATGTGGTCGATTGCGCGGCGAAAGGCCTCCACCCCGTAGCGATCCTGAAGCGCAAAAAAGAAAAGAAAGCTTTTCGCTCGGAGTACGGTTTCGCTTTCCGTTTTGCGAGCCGTCGCACTCTCTGGAATCATACGCAAGGCGCGGCGAATTGTCTCCGTGCGAGAGGACGGCCCCTCGATGGCTTCCTGCCCGAGCGCGGCGGCAAACGCAGGCAGTGCTGAAAGCGGAGGCTTTTGTTCATGGTAGCCCGGGTTCTGGCCATAGCCCAGCCAGCTCGCAGCCAGGGCGGGCGCAGCGGCGGGCAGACTTGGCGCTCCGGCGCTAAAATCGATCATTAAAGTATCAGTGGAGGCCACCTCCGAAGAAACGGCGCCAGACTGGGAACCCAAGAGGTCTGCGTAGGAGGATGCCGAAGCTGTAAAACAGCCGGGCACGACCGGACACTGGACAATTCGAAGAGGAAGCGCATTATGGCTCCGAACGCCAAAGGTCGCATCGAAGGTATGGATAGCCTCAACGAGAGAGCCGGCCGATTTCTGTAGGCGCACGGCGTCTTCTGGCCCGCGCGTCCAGACCACGACCTTGCCCGAGGCGGTATCCAGAAGCGTTTGTTTATAGGCCCCTGCAATGACAAACGGGTAGCGATCGTCAGGACGTTGAATCGATCGCACTGTGATTTCAGAGCCGTGTTCTGAAGTCTTGGAAGAGCGGCCGCTGGTGTGCACAAGGAAGGTAGCAGGGACGCGGACCTGCAAAAGCCACTTGTCTGGAGGAACACCTCCAGTCGGAAACAATCCCTCGGAGGGTAGAAGCTCCGGAGCCCAGCCTTGAGATGGCAAAAAAAATCCATCCGCGGCAAAACGCAGACCTGGCTCGCCGGCGGAAGACTGAAACTCGGCGAAGAGATGAAGAGTGTGCCGTGCGCCGACTTTCCAGGACTCTGGCAAGACTAGCGAAGTGTTTCGGGGAATAGCCGGGTTGTTTTGTTCGGGGAGCGACGCACCGTCCCATGTGACGCGCGATTCCACAATGCGAAAGCGGCGGCGCCCGGAGAGGCGCACCTCGAGCGAAGCAAGCGGCTGATTGCCCGTATTGCGAAGTTGATAGTCCGAGTCGACAAGAATCCGAGGATCCGTCCCAGGATCAAACTGGACGCGGATTTCCTGCTTCTCAATCGAGTAGCCCGGCCCGAGCGCGGCGGCACAGGAGGCGATCCATAGACAGACAACGATCAGGAAAGAACCAATCAGAAGGCGAAGGATAGGCCGTGGCAGCAAAACGATTCGATTGTAGCGGGGTAAAACGGAGGAAGCAAAAGCGATTTTTCGCGATCAGGGAGGCTGCGAGGACTAGCGCGGCCGGCGGCCGCGAACCCGGACAAACGAAGTGTGCGAGTGATCTCGAGAGCGCTCGCGGGCCAGAATTTCTTTCTTAGCCTGTTCGTCGGTCATTCCCGAATTGATGCGCTCGACAATCTGGCGTTCGGTCAAGCCCGTGTTTTTGAGCTCGGAGATTTCCGCGCTGGCCATGACAGTCTTTCCCTCCAGATGGCGGCGAAGCACGAGCTGAACGGTCGAGTCCGATAGCCCGATGAGTTTGAGGGTGACGGCGTCAATGCCAATGGTATCCAACTGACCGGCATGAGCAATATCGAGGACTTGAGTCTCTGTGTATCCGGCGCCGACCAAGTTGGAGGCGGATTCTGCGCTGTTGAATAGATGCTGTTGAACGTGTGCGGCTCTGACGAGTTCTACACAGGTTTCATCGCTGATCCCAGCGTGCTTGAGCTTGACGACTTGGGCGATTTCCGGGTCGGTCACATTGAGACCTTTGAGCTCCTCAATATTGCTCGACCACATCCCTGCCTGATCTAGCGGACGATAGTCCGTCAGTGGATGCTGATGACAGCCCGCCGCCAAGAGGACACACGCACCGAGAAGCAAACGTGAGTAACGCATGATCCCATTCTAACGAAGGCAAAGAGTCAATCGAGGAGGTGTGTTCGGGTGATACCCGGCTGAAAGTACAGGTCCGAAAGGAGGATCCTTTTCCCTGCGGAATCAAATCTGGTAGATGCGTTCGACGCCGAAAACTCCGGAGATTTTGCGGATATTGGCGAGGATTGTCTCGAGCTGACGGCGGTCCACGATCTCCAGACTCGCTTCGATGCGGGCGTTTTGGCGGTCCGGGCGGCTTTCCAAACTCTGAATATTGGAACCGGCTCCGCTGATGACTGCCGTGATTTCCGCCAGCAAGCCTGCCCGGTCTTTGCCGCGGATCGAAAGTTGCACGGGGAAGGTGGCCGCGGTACCACTGCCCCACTCGACGGCAATCCGGCGCTCGGTCTGATACAGGAGATTTTGTACATTCGGACAAGCGCGTGTGTGCACGGCAACCCCGCGGCCGCGCGTGATGTACCCAACGATATCGTCGCCGGGAATCGGATTGCAGCATTTCGCTCGATAGACAAGAAGGTCGTCGTGGCCCTTCACGATCAACGGCGCTTCACCGAAGCCCAACATGCGCTTCACGGTCTTGACCAGGGTCGGTTTTGAATCTTCCGATTCACTCTCCGCCGCCTTATCGGGCTCGCCAAGCAAACGAGATAGAACTTGCCGGGCGGAGTATTTCCCGAAGCCGACCGCGGCGTAGATGTCTTCCTGTTTTGACAAACCGTAGTCGGCGATCAGCTTTTCCCACTCCGCCTGAGGAATTTTCTTCAAGCCACGAGGGAAATGCCGGGATTCCTTTTCGAGCAGCTTCTTCCCCATATCCGTGGCTTCTTCGCGCTCGTGAAAATTCAGCCATTGGCGGATCTTGCTGCGCGCGTGTGAGGACTTGACGAAGCTCAGCCAGTCCCGGCTCGGCGTATGGTTTTTCTGTGTGAGAATTTCGACCACATCGCCGCTTACGATTTCATGCCGCAGCGAAACCATCTGACCATTCACCTTTGCGCCTACACACTGATGGCCCACTTCGGTGTGTACCGAATACGCAAAATCGACTGGCGTCGCCCCGCGCGGCATTTCCAGGACGCGGCCTTTGGGCGTAAATGCATAAACCTCGACGGGAGCGAGATCGACTTTCAGCGTGGAGAGAAATTCGCCTGGTTCCTGTAACTCCTGCGACCATTCGATGAGCTGCCGCATCCACGTAATGCGCTGGTCGTCATCGCCCGATGCGGGCTGGCCGCCCTTATATTTCCAGTGAGCGGCGACGCCTTCTTCCGCGATGCGATGCATTTCCTGAGTGCGGATCTGAACTTCGAATGGCTGGCCGCCGTGCAGCACCGTCGTGTGAAGCGACTGATAAAGATTCGGGCGCGGCATGGCGATGTAATCCTTGAAGCGGCCTGGAACGGGGCGCCAGATGTGATGCATCACGCCGAGCGCCGCGTAACAATTTCGCTCCGTATCGGTGATGACGCGGACGGCGAGCAGGTCGTACACCTGTTCGAGACTGGTTTGCTGGCGAAGGATTTTGCCGTGAAGCGAATAGAGACCCTTGACACGAGCCTCCAGCTCCGCGGGAATGCTGTTCTCGACGAGCTTGGTGCGAATGGTGCCCTGAACTTCATCCAAAAAACGCTGATGCACGGGGCTCTTATCCGTGACTTCCTTTTGTAGCGCGAGAAAAGCATCCGGCTCCAGGAAGCGGAAGGCCAGATCTTCCAGTTCGCCCCGGATGACGCCCATGCCGAGGCGATGGGCTATGGGAGCGTAGATGTCCAAAGTTTCGCGTGAGATGCGCTGCTGCTTTTCCTGAGAGAGATATTCGAGCGTGCGCATGTTGTGGAGGCGGTCAGCGAGTTTGACGAGCACGACGCGAACATCATTGACCATCGCCAGAAGCATCTTGCGGACGTTTTCCGCCTGACGCGTTTCGGGTGCGGTCATATTCAAGCGGCTGATCTTCGTGACGCCTTCGACGAGGCGCGCGACATCGGGGCCAAACCGTTCTTCAATGCGCGCGACGGGGTATTCGGTGTCCTCAATGGCGTCGTGAAGGAGCGCGGCGGTGAGTGTCGTGGCGTCCAAGCGCATGTCAGCCAGAATGTGGGCGACTTCAAGCAAGTGAGATAGATAAAGATCGCCGGAGCTGCGGAACTGGTCGCGATGGCGCTCGGAAGCAATCTCGTAAGCGCGCCGGACCACCCAGGGATCTTCGGAAGGGCGGTTCTTACGGAGTTTATTGAGGAGCTCTTCGAAGCGAACTTCAAGCTGGCGGACCGCTCGGTCGCGCTGAAAGCTCAACGGAACATTACTGGGCGACGGCATATCCTAGTCTAGCCCGAAATGCAGCCCCGCGCGAGCCAAGCGACGCACGCGCAGCGTCCTTATTTGGAGTGCGAGAGCCGTGCTCCCGCTGTTCAGCACGACTTTGATCCGGTTCGTAGGTTTTGCTTTCGCCGCTCTTGCCGCTCAGTCAGTTCGAAGTTGCTGGCGATCTCGTTCAAGCGATTGAGCGAGGTCGCGAGTCTGCAAAGGTCGGCGGCGTCTTGAGCAGCGTCGCGCGGCGTGCGTTTTCCGATGGACACGATATAGGCAGACAAAACCGCCTCCTGCGTGTTCGTTCGCATGGGTGTTGCTCCTGAGTTGTGGGTTAAGGCTGAGATCGTGATTGGAGAGAGCGTGGGAGTGGATTGCTACTGGAACCGGCTATTAACAGTTCCAATTGCCAGCGGTTGTGTGTCAAAAGGGATTGTGGGATTAGAGCGTGGAGTGAGCTATTCGTATTTCAAGGCAATTATGGGATCGACGCGCATCGCGCGGCGAACGGGTACGTGGCAGGCTGCGAGAGCAACGAGTACGAGCAGCACAGCAACGGCGATGAATGTCGCTGGGTCGCCGGGCTTAACGCCGTAAAGCAGGCTGCCGAGATAGCGGGTGACACTAGCGGCGACCGCGATTCCGGCGAGCACGCCGACAATCGCCAATACGGCGCCCTTACCAAGCAGCAGTTTTAGCACGTCTTTCGGTTGCGCACCGATCGCCATGCGAATCCCGATTTCATGCGTTCTCTGCGAAGTCTCGTAAGAGAGCAAACCATATAATCCGATGCATGCCAGCACCATGGCCAGCAGGGCAAAAAAGCCCGACAGCCGGGCCATCAGCCGCTCCCTGAACAGTAGCTGATCGATTTGAGCGGATTCAGTGGTCACGTCGAAGACGGCGACATCCGGGTTCACTTGGGCGACGATCTTGCGCACGCCTGGCGCAATCGATTTGGGATCGACGGCGGTGCGCAATTCGAAAAAAGAGCCGCGCGAGGGCTCATAAATCAACGGACTAATCCTCTGACGCGGACTATACAATCTCGCGTTGCCTACGACACCCACGATTTCATAGCCTGTGCTGGCTGGCTCCTGCGTGGTGGGGCCATGCTCGCCGAATCTGACACCCAGCGGGTTTCCCTTCCCGACGAATTCTGCGACAAACTCCTGATTCACAATCACTGCCACCGGCGCTTGGGGGAGTTTTGTACTCTCGTTCGTGACAGCAACTTCGAAATCGGCGGCGCTGAAAGCCCGCCCGGCGAGCAGAGGGATATGCATGGTCGAGAAGAAATTCGGGCCGACTTCCAGGCTGCCCGTCTCGGACTCTTCGTCCGCGGGTCTCCCCGGCCAGTGGAAAACGATCCAGTCACCGCCATTCATTAACAGGGGCCACGTCGTGTTACTGACCGATTCCACGCCCGGAATTTCGGCGAGATGGCGCTCCAGTTCTTGATTCAGGCCCCCCTCCTGCTTTCCGCTAAGCGTCGGTGGCGTCCAAATCCCGAAACTCAAGACGTGGCGTGTCTCGAATCCGAGGTTGATGTCGCGCAAGTTCTTGAGCGTGCGCACCAGCAACCCCGCGCCCGCGAGCACTATGACCGCCAGTGCCACCTGCCCCACCACGAGCACGTCGCCCATCCTTGGCCATTTTCTCTCGACGAGGCTAGAATGAACCGCACCCCGCGCCCCTTCCTTGAGCGCCGGCGTCAAATCGACGCGGGCGTTCCGAAACGCAGGTGCCAGCCCGAAGAGAATTCCAGTGAGCAGCGTAAGCGCGAGCGTAAATCCCAGGATGCGCGGGTCGACTGCGGTGAAACCCTGGATGCGCAGTTGCATTGGGTCTGCGGACCCGGCAACCATTAGCTGAACATTCCTAACGAAAGAAACGATCACATGGGCGCCCACATAGGCCATTAGAATTCCCAGTGCTCCGCCAAGCAGCGAAAGCGTCACGCTCTCGGTCAGAAGCTGACGCACCAGGCGTCCCCGGCCCGCACCCAGGGCAAGACGCACCGCCATCTCCTTCTCCCGCGCACTGACCCGCGCCAGCATCAGTCCCGCCACGTTTGTGCACGAAATCAGCAGCACGATTCCGACGGCGAACAGCAGGACATACAACGGATTTGCGTATAACCCGCGGTATCCCATCAGGCCCGTCTGCGCGGAAGCCAATGTCAACTCTGGCTCACCACCTGTGGACGCTGTCGGCCGAGACGTCCCTCCCGGTACGCGCCCCGGTTCCTCTCGGGCGATGAACAACGGATTCGCTCCATGAACTATTTCGTTACCTAGGAGGCCGCTTATGGCGGCTTGCGCTTGTGCGCGTCGCTCTCCGGGCTTCAGCCGGCCGACAATCGTCAGCCACCAGGCACGCGCGTCGTGCACGCGGTTCTGTCTGCCCGCGCCCGGCGACCAATCGGAAAGAGGAAGCCATAGTTCGAAATTTGAGCCCGGCGTGATTCCGGTGAAACCAGGCTCGGCAACACCGACAATCGTAAGGGGCATTCCCCGCACTTCGATGACGCGACCGATGGCCTCGCGAGAACCGCCGAACGCACTTTGCCAGAATCCATAGCTCAAGACGGCAACTGGCGCTGACGACAGAGTGTCATCGGTCGGCTCTATCAAACGCCCAGCGGATGCCTTGATGCCCATCGCATGAAAAAAACCGCCGGAGATCGCTTCCGCATAGACCGTAGTAGCAGACCCAATCCCCGAGAGATACGTCCTGCCTAAATCGGCAAAGGCGCCAACACCGGAAAATATGTTGGCCTGCTCGATCTCATGGAGGAGCGGCTCGGAGAACGAACATCCCGTGTAAACGGCGCTCGCGACATGTCCTTGAGGGCCAACGCCAAAGCCTTCCATCGAGCAAGCGCCATAGAACATAAGGAAATGGAGGTTTGGGACGTAGCGCTCGCTCGCTCTCCACCCCAGCAGAACCAACTGCGAGGGATTTTTCGCCGGCAGCGGGCGCAGCAGAACGGTATTCACCACGGAAAATATCGCGGTATTTGCGCCGATGCCGATGGCAAGGGTCAAGATCGCGACGGCTGAGAATCCCAGAGATTTGCGCAACATGCGAAGGCCGTAAGACAAGTCTTGCCAGAGCGTCTCAAGAAGGGACTCCCAACCGGCAGAGCGGACGCGTTCCTTCGCAGTTTCGAGACTCCCCCGCTCCAAACGCACCGCGCGAAGCGCGTCCTTCTGACTCCGGCCCTGCTTCATGCTTTCCTCGGCGGCCATTTCCATGAATCCGCGCAGCTCTTCGTCCAGTTCCCGGTCAGCGCGTTTCTTTTGAAACAACGATCGAATTCCGCTGGCTATCTTCCGCAGTAATGGCATGGCCGTCTAGGAGGCCTCCAAGATTCTGGCGATCGCTGCCGCTTGTCTTCCCCATTGTCGCCTTTCGCTGTCGAGCCTCTTCCGTCCCCGCTCCGTCAAGCTGTAATACTTTGCTCGCCTGCTGTTCTCGGTGTCTTTCCATTCGCTTCTGATCAGCCCGTCTCGCTGCAGCCGCTGAATCGCCACAAACAGCGAGCCTGCATTAACGCGGAACACACCTTTGCTCATCTGTTCGATGCGGACAGCGATGCCATATCCATGTGTTGGCTCCAGCGCCACGGTTTTCAAAACAAGCATGTCCAGCGTGCCCTGCACAAGATCGCCCGGCTTATCTATCATAAAACGACTCCGCTCCTCCTGATCGTCAGGATGAAGAATATATCGCTCACCCTGATTGTCAAGAGGAGACATCCAAGCCAGAGAGGTTTTCGCCTCTCTGACTCGGCTAGGTGGATGCGGCAGGCGGTCATTCGGCGCTTCGGGCAAGAACTCTTCGATGTTCTTGTATCCGTTGTGGCGCTGACCGACTTTCACCAGGCAGGGAAGATGGAGTTCCATTCCAGCTTCGATCTCACTCGCCGGAATGTCGTAACCACTCGCTTCCAGACGCTCCGCCATTTCATCGGGACGGCCGAACACGCGCACCGTCTCGCTGCCGACATCCACCTTGAGAAAAAGAGAATCGCCCTGACGAGTCTTCGTGCGATCAAACTTGGTGATGACCGCAGGAACAGGATTCCCTTCCGAGGCGGATGGGGCGTGAGACTTGATTGGCTTTGGTTTTTGCCGTGCTCGACCTTGACCGTGCTGCGCCACGGTCGCGAGAGCGGAGGAAGGACACGTTCTCACTCAGCCCGCAAAAAGAAAAAGGACGCCGGGAAGGCGTCCTTCGAGCGAAAAAGTGAATATTGGTCTTTGTCGCAAGAATCTTGTCAGGAGGTTTGCTGCTGCTGCTCCAAACGCTTCTGCTTAATCTCCTTAATTTTATCCAAAAGGTCGTCCGCCTGCTTTTCCAGGGAAGCGCGCTCGTCGGCGCTTTCCACCATGTCCGCCTTGCGGCGGTAAAGCAGGCTGAGATAGGCCATGGCGTCGTCATAGTCAGGCCTCAACGAGATGGCCTTCTGCAAATCGGTGATCCCCTCGTCCACCAGAGAGCCATACTTGGTTGCGTATTCCGAACGGACAGAAGCGGGGAGCGGGTCCGTGTCCTTCACTTGCTTCCGAATATTGTTCTTGTTGTAATCCAGCCGCAGTTCCCCATTGCCCCGCCACGCAAGCGTCCAGTCAATCACGCCAAGCCAATAGTATGGTTCGGGGTCATCCGGTTTGATTTGTATATGGCGCTCATGATAGCTCTTCGAATCCTCGAACCCTTTTTCATTGATGGGCGGCGTGCCCGCCATTTGAAAGAGAAGCGAACCGATGCCGTCGATGGCCGTCAGATTTTTCGGATCGATGGTAAGGATGTCCTGAAATTCCTTGATGGCTTGTTCGCCGCGGGCCTTGTTTTCCGCCGAGGGAGCGCCAGGAATATAGAGACTGGCATAGGCAGTGGCGAGGTAGAGTCGCGCGGTCATTAAGCTCGGATCCAGCTCGGACGCCTGTTTGAAGTCCTCGATTGCGGCGTCGGACTGGCCAGCCTTGAAGGCCACAACACCCTTGTTGAGTTTGTCGCGCGCCTTGAGCTTGTTGCAGCCGGAAACGGCAAAAACGAGAGCCAACATCGCGGCCAGAGAAGCGGTCCTGCGAGCAATTCGAACTGATGCGTCAGTCATCGAAGACATCCATCCCTGCTAGGATTCACGTCCGCCCTGCGAGGGGCAAATCTACACTATTTAGCGAGCGTTTGCGAGTTCGGATGTTATCAAGCCCACCGTAGAAATTCCCGACTCGCGCATTACATCAATTGTCCGTGCAATCACTCCAAACTCGAGGCTCCCAGCGCCGCGGACATAGGCGATGTGGCTAGTCCGCAGCCTGAAAATTTCCTCGAGCCTTTTCTGGAGATCCCGCCATTCCACCCGGTCTTGATTGATGCGCAGTGTCCCATCTCCGAGGACTTGGACCACAACCAATCCCGGCGCTGCGGTTGTCCCTGCAGCGCTCTGCTGGGGAAGGTCCACAGGAAGGCCAAACTGCGCCTGCGGATGGATCACCATAAAGATGACTAAAAGCACCAGCAGAATATCAATCAGCGGAACCACATTCACTTCCGCGATCGCACCACGCTTCCCACCACCAAGCGAAATTCCCATGAGCCACCTCGCTCCGCCTAGATTGCCCCGCGAGGAGGACTCCCACACCCTGCGCCAGCCAGAAAACAGCCCGCGTGAACGAGAAAGATCCGTGCAGCCCTACTGACCGGCCTCGAGCTTGGCCGTGATCAATCCCACTTTGTCTATGCCGGCGCCGCGCATGATGTCAATGGCGCGGGCGACTTGCATGAACAGCACATCGTTGTCACCCTTGACGAAAGCAATCTTCTCGGCACGTTCCTTGAAGATCGTTTCGAGGCGGGGACCAAGTCCATCCCAGGTCGTATCTTCGTTGTTGATCTTAAGCTTGTCGCCGTTAAGCACCTGGACTACGACGGTCTTGTTCTCCATCTCCTGATTTTCTTGCTTGTTCGGATTGGGCTGAGGAACGAGCGCGTCCAAACCGTGCGGAGTGAGCGGAGTGATGACCATAAAGATGATGAGCAGCACAAGCAAGATGTCGATGAGCGGAACGACGTTCATTTCCGCCATCGCACCGCCCTTATTTTCACCAACAGCCATTCCCATGGAAATTCTCCTATCGGCCTGCTCAGCCTGAACCTTGCAGGCCATCAAGCCGCGCTGGGTGGGATCCAGCGCGGCCGTTTTATCTCAACAAACGAATGGTGCCAAACTAGCTGCAAATGCGCGGAGCAACTCGCCCAAACCGCTAGTCCCCCGCCGGAGAAACAGGCGGAGGCGGAGGGGTCCGGCGTTGTTCATTCTGCTCCGTCAAGAGGCCCAGCTGATCGACGCCGGCGGAGCGGATTTCGTCCACCACCGCGACAACGTCGCCATACTTGGCCCTGGCGTCGCTCTTCACGTAGACGGTCTTATCGAGACGATTGGCGATCAAGTCCTTGACCTGCCCGGTGATGTCATCCTTCGTGATCTTCGTGTTCTTCAGGTAGATCGTGCCGTCTCGCGTAACCGCAACGATGACCGCATCATCCTTATCCGCATCCTGCATTTCGCGTGCGTTGTCGACCCTCGCCATATCCACCGGCAAGGTCTTCTGCAACATCGGCGTGACCACCATGAAGATGATCAGCAGGACAAGCATGATGTCGGCCATCGGGATGACGTTCGGCGTCGACATCTGACTTCCGACTTTTGGTTTGTACCCCATGGCTTACCTTATTTCTTCGCGCCGCGACGCAAGATGAAGTAGTTGATCAACTCCATCGAGGAGTTGTCCATCTCCACGTCGAAAGCCTCGACTTTGTTGGTGAAATAGTTGTAAGCCCACACGGCGGGGACGGCGACGAGAAGACCGAGAGCCGTGGTGACGAGCGCTTCAGCGATACCGCCCGCAACCGCGGACAACCCCGTGGCGTGGCTGGTCTCAATACCTTTGAAGGCGTTCAAGATGCCGACGACCGTGCCGAAAAGGCCGACGAAGGGAGCCGTCGAGCCGATAGTGGCCAGCGCCGAAAGCCCGCGCTTCATTTCCGCGTGGACGATCGCAACCGAGCGCTCGAGACCTCGCTTGGCTGCTTCTATCACGTCGGAGTCGGTGACTTGCTGAGAAGCGGATTGGAATTCGGAGAGGCCGGTCGCCACAACTTTGGCGATGTGGCTCTTCTTGTTCCGCTCGGCGATGGCAATCGCTTCGTCCAGCTTCCCTTCCTTGAGAGCGCCGGCAACCTGTTGCACGAAAACGCGCGACTGCTTGCGAGCCGCGCTGTACATCAGGGCGCGGTCAATCATT
Organism: Candidatus Solibacter sp.; assembly: GCA_035499815.1. Taxonomy (GTDB): domain Bacteria; phylum Acidobacteriota; class Terriglobia; order Acidiferrales; family UBA7541; genus Acidiferrum. The sequence goes on along the minus strand of DATJXZ010000053.1, from coordinate 34,054 downwards.
ACGCCGAAAGAATAGATCGAGAGAATGAAAAGGATCGCCACGACGATCCTGGGAAGTGTGCTCATGGAAGACCACATGCTCCGAATGTCCCAGGACGTCGCCTGAGATTGCAGGAACAGGGCCGCGTTCATAAACAGAGTCGCTACCATTCGTTTTGCTCCTTAGTTCTGATGGCTCTGGGTTCCCCGGAGCCAACGCGAGAGTTTGCCAAGCTTTTCACTCGGACCAGCGTGCTTGTCCCACGACCGGCACGCCAGACCGCTTACTGGTTCAGAGAGAAAATCACGTCGATCGTGGTATCGACTTCGACCGGCTCACCATTGAGAAGAGTCGGACGATACCGCCACTGCCGTACCGCATCAAGTGCGGCTTGTACCAGCAGTGGATGCCCGGAAATGACTTCGAGTTGCTGCACGGCGCCATTCTTGCCGATAATCGCGTGCAGGCGCACTGTGCCCGAGATGCGCGTCTGCCGCGCCAGCGGTGGATACATCGGCTGGACTCGGTTGATCAGCATGGCCGCCGTTACATTGCCGCCCTGCCGGATACGAGAAACCGTTGGCTTCGGCGGTGGCGGAGCTCCCATACCGCCGATCACGCCGCCGATGACGCCGCCCATCGAACCGCCTGGAACACCGCCTGGAACGCCGCCTTGTACGCCGGCCATATCGGGCGCGTCTTCCTTAATGATTTTTACGTCTTTAGGAATTTCCTTCGGCTGCATGAGCTTGCCGGCGTCCATCAAGTGCACTTGCGGCCGAACGTGCACGACAGCTGCGGGAGGCGGGGGAGGGGGCGGCGGGGGAGGAGGTGGCGGAGCTGTAAGCATAGTCGCCATCATCGTCCTTGGCAGCGCTTCCGTATAAATAAGCGGAATCAGAATCAGGATACCGACGAGAACAGCCTGGATCGCCAGCGAAAGCGCCACCGTCCACGGCTTGTTGGTCCGCTTCGTCTTTCCTGAAAGCACCATATCTTCAAACATGGATCCTACCTCCTCCCGGCAGGAGCGAGACGCCCTGGGGCGCCTTCACTTCCGCGGGTTTTATTTCCGGCTGCGGGTCCGGTGCTTACCACTACACCCTGGCCGCCGCGCCAATGATTCCAGGCGACGACCAGCGGTGCAGCAATACCAAAACTGGAGTACGTTCCTACCACAATCCCCACCACTAGAGCAAAGGAGAAAGCACGGAGCACCTGGCCGCCCATCAGGAACAGGACGAGCACGGTGAGGAAAGTCAGTCCGCTGGTGAGAATCGTCCTGGAGAGAGTCTGGTTGATGGACGTATTCACAATCTCCGTGAAGGGCTGGCGGCGCAGCAAACGATTGTTCTCGCGGACGCGGTCGAAAATGACGATGGTATCGTTCATCGAATATCCAACCAACGTGAGTAGCGCGGCAATCACGGTGAGCGAAACTTCAAAATGCAAAAGCGAAAAAAAGCCCAGCGTGATCAAAACGTCGTGAAACACGGCCAGGACCGCGGCTGCTCCGTAAACCAGTTCGAATCGGAAGGCAATATATACCAGCATGCCGCCCAAAGCATAGAGGGTAACGTAGATTGCCTGGCGGCGAAGCTCGCCGCCAACTTTAGGGCCGACGATCTCGCTGCCGCGGATGGAAAACGACCCAAGAGCGTAACTCTGTTTCAGGTCGGAGATCACCGCCGGCGTTACGCCAACGACGTTCGAGAGACTGTCAAAATTCGTGAGGATGCCGCGATCCGTCGAGTCGCGATAATCCAAAATCTTTTTTGCAAGCTGCTGATAGCGGTCGCCGGCATTCGTCGTGAGCAGAAGAGGATCGCGCTGGGTGAGGAGGAGCGCCAGGCTGGAAGGAGTCGTTGTTGAGGCATTGAAATCCGGCTTGGAAGAGTTCGGCACCCCGTAGATCGCGTTCAATGCATTGATGACCCTGGTCTTGCTTGTCTCGCCGGTCTCTTCCTCCTGGCCTTTTTGGCCGACGAAGATAAGAACCTCATTCGTATTAGAGTTAGTGACGTCGCCGATGGTTTGGAGCTCGCTACCCACAAGGCCCTGCGCAGTAAGGCCGCTGCGAATCTTGTCGAGATTGGGAGGCTGGGCAAACCGAACGTCCACGTTCGTGCCGCCCTTGAAATCGATGCTGTAAGGTATGCCCCCGCCTGCGGGGCCGCCTTTGAGAAAAATGGAAGTCCAGCCAGCAATCAGAAGGATACCGCTAAGGGCATAGAAATACTTGGCTTTGCCCATCCAGTCGATGTTGGGCGTCTTGAATAGCTCAATCATGCGGCTTATGCTTCCCTTTCTTAGACTCCAGCGCCCGCGGGTTTGTTCCCACAGCCTCCCTGTACATAATGGAAGGTCTCGCCGGAAACGTCCATCACTCGCTCGTCCCGTTCAGGCGAATCTTTGGCCCTATAAGTCCTAGTACAGACTAGATGCTCAATTCGCTCTGCCTGTCCATCTTGGCCAAGTGGTACTGGAAAATCGTCTTGGAAACGTAGATGGCAGTGAATATGTTGGCGCTCAAACCAACGGTAAGAGTGATGGCAAAGCCTCTAATCGGTCCACTGCCGAAAATAAACAGGAAGAACGCGGAGACGACCGTCGTGACGTGAGTGTCGATGATGGTCAGGAAGGCTTTTTCGAACCCGGCGTCCACGGCTGAAGCTGCCGATTTGCCATTGCGCAACTCTTCGCGAATGCGTTCAAAAACCAGAACGTTGGAATCCACGCCCATACCGATGGTCAATATGACTCCGGCAATTCCGGGTAACGTGAGCACTGCTCCAAAAAAGGCGAGTGCCGCGAGCAGTATCACCAGGTTCAGGATCAGCGCGAGAACCGCGTTGCCACCTGAAATCCGATAATAAACCAGCATGAAAATCATCACGACCAACAGGCTAAGGACGGAGGCCTGTACACCGTGCCTAATGGAATCCGCCCCAAGAGACGGCCCGACGGTTCTCTCTTCGAGATACTTGATCGAAGCAGGCAGCGCTCCTGCCTTCAATACGAGCGCGAGGTCATGCGCGGACTGCTGACTAAAATTGCCCTCGATCATTCCGGAATCGTCGATGCGTCCATTAATGACCGGCGCGGAATAGACGCGGTGATCGAGCACGATGGCCATTTGCCGTCCAATATTTTGCTGTGTGAAGGGACCGAAGCGGCTAGCTGCTTCCGCGGAGAGCGTAAAATCGACGACCCAGCGGCCGGGATCATTAGTGTTGCGATTTTCCGTGGCGCTGCGAAGATCGCGGCCCGTGACGATAGGCGCACGGTCGAGGATGTACCAGCCCTCGCCTTGCGGCTGCGATCCTTCAGGCGAGCTGGATTCCACCCGGCCAGGGACAAGCTCCGTGCCGGCCGGCAATACGCCACCGTGCTTGCTGAGCGCGTCGGTCTGCGAAGTGTAGACCACCGGATCTTCAACCTTTCGCAGCTCCAACTGGCCGCCTTCTTGAATAACTGCCTTTACGCGAGATGGATCGCCCTCGCCGGGGAGCTGGACAAGAATCTCGTTGCTGTTCGTGCCGCCGCGAAGCTGGATCGTGGGTTCAGTCAGACCGAGCGCATTGATGCGGCGGTCGATGGTCTCGAGCGACTGCGACATCGTCGTTGCCTGAATCTGGGCGATGGCGCCCGCTCTCATTGTCAAGGTATAGCCGGTCGGGTCGCCCGCAGCGGGCGACATGTCCCAAACGTTGCCGTATTGCTGGCTCACGTAATCGCGAAAATCGGCAAGGCGGGCGGAATCCACGTTGCGCACCAGGATGTGCGTATCGTCCACCCGGCGCACTTCATCGTAGCTTATGTTTTTGCCGCGCAGCCAGGTAGTGATGCGCTCGACCATCTGGTCGGTCTCTTGAGCGATAGCCTCCTGCACCTGCACTTGAATCACGAGGTGGGTGCCGCCCTGCAGGTCAAGACCGAGCTTGATCTGGTGCGCGAAGTTATCCTTCAGCCCCGAGAGGGATGTGGGGAAATTGGGAAGTCCCACGAGGCCATAGATGCAGCCTAGAATGACGACAAGGATGAAAACTACTTTCCACTTCAGATTAGGGTTCATGGTCAGGAAGTCGAGCGCGTACTCCGGCCGCTGGCGGGTTTATTTCGCATCTTCCGATGCCTCCACCTGGGCGACTGCCGAGCGCGCGATGCGTATTTTCACCTGGTCGGCGATTTTGAGAATGAGGGTCTCGCCGTCAATGCCACTGATGGTGCCGTAGATCCCGCTGCTGGTGACCACTTTGTCCCCGGATTTGAGCGCGGCGATCATCGCCTGCGTCTTTTTGCGCTGCCGCTGCTGGGGAAGAATGAGCATCACATAAAAGATGGCCATGACCACAATCATCATGACCAGCGGATTCCCCAGAAAGCTTGCCGGTCCCGAAGCCTGAAACAAAATCGCCGCTGACATCGTCAAGTATTACTCCGTTCCTTTCGCAAATCTCGGGCCGATCCAACATCAAATCGGCATCAGATCGGCTCACAAAAGATGGCATCAGCCCGGCGGGTTTTGCTGCCCCGCTCTCACTGCCCGCCGGATTCTCTGCTCGTGTCGCCGCGCAGGCAGTTCCGGCCTGGGCCGGAACGCACATGAAGAATCTCGGACGCTATTCCGGACCAGGTTCAGGCCGGATCTACAGCATAGCGCGCGTGCATCTCAGAAGAGAAATTCGCTAGGTTCCCAAACCCGATAGCCTCGCGGATTTGCCTCATTAAGTCAAGGTAAAAGTGGATATTGTGGTGGGTGGCCAGGATGGCCGCGGTCAGTTCTCCAGCGGCGAAAAGATGACGAAGATACGCGCGCGTGTAGCGCCGGCAAACGGAGCAAGCGCAATTCGGATCGGGCGGACGCTGATCTTGCGAGTAGCGGGCGTTCTTGATCAGGACGCGACCTTCGCTTGTATAGAGACACGCGTGACGCGCCGCGCGTGTGGGCAGCACGCAATCCATCATATCGATGCCGAGCGCGACGTAATCGGCAATCTGCTCCGGCTTGCCGACGCCCATTAGATAGCGCGGGCGATCGTTCGGCAGAAGCGCGGTGACTTCGCCAGTCATTTCACAAGTCAAAGAGTGAGGCTCGCCCACGGCAAGTCCACCGACCGCGTAACCCGGGAAATCGATTTCGAGTAACTGCCGGGCGCACTCGCGGCGCAAATCGGCAAAAGTCGCCCCTTGCACGATGCCGAATTGCCATTGGGCGAGTTCACCGTTGCGGCCCGCTTGTTCCTGAAAATATTTTCGCGCGCGCGCAGCCCATTTTGTCGTGCGCGCAACGGCGGCTTCGGCTTTCTCGCGCGGCGCGGGCGTCTCGATGCATTCATCGAGAACCATCGCAATGTCCGAGCCAAGCGCCAGCTGAATTTCCGTGGCGCTTTCCGGCGTGAGCAAATGCTCCGAGCCGTCCAGGTGCGAGCGAAAGCGCACGCCCTCATCGGTGACCTTGCGCAACTCGGAAAGGCTGAAAACCTGGAAACCGCCGGAGTCTGTAAGAATCGCGCGCGGCCAGGACATGAATTTGTGCAAGCCGCCAAGTTTGCGCACCGCTTCATGCCCGGGGCGCAAATACAAATGATAGGTGTTGGCGAGGATGATCTCCGCGCCCAGTTCTTCGAGCGCCTCGTTGCGCAGGCACTTCACCGTGGCCTGGGTGCCCACGGGCATGAAGAACGGCGTTTGCACCGTACCGTGCAGCGTGTTCAACACACCTCGGCGCGCGCCGGCCGGATCAGCTTTTTCTACTTCGAATGAAAAACTCACCCTTCGAGTGTATCAGGAGAAGATGAACGCAAACCCCACCCGAACCACCACAAACGCAGCCCACACTCCAAACGCAATCACGTAAGGCTTCGCGCCCTTCAGTTTTTTCGGGCTTGTGGCGGCAAATCCTATGGCCAGCAGGATGAGCGTCCAGAACGTGAAGACGTCAAACGATTTGCAGAGCGCCACGAGCCACTTTGCCGACTCGTCCGGCAGAAACGCGGCTATATTGGTGGCGAGAGGATTCTCAACATCAATCGCGCTCGGGTCCTTCAAGAATAAGACGAGGATGAGCAGAGGGCTGCTAATCAAGCCGGTCATCAACGCATGCGCAGTGATGCTGAGAGCGGTAGAAAAGTTGGTAGTCGCCCCGCCCAACAGCGCATAGGCACCCCAAAAAACCAGTGCAAAAATGAGCGCGATCAAAATCGGGCCGCAGACGCCAATAGCATAGGTGAAAGGACCAGTGAACTTAACGCCTGCTTCCACGCGTTGCGCTTTTTGGTCCGCCGAAAGCTGGGAACCCTGTGGACTCTTCTCAATCTGCTGGCTGATGTAGTCCCGCCAGTTGACGCGCTGGACGAGCGTGGCGCTCACTGCGATGCTAAGTATCGTCAGCAAAATCATGGGAACAACCCATCCGGGCTTCCTGACGATGTCTTCAAATGTCTTTTGCGGCGAAAATAGGACGCCGAAAACGCGGCTGATCGCATTCATTTGCGGCTGCGGTTCCGGCGCATCCGGGGAAACGGCGGTTGTTGTTGCCATCGGAAAATCCTCCACCACGAGGTTGGTAAATGCTCTCTGTTAGACCAGTACGCAGAGACCAACCCAAAAATTTCAATGGGCGGATTCTAGCCCAATCAGGTCGGCTTTGTCAGGAAAACTGGTCGTTATTAATGGGGCTGCCGTTAGCGGTAGGAGTCCTTAAGCCGCCGATCTATTTCTTAGGCAATTCCGGGACGGCAGCGAGCAATTCCTGCGTGTAGGCGTTCGCCGGATGATGAAGGACTTGCTCAGCGGAACCGGATTCGACAAATTTCCCCGCGCGCATCACGGCGATGCGTGTCGCTACCTGAGCGACAATCGGCAAGCTGTGAGAAATGAAAATATAAGTCAGCCCGAACTCGCTCTGTAACTCCTGAAGCAGCAGCAAAACTTGCGCACCCACGGAAACATCCAGCGCGGAGACTGGTTCGTCGGCTACGACCAGTTTTGGCCGCAGAATGAGAGCGCGCGCGATGCCAATTCGCTGGCGCTGCCCACCGGAAAATTCATGGGGATAGCGTTTCAGGGCGTCACCGGAGATGCCGACCCTCTGCAGCATCGTTTCTGTGCGATCCCGCTTCTCCGGCTTGCTCAGTTCCGAATGATGAATTGTCAGCGGCTCGCCGACAATCTCGCCCACGCGCATTCTGGGATCGAGCGACGCAAATGGATCCTGGAACACCATCTGCATTTGCCGCCGTTCGGCGCGCAGAGCCGGGCCGCGCAGCCTCAGGAAGTTGTTTCCTTCAAAGCGCAACTCGCCTGCATCCGGCTCGATGAGGCGCAGCAGCATCCGCGCGAGGGTGGTCTTACCGCACCCGCTTTCCCCGACTACGGCGAATGTCTCGCCGCGCCGCACTTCGAGGCTCACTCCGTCGACGGCCGTGAATCGCGAGCCCTCGGTATCGCTGGAAAATGTGCTGCCTCCGCGACGATAGGATTTTCTCAGCTCGCGCGCTTCTAGCAGAATCTCGCTGTCCTTGCTGGTCCCAGCTGCCGTCGGTGGGCTTGGCATTTGCGCTTTACACCAGCACGCAGCGCGCCGTGTGCGTTGTGCCGGCTGCGCGAAGCTCGGGGATAGCAACCCCGCATTCACTCCGTCGGAACGAGCACCTCGGCTCAAACGCGCACCCCGGCGGCAGCGCCGTCAATTGGGGAACTGCGCCGGGAATGGGCATCAATTTGCCGCGTTCGATGGTCGGCGAGGCGTTCAGCAAACCTTGCGTATAAGGATGGCGCGATGCCGCGAGCACTTCACGCGCGGGACCTTCTTCAATAATGCGGCCGGCGTACATTACCGCGACGCGGTCGGCTACTTGCGCTACCACGCCGAGATCGTGCGTGATGAAAAGCAGACCGAGCTTCAATTCGCGCCGAAGACGATCGAGCAAATCCAAAATTTGTTTTTGCACAGTGACATCGAGCGCCGTCGTGGGCTCGTCAGCGATCAGCAGCCGAGGACCTGCCGCCAAAGCCATGGCAATCATCGCTCGCTGCCGCAAACCGCCGGAAAGCTGATGGGGGTACTGGGCCGCGCGAGCCTCGGGCTCCGGGATGGCTGCACGGCGCAAGGCCTCTACGGCCCGATTCTTCACCTCGCCTGTACCGAGTCCGGATTCATGCGCGCGAATCGCTTCTTCAATCTGGGCGCCGATGCGCATGACTGGATTCAGCGAAGTCATCGGCTCCTGAAACACCATCGCGATTTCCCCGCCTCGCACCGCGCACCACCCGCGTTCGTTCAGTGTCGCCAGATTTTTGCCCGCGCCGAACGCCGATTCTCCAGCCCTCTTCTCCTTTACGTTCTTAACTTCCTTTACGTCCCTTATATCCTTGACTAAAAAAGCTTCCCCGCTCGTTCTCGCTCCCACAGGCAACAATCCCATCAGTGCTAACGCCAGCATTGTCTTCCCGCTGCCCGATTCGCCCACCAGCCCCAGCGATTCTCCTGCGTTAATGCGCAGCGACACCTCATTCACTGGCCGCACCCATCCCGCCGGCGTCGGCAATTCCACGGTTAGCTGGCGCACGTTCAGTAAAGAGGTCACGGAGCCATCTTAGTGCCGAATTTTGTAACTCGAAACGCGAAACTGCGGCCGTGTGTCTTGCGTGCGGGGCAACAGGGCTTCACGGCTTGCCGGCCGGGCCTCAAGAGTAAGTTAAAATGCCGCATGGCAACCGCCATAACACACCGCGTGGATTGGAAGCTGATCTGGGCGCAGCGCGGCTTCCGTTATTTTTTCGTGGCGATGTTCGTGTCGCTCTTCGGCAGCGGCATGAACTTCGTCGGCGTGAGCTGGTACATCATGGCCGCCACGCATTCCACCGTCAAAGTCAGCTTGCAAGTTATCGTCGTCACGCTGCCCGGCCTGTTCATTCCATTTCTTGGTGGCGTGCTCATCGACCGGTTCGACCGGCGCTATCTCGGCGTTTCCCTGGACCTGATTCGCGGCCTCTTCGTGCTACTTACTTCCTACATCGCCTGGAGCGGCCATCTCGAACTTTGGCATTTGTATGCCATGACGCTCATCACCGGGACCGGCTCGGCGATGTATTGGGCTACCGTAAACGCGCTGGTGCAGGAAGTAATCCCCGAGAGCCAGTTCACCGGCGCGAATGCCGCCGTGCTCATCGGCGTCCAGAGCGGCATGTTGCTCGCTGGCGCTTTCGTCGGCTTCATCTACGATGGCGCCGGCATCGCCGGCATTCTCTGCATCGACGGACTCACCTATTTCGTCTCCGCATTTTGTCTTTACAGCATCCGCAAGGGCTATGTTTCGCCACGCGACCACCTGAAATATCCTCGCGAATATTCCGAAGCTACCGAAGCCACCGCCGAAGCCCTTGAGACGGGCGAAAATCCAGAAATCGCTGAAGCTGGTCTCTCGCTTGCGGTCTACTCGGATCTCAAGGAAGGTTTTGCCTACCTCAAGAAGCAGCCGCTCGTCCGCTCTCTCGGAGTCACGCATTCGATCATGATGGCCGGCGTCGTCAGCGCCAACGTCGTTCTCGTGGCTCTCGTAAACGATATCCTCCACGCTGGCGCGCGCGGTCTTGGCTTCCTGGAGGCCGGCTGGGCTATTGGCGCCATCACCGGTGGCCTCGTCGCCAGCCAGCTCAGGAGTTCGCTGCGCATGCCCTTCTATGTTGCGGCCTGCGCCATCCTCGCTGTAGGCCACATGGCCACGCCATTCGTCGCGTTTCTCACCGGCGCCGTCACTTTGCAGATTTTGTTCGGACTTTGCCGTGCCATTGGGGGAGTCACAGCGCAATCCGGACTGATGTCCATCGTCCCGCGCCACTTCATGGGCCGCACGCAATCCGCCATGGCCATCTTTACAACGTGTGTTCAGCTCGCGATGAGCTTTTCGCTCGGCCTCGTCGCGGAAGGCGCGGGCCTCGTCGCAGGTTATGCCATGCTTGCACTCCTCTACGCGGGCGCGACACTTTCCGCTTCCCGAGCTCGCCAGCTCATGCGTTAAGCCACACTAGGAGTTGGCTTGGCGGGATTGTCTTGGCCCAGCAGATCCACTGCCGCCTGGTTCAGCTTTGCCCGCAGTTGGTAGCGATCGTTGGCCCGCGTAATATAACGCACCGCGATTTCTACCCCGCCAACGACTGGCTTCACATTGATGGCAGGCGCGGCGGTGAGTGTGCGCGCCGAGTCCTTCGAGCGCGCCACGCTCTGCCATTCCTTCTCCGCCTGTTTGGAGCTCTCTGCCGTGGCTTCGAGAACTTTCTTATGGAAGGCATCGACAATCGGATATGGATCTTTACCCAAAGGCAGCACAAGCTGCAGTTCATCCCAGAGCCATTGCCCCGAAGTCGAAAAATTAAAGTAGTGCCCCTCAATCGCAAAACTGTTGGTGAAGGTTACGCGCCGGCCTGTGGGATGTCCTGAATCCGTCCAATTGCCGGTCTCCAAGAGCACGGTATGGAACATTCCCAGCTCGACGACTTCGCCCGTCACACCGTTTATTTCCACCCAGTCTCCCAGCCGGATACCATTCTTTCCCATCAACACGAGCCATCCAATGAAGCCAACAATGAAATCCTTCAACGCGACGGTAAGCCCCGCGCCCGCCAGTCCCAAAAACGTCCCGAGCTGGCTGGGCAGTCCGAAAATCACCAGCAAAATAAGGACAACCGCGAGCACTTGCAGCGTTACTCGCGTTACCGTCCGCAGAGTTTCTATCTGCCTCCGGTCAAGCGCAGTTTTTCCAAGCAGCTTCTCGAACCAATCGTCGAAAAAGAGCGCGACAAGCAGGATCCCCAGAATCACGGTCAGGCTGATCAGCGCTTTGTGTATTGCGCTGCGCTCCTTCGCGCCATCGAGCACGAGCCAGTTGTCATACGTTTCCGCAAGCTGCCTTTCATCATCGATTCGTTTATCCAGCTCGCCCAGAGCCTTCCTAGCGCTGGCGCGGCGTTTGGTCTTATCAAGAAGCGCCGAGGCGTCATCGGCGCTCAGATTAGCGTAGTCCGGGACGGTTACGGTCAACGACGCCGTGGCTGCTTGTTTTTCTGGCGCGGTGGGCTGTACTGAGGCACTTGCCTGTAGCGCGTCCGCACGACCCGCGCTCGTCGCATCGAGCTGTGCTTCCAGCGCATTATGCTTCGCCGTGATTGTGGCCGCAGCTGACTCCGCAGCCTTCTCCGCCGCCTCTAATTGCGCTTCTTTCTGATGCAGCTCCGACCACTGCCGGTAGAGGACGATCAGCGCGCGGCCTTGCGCGGGAGCCGTCGCGGCCGCTACCGTAGTTGCGGCGTTGTGCGTCGCCGCTTCATGCTCTTGCACCATTTGCTGGATGACAGCGCGGGGGTCGCCCCCGGCACGCATCAAGTCTTCCTTCGCGTCCTCGACATTGTCCTGATCCAGGTCCAATTGGGCTTTGACCAGATTTAAATCGTCGTCCAGCTTCTCTTTCCGGCTTCCACTGGCCTTCGCCTCCGCAGCCGTGAACTTGGACACTTGCTCGGTGTCGGCATCGAGGGCATTTTGCGCCCTCGTCAGCCGCGCCTGGATCTTCTTCGCCTCGGCGCTCAATGGCGGCGGGTTCTCGGAAGCGTCCCGCAACGCTGCCGCAAACGCAAGGTCCACTTCATGATCTGCGAGCCGCAGGGCCTCTTCCGCGAATCGCTGTTCCCCGGAGCTGTTCGATAATTGCGCCAGATTTTGCGCAGTTGTAAGCGGCGTCTGATCCACCAAGGCTTCTGGCCGCACCCAGCCCGGAGGCATTTTCCGCGACCGGAATGCCGCAAACGGCTGCGCCGTGCGATACAAGCCATAAGCCGCGCCAGCCAGGAGAACAATCAGCAGAATGGCGGCAATTTTTTGTCGAGTCTTCATGAGTTCGTTGCCGTCTGTCCTTTCAATGTCCGCACTTACTCCATGAAACGCGCGCCACCACGATAACTCATTCGAAATTTCTCCACGCGCTTTCTTAGCTGGGCCGCCATTCTTCGGTTAGGCTGGATGTAAGAGGATACCGTGGATTCCCGCCTGCCAAAATCATTGTTTGTTCTGCTCGCAGTTTCTGCGTCGGTCTACTTTTGGACGAACTATGCCCAATTGCCCGATGTGGTGGCTTCTCACTTCAACGGGCGCGGTGTTCCTAACGGTTGGCAATCGAAACAGATGTTTTTTGCATTTTTCGCAGGCGCCGTCGCCCTGGCTTCCTTCGTGGCGTTTGGAATTCCCCGCATCATCTCCAAAGTGCCCATCGAACTGATCAATCTCCCCAACAAACAATACTGGCTCGCCCCAGCGCGCCGGACGGAAACACGGGCTTTCTTTGAACGCTCCTTCGCTTGGTTCGGCTGCGCCGTCCTCGTGGTAATCACAACCGCCATCAACTACGCCATCGGGCGAAACCTGCAACCGCAGCCGCAACTGGATCCCCCTGTACTTATCTATGTGCTCGCAGGATTCTTTATCTTCACGATTCTGTGGTCGATCCGTTTATTCGCGCACTTTGGCACCATCCCGCACGATGGCTTCTCTCCAAATTAAAACGCCCCCGGCGAAGCCGAGGGCGCAGGTGTAAACTGGTTGTCTCGTTCCTTCTATAAATAATCTCTCGACGGTCCTTCCAAAAACGCCCGCAATTTCCGCGAACGCGAAGGATGCCTCAGCTTGCGCAGCGCTTTCGCTTCAATCTGCCGGATGCGCTCCCGCGTCACCGCGAACGATTGTCCGACTTCCTCAAGCGTATGTTCGCTCCCGTCGTCCAGTCCAAACCGCATCTTGATGACTTTTTCCTCGCGCGGCGTCAGCGTCTTCAGCACCGAAGACGTCTGCTCTTTCAAGTTCAAATTGATGACCGCATCCGACGGCGAAACTACGGCCTTGTCTTCGATGAAATCCCCGAGATGCGAATCTTCTTCTTCCCCGATCGGCGTCTCGAGAGAAATAGGCTCCTGCGCAATCTTCAAAATCTTGCGCACTTTGGACACAGGAATGTCCATGCGCTTGGCGATCTCTTCCGAAGTCGGTTCGCGCCCCAGTTCCTGCACAAGCTGCCTGCTTGTCCGCACCAGCTTGTTGATCGTCTCGATCATGTGCACCGGAATACGAATCGTGCGCGCCTGGTCTGCAATCGCACGCGTAATCGCCTGCCGGATCCACCACGTTGCATACGTCGAAAACTTATACCCGCGCCGCCATTCGAACTTGTCCACGGCCTTCATCAAGCCGATGTTGCCTTCCTGAATCAAATCCAGGAACTGCAGTCCGCGGTTCGTGTATTTTTTCGCAATCGAAACCACCAACCGAAGGTTGGCTTCGATCAATTCCTTCTTCGCCTGCTCGGCCTCTGCTTCGCCGCGATGTATGAAAGTGAGCGTGCGCTTCAGCTCGGTCAGCCCGACCTCACTCGCTTCTTCAATATCCTTCAGCTCGGTCCGGCGCGTGCGCAATTCCTTGCGCGCTTCCGCCGCCACGTCGCCTTTCGCGGCGTCCACACGCCGCTCCAGTCGCCCCGCTTCGCGTTCGAGCGACTGCAGCCGCTCGACCGTCCCGCGCATCTTGTCAATCAGCCGCTTCTTCTCGAATGGGTTGAAATCGATTCCCCGAATCTCCAGCGAAATCTCCACGCGCGTCCGCGCCACTGCCCATTTCGCTTTGATGTACGGCCTTTTCTTCGACTTCGCGGTGTTCTCCAGCTTTTCCGCCTGCTTCAACGCCAGTTCGTACAGCTTCGCAATCTTGTCGATGTACTTCAGCGTCTGCTTCGTTTTGTTTGCAATTTTCTCTTCGGTCAGCTCTTCGTCGTCAAACTGAACAATCTCCTTAATGGACCGCGCGCCCTTGCGCAGATCATCGCCCACCGCAATCAATTCTTTGATCACGATTGGCGACCGAGTGATTGACTTCATCACCACCAGTTGCCCGCGCTCGATGCGCTTCGCGATAGTCACTTCGCCTTCGCGCGTCAGCAAAGGCACCGTGCCCATTTCGCGCAAGTACATCCGCACCGGATCGTTCGTTTTTTCCAGAGACCCCGGCGTCAGGTCCAGGTCGCTGCCGCCCTCATCGGAGTGCGCCTCATCTTTGACCACAGCATCGCGGTCGCCCGATTCCGCCGACACTTCCACCGCGCGCGCCGCTTTCGCCGACGCCTGGTCCTCGTAAATCTCGATTCCATTTCGTTCGAATGTAGTAAGAAGGTCGTCGATCTCTTCCGAAGAGTGCACCTCCGCCGGAAGCGAATCGTTCACTTCGTCGTAAAGCAAGTAGCCGCGCTCTTTGCCGATGGCAATGAGCTGCTTTACCGCATCATATTTTTCTTCAAGACCCACTGCTGCCACGAATTCCTCCAAACTCTTCCGCCCAATCCAAAGTGCCGCCGCTCAAGTCGAGCAAATGCTTTCTGCGATGGCCGTGCGAGTTCTTTCAGCCAGGCCGCGCTGAAAACCTGTCGCAAAGGCGCAGGCAGTAAGCCACGCTTGCGCAGCAGACTCCTCTGCGGTCACCCAAAAAACCATGGGGATATCTCCCCACCGGATCGCCAGTCTTTTTGTGAAATCCTCTGCGCCGTGCCGCGTCGCCCGCTCGCCGCCTGCAGCGTACTTCGCCCGTTGCCCTGCTCTCAGAGTACGGTCCCCCGCCTCTAAGTACATCTATATAGATGCGCTTAGCTGCCAAACCGTTACTCGCGAAACCCTATTACGCTACACGCTTAACTCTATCCCCGTCAACAATTTAATCAGTGGAAATCTGTGGAATACGTACGCCTTGGCTGCGCCAACTCTGCTCGCGCCGCATGTATGATGTACACAGAAATATAAAAGGCTCTACTTTTCTCATGGCCTCAGTCTTTTCCCATGCGGTCGCAGCCGTTGGCATCAGCGCCTTTTTCCACAGAGCAGACACTCCCAAACGTGTCTGTCTTCTCGGAGTGGCTTGTTCGGTCATCCCCGATGTGGATGTAGTTGGATTCCGATTCGGCATCCACTACGCCGACTTCTGGGGACATCGCGGATTTATACATTCGCTCGTTTTCGCGGGGATTCTGGCAACCGCCGTTATGCTAGTTGCTTTTCGGCAAGCCATTTCTGGCTGGAGCCGATTCGCCCTATGGACTTATTTCTTCCTCGTGACAGTCAGCCACGGCTTACTCGACGCCATGACCGACGGTGGTTTAGGCGTTGCCTTCTTCTCCCCCTTCAAGAACACCCGCTACTTCCTCCCCTGGAGGCCAATCCGAGTTTCTCCAATTGGCGTAAGCCGCTTTTTCACTCACAACGGCCTGGCCGTCATCCAAAGCGAGATCCTCTGGATTTGGCTTCCATCGGCTCTTTTACTACTCTTGGCCTGGCTTCTCCCGCGTAGACTTAGCTCTTCAACCTAGCCTCGTCACTCTGCCATGAGGAGTGATGGGCCACGCGGTCTCGCTTTGATTGTGAGCAAAAGCGGCCAGCTTGCTCGGTTGCGCAATTGGCTTCCTTTCGCTGACTTGCCCTATACTCCGTCCATGCGAGAGAAATTCTCCCTCCTTTTTCGCCTGGTACTTCTCGTCCTGGCCTCTGCGAACGGTCTCTTCGCCCAAGCCAGCCCCGACTGGACCGAACCCTTCCCGCCATTTCGCATTGCGGGCAATCTCTACTACGTGGGTAGCAAGGGATTGGCGAACTATCTGATCACCACTCCGCAAGGCAACATCCTTATCAACAGCGATCTCGAAGCGAACATGCCCATGATCGCCGCCAGCATCGAAAAGCTCGGTTTCAAGTTCAAGGACACCAAAATCCTTCTCATCAGTCACGCCCACTGGGATCACGACGCCGGTAGTGCGCTCATCAAGCAGATGACCGGCGCGAAATACATGGTGATGGATGCCGACGTTTCCGTCGTCGAATCCGGCGGCAAAACCGATTTTCAGTACGGCAATACTCCCAGTAATCTCTATCCGCCCACCAAAGTCGACCGCATTCTTCACGATGGCGACGAAGTGCGCCTCGGCAGCACGATTCTCGTCGCGCATCTCACTCCCGGCCACACCAAAGGCTGCACCACCTGGACCATGAAGGTCACCGATCGCGGCAAAACCTACAACGTGGTCATCGTCGGCAGCCCCAACGTCAATTCCGGCTACAAGCTCGTTCACAACCCCGCCTATCCCCAAATCGCCGAAGACTACGAGCACATGTGGCGCGTTCTGAAGTCGTTGCCCTGCGATATTTTCCTCGGCGCCCACGGCGCCTACTTCGGCCTCGAAGAAAAATACCCTCGTCTGAAAGAGGGCGGGCCAAATCCATTTGTGGATGCGGATGGCTACAAAAAGTTCATCGCCCAAAAGGAACAAGATTTCCGCGCCGAACTAGCAAAGCAGGAACGCGGCGCCACATGAACGACTTACAGACCAAAAACGTTCACATTGCCTTCCACTTCGCTGGCCGCCAGCTTATTACCAAAAAATGACACCCTTTTCTATTGACAAATGATTACTTCCGCCGTATAAAACCAATTGGGGGATATTTGGTCTCTTCCCACTTAACGCCAGCAGCCTTGCTGGCGTCTTGTTCTTGGTGGTACAGGCATCAGCCTCTGCGCTTCTCACGTCTTGAGCCGCAGCCCCAACAGAAACGCGTCGCCTAAAAGCTAAAGGCGCAAGTCGAATCGCGAGAAGGGCTCGCCAACCATCCCGCTCCCCAAGAACCGTAAGTACCTTTAGAATGAACACTTGCAGAAGTGTATCAAAGCAAAGAACTTTATCCCCATTGAAATCAACACTTACGAGAAATCAGGGGGAGGGAGCCGATCGTTTGTTGTTACCAAATTATTGGGCCTAGTCTGACACTTCCTGATTTCGCCATCGTTCGCAAATGGATCCAAAGGTCTGACGAGTAGCCTGTCGAACTCATCTCGCGGCTGCCAGCCTCCTCATTAGATGCTGCTTCTTTTCCAGCAGCCCGCGCATCTCCGGCCCGGTCGGATTCGCTTCGATGCTTCGCTGCACCTCCGCCAGCTCCCGTTCGGCTTGCCGGTGTTGCAGAGCCTCGATGCAGCTGACCGCCTCTTCCCAGGTCGGCTCGCTGGCTTCCTCGAAAAGGATCTCGAAGAGCATCCGCCGGTCGCGCTCCTCGAATTGCGCAGCCACTTCCGTCGCTGCTGCTGGCTCATCGGAAAGGGCTGCCGCGATCAGCCCGGAAAACACCTTTTCAGTTTCCAGGCCCTTGTGGAGCTGTGCCACCTGGAGTTGCTGCGCCAGTTCACGGCGAAATCCCGCCGCCTCGGCCAGCATACGAATCAGCCTCCGTTCGACAGGCTTCGCCGATCGCCCGACAAGTTCCGGCTGCGTCTTCACTTCGCTGCGCCGTTCCTTGGCCGCTTTGCTTAAAGCCGAGCGCAGGACCGGCTCTTCCAGCCGAAGCTGCTGTGCAATCCGCGTCGCCCATTCGGAGCGAAGTATGCCGTTGGGAATCTTCTGCACGTAAGGGAGCAGAAAATTCACCGCGCGGACTTTCCCTTCGCCGGTCGTCAGATCCATCTTTCGCACGCGTCCGATGAGATAGTCCACGTATGGCGGCGAGTCCTTCAACAACTTCGTGTATTCTTCGGCGCCTTTTTCGCGGATGAACAAATCCGGATCGGCTTTCTTATCGCCGACAGGCGGCAGAGCCAACACGCGTACCTCAAAATCCTGCTCCAGTAGCAGCGAAACGGACCGTTCCGTGGCCGATTGCCCGGCCGCATCCGGGTCGTAATTCACGATCACGCGCTTCGTAAAGCGGCTCAGGAGTTTGATCTGTGGTTCCGCGAGGCTCGTTCCGCAACTTGCTACCACGTTAGTGATTCCCGCGCGCGCCACGGCAATCGCATCCATGTAGCCCTCGACGAGCACGGCAAAATCCGACCGCCGCAGCGCTTCCTTCGCGCGATCCAGGTGATAGAGCACGTTGCTCTTCGAGTAGATCGGCGTTTCCGGCGAGTTCAAATATTTCGGCTGATCATCGCCTAAAGCCCTCGCGCCAAACGCCACGATCTTTCCGGATTCGTTCGCAATTGGAAACGTAATCCGCCGGCGAAACCGGTCAAACAATCGTCCGCCTTGCTCGCCTCGCGAAATCAATCCGGATTCGACAAGCAGTTGCTCCGGATACTTCTGTTTCAACGCGCGCAACAAGGCATCGCCGTCGCTGGGAGCATACCCAATCCCGAAACGGTCTATCGTCTTGTTGTCGACGCCCCGATCCTCGAGATAAGCACGCGCCACCTTTCCTTCGAGCGTCCCCGAAATCTGTTTCACGAAAAATGTCTGCGCTTCGCGGTGCATCTCGACGAGCGCCGCGCGCTGCTGCGTTTCCTTGCGCTCCTCCGGCGACCGTTCCTTCGGCCGCGGAATGGCGATACCACATTTCTCTGCAACGGTTCGCACGGCCTCTGGAAACGGGCTCTTTTCCAGCTCCATCACGAAATTGAAGACGTCGCCGCCTTTGCCGCAGCCGAAACAATAGTAAATCTGTTTGATCGGAGAAACTGTAAATGAAGGAGTCTTTTCCTGGTGAAACGGACAAAGCCCGCTGAAGTCTTTGCCGGTCTTCTTTAAACGCACATACTCGCCCACCACGCGAACAATGTCCGCCTGCTGCTTCACCCGTTCCGCAAATGATCCCGCTTCCGCCATGGGCCCCTACGAACGCAATTCTACAACCGTGACGGCTTTTCCGCCGTGCTCTTCAGTTTCAAACGCGGCGCTTGCCACGAGTGGATGCGATTTCAGGAACTCGGCGATGCCGCGGCGGAGGGCGCCCGTTCCGTGTCCATGAATGATGCGCACGCGGGTTTGATTCGCTAGTGCGGCTTCATCGAGATACTTGTCGACTCGCTCTGTCGCTTCTTCGACGCGCATGCCGATCACGTTAATCTCTCCGGACGCTGCGCCTTCACCGGGCTGCGAAGTGACCGTGACATTTCGCGACGTTGTCGGCGCCGACCGCTGCGCGGGCGCGTCTTCAAGGCCAACGATTTCGTCGACGGCAACTTTCATGCGCAGCGGCCCTGCCTCAATTTCCGCGGACGAGCCATCAAGCCGGCGAAAAATCACGGGCTTGCTGAAACCCCGCACGCGAATCCGTGAACCCGCTTGCAAAGTCCTCGTGTTCACTGGCTCCGCGGCGCTCGAGCCGACACCGAGATCGGCCTGCGACTCCGAAATGGTTTGCACGACCGCGGCATTCAGCTCTTCGCGTGCGTCGCGGCGTATTTCCTGCCCTTTGCGCCTCGCGGTTTTTTCGAGTGAAGCGCGCAGTTCGCGCTCCTTCACGGCTTCCAGCACGCGGGCTGCGTTTTCATCGAAGCGTTTTTGCATTTCCGCGAACTGCGCTTCGAGCTCCTTGATGCGTTTTTGCTGCCGCTCGACCCATTCGGTGCGCAGTTTCTTGCGTTCTTCTTCGAGCGCATGCCGCTCGGAAGCCATCTGCTTCTGCATGCGGTCAAGTTCATCGCGGCCGCGATGCAGATACGCGATCAAGTCCGCAGCTTCGCGCGATTCCGGCGTCAGCAAACTCCGCGCTCTTTCGATAATGGAATTTGCAAGCCCCAATCGCTGCGCAATGGCGATGCCGCTCGAACCGCCTGGCACGCCGACCATCAACCGGTACGTCGGCCGCAAATTGACGTCGTCAAATTCCACCGCTGCGTTCACCACGCCGGGCGTCGTCGAGGCGTAGGTCTTCAGCCGGTCGTGGTGCGTCGTGGCCAGGACGATGCAATTTTTTGCGCGAAATTCATCGAGCAGCGCCACGGCCAGCGCAGCGCCTTCCTCTGGAGCCGTTCCCGTTCCCATTTCATCGACCAGCGCCAGCGACTGCGGAGTCGCCAGCTCAAGCATGGTTTTCAAATTCAGCATGTGCGCGGAAAACGTGGATAAATCCGCGGCGATGGATTGTTCGTCGCCGATATCCACCAGCACGTGATCAAACAACGGCAGCACCGCGCGCTGCGCCGCGACGGGAATCCCGGACTGCGCGGACAACGCCGCCAGCCCGGTTGTTTTCAGTGCGACGGTTTTGCCGCCGGTATTCGGGCCGCTGATGACCAGGACTTTTTCCGCGCCGCCCAGCGCCAACGTCATCGGCACAATCGCGCGTGCTTCGCGCCGCAGCTTGTCTTCAAGAACGGGATGCCGCGCCTCGACCAAGCGCAATTCGGCGGCTTCCGAAAATTCCGGCATTGCCGCGTCGAAATCCCGCGCAAAACGCCCTCGGGCAAACACGCTGTCCAACTCCGCGATCGTTTCCGACGCGGCGAGCAGCGGCCCTCGCAGCGCCCGAAGCCTTTCTGTCAGCTCCCGCAATATGCGCGCAATTTCCGCCGCTTCGTCTTCGGCAAACTGCACGAGCTGGTTATTTACTTCGACCGTCTCAAATGGCTCCACAAAAACGGTCTGCCCCGTGCCGCTCGCGCCATGCATAACGCCGGGCACGCTACGCCTGCTTTCCGCACGCACCGGAATCACAAAGCGGTCATTGCGCAGCGTAACGTAATCCTCTCCGGCTTCGGCGCTGCGTGTCCGCAGGATGTGCTTCAGTGTTTTCTGGATCGATTCGCGCGTCTGCGTGATGCTCGTGCGAATGCGCCGCAGCGCCGCGGACGCAGCGTCGCTGATTTCGCCATTCGGCAGGACGCAGCGCCGGATCGCCGTCAGCGTGTCTCGAAAATCCGCCAACGCACTTACTCGCGATTTCAGCAGCGGAAACTTGGCTTCGTCTTCCTTGAATTGCCCGCGCAGCCACCCGACGGTTTCAAGCAGCGAAGCGGATTCGAGAATTTCCTTGGCCTCCAGAACTGTGCCGGGCCCTTCGATCTTCTCGAGCCATCCCTGCGGATCGGCCAGCCCGCCGAATCCAAGTTCGCCGCCGGAGCGCAACCATTCGCGCGCTTCGCGAATTAGCGCAAACGCGGCTTCTAGTGCGGCGCGTATCGCGCTGAATTCGAGCGCATCGACAGCCCGCCGCCCCGGCGCACACGTCGTCCTTAGCCGCAACAATTCCCGCAGCTTGTCAAACTCGAGCACGTCTTGTGCTGTCCGAGACATTCTGTTCTTGCTATTGCAGAGTGTTCTTCACACGTTTCAATTTTGTTTCACTTTCGCGCGAGCCGGAACGCTCGCTCGGGCCGTCCCGCCAAACTCCTCGATCATCGCCACGCAAAGGCCGTTCAGCACGTCCGCGGATTCGTGATTCTTTCCGCTCTCGTTGTTGCTGAGAAACGAGAAGATGAGTCTCCTGCCGTCCGGCAATTCCGCAAAACCCGAAAGCGTCCGAACATGCGCGACCGATCCCGTCTTGGCATGGATCCTGCCTTCAGCGACTGTTCCCTTCATGCGGTCCTGTAGCGAGCCGTCGACACCGGCCACCGGGAGCGACGCATAATACGGCGCAAACCACGTTTGCCCCTCGGCATATTTCAGCAAACTGACGACGGCGCGCGGCGTGATCAGATCGTGCCGCGAAAGTCCCGACCCGTCCGTCTGAATCACGTCATCCGGGGCGATGTCGGCCGCCGCGTAAAAATCCTGCGGAACCTTCAGCAGATCATCCGTGGTGCTCCACAAACCGCTCTGGCGCGCAACGGTTCGCAGCATCATCTCTGCGTGCAGGTTCTGGCTGATCTTGTTGATGAGCTTGACTTCATCTCCGAGCGGCACGGAGACATGTTCTGCCAGAACGGTGCGTGGAGTTGTATCGGTGTCTGGAACGTGGACTACGCTGATTTTTCCGTCGATCTTCACACCGCGCTCCGCCAGCAGTGCCGCGAGCAGCGACGCCGCGTGCTGCGCCGGCTCTTCAATTGCCAGCACGAGTTTTCGCGGGGCGCTCTTTGCTGGCAATGTGCCTCGCACCGCAACGAGACCGGCGCCAGGCTCGCGAGTCAGGGTCAAATCCGATTTTGCATCAGGCGTGGAAGTCGCCACGTCGTTCTGCAAGGTAAAGTCCGGAGTGAGCGGATCCACCGTCGCCATCACCGGATCGCCCCCCCGTTCGCCGGGAGTGAGGGTTACCGATACGGTGTTGTCGTCGACCACGATAGCGGAAATCGCCGCGCCGTATTCCCAGACCATGTCGTCGATTTCCCAGCCGTTGGGATAGCGCTCGCGCGGAAAGTAGCTGTCGTCGCCGATCACATCGCCTGCAATTTCTTTCACGCCCCGAGCGACCACGGCGTCGGCAAGTTCGGCAAGCGCTTTTTCCGGCGGTCCATCAAACTCTTCTTTCAATTCGTAGGGAAACTTTCGGTTCGAGAGATTGGGATCACCGCGGCCGACGAGAATCAAGTCACCGGAAAGCCTGCCGCCGGTGGAAATCGTCCCGCGCGTCTCTATCGTGGTGTGAAATTTGTAATCCGGCCCGAGCTTTGCCAAAGCCAGCGCAGTAGTAAAGAGCTTCATGTTCGAGGCTGGCACAAAATAGTTGTCGGCGTTTTTCGCGTGGAGAGTCTCGCCTGTTTGCGCGTCCTCGATCAGAAGTCCCCAATCGGCTTTGTTCACGGGCGCCGCGCCGAGCAGCGCGTCGGCGCGGGCGGCAAACCGCGCTGCTGCGGCGGCGTCTCGGGAAAGGTACTTTTCCCGGTTCGCGTCAGCCTTCGCAGCGCAGCAGGCTTTTTGCAGGGCCGCGCTCGATTGCGGGCGCATTCCTGAGGCAGCCAATAGGCTGAACGCGAGGAATGCCGCCGTGGCGCGCCAACTGTAAACGCTTTTCAAGCCCATGTTTTTTCCTGCCTGCAAATTTCCGCAGTTGAAAGTATAGTCGAAAGAGCGCGCAACATTCCCGGCGGTAGGCGCATCTAGGGATCTGTTGAGCAGTGTTGAAGTCGGTCCCTCATAAACGGCAGGTTGCGCCTAAACCCTAGGCAACCTATGATTGGTAAGCCCAGTAAATCTAGCGAGGTGAAATTTGATTAAGCAGATTAGTTCCTGCCTTATGGCCCTGGCAATCGTGGCCCCGCCGCTATTCGCGCAAAATAAAGAGGCGGATCGGCTTGAAAATTGCGGCACGGTCATCAAAGAAGTTATGGATATACCCGATGACATTCCCCAGGATCTCATCGACAGAACCGAATGCGTTATCGTTTACCCCTCTGTCGTAAAGGGCGCCTTTATTGTCGGAGGCAGCTACGGACGCGGCGCGATGACCTGCCGCACCGGCGAACACTACACCGGCCCCTGGAGCGCCCCCTCCATGATGGCTCTCGAAGGCGGCAGCATCGGCTTCCAGATTGGCGGGCAAGCGACGGATTTCGTCCTGCTGGTGATGAATGCTCGTGGAGCCCACTCCATTCTCAAGAATAAAGTAAAGCTCGGAGCAGACGCCTCCGCGGCCGCCGGTCCCAAGGGCCGCACTGCGGATGCTTCCACGGATGCCAGCCTGCGCGCTGAAGTACTCAGCTATTCGCGCTCTCGCGGTTTATTTGCCGGCATCTCACTGGAAGGGTCGACGGTTCGCCCGGACAATGATGCCAACGAGCACATCTACGGAAAGAAAGTCAGCGCAGAAGCCATTATTTTCAAAGGCGCGGTTCCCGTGCCGCCGCCCGCCCAGCAGATGATCGCTTACCTCAATCGGAAGTCTCCTAGAAACCTGTCCGATCCCAATTCCTTGAAGGAATAGCTAAGTCGGTATCAGATGGTTGAGGAGGCCCCGGCGAAAGCCGGGGCTTTTGTTTTTAAAGGAGAGGGCAAAAAGAGGAGCTTGATTTACAACCATTTATGACTTATAGTCATCTATGAACTATGGTCAAGAAATCAAGTCCGAAGGTTTCCGCCGCTGCCCGCCGCCCAAGCAGCAAATTGCATGGCCGCCGCGAACGGCGCACGGCGGAAACGCGGGAGCGGCTGTTTCGCGCCGCCCTGGACCTCTTTGCAATCAAAGGGTTTAACGAGACGACGGTAGAGGACATTACGGAAGCAGCCGACGTCGGCAAGGGTACCTTCTTCAATTATTTTCCGAGCAAAGATCACATCCTCCTCGCTTTCGGACAGATGCAGCTTGCCAAGCTGGAGTCCGCCGTCGAGGAAGCTCGGCACACGGGGGAACCCATGCCGCAGTTTCTTCGCTCGCTGGGCGTGCGGATGACCCAGGAGCCAACGCGCCATCCTGGGATTATTCGGGCTCTGCTCCAGGCTTATCTCTCCACGACCGCTGTTCGCGAGGCAATGCTTGATTTGCAGAAGCGTGTACACGAGTTGCACACGGAGATCGTGCGGCTGGGGCAGGAGAGTGGGGAGATTCGGAACGACTTGCCCGCCGCGGAAATCGCCCACGTTTTTCGCCAGACCGTGTTCGGCACACTTTTGATGTGGTCGCTAAAGGGCGATGAGACTCTGCACGCGCGCATCGATTCCGCATTCAACGTGCTGTGGTCCGGCCTTGCGCCTCGCAACGCGACCACTTCGCCGCCGGACATAGCGCAGACGAGGCTTCCCCCAGTTACAAGTGGAGATTGATTTTATGAGTCGAAAAACCATCGGCATCGTGATTCTGATCGTCCTCATCCTTGGGGGCACCGCTGTGTACGCAGCCTTTTTTCATCGTGATAACTCCTTGCATGGCTCGGGCACCGTGGAAGCGCGAAACATACGCGTAGGTTCGGAAGTCGGCGGACGCATCGATAAGGTTTTGGTGCGCGAAGGAGATACCGTACACGCAGGGCAGATCCTGATCACCTTCGACGACAAAGAATTATTGGCCTCGCTCGATCAAGCGCGCGCGTCAGCCCAGAAAGCGGAGCGGGGCTTCCGCCCAGAGGAGATCGCGGAAGCGCGAGCAGCGGCTGCCCAGGCCAAAGCGGATTATGAGCTGAAGGAGAATGGCTACCGGAAGGAAGACATCGCCGCGGCACAAGCCGACGTCGAGCGCGCTGCCGCAGATGAAGTGCGGACGCGGCTCGACTTTCAGCGCTACGATGCGTTAGCGAAAAAGGATCTGGTCTCCAGGCAGCAACGCGACACTGCCGAAGCCAACTGGAAGATGGCCCTCGCGCAACAGCAGAACTTTCAGCACAAACTTACTGAATTGCAACGCGGGTATCGCCCCGAAGAAATAGCCGCAGCTAAGGCAAATTACGAGGCGAAACTGGCAACGCTCGAAAAATACGAGAAGGGCAGCCGCCGCGAAGACATCGAAGCGGCCAACGCAGCTTATGCCTACGACCAAGCGCGATTCCGTGAGCGGCAGGTTGTCGCGCCTTCGGAAGCGACCGTGGAGGTGCTTGACGTGCGTCCAGGGGATCTGATCGCGCCAAACACACCGGTCGCCACTCTCCTCGAGAAGGATCAGATTTACGTGCGCATTTATATTCCGGAAACGGAGATTGGCCACGTGCACGTTGGCGAGAAGGCGGAAGTGCGTGTGGATACATTTCCGAAGGAGGTATTTGACGGCGTCGTGGAGCAGATCAATCAGCAGGCCGAATTTCTTCCGCGCAACGTGCAGACACGCGAGGAACGCGTGCATCAAGTGTTCGGCGTGAAAATTCGCATTAATGATCCGGCGGGACATGTGCTCGCGGGCATGGCTGCGGACGTAAAGCTGAAAGCAGGCAGCTAGCCGATGGCGATTGCTCCGCAAACACCGGCCGAGGCTTCCATCGCCGCCGATCACCTGATCCGGCGATTCGGCCAGTTCAAGGCCGTGAACGATGTGAGCTTTCGCGTCGAGAAGGGAGAAATTTTCGGCTTTCTTGGGCCCAACGGCAGCGGGAAAACCACAGTCATCAAGATGCTTACCGGTCTCTTGCCGCTCAGCGGAGGATCCGCGTTTGTCGAAGGTCTCGACGTGCGCACGGATTCGGAAGCGATACGCGAGCGCATCGGCTACATGTCGCAGAACTACAGTCTCTACTACGATCTGACCGTAGCTGAGAATTTGCAGTTCTATGGCCGGATTTATGGGCTGGACACCGCGCGGTTAAAGAGGCGCATAGACGAAACCGTCGAAATCAACGGCCTCGGTTCCTACCTGAATCGGCTTTCGGCACAACTCTCCGGTGGCTGGAGGCAGCGCCTGGCGCTCGGCTGCGCCATGCTTCATGAACCAAAGCTTCTTTTTCTTGATGAACCGACTGCGGGCATCGATCCCGTGGCCCGGCGGGAGCTGTGGGATTTGCTTTTCGATCTTTCCGGCCGGGGAATGACTTTTTTTGTGACCACGCACTACATGGACGAAGCCGAACGCTGCAACCACGTCGCGTATATTTATTTTGGGAAAATCATCGCCGACGGAACTCCCCAAGCCTTAAAACAGCTTCCGCAGATTCAGCCGCACGGCACCAAGCGAATCGGAATCGTGACGCCGGACGCCACCCGGGCCCTGCGCGCGGCCCGCACAATTCCCGCGATCCGTAGCGCCACGATCTACGGCGACTCCATCCATGCTCTCGTCGATGAGAACTTTGATGTGAGCGAGCTCACCCCGCTGCTTTCAAAGCACGGCGTCAATGTTTCGGAGATTCGTCCCCTTACGCCGAGCCTTGAAGACGTCTTCGTCGAACTGTCCTCTCAACATCAAGAATCACTGGAGACGGCAAGTGCGTAGCGGGTTCCGCGGATTCGGCGCTGTTTTTTATAAAGAGGTGCTGCACGTGCGGCGCGATTTCGCGACGCTTTTCTTTTCGCTCATCATCCCGATCTTGCAGATGGTGCTGCTGGGTTTTGGTATCGACACCAACGTCCGCCAGATCAACACCGTAGTCTACAACGCCGATAACCGCCGCCAGAGCCGCGAATTGCTGGACCGGCTGAAGAACTCCGACACATTTCACATCATTCGGTACGTGGAAACTGACAGGGCCATGAATGAAGCGATCGTCAGTGGCAGCGCGCGCGTCGGGGTCAAGATTCCAGTTGATTACTCGGACCGCCTGCTTCACGGCCAAAGCGCGCAGGTTCTCGTGCTGATAGACGGATCCGACTCTTCCGTCTCGGGAATCGCCATCAACGTTACCACCTCCATAGGCCTCGACGAATCCCTCCGGCGCGCCCTGCCTGCGGGCGCCGCGTTCGCCGTGGACATGCGTCCGCAGCTACTTTTCAATCCCGATTCGCGCTCGCCGAATTTTTTTCTGCCCGGCCTGACCGCCATTTTGCTTCTCAACGTCACCACGTTCCTCACCGCCTTCGCCATCGTTCGCGAAAAAGAGCGCGGCACTCTCGAGCAGCTCTTCGTCACCCCCGTGCAACCCTATGGTTTGCTACTTGGGAAGCTGCTTCCCTATTTTGCGATCGGCTTTTTTGAGCTGTGCCTGATCGTCACCGCGATGCGTTTTGTTTTCCTCATCCCGATTCACGGCAGCGTCATTCTTCTTGCGTTGATTTCTCTGCCCTACCTCTTCGTCTCGCTCTCGCTGGGTATTTTGATTTCCAGCAAAGCTGGTTCGCAGGGCGAAGCCATGCAGCTTGCTTTTCTTACCATCCTGCCCAGCGTATTCTTTTCCGGCTATATTTTCCCCCGCGAGACCATGCCTTATATTTTTCGCGCCCTCAGCTACCTGGTTCCCGCCAGCTATTTCATCAACATCACGCGCGGCATCATCTTGCGTGGCGCGGGAATTCAGGATCTTTGGACGGACGCCCTGGCGCTCTTCGGCATGGGCACTTTCCTGCTCTTTGTCGCGGCGCGGCGTTTCCGAAACAAAGTCATCATGGCGTAGGATTTCTTCAGGCCCGAATTGCGGCTTGCCCTTCCGGACCAGCACGCACTACTATCCCCTCTCCAGTACCTAATTCGGGGAGGCGCTAGTGGAAAACCGCACAGCGGGTTGGGTACTCCTGATTTTCGCGCTGTTCGTTGCGAGCGCGCTGATTCTGAGTGCTGGCACCCCAACTCCGCTCCCCGACACGTCGCCGCAAACTGCTTTCTCGGCCGAGCGCGCGTCCGCTTATGTAAACGTCTTCGCGATCGCGCCCCACCCGCTCGGCTCCGCGGAGCACGACCGTGTGCGTGACTATCTCGTTGCTCAACTCACCTCACTTGGATTGATTCCCGAGGTTCAGCGCGCCATCGGGGTGACGCCGCTTTACCAGGTTGCCGGCACCGTGGAAAATATTGTTGCCCGCTTGAAGGGTACGAGCGGCGCCACAGACGCCGTCGCTCTTGTCGCGCACTACGACTCGGTCTGTGCGGGACCCGGTGCGGGCGACGACGGTGCGGGAGTGGCGGGACTGCTCGAAACGTTACGAGCGCTGCGCGCGGGGCCGCCACTGCGAAATGACATCCTGATTGTGTTGACAGACGGCGAGGAAGACGGCCTTCTCGGCGCCTCGGCATTCACCGAGGAGAATCCCGCGGCAAGAGATGTGCGCGTGGCACTGAACTTCGACAATCGTGGCGACGCGGGCGAAGCGCAACTGTTCGAGACCAGCGAAGGAAACGGCCGCCTCGTGCGGATCTTCGGGCAGGCTTCTCCTCATCCGGTCGGATCGTCCTTGAGCTACGAAATCTACAAACACCTGCCCAACGACACGGACATGACCGTTTTCAAAAAAGCCGGTGCGGCAGGACTCAACTTCGGATTCATTGGCCATTGGGAGGCGTATCACACGCGAATGGATAATGCCGCCTCGCTCGATCATGCCAGCCTGCAGCAGCTCGGCGAAAACGAGCTGTCTCTTGCTCGCAGCCTCGGCGACACGGACCTTGCCCATCTTCAGGACCGCGACGCCATCTACTTTTCGCTTCCCGGAAATGTCTTTCTCCATTACTCGAGTAGTTTCCTGTGGCCTCTTGCGATTCTCTGTGGCGTGGCGCTTTTTGGCGCAATTTTCTACGCAAACGGAGCTTGGCAAACGCGCTTGTCGGCCATTCTCATCAGCCTGCTTGCCCACATCGGAGCGCTGGTGATTCTTGTGGTGGTGGGGCTCGGTTTCGCAATCGGCGCGCGCTGGCTGCACCTTCACGCGCTTCCCGAGGGTCCCGTATATTTGAGTGTGCTTTATACGCTGGGCCTTCTAGCGCTGCTAGCCGCCGCACTGACTGAGTACTATCGAATGATTCTCAAAAAGATTGCGGCTCCCGGGTTTTTTCTTGGCGGAGCGATTTTGCTCATGCTTCTCGTGCTGGCAGCATCGCGATGGCTGCCGGGGGGCAGCTACATTTTCGTATTGCCGCTGCTTGCGGGCCTACTGGCGACAGGGGTGGCGGCATTTCGTCCAGGGCGGGTCTCACTCCCCCGGGTCGGGATGCTTTGCGCGCTGAGTCTGCCGGCTCTGTTTCTCTTCGTTCCACTTTTGAAGGGTTTCTTCATTGCGCTCGGGCTAACCCAAATGGGTGCGCCGTTGATCAGTCTCGCTTTCGGCGTGCTTTTTCTGCTGCTCTTCCCGTTTCTCGACGCGGCGCTCGAATCCTCCGGAAAGTTGATTGCAGTGGTGTCGCTGGCCGCTGCCATCGTGCTGTGTATCGTGGCGGCGCGAACCACTCGCTATACTGCGGCGCACCCCAAAGCAAGTCTGCTCGCTTACGCGCTAGACGCGGATAGTGGGAAGGCGATTTGGACCAGTTCGGCAGCGCGAGCTGATTCCTGGACCGGGCATTATGTCGGCGCTTCCCCAAGGCGCGGCAAGCTGCCGGATTTCTATCCGGTTTGGTACCCCATCGAATTTCTGCAGAACGCCGCGCCGACCGTTCAGCTGGCATCGCCGCTGGCGGAGCTCGTCGATAAGGCTTCCGACGACGCAACACGAACACTTCACTTGCACATCTCATCGCCGCGGCACGCGCGTACGATCCATGTTGGAATTCCGCAATCGGAAGTCCTCAGCGCGAGTGTGAATGGGCGAGATCTGGGCAAACCATCCGACGCGCGGTGGCACGAAGCGGGGCAGTGGGAGTTCGACTATGCGAATCCGCCAGCGGAGGGAATCGATGTGGAATTACGGGTTCGAGGTGCAGGGCCGGTGACTGTCGTTTTGGTTGACCGTTCGAGCGGTCTTCCAGCGATTCCGGGCGCAGATTTCCCGCCACGTCCTGATAATTCAATGGCCATTCACTCCGGGGATCAGACCATGGTTCGACGGAGTTACGTGTTTGAGTGACTTGGCGTTTTGGCCGGCCTCGCGGTACTCTGCTGGTTTGGTCGCGTGCCTGGGGGTCCAGAGTGTCGTGTCCGGTCTGTGAAAAACGCAAAGCCGAGCGGTTTTGCCCCGCCAAAGGTGAGAAAATCTGCGCGGTCTGCTGCGGCACGGAGCGCGAAGTTTCGATAGACTGTCCCTTAGATTGCAGCTATTTGATCGCCGCCCATCGCTACGAGGATCAGCATCAGCGCGAATTGTCCGAAGATACGCCGCTGCTCGATGTAAAGGTTTCGCAGGACGTCATCTACACGCATCAGAATCTGCTTTCTGGAATCGCCTTCGCCGTCGCGAAATTTTCGGCTGCGCATCACAACACGACCGATCCCGAGGTTCTTGCCGCGCTTCAGGCTCTCGCGGAAACCTACAAGACGCTTGGCTCTGGAATTATTTACGAAAAGCCGCCGAACTCTCCACTTCCTCGCGAGCTTTACGCGACACTCGCCCAATTCCTGAACGAATCCAAACAGCAGTCCGACGAGCGGCCTGGTGCGCAGGCCTTTGTGCCCGCCGGACCGATCAAAGACTCCGAGGTTTTCTCTTTGCTGGTTTTTCTCTACCGCATGGGCTTGCTGCGCACCAACGGCCGCCCGCGCGCGCGCCGCTTCCTCGAATTCCTGCGCGGCCAATTCCCCGCCGCGCCCGAACTCAAGCGCGAGGAATCCCGCATCATAGTCCCATGATGATTTGAAGCTGAGCCTTGTTCATTCCGAATAGGCCGCGGCGCTTGCACGCCCGGCAGAGCCCGCCTATATTAGGCGCGAGGTGATACTCGTGCATGGTTTCTACCGCTTGCTCGTTCTAGTTCTGCTTACTTCTGTCGCTCCCGCGCTCGCCTTAAGTGCCGACGCTCCCAAACTTGTCCACAAGGATGGCCGCTGGGCGCTTCTCGTGCACGGAAGCCCGTACCTCATGCTTGGCGGACAAATTCACAACTCAAGCGCGTGGCCTTCCGAGTTGCCGCAGGTCTGGGAATCGCTTGCTTCGCTGCACGCCAACACGCTCGAAGCTCCCGTCTATTGGGAGCAGATGGAGCCGCAGCCCGGCCAGTTCGACTTTACGAATGTAGACGCTCTCGTGAAAGGTGCGCGCGAGCACAAACTGCACCTCGTGCTGCTATGGTTCGGGACGTGGAAAAATGGAAACATGCACTATGTGCCGCAGTGGATCAAGACGGACCCAAAGCGATTTCCGCGCGTGATTCGGGCAGATGGCGAACCGCTCGATGTGCTCAGCGCAAACTCGAAGGCCAATCTTGATGCGGACAAAGCCGCCTTCGTAGCGCTGATGGGCCATCTAAAGGTTCTGGACGGTATCGAGCACACCGTTCTGCTGGTCCAGGTGGAAAACGAGTCCGGGATCATCGGCAGCGTGCGCGATTTTTCTCCCCAGGCGAACACCGAATTTGCCGGTCAGGTTCCGACGGATCTGTTGGCGATTGTTCACAAAACACCCGGCACCTGGAGCCAGGTTTTCAATTCAGAAGCCGATGAGATTTTCCAGTTGTACTACCAGGCGCATTACCTGAACGAAATCGCCGTAGCGGGCAAAAAAGAATTCGCGATTCCGCTGTATATGAACGTGTGGCTCAGCTACCCGCCCGCGGAGTTGCCGCAGAGGGCCATGCTGCTTCCCGGCATTCAATATCCTAGCGGCGGCGCAGTGCAAAAATTCGTTGGGCTGTGGCGCGCGCTGGCTCCTTCCATTGACGCGATCGCGCCGGACATCTACGCGAGCGATTCCGGTTTCGTTCACGATGTCATTGCCGCATATCATCGGCCGGACAATCCTCTGATGATCCCCGAAATCGGAAGGACCGACAGCTTTGCTAAGTTCCTGTTCACGGCTTTGGGTGACGGCGCCGTCGGATTTGCCCCGTTTGGCGTGGACAAAACGGGTTGGAACATCCTTGGGGATGAGCCCATCAAAGCGCACGCCAGAAACTTCGCTTTGCTCGAGCCGATGGACCGGGAAATCGCCAAACTGAATTTCGAAGGCAAGCTGAAAACCGCCGTGGAAGAAACCGGCCAGGCGCAGCAAGAGATGGATTTTGGCTCCTGGCAGGCGACCATCGCATTCGGCTTTCCTCAATACGATGGCCGGCGACCGCCTGGGACTACGGACGCTCATGGCGCGGCTCTAGTGGCGCAGGTCGGCCCGGACGAATTCCTCGCCACAGGAGTGGATGCCAGCGTCAACTTTCACCTGCCCAGCAGCCTGCCGTGGCTGGGCATGCAGATTCTTTCCGCCGAGGAAGGCTCCTACGAGAACGGTGTCTGGAAAATGTCGCGTCTATTGAATGGCGACGAAACCGACCGCGGCCTGAACTTCCACCAGCAGCCGGAGGTCGTGCGAATCAAGCTAGGCAAATTTTAAATTAAGTCAGACGTACCGCAACCTGCCTAGCCAGCCGCGCAGGAGCGCATACCTTCGAGTTGCGTGCTGACCGCGGCAGCGTCCCAGCCAAGTTTCAGTTGCTGGCGGAACGCGGCCCGATGGGATTCGTATTGCGGGCGGGCGTTGAATCCGTACTTCTGCTTGATGCGGGCGACGCGATCCGACATTTTCTTGCGATATTCCTCCGGAGCGTAGCCGTTTTTGGCATACCACTCTTCGTACTGCTTCGCGAGCCGCGGAAATTTCTCCCGGATAAATGGCAAAAACTGCTTTGCGGAAGACGGCATCAGGAAAAGCGCGCCTGACCAAAACCACTGGGCACCCGCGGCCTTAGCAGCTTCGGCCACGGACTCCAAGTCGCCGTCGCGGTCCGTAATTCCGGGAACGATCGGCGAAGCCGAGACGCCAACACGCAATCCCGCTTCGTGTAACTGACGCACCGCGGCAAGCCGTAAATCCGGGCGAGGGGCACGCGGCTCCAGCAAACGCGCCAGCCTGCTTCGCAGCGTGGTGATTGTGATGTTCAATGAAAGTTCTGAGCGTTCGGCGATTCGCTTGAATATATCAATGTCGCGGACGAGCTGATTCGATTTTGTAATCACAGAAATGCTCAGTCCTTCGCGCTTGGCCAATTCTTCGAGGCATGCGCGAGTGACGCCATATTCTCGTTCCGCCGGCTGATAGGGGTCTGTCGCGGTTCCGATGGCAATGTGCTCCGGTCGCTCGCCATCCGAAGTCTCGGAGGCATACGAATATTTGTGCGACACGTCGTAAGCGAGCAGCGGGCCTGCGTCTTTTTTCACGAAGATTTTCCGCTCGAATTCTCCGCCATCCAATTCCATGTACTCGTGCGTGTAGCGCGCGTAACAATACTTGCAGCCGAATTCGCAGCCGCGGTAAGGATTGATCGTCCACTCGAACGGCACACGCTTGGAATCGCAGCGATTCAGAATCGACTTCACGGGCAGCAAGAAATACTCTGGCCGCTCCGCCGACCTTCGGAGACTTTCCGCGGGCGGAGAAGATGCTGCGAGGCGGGCAATGCCCACCAGCGGTACGGCTGCCTCTCGGGTCCGGTGATCCGTCCGGTTTTCAAGAACGGACGGGACCGCCTCTCGCGAGGTCGGCGGGGGGCAATCCGCCGTGGTGTAACCCGAAGTGCTGCCGCCTGAGCCGCTGACCGCCGCAGCTTCCGCAATGTCATGGACATTTGGCAAGCTGCCTCGCTGATCATCGGCCCTTGGTTTTGGGCTTGTCGCATAGGGGCTAACAGGAAAGAGAGTTGCCGTGGATTGTCTAGCGCGGCGGCGCGGGCTACCAAAGGACCGCACCGTGGAGGAAAGAACTGGAGACATAGCCCACCTCGAAGCACGCCGCAGTATTTCGCTTTTTGTTCGCCGTGTCAAGCATTTTTCGCTTTTTGTTCGTTAGAGCGATTCCATAAATAATGTAGCTTGACAAAAGGGAAGATGTGAAGCAGAGTGTGTTCATGCGAGCCATACCTGTTCCGATGCGCAAGCGCATTCTGCAACTTTACGAGCGAGGCAAGAGCACGCGCGAAATTGCCC
>DATJXZ010000052.1:0-76942 GCA_035499815.1 Candidatus Solibacter sp. | reverse complement strand
CCGCCTCCAAATGGTCAGAGCCTGCGAAGGCCTCGCTTCGATTTACAACGACCGCTCGGACTTCCCACATGCAATCGAGTATCTCGACCGGGTACGCACCATCGATCCCTCCGATCCCGAAGTCGATGGCGAAGAAGGGCTTATCCTTACAAAAGCAGGCAGGTGGGACGACGCGGTTCGCTTTTTGCAAAGAGCTGTCGCCAACTCGCATGAAAATGACAATGTGCTGAATGCCTTGGGTCTTTTCGCCCAGCAGCACACCCATAATCTCGACCAAGCCGCCGCCTACTTCTCTC
Source organism: Candidatus Solibacter sp. (assembly GCA_035499815.1). Classification (GTDB taxonomy): domain Bacteria; phylum Acidobacteriota; class Terriglobia; order Acidiferrales; family UBA7541; genus Acidiferrum. The sequence goes on along the minus strand of DATJXZ010000052.1, from coordinate 76,646 downwards.
GCGCGCTGGCCCTCCACACCTCCCCGGATGACTTCAACGCTTCACTCCACAACAATCTCGGCGCCGTTTACGGGGAACAAGGTCGCTTCGCTGACGCTATCAAGGAATTCCAACTCGCCATTTCCATCTCGCCAAACGACGCCGAGTACCTCACCAACCTTGCCTCCGCTCTCGCCGCCAGTGGTCGCTACGCCGACGCCTCCACCGAAATCCGCGCTGCCCTCGCCATCTCCCCCGACTACGAACCCGCTCGCGATATCCTCCGCCGCCTCTCCCTCGCTAAGCTACCCCGTTAAAGCAATTTCTGCCACCGGGTGCCTTGACATTTTCTGTGGGTTGGCCTGTTTCTTGATTCGATTGAACTTTATCCTCTGCAAGGATCGAGGAGAAAGTGAGGATCTGCCTGGGACTCGGGTGAGCGCAAATCGGTAAGACTTTCCGCAATCCCAATTTTCGAGCACCAAATCCCCGCCCATCCTCATTCCCCCCATCAACTTACGCACCTTATGCGCGCCGTTCGAATCATTACTAAATAAGAAATAACTTGACAAGGCATCACAAATCGCGCTAAAATATTGCGTGAATATCGCCTTCCAGCCCCGCCCAGCGTCCCCCTCTTCTCTGAGAAACTTCCGAGATCGCTACGTCTCCGCATTGTCTTTTACTTTCTTTCGAGCCGTTAGCCCTAAGCCCCCTCTAGCCGCTCGACCTTCTCAATTAGCCGTTATCCTCTTTAGAATCCGCACTTACGAAAAATCCGCCCGTAACTCCTTTGGAATCCGCACTTACAAAACATAGGACTTAAAACCCTTTAGAATGAACACTTACAAAAAAGAGGTGGGGGTGAGGTATCCCAAGGTGGCACAGACTTCAGTCTGTGCGCATTTTCACCACATAGCTTCCCGAGTCACCGGAAACGGTTCACGAATCCAGAGTGATAGGATGTTCCCTCATCCCATGACCACCCAAGTTCCAGTCCTCGTCGTCGGAGCCGGAATTTCCGGCTTGGTCTGCGCCTACACCCTCCGCAAATCCGGCATTGACGCCCAAATCGTCGAAGCATCCGCGCGGCCCGGCGGAATGATCCGTTCCGAGCGCCGCGAGGGTTTCCTTCTCGAACTCGGCCCGCAGAGTTTCACCGGAACTCCCCAACTCCTCGATCTCTGCCGCGACCTCGGCATCGCCAACGAACTTGTCGAGGCTCCCGCGCGCGCTCCCCGTTTCCTCCTCCTCAACGGCGAACTAAAGCCAGCGCCTCTCAGTCCGCCTGCTTTCTTCATTTCTTCCCTCTTCAGCGCTCGCACAAAATGGAGCATTCTCCGCGATCTCTTCGGCCACAGCACACCTCCCAACGCCGACGAATCTGTCGCCGCCTTTGTCCGCCGCAAATTTTCCCCCGAACTCCTCGACAAACTCGTCGGTCCATTCGTCTCCGGCATCTACGCCGGCGACCCCGAAAAACTCAGCCTCCGCGCCTCCTTCCCCCAACTCCACGAAGCCGAACGCACCTCCAGCAGCGTCATCCGAGGCATCCTCCGCGCCGCAAAATCCTCCAAGCCGCAAAAGGGCCCGAAAAAACGCCCAACTCTACAAAGTTTCAAGGATGGAAACGAAACACTCATCAAAGCCCTCGCCGCAAAGCTCGGCCCAGCTCTGCGTACCGAAACTTCCGTCGATGAATTCCGTCTCTCCGGTTACGGTGTGTCTCGAACCTTTGAACTCACGCTCAACTCCCGCGGCTCAACGGAACAAATCGTCGCCGATTGCGTCGTTCTGGCCACGCCGCCAAACATCTCCGGAAACCTCTTGCAGAGTGCGCCGCACCCCATCGAAAAATCCCTGCTCAACGAAATCGAATTTGCTCCTATCGCGATCGTTTCCCTCGGCTATCAAAAATCCACCATCGGCCACCCCCTCGACGGCTTCGGTTTTCTAATCCCGCGCTCCGAAAAGCTCCGCACGCTCGGTTCTGTCTGGAATTCTTCCCTGTTCCCTAACCGCGCTCCTGAAGGCCATGTTCTTCTCACAAACTTTATCGGCGGCGCCATGGATCCTGCCGCAACCTCCCTCCCGGACCAAGACATCGCGGCTCTCGTGCATCGCGAATTAGCTCCTATCTTGTCCATCGGCCAACCGCCCGTCTTCACAAATGTCCAAATCTGCGAACGCGCGCTTCCTCAATACAATCTCGGCCATCTCGATCGCATAACCCGTCCATCGGAGTCCGGTCTTCGCACGAATAATCTCTGGTTCGTTGGCAATTATCTCCGCGGCCCAGCGATCGGCGCGTGCGTCGAACAAGCTCAGTCCATCGCGCATGAGATTTGCAGCCGTGCGGGAAAAGGAATCGTCTAGGTTCATGGAATCGCATCCAATTCAGCTTTTCAGTCGTATAGTTCTTTAGGAGAGGAAGAAGCCGACTCTCGTGTTCCTGGCGGCTTTCACATCCAGCGGTCCCCGCGAAGTGTCGCCAGATGCGACGCTCTTGTTGCGCCTTCTTCAAAAAGACGTGAGCGCTTTTGAACAGCTCTATGACCGCCACGCGCGCCTCGTCTATGGCCTTGTGCTGCGCATTCTTCAGCACGCCTCGACTTCCGAAGAGGTTGTTCAGGATGTCTTCTTGCAACTCTGGCGCAACGCCGCGCAATACGATTCCGCTCGTGGCCCGTTTGTTCCCTGGCTTTGCACCATGGCTCGCAATCGAGCTCTCGATCACCTTCGCAAGAAAGGCGAGCGCCAGCGGCGCCGTGAAGAGCTTCCCGAGGAGCTGCCTGTCCTCGTCATCGCGCCGGACTACGAAAAGGTTCTCGACGATCGCCGCCGTGCCGAACGCGTTCGCGCCCTGATGGCTTCGCTAACTCCGCAGCAGAAAAAAGCCATCGAGCTCGCCTACTTCGAGGGCTTGAGCCACTCGGAGATTGCGTCCGCTCTGAAACAGCCGCTCGGCACCGTGAAAAGTTGGATTCGCAACGGTTTGCTTAGTCTGAAGGAAGGATTGCAGGCTGCAACGTGAGGAACTGCGACCAATTCCGCGAGCTGCTGGAAGCCTACGCTCTCGGTGCGCTAGATCCCGAAGAGCGCGCCGCGCTCGAAGCGCATCTCGCCGCCGGCTGCGCGGAGTGCGCCAAAGCCGTCGAGGAAGCGCGCTGGCTCGTCAGCCATCTCGCCTACGCCGCTCCCGAAGCTTCTCCTTCGGACATCCTCAAAGGCCGCTTGATGCGGACCGTCCGCGCCGAAGCTCAATCGCAGGCCGATCTAAAGTCTGACAGTCTCTCCACCAAAGGCACGATCCCGTTCTGGCTCTGGGCCGCGGTAGCCGCGCTCCTCATCTTTTCCGTTTATTCCACATGGAACATGCGCCGCTTGCAGATCGAAATCCGCGAATCAAACGATCGCGCCGCGGCACTTCTCGCCCAACGCCAGAAAACCGAGCTGCAACTCGCTGCCGCCAAGCGCGAAGCCATGATTATGATGGACCCGAGTTCGGTAAAATTTGTTCTTGCGAGGCAAAACGCGCAGGGACCTCAATTGGAGGCGATCTGCCATCCACAACTTGGCCTCGTGGTGATGGGCGAGAACATTCCCATGCCGTCGCCACACCATGTCTTCCAGTTGTGGTTTATTCCCAAGGCGAAAGGCGCCAAGCCCATGCCCTCGATGATGGTGATGCCGGATGCCAATGGAAAATTCGTTATGCTGGTTTCCAATCCGCCGGAATCCATGGGCGCCACGAAAGCTCTCGCCATCACCGAAGAACCCGAAGGCGGAAGCCCCTGGCCCACGGAAACGCCTCGCTGGGTGGGCGGCGTGGGGTAATTTCTATTTGGCGCGGCGCTTTTTTCCATAGCGGAGAGCGAGCCGCACTTCGCGGCGTTTTGCCGCTTCTCGAAACCGCCGCCTCTCTTCCCCCGTCTTCAGAATCAGCGGCGCCACCGGCTTGGGCAGCCCCGTGTACTCATCGATGGCCACGAACGTCACATACGCTGTTGTCGTATGTTTCCGCTCGCCGGTCATCGCATTTTCCGAAAAAACCTCCACGCCCACTTCCATCGACGTTCGGAAAACTCGATTCACTTGCGATTTCAAATTTACAATCTCTCCCAGATTAACGGGATTCCGAAAATCGATGTAGTCCACCGACGCCGTCACCACATAGCTATTGGAATGCCGGTGCGCCGCCATCGCCGCGACCATGTCCACCAGATGCATCACCTGCCCGCCCAGCAATTTCCCCAGAGGATTCGTCTGCGCCGGCAAAACAATCTCCGTCATCTCCGACCGCGATGCACTTACCGGCTTTCCTTTGGGTGTCAGTTCTCCAATCACATCGCGCTTCGGGATTTGGTCTCGCTTCATTCGTTCCCCGTTCCACGGCCGCTTTGGGAAGCAATCACAATCCCCGTATAATACGAGACCACGCCATGCCCGACCAAAAGAAAACGCGCCGTCAATTGCTCGAAGAGTTCGTTGCGAAAAAACCTGACGACGCATTCTCCCGCTACGGCCTTGCTATGGAGTGCATCAACAGCGGCGATGCCCCTGCCGCGGAATCCAACTTTCGCGCGCTCCTCGATCGACACGCGGACTACATTCCCGCATATTTAATGTTCGCGCAGCTCCTCGCCCGCGAATCTCGAGCCGACGAAGCCCGCCAAATCCTCACTGCGGGCATCTCCGCCGCCACCCAACACCACGATGACCACGCCCGCTCCGAAATGGAATCCCTTCTCAACGATCTTTCTTGACGGCTTGGCGGCATTTTCTCGTCGGCGGGCAAAACATTCTGGGCCGGCAAATGCCGGTTTATGGTGAGTTCGGATCCGTGGGGTTTGGTCTTTGCGGAACGTTCGTGGTCATCTTCGTCAAGACAAATTCCTTCATTAGATTGAAAACGGCTGCGCTTCCAATCCCAATCGCAGTGTTTTCGAAGGTTAATGTAGCGCTGCGGTCGCTCTCCGGGTAGTACAGAGTGGAGATGCCGCCCGCGGCCAGACTTCCGAGAACGCCCGAATAATTCGGCTGCCACTGGCCGTTATCGCCTTTGCAGATCACCGCGTTCGCCAACGCGTAAAAGACTCGAGATTTCACGGTGCCTTTGCCCTTATAAAAGTAGCGAGGGTCTTGCTTGAAGATGGCCGGGAAGACGGCGTTTCCCAGCAAATTGCTGATCGTCAAGTCTCCGAATGCTGCGCCATACCGTTTTCCGTAGCCTTCCGCCCCTTGCCCGTAAGCGCTGAATTCATTTCGCGCCTGCTGGATTCCCGCAACTACTCCAGCCGCGACGAAAGCGCTTGGATCGATGCTCAATTTCCAGTCCAGATAGAATTTTTGTTTGGTCGTAAGGGGTACGGCGTTTGGGGCGTAGGTGACATAGAAATTCGGGATCACGCCCAGAACACGCTGTTGGATTTCATCATGAATCTGTTCTTGCGCGATTTCGACGGGAGTCAGCTCGACGCGAACTTGAGTGACAAACGTGGCGAGCGCCATCGAGATTTGTGGCAGGGCCAGGGTTTCCCCGGAGTGCAGGACGCCAGTGGAGGTATGCTCCGAAAAGCCCGCAGCCGTAATTTTCAGCTGAAACGAACCTGGCGCCACGTTCGCAAATGTGAACTGCCCATCGACGCTGGTGACAAAGTCCTCGCTCGCCGTTTGGCCCCGGAGAGTTAGCTTCACATCGGCCCCGACCACGGCTACGCCATCCGGCCCAACCACGCTTCCGGAAATGGTTCCCGGTACTTTTAGCTGCTCGGGCGGATCGTCGATGGCCGCTTTTGGCGTTGGGAAATCGGGTAGATTGTTCTCCACAGCCTGACGTCTAGCGCCTTCTGTTTGAGCTGCAACGGAGGAGCTGCAGACCAAGCAAACCATGCATAGCCAAACGCAGCGAACTGGAACACGATTAAAAAGTGAGCGGCCAAAACCGGCCAAATAGCTGTCGGAGCACATAGATTTGCGGCATGTCTCCTGTCGGATAGTTAGCCAATGTTGGAACTCCCGGGCGCGGAGCTCGGCTCTTAATTTTGATGCGGATCCCGTGCAAGAGTTGCACGTTTTTGGTTGAATCGGTTGACGGATACGCGGCGGCGCCTGAAGAAGTTCTTCACGCCAATCCGGTGAAGCTCAGCTCCACGTTCAACGCAGCGGCTTCTTTAGCGCCTCCGCAATTCCTGCTTCGGCGAGCGGCGCCATCACTGCATACCCGGCCGCGTTCGGATGCACGCCGTCCGGGCTTAGCTCTTTTTTCAGCCCGCCTTCGCCGTTGTCCATCGCCGAGTAATAGTCCACATAGACAAGCCCATTTTTGGCTGCATAGTCCTTGATTAGTACATTCAGCGCTTTAATCTTGGACGCTGGCTCCAGCCCCTTGTGCCACCAAAATTCCGTCGAAGGAAGCACGGAGCACAACACGGGACGTATGCCGTTCGCAAGCGCCAGCTCGACCATTGATTCGATATTCCCCTTCGACTCCTCCAGCGTCATCTTTCCCGTGTTTTCGGCAATGTCGTTCGTGCCCGCGAGAATGACAACAACTTTGGGCTTCAGATCGATGACATCTTGCCGGAAGCGCACGAGCATCTGCGGTGATGTTTGTCCGGAAATCCCCCGGTTCACGTACGGCCTCCCTGGAAAAAAAACGCCGCGATCCGGCGCGCCGTTGACACCCTTCATTCCCCAGCCTTCGGTGATCGAATCGCCCATGAACACTACGCGCTCAATGTCCGCTGCCGGCGGCGCCAACTCCTTGTCCGCCTCCCGAAATTTCGCCAAGAATCCCCAATCCGTATATCGCTGCTCAACGAGCGACTTTTCGTAAGCATTTCTCGACTCCCAAAACGCCTCATGGGGATCAGCCGCCTTTGCTTTCTCGGCAGAGGCCTGTGCAATTGACACGGCCTGGCCAAGCACTGGCCCACTCCAGGCCAGCAGGCCCACCATCATTCCTATAAATCCAATCGCCCTCGAAATCCCTTTCATTCTGTCCACGGATCGCTCTCCTTCCGCTTTTCGGTTAAATCCCGCACAGCTTATCACCGTCCCAGAATCTGGTGTATATTCGCTCCCGGCCCGGGACCTAAATGGAATTTCCGGGCCAATGGAGTCAATCCGCAATGCGACCATTTCGCCTGACATTTGTTTTTGCAGCCTGCATCTCCACGTTGCCGTCCGCTGGCTTGGCCCAGCAAGCCTCAACCGCAGGTCCTTACAAGGTGCTGAAGACAGTTAAAGCCGGCGGCGAAGGCGGCTATGACTACATTTTCGCGGACGTCAAAGGCCGTCGCTTATACGTTCCGCGGGGTGGCGCGACTGGCCAACTGATGGTCTTTAACCTCGATACGCTTGAATCCGTCGGCGCGGTTGCTGATGTCAGAGCAGGCGGCGCTACGGTCGATCCCAAATCTCACCACGGATTCTCCACCACAAAGCCTGTCACGATGTGGGACGAGAAAACCCTGAAAGTGATCAAGACGATTGATGTGGATGGCCGTCCGGACGGGATTCTGTTTGATCCTTACAACGAGCGTGTGTGGATCCTGAGCCACCAGCCGCCATACGCCACGATCATCGACGCGAAGAAAGGCACGGTGGTCGTTACGCTTGACCTGGGGGGCGCGCCTGAGGAGGCGGTGAGCGACGGCGAAGGCACAATCTACGTGAACATTTCTGACAAAGCCAACATTGCGGTCGTCGATGCAAAACATTTGACTGTTACGGCTCACTACGACATGAGCTCGAAGGGCGCGCATGGCAGTGGGCTCGCGTTTGACGAAAAGAATCACATCCTCTTCGCGTATTATCGCGAGCCATCCCCCACGGTCGTGATTGTGAACGCAGAAAACGGCGACATTATCGCCACGCTTCCCACGGGCATGGGCGTGGACACCGTCGCGTTCAACCCCACCACGATGGAAGCCATCAGCGCCGAATACGCCGGCACGATGACGTTCATCAAGGAAAACAGCCCAACGAGCTTCGCGGTCGAGCAGACACTCGATACGATGAAAGGCGCTAAAACACTGGCGCTCGACACAAAAACTGGTCACTTGCTAACGATGGCCGCCGAGTTCGGTGCGCCTCCTCCAGATGCAAAACCGGGACCAGCCGGACGCCCAGCGCGCGGGCCCATGATTCCGGGCTCGTTTTCGATTCTCATGGTCGGCAAAAAGTAGAAGACAGACTGAATCGGCTTCCATCGAAACTCAAACTAGCGCGTCCGTATTTCGGACTTCGCCACCAAATTGAGATCAATGTTCACGGAATTCCGATCATGGTCGGTTTTCTAAAGAGGCACCCGGAATCGCCGATCACCAGGAACGCCATCACTCCGCAATAAGGCCCGCCGTGACCGGTAACGAGGCCAATCGGCCGTGCACCGTTCGGGACATAAAAAACGCGTGACGTGCTAACAGACTCGCCGGGCTGGAGCAGCACATTCAAAGGGACGGCGTCGGGATCAGGAGCGGGAGAATATCGGCGGCCTCGCTCATCGATCAGGTAAATCCACGCTCCATTCGCACGCTGGCTTATCCTTCGAGCCCGACTGAAAATTCGTAGTTCCGTCGAATAGGCTGTCTCGAGCCGCTTCGGCGTACGCGTCACTTTTTCCACGCTCAGGCACCAATCATCAAAGCACCACGGTTCTCCGGCCGGAATCACGCGCTGCGGCTTGAAGTACGAAACGGCAACGCCGCTGAGGAGGTACGCGAGAACGCACAGCCCGTATGCCTTCAGAAGCTTCACTGCCGTTGCGCTCCTGCCTCGAACAACCGAAATTGTAATAACGGCGAGAGTCACGGCAGACGCGAGGACGGAGAGCAGGAAGGCTAAATCGAAGATGCCCAATGGCCGACTCCAGATTGCTTACTCTACATTGTAGAGTACTTCATTCTACGGAGTCTATTCCATCTTGTACCTCTGGCGGGCGGCTCTCGTTCAGCCGCATCACCTGCTGACCGGCCACCGCCGCCGCTTAGTCCCAGCCTGAGAGGATCGTGGCCCATGCTAAATTCGAGGTTGCTGCGGACTAGCTTTGGCGGTCAGCGGACCGTCACCCGGACTGGGATTTGCGGGAGAGAGGAGTTTTAATGCGGCAATCTTCGGATGTGGGATTAACAGAATTGCGCGACGTCCTCGTCGAATCCTACGCTGTCAACGAAGCCATGAACCAGCTCATTCTCGAGCATCTGGATGCGCGTGCGTGGCGTGCGAAACCGCCGGGCGGCAAAGGACGCACGATTGCGGCGATTTTTTCCCATGTCCACAATATCCGGCGCAAGTGGCTGCGTCTCTCCGCGCCGCACCTGAAGCTGCCCGAGCAACTCCACCGTAGTAAGTGCACGCCGAAACAAGCCAGGTCCGCGCTGGCGGAAAGCGCGGCACGGTGTTGCGAGATGCTTTCGGGGGCACTCGCGCGCCCTGAAAGTGGCATCAAAACATTTCGCCGCGACGCCTGGGCACGGCCCTGGCCCCCTGGCGCCGCGATGTTCGCCTATATGATTTCTCACGATGCCCATCACCGCGGGCAGGCCGCTCTGCTCGCAAGCCAACTCGGCTTCCCGCTGCCCGGAAAAGCTTCCTACGGTCTCTGGAACTGGGAGCACTTGTGGAAGCGCTGCGGCTTCACCCGCCCGCGCTGACGAGTCACAAAAACCAATTGAACGCGGCGAGGCGGCATCGCGACTCGCACGACTGAATCCTCGATGTCGCATTCCACTTCGGGAGGAGTGCGCCAACCAAACCTCTTCGGGCCAGGACAACTTTTTCAGATTCCTGCGTTTACGACGAATTAACAGATCTGGTATTCCCGAAGAAGATCAACAATAGTCGAGCGATTGCAGCCAAAGGCGGTCCACACAGATTGGCACCAATCATCGATTGCCGCATCGCGCTGAGGCCCGGCAGACGCAGCGAGCACATCGGCAACGGTCATGCTGCCCCGATTTTCGGGCAGATCGAGCTTCGGCCAGTTTCGCCTGGTCCGCCCCATCGTGATATGGGCTTCCTGTACCTGGCGGCCCGAAAATTGCTTTTCGAGGTGGAGATAAAGCCCTGCCAAGCCAAATACGACGGCGATCGCCTTGGTGTTTTCGTCGGCTGTTTGCACCGCGAACGCGTCCACTACGTGCTGCAGGATAAATCCGGCGCGGCCCATCGTATAGACATACACTTCGTCGAACGCGGCACGCATATCGTCCATGCTGCAAACAGTGTACCGAAAGAATTTGGCACGCGTGGCCGAATCGCCCCGTCCGGCCCGCCTTATACGGTTCTGAGGCAATCAGCCATTGTGGCCGGTTCGGAAGCAGCTGGGACTCATCCAGGAATGCGTCATTTTCGCGTTTGTGTGAGGTAACGATGCCGTCAAGAATCAAAACAACGAACTTCCATTTCTATGTATCGGCTCGGCCACAATCGGTATGATGAGGTGGTTAACGGGGGAATTGCCATGCCTGCCGAAATACTTCACTGCCCCGACTGCGGCGCACCAGTGTCGTCTGATGCGACCCGCTGCGAATTCTGCGGAGCGACTCTGGCGACAGTGGCTTGTCCCTCCTGTTTCGGGTTGATGTTTGCCGGGGCGAAGTTTTGCTCGCATTGCGGGGCGAAGGCAGAGCGCGTTGAATCGGCGGGCGGTGAGGCCCGGCTCTGTCCGCGATGCCAGACGGCCATGAAGACTGTTGCCGTCGGCACTGCTAGTTTGCTGGAGTGCAGTCGTTGCGAAGGCATCTGGGTGGGAGTCGACGCACTGCAACAGATCTGCGCGGAACGCGAAAAGCAGGCAGCGGTGCTGGGCATGCCCGCGTCCCCGGAGGAGCCCCTCGGGCCTGAGAAGCAGATCCGCTATGTACCCTGCCCAGAATGCCACCAACTGATGAACCGAGTGAATTTTGCCCATTGCTCCCACGTCATCGTGGACGTCTGCAAAGCGCATGGCACCTGGTTCGACAAAGATGAATTGCGGCGCACGGTGGAGTTCATTCGCGGGGGCGGGCTTGAGAAAGCTCGCGCCGAACAACTTCAGCAAATCAAGGATGAAGCGCGAGTCCTGGCAGCAGCACGGACTGGAAGTATACCGACGGATAGCGGAGTATCCTCCGGGCTTGGAAGCGACAGCACGATCTCTGTGGGTACCACCGCCATCGACCTCCTGCTCAACCTGCTGCGGTAAGGCTTTTCGTCGGCGGTCTACTCATAGCGCAGCGCAACCACTGGATCAACCCGCGTCGCGCGGCGTGCCGGAATGTAGCTGGCCAGCAGCGCGACTAGAAAGAGGAACAGCGCCACTTCGGTAAATGTGACCGGATCGGTCGGCGTCACCTGGAAGAGGAAACCCTTCATCAAACGGGTCAGGACCAATGCGCCTGCCGTCCCGAACGCAATACCAAGCAGCGTAAGGCGCATACCATTGCTCAACACCAGCCGAAGAACGGTGCTCTGCCCGGCGCCCAGCGCCATACGAACTCCAATCTCGTGGGTTCGCTGCGCGACCGTGTTGGACATCACTCCATAAATTCCCAGGCTCGCCAGTACCAACGCCAACCCGGCAAATAATCCCAGCAGCATAGTACGAAGCTGCGGCGTCGCGACAGCATCCGACATCAGCTGATCTCCTGTAGCGATCTCCGCCACGGGCTGGTCTTTGTCCACGGAGCTAACCTGGCTGCGCAGCACGCCGGCCATGCGGGCGGGATCCTCGTCCGAGCGAACGAACAGATACATCTCGCTCCACGCAATTTGGGTGTAGGGCTCGTACACGGCCATTGTGCCGGCTTCGCTGAGGCCGTCATCCTTCACATCACCTACGACTCCAACGATTTCACGCCACAAAGGCTCCTTTGTAGGCGCGCCCACTCCGATGAAGAGGCTCTGCCCGATCGGACTTCGTCCGGGGAAGAACTTCTGCGCAACAGATTGGCTGATGATGGCCACGCGCGGGCTGGTCGCGGAGTCCTCGCGAGTGAAAGTCCGTCCGACGAGCAGGGGAATTCCCAGCGTGTGGAAGTAGTTCGGACTCACCACATAATATCCACCCGAAGGCTGGTCAGAAGGAGAAAGTGCTATAAGCTCCTTGGTCGCGAAGGCAAATGAGTAGTTGGATCCCGAAATCGGGTTGCCACTTGCAGCCGCAACTTCCTTCACGCCGGGCACGGCTCCGACTCTTTCCAGAGCTTGATCAAAGAAGTGCATCTCTTGAGGAGGCGTCGAATACTTCGACCGCGGAAGCGAAAGATCAGCGGTGAGAATATTTTTGTACCGGAACCCCGGATCGACGGTTTGCAAGCGCACAAAGCTCTTTAGCAGCAATCCAGAACCGATGAGAAGCACCAGCGCCAGCGTGGTCTCGAGCACCACAAGCGCGCTACGCACTCCGTGCCGTCCTGTGCCACCGCTTCTTCCGCCTTCCTTCAATGTTTCCGAAGGCGCTCCCCGCGTGATCTGCAGAGCAGGCGCGAAACCGAAGAGCAGGCCAGTGAGGATCGCCACGCCGGCAACAAATCCGAGCACTGAAAAATCCAACCCGATATTCGCGGCTCTTGGCAGACTGGAAGGCGGAAGGGTGCGCAATGCGCGAATGGCCCACTCCGCCAGCAATAATCCAGCGGCGCTCGCGATTCCGCTTAGAAGGATGCTCTCCGTCAAAAGCTGCTGTGCGATGCGCAGCCTACTTGCGCCCAGCGAAAACCGGATGGCGATTTCCCGTTGTCGGGCAGTGGCGCGGGCTAGAAGCAGGTTTGCGACGTTCGCGCAGGCAATTAGCAGGAGGAATCCGACGGCTCCGAATAAAACGAGGAGCGTCGGCCGGATGTTCCCAACCGTCGCGTCGTTCAGCGAGACAACCTTAGAGGTCCATCCTTCGTTCGAGTTTGGATATTGGGTCTCCAACCGCTTGGAAATCGCGGTCATTTCAGCCTGCGCCTGATCGAGGCTCACTCCCGGCTTCAGACGCGCAATCACAGACAAGTAGTGCGCTCCGCGGGCGCCGGGGCTTAGAGAGCGCTCGCTAAACTCCGAAGGCAGCCAGAGCTCCGCGCCCCGAGGGAACTGGAAACCGTTCTGCATCACCCCGACCACGCGATACGAGTGTCCGTCGAGTGTAAGCGACTTCCCTAGAATCTGCGGATCGCTCCCAAAGAGCCGCGTCCACAAACCGTGGCTCAGGACAACAACGCTGGCTTTTCCCAGGACGTCGTCTTCCGGCAAGAATGTGCGCCCCATCGCCGGCTGCGCCCCTAGCGCCGAAAAGAAGGATGCAGCTACTTGGAATCCGATCAGGCGTTCGGGCTCATCTCCACCGGTGTAGCTGAATTGTCCCCTGGAAATCGAGGCCATCTGTTCGAAGGAGTTCGCATCTCTTTTCCAGTCCATGTAGTTCGGCGGAGCAACAGCGAACTGCGGAAAGCCCTTGCCGGGATTGCTCTCGCGTAGGAGCGTAATGCGCTCGGGATGATCGTAAGGCAGGGGGCTCAGCAGCACGCCGTGAATCACGGAAAAAATCGCTGCGTTCGCGCCGATGCCAAGCGCGAGCGTCAGCACGGCTACGAGAGTGAATCCCGCGTTCTTGCGCAGCATGCGGAGACCGCAGCGCACGTCTTGCCAGAATGACTCGAAAAACGTGAGGCTGTTCATGCGATAAATCTCCTCTCGAATGAGCGTCGGATTTCCGAGCTTGCGCCGCGCGGCGTAGCACGCCTCTTCCGGGGTCATGCCTCTGGCGATATTTTCTTCGGTCTCTAGATCGAGATACGCTTGCAACTCGCGCTCTCGCTCCTGGTCCCATGTCGCGCGGCGGAAATAGCGCATCCATCCCATGACGCTAGTCCTTGGCCGGCCGCAGGACGCGGTTGATTGCGCCCACCAATTGCTCCCAGCGGCTGGTCTGTTGGACGAGCTGCCGGCGTCCCGCCGGGGTCAGGCGGTAATAGCGAGCTTTGCGGTTGTTTTCGGAGGTGCCCCAGAACGAGGCGATCCACCCGCGGTCTTCCAGGCGATGCAGTGCGGGATAGAGCGAGCCATGCTCGACCTGTAAGATTTCGTCGGAGCGGTGTTCGATCACGTGCGCGATGGTGTGGCCGTGGGCTGGGCCGAGCACGAGGGTCTGCAGGACCAAGAGATCCAGCGTGCCTTGAAGGAGATCCGCTTGTAAGGGAGGTGCGCCGCGTTTAGGCATCTTGAACGTTTTATACTCCCATAGATGATCTACTGCAAGAGAATTTCACGCAGGCATAGACGCAGGCCACACAAGTGGGTCGCTAGACTTTGCTGGCTACGTCTTGGTAGACAATCTATGGGGAAAATGAGTCGAGACCCGTTTCTTGGGCTTGCGGGTCCTAGTCTTCGAGAGTCGGCAGAGTTTTGAGGACTTCGTCCGCTCTGGGCCGGTTCAGTACCGGCTCATCTTTGCGGATTTTGCCGTCGCGGAAGATCAAAACGCGCTTGGCAAACTGCGCGATATCGTGCTCGTGCGTGACCAGCACGATCGTCAAACCCTTGTCGTTCAAGTTCTGGAAAATTTCCATGATCTCGACGGAAGTTCGGCTGTCCAGATTCCCAGTCGGCTCGTCTGCCAGCAAGATCGATGGGCGATTTACCAGGGCGCGCGCCACGGCTACTCGCTGCTGCTGTCCCCCAGACATTTGCGAGGGAAAATGCTCCGAACGGTTTGCCAATCCAACCATCGCCAGCGCATCCGCCGCCCTTTTCTCGCGCTCGGCCTTGGTGATTTTTGCATAGAGCGTCGGAAGGGCGGTGTTTTCCAGCGCCGTGGTCCGCGCCAGTAGATTGAATCCCTGGAACACAAATCCAATCTTTTGATTCCGGATGAGCGCCAGGGCTTTTTTGTCGTGTTTGGAAACGTCAATCCCTTCCAGCAGGTATCTACCCGAGGTCGGCTTGTCGAGGCATCCCAGCATGTTCATGAACGTGGATTTTCCGCTGCCACTCGCGCCCATGATCGCGACGAACTCGCCGCGGCGGATTTCAAGGCTCACACCGCGCAGCGCGTGCACGCGCGTTTCACCCAACTCGTAATAGCGGTGTACGTCTTCCACGCGGATAACGACGTTCTCGGCAATCGCGTCAGACAGGACTCCGGATTGGTTCGCGGCGGACATCGAAGGAGAAATGGACATGAGCTCGTTCACCGAAGCGCCCGGTTAGCGCCGGATGGGCTGCCCCCCTGGCGCCTGGCTCTTTGGCACCACAGATCGGATTACGAGGTCATCCCCTTCTTTCAATTGGCCTTTCAGTACCGAAAGGACCTCGGTATAAGAGTGGTCGGTAATGCCGAGAGAGACTTGGACCGGTTACAAGGTGTTATCCGGATGGAGTTTCCAGACAATGGCGCTCGCCGCTTTCCGGGCCTTGGGCAAATTCTTCATATCGTTTTCGGATGGCGTGGTGCGTTCCGCGGCGGCTACTTGGTCGCTCGACAGTTTTTTCTCGCCGCCATCAATCCCGTACTTTTGATATAGGGCCAGGATCTCCTCTGGATCCATGTGCGGTTTGTAGCGGATCGCTGTGTTCGGCAGCTTTAAAGTGTCCAGCGAAGTGGCCACTGGAATAGTGACGTACGCCGTCATTCCCGGAAAAAGCTTCAATTCTGGGTTGTCGAAATCAATGATGGTGTCGTAGGTCACCACGTTCTGCACAGTGGTTGCGTTCATGCGCACCTGGCTGACGACACCACGAAATGTGTCTTTCGGAAATGCGTCCACCTTGAAAGTCACTTCGCGGCCCTTCTTGATATTGCCGACATCCGATTCGTCCGTCTTGGTGTAGACCTGCATCTTCTTCAGGTCTTGCGCGATGGTAAAGATGGTTGGCGCCTGCAAGGACGCGGCCACGGTCTGTCCGACGTCCACGTTGCGCGCGACGACAGTGCCGTCAATGGGAGAGCGAATCACCGTATAGTTGAGGTTTGTCTGCGCCACGGAGACAGCGGCCTCTTTTTGTTGCACCTGCGCATCCGCTTGCCTTACGTTGGCAACTGCCCCGCTGACGGTGGCCACGGCCGAATCAAAATTCGCTTTTGCAAGGTCTTCCTGCTGCTGGCTGAAGACGCCGTCTTTCGTAAGGCCCACGGCTCGGTCGTAGTCCGCTTTGACTTGAACCAAGTTGGCGTTCGCCTTTTCCACATTGGCTTTTGCTGCGGCCAGATTGGCTTTGCTGTTCTCCAAATCGGCCGTGGCCTGCAGGAGCGCTCCCTGAAACAGCGCGGGATCGATCAACGCTACAACATCGCCCTTATGCACGCGCGAATTGAAATCCACATTCAGCTTGGCGATGGTGCCAGACACCTGTGAGCCAACTTGAACGGTGATGACAGCATTGATCGTGCCAGTCGCATCCACGACATCGTCTATTTCGCCTCGCTCGATCTTCGCCGTGAAATTCTGCACGTGGCTGCCGCGATTCAACCCAAACGCGATGAACAAGCCCCCGACAACAACAAGTCCGCCCAGCAAAGCCCATTTGGTCTTAATCTTCATCTCCTTTCCGCCGTCTCGATTCCCCTCCGCCGGCTACTCATAATGCAGCGCCTCGATCGGATCGAGCAGGGAGGCCTTGCGCGCCGGGTAGTATCCAAAAAACACGCCAACAGCAAAAGAAAACAATGCCGCGATTGCGACTGCTTCGAGCGACATCTGCATGGGCCACTTCAGAGTCTGGCCCACGAGGTATGAGCCAAGCACTCCCAGCAACACCCCTGCTCCGCCGCCCACCAGACTGAGCATTACGGATTCGCCCAGAAATTGAAGCTGGATCGCTTCTTCAGTAGCTCCGACAGCCACGCGCACCCCGATTTCGCGTGTCCGCTCCGTCACCGAGACAAGCATTACGTTCATGATGCCGATTCCTCCAACGATGAGAGAAATCGAAGCAATGGCAATCAACAAAATCGTCAGCGTCTTGCTGGCCTCGAGCTGGGCTTGAATGATGTCTTCGGGGTTGCGGATATTGAAATCGTCTTCTTCCTCAGAGCGCAAATGATGCCGGTCGCGGAGGATTGCCGCTGCTTCCTGACCAGCAGGTTTGACCGCGTCCTGCGAAACCGCCGAGCACAAAATGTCATCCAGCCACGTAATGCCGCTGATTTTTTTCTGAGCCGTGGTATACGGCATGATGATCGTGTCATCCTGGTCTTGCCCGGAGGCCGAAAGCCCTTTGGGCATCAACGTTCCCACAATTTTGCAGGGCAGATCCTTCACGCGCATGACTTTTCCGATTGGATTCTCGACGCCGAAGAGTTGGTCGCGCACAGTTCGCCCGATGACACAAACGTCCGCCGCCCGGTCCACATCATCCTGCGAAAAGGCGGCTCCTTGATCGATGTACCATCTCTTGATCTCGAAATATTCCGGGGAAACGCCGCGATAGCCCGTATACCAGTTCTGGTTCGCGTAAATGATCTGCACCGAACCATCCACGTTTGGCGAAACGCTCTTGATGAGCGACACTTGATTCTTAATGGCGATGGCATCGGCCATTACCAGAGACTTTGTCCCGTGCGTCCCGGTGCGCACGCCGTTGACCGCGCGGCCTCCGGCCTCAATCCAAACGAAATTGTCTCCCAGATTGTTGAGTTGCTGTTCGACACGGGCCTGCCCGGCTTTTCCAATGGCCACCACGCATATGACTGCGGCTATCCCGATGGTGATCCCCAAGACCGTGAGGATGCTTCGCATCTTGTTACGCATCAGTGCAACCATCGCGGATCGAAGTAACGCCGAGTGGTTCACAGGACCACTCTTTCCCGAGGGAACGCGCGCAATATTCCAAGCGCTTCCATCTCGTAGATCAGCTGGGCCAAGTCAGAAACACTTGGCAACGGATATCCAGCCCCCCAGCTCAATCACGAATCCCATAAATATGTACTGACCATGTTCGAATGCGCCTAGACAGACCACCGCGCTAACTTTACGCCCCAAATTCGTGAATTCCTATTCTGCGAGGAGCCACCTAAACGGAGCATAAATGCACCCCGTCCAAACTCGCAAGAGGCTGCTAAACAGGCTCTGCTACAGATTGAATCGCTTTGCTTCCGGCCGGGATTCATCTCGCTATTTCTCTCCTTCTGGTATGATTTGAACAGTAACGATGCGGCCCGATCGCATTCCGCTCTTTCCCCTGAACGTCGTTCTTCTTCCCGGCGCGGACCTTCCCCTGCATATCTTCGAGCCGCGCTATTTAGAGATGGTCGAACGCTGCCTAACAGATAAATCCGAGTTTGGGGTGCTTCTGGCGCTTGCGAACGGGGTTGTGCATGTCGGGTGCACGGCCGAGATTCTCGAAGTGGTCCAGCGCAACGGGGACGGAACCGTGGACATTTTGACGGTCGGCCGCGATCGGTTTCGGGTCATCGAGTTATTTGACGAAAATCCCCTCGCCGAAGGCTACGTGGAGTATCTTGAAGACCGGGATGCACCGCCCAATGCGCCTTTGCGGCGCGATCTTGTTGAACTCTACGAGACTTGTCACACGCTCATTTTTGAGGATTATCCGAGAAGAACCGAGGAGGAGCAGGCCACGCAGCTCTCCTATCTTGTCGCGGGGACTTTGCCGATGGATCTTCTCTGGAAGCAGCAGATTCTTGAGCTACGGTCGGAAACGGACCGACAGGAACGGCTGGCCGGGTATCTTCGCGCGTGGGCGCCGCATCTACAGAAGAAAGGGATCATGCGACAGCGTGCCGGCGGCAACGGACACGGTTTCAATTAGGACAGATTGGATTTGCGTGATGTACGTTCCCGTAAACGCGGGACGCGAAACGAGGACCCATGACGGCAAGCGCTTCGTTGCATTCTTCAGCTCATCCCAAACCGCGGACGCTTGGCGAGCTCAAGCGCATCCCGGACTTCGACGCGCGCACGGTGTCGCGGTCCGTGAAAAACGAAATGCGGCAGAATCTTCTGCGCATGATCGAGAAGAACGAGCCGCTTTTTCCCGGTGTGCACGGCTATGAAGACACCGTGATTCCCCAGATTATCAACGCGCTGCTTTCTCGCCACAATTTCATCCTGCTCGGGCTGCGCGGACAAGCCAAGAGCCGCATCCTGCGCGGCCTGGCACAGTTTCTCGACCCGGAGATTCCCGTCGTGGCCGGGTGCGAAATTAACGATGACCCGCTGAGTCCTATCTGCCGCGCTTGCCGCGAGAAAATCGCCGCCGAAGGCGATGCCACGGCCATTGCTTGGATGCCCCGCGATCATCGCTACGTCGAAAAGCTGGCCACCCCCGACGTGACCATGGCCGACATCATCGGCGACGTAGATCCAATCCGCGCCGCTCGCGGCGGCCGCGACCTGTCCGACGAGCTGACGATTCATTACGGCCTGCTGCCGCGCGCGAATCGGGGGATTTTCGCCATCAACGAGCTTCCGGATCTTGCTGGGAAAATTCAGGTCGGGCTTTTCAACATCATGCAGGAAGGCGACATCCAGATTAAGGGCTATCCGCTGCGGCTTCCGCTGGATGTGCTGCTGGTATTCACGGCGAATCCGGAGGACTACACCGCGCGCGGGAAAATCATCACGCCGCTCAAGGATCGCATCGGCGCGGAAGTTCGCACCCACTATCCGTCCAGTGTGGAAGAGGGGATGGCGATCACTGCACAGGAGGCCTGGGTGGCGCGCGATTCGGGGCGCAAGGTCGAAGTTCCGGCTTATCTTCGCAGTGCCGTCGAAGAAATCGCGTTTCAAGCGCGCGAAGACAAGCGCGTGGACCGGCGCTCCGGCGTCAGCCAGCGACTGCCGATCACCGTGCTCGAAAGCCTGGTTAGCAGCGCCGAGCAGCGCGCCGCTCGCAACGGCGAAAAATCCGCCGTCGCGCGCGTTGCCGATATTTACTCGGCTCTTCCGGCCATTACCGGCAAGCTGGAGCTTGAATACGAGGGCGAGCTTAAAGGCGCCGACACAATCGCACGCGAGCTGATTCGCACGGCAGTGGGACGTGTCTTCAGCAAGCATTTCGGGGATGTGAATTTTCAGCCAGTCATTCAATGGTTTGAGCTGGGGGGCGAATTGAAGCTGCCAGAGCTGGCTACGAGTTCCGAACGGTTCCAGCAGCTTTCAAAGATCAACGGGTTGATGGAACATATTGGCCGCTTGGGAGTGCAGGATCGCAAGGACGCGGCGAGCGCCGCGTCCGCAGCGGAAATGATTCTCGAGGGCTTGTGGGCGCATCGGCGAATTGGCCGGAGCGAGGAGCGCGGCTTTTATGCCGATAAACCCCGCCAGCCGGAGCCGCGCGAGCGCGAAAATCCGGGGCGTCCGCCGCGGCGGCAGTTCAACTAGGCAACGATCGTTTTCAGTTTTGAGGAAACGCGAGAAACGCGACTTATGAAATTCATTCGCTACGGAAAATACACCGGCGAGCCCGCCGACGCCGTCGACCTCGAAGAGCTTGTCAAACGGATGGGCGATTTTTTTCTGCAGAGCGGCTTCGAATCGCAGTTTTACGGCGTTTCGCAGATGGATCCGGAACGTTCGATGGAAGCGCTGCGCGAGGCCATTCTTCGCGCGCTGCAGGAAGGCGAGCTGCTCCCCGAAGACGCCATGAGCGAAGAGCTGCGTAAAATGCTGCAAGATCCCGATGCGCAGAACAATCAGTCTGTGAAAGATTTGATCGAGAGACTGATGGAGAGGCTCGCGCAGGAAGGCTTCATCAACCCGCAACAACCGCCACAAGTCACGCCACCTCCGCAGGCTTCCGCGCGAGGTCAACTGGGGCAGCCCCACGAACGGCAGCCCGAAGCGCGTTTCGAGATCACCGACAAGACGATCGATTTTCTGGGCTTCAAAACGCTGCAGGATCTTCTCGGTTCGCTCGGGCGCAGCAGTTTTGGCCGTCACGATACGCGCGACCTCTCTACGGGCGTTGAGTCCGGCGGTGTCTCGCGCCCTTATGAATTCGGCGATACGCTGAATCTCGATATCAGCGAAACGCTTTTTAACGCGGTACGCCGCCAGGGTGCAAAAGTACCGATCGATATGGCGTACTCTGATTTGATGGTTCATCAGTGCGAGTATCACAGTTCTTGCGCCACGGTCGTGCTTCTTGATTGCAGCCACAGCATGATTCTCTACGGCGAGGACCGTTTTACGCCGGCGAAGCGCGTGGCCATGGCGCTTTCGCATTTGATTCGCACGCAGTATCCCGGCGATACGCTGAGCCTCGTGCTTTTTCACGACAGCGCCGAGGAAGTCCCGCTGGGCGAGCTTGCCCGCGTGCAGGTGGGCCCGTATTACACGAACACGCGCGAAGGACTGCGCCTGGCGCAGCGCATTTTGCTTCGGCAGAAAAAAGATATGCGCCAGATCATCATGATTACAGACGGAAAGCCATCGGCACTGACGCTCGAAGACGGGCGGATTTACAAGAACGCATTCGGGCTCGATCCTTTTGTCGTAGGCCAGACTCTTGAGGAAGTGAACAAGTGCAAGCGCGCGGGGATCATGATCAACACGTTCATGTTGGCCAGCGACTATAGCCTCGTCAACTTCGTTCAGAAGATCACCGCGATGTGCCGCGGGAAGGCCTATTTTACGACGCCGTATACTCTCGGGCAGTATTTGCTGATGGACTACATGCAGCGCAAGACCAAGCAAATCCATTGAGGGAGTTTGCTGCGGGCAATTCTGCTTTCAAATTGTGTATTTCGCGCAGGCGCCTAAAGGGTCGACTGTTTCCCGGGCAGCGCTGCGCTAAGATGCAGGCATGGCAATCTTGCAGCTACTAAAACGCTGGATACATCTGGAAGGGCCTATGACAAACATTGTTCCAGGGAACACAGCGCCACGGTTTTCCCTGAAGGCGCTCGACGGCAAAGAGGTTTCGCTCGGAAAGCTGCTTGAAAGCGGGCCGGTCGTGGCCGCCTTCTTCAAAATCTCCTGCCCTGTCTGCCAGTTCACATTTCCCTTTCTTGAGCGCATCTACAAGCGCTATGGCGGCGATGGGGCAACGATCATTGGGATTTCACAGGACGATGCCAAGGCGACGAAAGATTTTGCCAAGGAGTTCGGTGTCTCGTTTCCCATGCTGCTTGACGAGAAAGCAAAGGGCTACGTCGCTTCGAGCGCATATGGCCTCACGAATGTCCCTACGATTTTTCTTATTGAGCCGGATTCCAAGGCAAAAGTGGTTTGCATCGGATTCGACAAGAAAGGTCTGGAAACCATCGCCGCGGCACTTGCCGAGCGCAAGAAAATGCCGGCGGCGGTACTCTTCCGGCCGGACGAGTCCGTGCCGGCCCACAAACCTGGTTGAGGCGCGAAAAACTAGGTCCGGTCAGGACCTTGCGCGAAGTAGCGAAGCAAAGAAATAATGAAGTAAAGAAATGGCCGAGCAGCAGATTTTCCAGCTACTCGGCTTCTTTTTCCAGCCATTTCTTTTTGTGTTTGAAGGGACGCTTTCGTTTGTCCGCGATGACGCGCGTGGCAGCTGGCACGATGCCGGAATTGCGGGCGGCTCGCCTGGCCTCCACGCCGGCATCCAGAATTTTCTTCTTGCGCCGCTTAGCCATTTCAACCGTTCAAGCTGCGGTTGCACCCGCCAACGCATTTTAGAACAATGACGCGTCAGAAAGTGAAAAACGTCTGCAACTCGATTTCACGGTTCGAGGTCGGAGAAGAAAACGGCCGGCCTGCGAGCGAATTCGACTGGCCGAAAATCGGCGACGTCAAATTTCCAATCGGTGTGCCATAGTTTACGTTGTTGAACGCGTTTCTAACGCCCACGCTGAATGTGAGGTTGTAGCGCGCATTGGATGCGCCGCCGAACATGCCGCCGCCACCCGGTCCTCCATGGCGTTCACCGCCGCCCGGACCGCGGCCAAATGTTCCGCCCCCCATGGGTCCTCCAGAGGCGACTTCTTTTTTCTGACCGAACCCAAAAGTCTTGCTGAGGCGCAGGTTCAACGAAAAACGCCCCGGGCCGGTGGCGTCATAGACCGGTATTGGTGTAAACGGCTGTCCGGGCACGGGCGCAAGCTGAAAGCATCCAAGGGAAGTTTGCACGATGTTCGGATCCGGCGCGCTGGAGCATGTGGCGGAAGCGGGGCGCGTGTTATAAGCGGCGTTTCCATAGACATCCTGGCCGGTGGTGATATTAAACGGAATTCCGGAACTGGCGACTAGGAAGGGGCTCAGCCGAAAACCGTACGGGCCACCAATGGTGCCACCAAAAAACAGACGCTGGCGAGTATCGAAGGAAGCGCGGCCATAGTCCTCCGAAACATCGAAAGGATTGGATGGGACGCTGCCGGCACCGGAAGTGTCACTATTCGCGTAATTCAAAGTGTAGAAACCAAAGAGCGAGAGATCCTGAATAAAACCGTGCCTGGTGGGGATGCGCATGTTGCCATGCACGATGAGCTGATTCTGCTTGAAGACGCCTTCCGATTGATATTGATAAAGAATCTGGCTGGGAGCCGGAGCGATGGTCCCGCCGGGCGGAATCGGATTGGCGTTGATGAAATTTGTATAGAACTGGTGGACGCCACGAGAAGTCAAATAAGTGACGGACAGATTAGCAAATCGGGAGAGCTGGCGTTCGAGAGTGACACCGGCTTGCATGATATAGGGCGTGCGCAAATTGGGATTCGGCTTGTAGATGGTCTGCGTGGAATCAGCCGTCGCCGGAAACAGCGGATTTGACGGCGTGACGGTCTGAGCAGAGTCGAAGAAAGCCGGGTTCTGAATCAGATATTGCTGCTGGATGATGCCGTTCTGGAGTTGTTGATCGAGAACCAGGTTTTCCGTGAAACGGTCGTAAAAGATCCCGTAACCGAGGCGGAGGATCGTTTTTGGAGATTTGTTTTTTCCGTTGCCATCGATACCCCAGGCCAGCCCGAGGCGCGGCGCAAAGTCGGCGTGGTCGCCTATATTGTTTTGAGTTTCGTAGCGGAGACCGAAGCTCAGGGACACGTTGGGACGAAGCTTGTAATCGTCCTGAACAAACAGCGCGCCATCCAGCCAATTGACGTTGGCGGCAGCCGTACCGGCGGAGTTGTAGTTCAAAGAGTAGTAGCTGGCGCCGCCGCCGCTTGCGATTGCCAAGGCCATATTTTGCGGGGTGTTTCCGGAAGCCAGAGCTTGCAGCGTGATTTGATAAGCCTGGATGCCCGTGATCGTGGGGCACGTGCTGGGGGGATTCGGAACGTTGCAACCGGCGGCGGTTGGGTCAACTCGGGAGCCGAAGGAATAAGAGCCGTTGAAACTGGCGTTGGACGCGGTGGAATCCGCCGTGTCGCGCAGACGTCCACCAATCTTCCAGGCGTGTTTGCCGTGATTGTAGTATGTGATGTTTTGCACTTCGTAGTGGTTCTGAGTGTCGCTATTGATTCCGCCGGTGTTGCCGCCAGATGCAAACGCGCCGGCAACGTTGACCATGGGTTGGATATTCAGTGGCGATCCAGTATTCGTGTCGCGGATAAATTGAAAGCGAGTTTCGTTGATTGTCGAGGGGCCGATCGTCTGGGTGTCGGTGGCTTGCAAGGTGTGCTCAGTTTCAAACGAATTGGTGCCGAGAGAAGCCAGATTGAACGCGCCCACGCCGTTGTTGTCCTCCACGTTGCGCCAGTATTGATATCGAACGCTGAGAGTGTTGGTAGGCGTGACTTGATAGTCGACGCGGGGACTGAGATTGGTCCGAGTCCTCGGATTCGGCACGGAGTCGCTGAATGGTTGGATCTGAAAAGTCGTTGGATCGACGATCTGCGCGCTGACGACCGAGAGATCGGTAATATTGCGGCGCTCGATGTTGAAGAAAAAAGAAGCCTTCTTGCTCAATGGTCCGCCGACGTTGCCGCTGTATTGCGTGGTGTAATAGCCGGGAGGCTGCGTGCCCGGCGGCAGGTTTTCAAACGGATTTCGAGCATTGAGAGCGGCGGTGTTACCTTCAACGAAAATGCGTCCGTGAAGCTGGTCGGTGCCGGGCTTGGTTAGGATTTCGATGCGGCCGTAGCCGAGTTTGTCGTACTCCGCAGAAAACGGATTTTGGTTGATACGAATTTCGCGGATGGAGGCCTTCGGGGGCAGTTGCCCAGCCGTAAAGCCGTCAATGTAGATTTGTCCGCCGTTGGGTCCTGCCGATGGCCCGGCAAGAGCCTGGAGTTCGGATTCCATTTCATCGGGGTCATCGGAAAGTGCATCGAGATCCTTGCCTTGCATGACGACCGCGCCCGCATTATTGGCGGGGTTTACGTCCACCTTCGTGGTCGAATCCGTGACCTCGACTTTTTCCTGCTGAATCTCAATGCTCAACTGGGCATTCAATTTCTCAGTCTGCCCGGCGGAGATTTCGACTTCCGCCTTTTCAAAGGCGGCAAAGCCGGGCGCAATCACTTTCACTCCGTACTTACCAGGAGCCAGGCCTCTCACTTCGTAGAAGCCTTCTTTATTTGTGCTGGCTGTCGTGGCCGCGCCGGTCGGGGTCGTCACGAGTACGGTGGCGTCCACAACTGCAGCACCCGAAGGATCCGTGACCTGACCGCGCAACGTTCCAGTAGCCTCCTGAGCCGGAGCTTCGCCGGCCAGAACTCCAGCAGCGAATAGTAACGCCCCAAAGACGATCCAAAGATAAGTAACCCGCAAGCTCATTCCCGCTCCTGTTTTTGATTCAGAATTCTTTGAATCGTGCCGTTCTTCACTGGTTCGTGTCCCCTGCCGGGGCTTCGCTCATGGTCCAAGGCGTGAGAATGCTGGACGCGCCGCCCTTGGGCGATGCTTCAAGGATTGGCTCGACGCCAGCGAGCAGCGTGATCGCTGTGGCGTCATTTTCCGCCGACCCTTCCGTTGCCACGATCATGACCGCATCACCTTTTTGCAGGTCAGCGAGTGTGGCTGCGGGCATTCGGCTGAGCGCTTGTTGCAGGTCGCCCCCGCCAGTTCCTCCCGCCCTTGCTCC
Source organism: Candidatus Solibacter sp. (assembly GCA_035499815.1). GTDB lineage: Bacteria > Acidobacteriota > Terriglobia > Acidiferrales > UBA7541 > Acidiferrum. The sequence goes on along the minus strand of DATJXZ010000052.1, from coordinate 50,741 downwards.
GCCACCCGCAGCACCGAACTGCCCTGCGCGTCTACCGCCGCTCTGCACTCCAGTCGCGCCTTCCGCAGGTTTTGCTGCCGGAGTGGCGGTTCCATTTGCGGCGGCGGGAGTTTCCTCTGCGGCGCCGCGCATACGAACTGCTATTCGCTGCGCAACCATCTCCGGAAGCTTGCGAATCTGAGTTTCGGCCGTGACTTTCACCGTAACGGGTTTCTTGGTCACCAGGTCCATCACCGTGATCGTTCCTGCCGCCGGATCGACATTGTTAATTGTTCCCGCGATGTTGCGAAAAGTTCCTGAAACTACTTCATCCGCGGTGAGTTCCGTGCTATCGGCATTTTTTGCGCCGCGAGCGCGAAGCTGATCGCCGACGTGGATTTGATCGATCGGCGCGGGCTTGGCATCGTCAAACTTCACGGAATTCGTCGCGTAGCGGCGTAGGACGGTCTGTTTTGAAACTTGAACGGTCACTTCTTTTGCTGCGCCGAGAGAGTTCGTGGAAATTTTGAGCGTACCCGTGGCGGCGTCCACCGCACTGACCAGCCCGCCAACGCCGTGGCGCTGCCACTCTTCGCGTTCGTGCGCCTGCTTTGCGGCGATGTCTTCATGTTTCATGGCGATTACAGACGCGGCTTCCAAAGTATGGCCGTCAATGGCCAGCTTTCCCCGAACCAGGATGCGATCGCCTGGTTTCAGGTCCTCAAGAGCAATCGGAGCCGCCTCCTTCAAGTCTTTCGCGCCTGGCTCAATACGAACGAGCTTTGCGCCATTCGCCAGTTGCACTGTCGTTTCGCCGCCCGCGTCGGTGGCCACAATGATTGTCGTCCCGTCGATTGTTTTGATCGTGCCGACAGCGCGCGCCACCGCGGCCTGTGGCGGCTGCGCGGCGGCGCCAGCCGGCCTCGCATTCGCATCGCAAACGCCCGAAAGAAGCAACCAAGAAATTACAACTATCACTTTTAAGAGCGCTGGGCGCGCCTTATCCCGCAATTCCATCAATTACTCCTGCAATCTAACGTGAACCGCAAACCTCGACTGGGCTTGCCTGGGAGGGTAATACGAGAGATAAGCCATACCCTTTCCGTCAGAAGTTAGACGTATCAAGCACACTGAAATGTTTCAAAAATTCGTGCCGGCAGAATCAGGAGGGAGAGAGCCTATTTTGCCTGTACGGATTCGAGGTAGCGGACCAGGTTGGCAATCCGCATGTTGACGATAGCCGGATCTCTGCCGCTAACCGAAGCAAAGAGGGGCCCCCACACGGGCATTTCGCTCGAGCCGTGGGCCGGAGCTTTTGCTCCGTTGCGAAGCACATTCGTCACATAATCCGCTGGAAACTTGCCCTCGTGGCGTTTGGCCAGGGTGGTCAAATCGGGAGGTGTTGTCTTGAGGTCAACCGCAGCTGGCCCATTTCCCTTAGCGGCTGGGCCGTGGCAAGCCGCGCAATACGTCTTAAACATCTCCTTGCCGGAAGCGGGCGAGGTTTGCGCGATGGGGGCTTTCTGAACGGTCTTGTCTTTTTCCTGGGCCGCAGCAGGTGCCGGTACGCTTGAACAAAAAGAAACCAAGAGGATTAGAGTCCCCGTCACTTTGTGAATCATTACGACCTCCATGTACTTCCCTGTCCGTACCCGGTCACCAAGAAAGGAAAATAACTACCCCGAAAGAGTTCTTATCCTACCGTTTGGTTACGCTACGCCCTCTTCTTTGTCAGTGACGCCAATCACATACGCGCCCTGCGCAACATGCAAAACTGTCCGTCGATGGGTGCTATTAGTAGAATGATTCACCTAGTCGCAAAATGCTCAAGCGGGTGTACAATGCGGCTTCGGGGCTCTTCGGCCGGCATCACGTTCTACACGCCGGCCGGGAGATTCCCATTCAATGCGGCACGTTTCAAAGCCAATCCAGGGATGGCTCCTTTCGAGTGATTCTTATCATCCCCAAAGATAAAGTGTGGATTATGAGCCATGGGGCGGCGCAGTCGGCCACTCGAGTAGGCAGTTGTTTGACCTCGCCGTTCTACGGTGCGTTCGCGGTTTTGGACGATTGTTGAATCCTTTTCTCGATGAGGGGTTTCCAGCGTGACTCTTCCGAAAGACAGACACTTCACGGCGCGCATTCTTGAACGAGAAGATTTGTCGGAGGACCTGTGGGTGATCCGCGTCGATCCTGGCGGCCCGTTTTCTTTCAAGGCTGGACAGTATGCCACCCTTGGCGTCGATCATGATGAAAAGCGCATCGAACGCGCGTATTCCATCGTTTCTTCGCCTTACGAACCAAGCCTGGAATTCTTCATCGAACTCGTGCCGCAGGGCGAACTCACGCCCAAACTCTACAAACTCCAAGTCGGCGACACCTTGCTCTGCCGCAAGATATCCAAAGGTCGCTTTACTCTCGACTTGAAAAGTGGCCGCACAAATCACCTGCTCCTCGCCACGGTGACCGGCATCGCGCCTTTTGTGAGCTACGTGCGCACACTTTACAAGGATTGGAAGGCCGGCGACAGCCCTATGCCTGGAGCGCACAAACTCTACTGTTTGCAAGGTGGCAGCCGCTCCTGGGAGTTCGGCTATCGGGAAGAACTCGAGCGCATTGCCGCCGAAGTTCCCTGGTTCAAATATGTCGCGACAATCAGCCGCCCGTGGGAAGACGTCGCATGGAAAGGACAGACGGGCCGCGTCGACGATCTCGTGCGGCTGTACACCGACGAATGGAACTTGCGCCCCGAGAGCACAACCGGGTATCTTTGCGGCCATCCCAGTATGTGCGAAAACGGGATGGGGATTTTGACGCGCGCCGGCTGGCAAAAAGGGACGCTTTTCGAAGAGGTCTACTTCATCCCAGGCAAAGAGGCGGGGGCTTAGAAGCATTGGCCGGTTCGAACGAACGTGTGTGTGCGGCTTTGCCAGGGCATCGAATGTAATTCGCCTCGAGGCCTTAGTTGAACCTGGGCTTCATGGTTGAGCGCCGAATAGGTTGAGAAAGTAGCTGAGAAATACCGGAGGAAGTTTCATGATTGTCGGAGTGCCACGAGAGAGCTTTCCTGGAGAGCGGCGTGTGGCGATGGTGCCCGCCGTAGTTCCGAGCCTCACGAAAGTGGGCATGGAAGTTGTCGTCGAAGCAGGCGCTGGGAACGAAGCCGGCTACCTGGACGCGGACTACACCGCAAAGGGCGCGAAGATTCTGCCAACGCGCGCGGAGGTCTTTGCCGCCGCCGACATCGTGATTCAAGTGCTCTGCTACGGTTCGAATGACAGGACCGGCAAAGCCGACGTTCCTCTGTATCGTCCCAATCAGGCCATCGCGGGATTCTTGCGCCCGCTTGGATCGATGGAAACGATTCAGGAGATTGCCTCGAAAGGCGTCACCGCTTTTTCCGTCGAATTGATGCCGCGAACTACGCGGGCGCAAAGCATGGATGCTCTGTCCTCGATGGCTACCATTAGCGGTTACAAAGCCGTCGTGGTTGCCGCGGACACCCTCCCTCGCCTGTTCCCCATGATGACGACGGCCGCGGGAACGATTACGCCCGCCCGCGTTTTCATCATTGGATGCGGCGTTGCGGGCCTGCAAGCGATTGCCACGGCGCGCAGGCTCGGAGCGGTGGTTTCTGCCTACGACTTGCGTCCTGCCGTAAAAGAGCAAGTCCAAAGCCTGGGAGGACGTTTCGTCGAACTCCCCATCGAAGCCAAAGACGCGCAAGATGCGCGCGGCTACGCGACCGCGCAGGGCGAGGATTTTTACAAAAAGCAGCGCGAACTTCTCGGCAAAGTAGTTGCGGAAAGCGATGTCGTCATCACCGCGGCGGTTATTCCCGGAAAGCAATCGCCGATTCTCGTGACCAAGGAAATGGTCGCCGCAATGGCCCCCGGCTCCGTGATCGTGGATCTGGCCGCGGAGCGCGGCGGCAACTGCGAATTGACGCGCCCCGGCGAACAAGTTGTCGAGCACGGAGTCACCATTATGGGCTCGATCAATCTGGCCAGCACCGTCCCGTATCACGCCAGCCAGATGTATGCAAAGAACGTCGCCACATTTCTCCTGCACCTGGTGAAAGATGGCAAATTGCAACTCAACATGCAGGACGAAATCGTGCGGGACACTCTGCTGACCCAAGGCGGCGAAATTGTAAACGCCAGGCTGCGGGAAATTTATAAGCTCCCGGCTTTGGCTGCGAAATCTTAAGGAGGAATGGATGCCCGCGGATTTTATCTCGAGTCTGTTCGTATTCATCCTGGCTGCGTTTTTAGGTATCGAGCTGATTAAGCGGGTCTCGCCGCTTCTGCACACGCCGTTGATGTCCCTGACGAACGCTCTGGACGCCATCGTCCTCGTCGCCGCCATCATCATCGCCGGCCGCCACGAAACACGCCTCTCCACCATCCTCGGTCTTATCGCCGTCGCGGCCTCTTTCAGCAACATGGTCGGCGGCTTCGTCATCACGGACCGCATGCTAGGCATGTTCAAGACGGGCAAGGCGGCGAAAAAGTCATGACTCCCGCCGACATCCAGCAGCTCATCGACGTCACCTACATCACAGCGGCCATCGGCTTCATCCTGGCCATCAAATGGCTGAGCTCTCCGGTCTCCGCCATGCGCGGCGTCCTCATCGGCGAAATCGCTTCGGCCATCGCCGTAACCGCCACGCTTTTCGATCCGCAAGTCTCCCAATACAAATGGATTATCATCACGCTGATCATTGGGGCGGCGGTCGGCGTTCCCCTCGGCATGGTCAAAATGACGGCGGTTCCTCAACGAACCGCACTGAGCCACGCCTTTGGCGCGCTTTCCGCCGCTCTTATCGGTATCGCGGAGTACTACGTCGCTGCGCCCAATGTTCCAAAATTCGAAATGGCGGAAATCGGCCTCGAAGTCATCATAGGTTCCCTCACTTTCACGGGCAGCATCATCGCCGCCGGAAAACTGCAAGAGTGGCTGCCGCAGCGGCCCATCACCTATAAAGGACAAAACTACGTCAGCTTGACAGTCCTCGGCGCGGCGCTTGCTCTTATGATCGCGCTTGTCGTTCATCCTGAGTACACGCAACTCTTCCCCATCATGATCGGCGTCGCCCTGATCTTCGGCATCATGCTCGTCACACCTATCGGCGGCGCGGATATGCCTACGGTCATTTCACTCTTGAACTCTTACGCAGGCTTCTCTGCCGCGCTTCTCGGCTTCGTACTCAGCAACAAAGTCCTGATCGTCGCTGGCGCTCTCGATGGTGCTTCCGGCTTCATTCTCTCCGTCATCATGTGCAAGGCGATGAACCGCTCCTTCACCAACGTCCTCTTTGGTGCCTTCGGCCAAGTCCAACCAAAAGCCGCTGGCGCGAAGGAAGAGCGTCCCGTCAAGAGCGCCAGCCCCGAAGACGCCGCCGCCATTCTCGCCGCCGCCAACAAAGTCGTCATCGTTCCCGGCTACGGCATGGCCGTTGCGCAAGCACAACACAAAGTCCGCGAACTCTACGACATCCTCACCAAAAAAGGCATCGATGTACGGTTCGGGATTCACCCAGTTGCCGGCCGCATGCCCGGACACATGAACGTGCTCCTCGCCGAAGCCGATATTCCCTACGACCGCCTCATGGAAATGGATGACATCAACGGCGACCTCCCCCAAACCGACGTCGCTCTCGTCATCGGCGCAAACGACGTCACCAATCCCGCCGCCCGTTCCGATCAATCCAGCCCCATCTTCGGCATGCCCATCATTGACGTCGATAAAGCTCGCACCGTCATGGTCATCAAGCGCAGCATGGCCGCAGGTTTCGCCGGCATCGACAACCCGCTGTATTACCTCGACAACACCCTCATGCTCTTCGGCGACGCCAAAAAATTCGTCAGCGAAATCGTCCAACAGCTCTCCGGCAACCACTAGTAGTGGCCGGTCTTTAGACCGGCTCTTCTATCTTCGTCCGTTTTAGGGGCACGATACATCTTGCCCTCTTGCTCTTGATCGATGGTCTCCGACCCTCGACCCTCGCTTTCTCATGGCAGCTGTTCTAGAATGTGTTTATGGCGAACACACGAAGCGCAACGCTGAGCACGCGGCTCAAGCCTGAAATCAAACGCCGCCTTGCGAAACTGGCCAAGGCCTCCGGCCGAAGTTCCAATTTCCTGATCTCCGACGCCGTCGAGGCCTATGTCGCCGACCAGGAACGATTGCTTGCCGAAACGCGCCAAGCCGAACGCCAGGCGAAGTCAGGCCATTACGTGAGGCACGAAGACATAAAGGCTTGGCTGCTCTCCTGGGGCACAAAGCACGAAATACCGCCCCCCAGATGCGTTTGCGGCAAGATTCACGATGACGAGTCGCTGTGCCGGTAGAGATAGTCTGGTCTCCGCTGGCTCTGGCGCGTCTCCGCGAAATACATGCCTTTGTCGCTCTGGACAAACCGGATGCCGCCGAGCGTCTCGCAACCCGCATCGTCGCGGTCGTCGAAACCCTCAGGACGCACCCGCATCTGGGCCGTGTTGGGTTGCAACCCGGCATTCGGGAGCTTGTCATTGGCGGAACTCCTTACACCATTCTTTACCGCGTGCTCGGCCACCGCGTGCTTATCTGCACAATCTGGCACGCCGCCCAAGAACGGTGACGCGAGCAACATCGCTGCAGAAACATTCGCCGGTTCTTAATCTCGCGAATGGAGTTAAATCGAAACTCCGGGTAGGATGGCTCAATTGAAAAAAATGAAACCTACCAAACGCATTTCAACTGCGAAACGCGGCCCCGCTCCATTTACAGTTGTCGGATATTTTGCCGCTGTTCCGCAGCCCGCCCGCACCGCCCTGAACAAGATGCGCGCCACGATTCGCTCGGTCGTCCCTCGAGAAACTACCGAAGTCATCAGCTACCGTATCCCGGCCTTCAGAAGCAGCAAAGGCGTGCTCGTCAGGATTTGACTAAATCACAAGAGAATTTGCGCGTCAGAATCGAGGCCCGATTCTCGGGCGGCCACCGGCCCATCGGCGTATCATGTAAGGGTCAAGTCTCACACCTTCCGCCGCGCTCCTCCGGGGCGACGGTTCCTGTGCCGCAAGACATGCATTCCGCCGTTCAGCTGAAACGCTACGAGTGTCGTTTATTCGTGAAAAGTCTCCCTGGCTGGTGCGAAAGGGCTCTTATGACCAACTCGTCGGCCTTAAGCTCCGGCTTTCGGTTTTTCCACACATTTCTACTGGCTTGTCAGATCCATCTCCATCCCGCTAACCTGTTCCAACTGCACGGTTTCCGCTGCCTCTCGCGCGTCCGGCCCCTAGGCGTTCGAATAGCAATGCAGTAAACACAAATACTTATTGAAACTTATATAATATCCTGCTACCATTCTGTATGTTTCGCACGCGCCATTTTCTATTTGACTCCGTTTCCGCCGTACCCCTCGTTCGGAAGCACCGAAATCGAGCAACGTTCTCCGCTGTCAAGCCAGCCTCCCCTGCGATCTCCGCCTTCTTCGCTTTCCAACAATCCTATCGGCGGACCTCCCATTCCTCCTGTATCTCCTTTAGAATCCGCACTTCCGCGAAATCCGAGTGTAACTCCTTTAGAATCCGCACTTCCAGAACACAGGACTTAAAACTCTTTAGAATGAACACTTACGAAAAAAACCAGGGGGTGGGGTCAGCTCCGCTTGTCTTCGGACAATCCCGCACCATGAAACTACTCCACTTCTGCTCGTCTCGAACTCGGACGGAAGGCCTATCCCTCGCTCACGTCTCGGATCGCTACTCACGATTCGTCAGCCACTCCGCTTGGGGTTCTCTTGTCCGCCCTCTTGGACTACAATGTCGCCAGAATTCCTGTGGAGGGGATATGCGTGCCGACAAAGTGGAAGTTTCCTGGGATGGCGGGAAATCGGACTGGCTGGTTCGCATTCAAAGCGGCGAGGAAGTGATTCGCCGTCATTTCAAAGCCGCGAGCAGCGCGGACGAGAACACGCTCCGCTCGAAAGCCGCGGAAACGGTAAGGGACGAGGGCTACGAAGCGGCCGCCGCTGCAGTTACCATCAAGAGATAGCGATCCAGCCGAACTCGGATCTAGAGAAAGCCCAACCACTAAAAGGACGCGGGGCTCAGTCCATTGGACATCTATTTCTGGAGTGTTAAAATCCAGAGTGAAACCACATGCCACCTAAAACACTCTACGAAAAAATCTGGGATTCACATGTCGTACACGAGGAAGCCGGAAAGCCCGCGCTCATCTACATCGACCGTCACCTCGTCCATGAAGGGACCTCGCCGCAAGCCTTCGCCGGTCTGAAAGCAGAGGGACGCAAAGTCCGCCGCCCCGACCTGACATTCGCCGTCATGGATCACTCCGTGCCAACAACCGCAAAAGACCGCTTGCTTCCCATCGTCGATACCGACGCGCGATTGCAATTTGAAGCACTCGAAAAAAATTGCCGCGAAACCGGCGTGCGGCTTTTCGACATGAACAGCCGCAACCAAGGCATCGTGCACATTATCGGGCCGGAACTGGGGATTACGCAGCCGGGGCAGACGATTGTTTGCGGAGACAGCCACACTTCGACTCACGGAGCGTTTGGGACGCTGGCGTTTGGGATTGGGACTAGCGAAGTGGAGCACGTGCTGGCGACGCAATGTCTGGTGCAATCGCGGAGCAAGACCCTGCACATCCTAGTCCATGGCAAGCGCCCGCGCGGCGTCACCGCGAAAGACATCATTCTCGCCATCATCGGAAAAATTGGAATTAGCGGCGGCACGGGCCACGTCGCCGAATATGGCGGCGAAGCCATTCGCGATTTGTCGATGGATGGCCGCATGACCGTCTGCAACATGACCATTGAAGGCGGCGCGCGCGCCGGAATGGTCGCCCCGGACGACACGACTTTTGCGTATCTTGAGGGGCGGCCGTTTGTGCCGCGCGGAAAAGCGTTTCAAGAAGCCGTCGAGCGATGGAAGCAGCTCAAGAGCGACGACAGTGCAAAATTTGATATGACCATCGAGCTGCGAGCGAAAGATCTCGCGCCGCAAGTCACTTGGGGCACGAATCCCGGCATGGTCACGAGCGTGACGGGCCGCGTTCCCGAGCCGGGAGCATTCAAAGATCCCAACGATCAGAAAGCCACCGAAAGCGCCCTGAAATACATGGGCCTGAAAGCAGGCACCCCGATTGTCGATATTCCGGTCGATCGCGTTTTCATCGGTTCCTGCACGAATTCGCGGCTCGACGATTTGCGCGCCGCAGCGCATCTCGTGGCAGGCAAGCACGTGGCGCATAGCATCAAGCAAGCACTCATCGTGCCCGGCTCGCGCGGCATCAAAGCGCAAGCTGAAAAAGAAGGCCTCGACAAAATTTTCCGCGAAGCCGGATTCGAGTGGCGCGATGCAGGCTGCAGTATGTGCATCGGCATGAACGCCGACGTCCTCCCGCCGCACGAGCGCAGCGCCAGCACCAGCAATCGCAATTTCGAGGGCCGCCAGGGCAAAGACAGCCGTACGCACCTCGTCAGCCCCGTCATGGCCGCCGCAGCCGCCATCGCCGGCCATTTCGTCGATGTCCGCCAGTTCGATGTAACCAGCGTAGAGTGAGGAAGAATGGAACCGTTTAATACGCACACGGGAATGGTGATGCCGCTGGACCGGGTCAACGTGGACACGGACCAGATGGTGCCGAAGCAATTTTTGAAGGCGCTGACTCGGCAGGGATTTGGGCGGATTTTGTTTTATGACTGGCGCTATTTGCCGGGCGAAGTGCCGAATCCCGAGTTTGTGCTGAATTTTCCCCGGTATGAAGGGGCTTCGATTTTACTGGCACGCGCGAATTTTGGCTGCGGTTCGAGCCGCGAGCATGCACCCTGGGGCGTGAAGGATTACGGTTTTCGCGTGATCATCGCGCCGAGCTACGCGGACATTTTCTACAACAATTGCTTCAAGAACGGAATTTTGCCCCTCTCGCTGAGCGAAGAACAGGTCGAAGAACTTTTTCAGCGTACTGAAAAAGAAGAAGGCTACATGCTGACGGTGAACCTTCCGAACCAGACCGTCGCCGACCGTCATGGCCTGATGTTCCGCTTCGACATCGCGCCGTCGCGCAAGGAAGTTCTGCTGAAAGGCCTCGACGATATCGGCACTTCCCTTCAGCACGAATCGGAAATCACTGCCTACGAAAAAGCTCACGCCGCCACCGCCACGATGTACGAGCCGGTTGACGTAAAAAATTACGCCAACGGGCAGTGAGTTGAAGTTGGAATTGTGGGGCACGATATATCGTGGCCCTACGCAGGCGGCTCGGCGGTCGGCTCCGGCGATTCCGGAGCTGCCGGAGGGCCGAGCAATTCGGCGATGAGAATGCCCGCCAGGACGAAAGCCGCGCCGAACAAAGCCCGGTTGCCAAGCCGCTCGCGCAGCAAAATGTAGGAAGTGACCGAAGCGAACACCGGCTCGAGCGTGAAGAGAATGGCCGCGTGGCTCGAAGTCGTATACTGCTGCGCCCAAAGCTGGATCGAGAACGCCACCGCCGTCGCCAGCACCGCGCAAATGGCGATGCCCAGCAGCGATTGCCATTGCCAGGAGAAGCGCGCTGGCTGCCAGCCGGTAGCTGAGCTGAGACCGGCGGCCATGCATGCCAGAAGGGCGCAGGCGGCAACCTGGAGCACGCTGAGGGCGGCAACCGAGTGCCGTCGAGTGTAATCGCCCACCAGAATGATGTGCATGGCGTAGAGCCCCGCAGCGACAAAGGTGAGAAGATCACCGCGATTGAGATGGGCGATGCCTTCGGCGGGGACGGTAAGGAAATAGAGGCCGAAGACGGCGGCGAACACTCCAGCATAAACCCACAAAGTAAGACGGCGTCCCCAGAAAATACCGAGAAGAAGCGGAACGAGAACGACGCTTGAGCCGGTGACAAAGCCGGACTTGGCGGGCGTAGTGTATTGGAGGCCGGCGGTCTGAAAAGCGTAGCCGCCGAACATGAAGAAACCGAGGGCGGCGCCCGCAATAAGCTCTTCCCTTTTGAGCGTTCGAAAGACGTGAGGGCGGAAAGCGGCCATGAGAAGCGCGGCAAGAGAAAAGCGGGCGGCGAGAAAAATGAAGACGGAAGAGTAGCCGAGAGAATCCTTAACGACAACGAATGTTGCGCCCCAAAGGAGGCTGCATAGGGCGAGAGAAAGATCGGCGCGTAGACGCTTGCTCACTCGAATGAGATTCCCCGGGGAAATCGAGATGCGCCAGTTTATTGGCTATGGGAAAAAGTGGCAAGGCGAGGAGAAGGTATAGAGCACCGCAGAAGAATGGTTTCTTTTGAAAATGGCTCAATGAAGGAGCGAGGGGGCTTCAAAGCCCCCTCGCCCGTTTGCGTAATGCGTTGAGCGTATTCGCCGCTGCGAATCTTACCAGCGAAAACGAATCGCCAGTTGCATGATGCGCGGCGTCACGTCGGACGCCGGATTTCCCATCCCCAGGAAATTGGTCTTGTTGGGATTAAGATCCTTGTCTGGCCGGCCAGACAAAAAGGTTTGCAGTGTAAGCGGTTGCCCGTTTCGGCCGAGGTAAAGTCCGGTGAACGGATTGAGGCAGGCCGCGGTGCAATTGAAATCAGGATTCGCCACACCACCCACGGTCAACGCGGGAAGCGTCAGCACGTTGAGCACGTCATTGGAATCATTGGCAATAAACATGACGTGGTTGAAGACGTTAAAGACGTCCATCTTCAGCTCGACGCTGGCGGACTCCCACCTAGGAATGCGGAAAGCCTTCATCAGGGAGATGTCGAAGCGAACGAGGCCCGGACCGAGCCCGGCGTTGCGAACCAAGTCGCCGTTGAGGAACTGGAAGTCCACCGGGGTTCCGGAATAGCTGTCGACTGGACCGGACGCGCTAGCCAGCCCCGCAGGAGGAGCAAAAGTGGTTTGCAGCGCGGCGCAATTGGCGAGCCCAGCGGCCTGGCAGAGGGCTACGCCCTGGGGGCCGATGGCGAGGTTTGTGCCGGAAATAGAGCCGATGTTGGTGGCAACCAGAGCGCCAACGGGGGCACCAGCGCAGCCCGGAACGGTTGAGCCTGCGGTGCAGATATTTGGACGCTGGTTGGTTTCACTGGCTAAGGCGGCAAACGCGCTGCCGGTGAAGAAGCCATCACCGGTGGAAACGGGATAGGGCCGCCCGGATTGGACAGAGCCGAGCATACTGAGTGTCCAGTCGTTGACGATCTCCTTCAGCACGGGCGTACCAATAAGACGGTTGGTATCGGTTACGAAGCTGAAGTTCGCCAAATGGCGGATGTCCTGCTGGGAGAGGGCGCGGTCGAGGCTCAGACTCGCGAAGGGGTTACCGGGCTCGGAGAGGCCGAAAAAGTCTTCGCCATCACCCAAAGTCTTCGAATAGATATAACTCCCTTGCACCTGGAAATGGTGCGAGAGGCGCTTTTCGGCGGCGACTACAAGGCTGTGATAGGTGGAATCGCGGTTGCTGAAGTTTGTACGGACCGCGCCAAAGAGCGTATCCGGGCGATCGTTTCCTCCGGTTGCTGGCATATAAAAGAAGCCAGGATGATTGGGATCGGCCACAGGCTGGTTGAGATTCGTGTCTGTCTCGCCGAACAGGCCGTGACCGAAAACGCCCTGGTAGCCAACGCTGAACATAAATGTATTCCCAATTTGCCGCTGAATTGTGAGCGCGCTCATGTAAATGTTGGGATTTTTGATCGTAGGCGAGATCGGGCGAATGCGGCCGAAGTTTGCGACGCCGCCGCCCGTAAAGGGAACTAGAGATGCGGGGCTCGGAGCGTTGGGATAGGCGGTGATCACTGCGCAAGCCTGCGCGTTTGCAGGCGTGGGATTAGGCGAGCCGTTTGCCTGGAAGCAATCGTTGGCCGCGATGGCGGCGGTCAGGAGATTCTTCCCGTCGAAATTGAGCGAGTCCAGCGCGATATTCAGGTAAGCCATCTCGGTGACGACCGCGCCTGACAAGCGCACCACCGATTTGCCCTGGTCGCCGAACAGCATGTGCAAAGGCCCACTCTGGAAATTCGGGCTCCATGCTACCCCGAGGCGCGGCTGCCAGTTGTTTTTGTCCTGACCGCACGCGGGGATGAGACCGTTGTTCTGGAAGCAATCGCCGTTCGTGCCGGGAATTGGGCCGCCGCGGAACGCACCGTCTTCGTAGTCGTATCGTAAGCCATAGTTCACGACGATCGTAGGTCGGAGCTGCCAAGTGTCCTGGACGTAGGCGCCGTAGATGGTGTCGAAAGCGGCCACAAATCCAGGACCAGCCCCGGTGGTGAACTGCGTCGGACACCCCGCGCCATTTGCCTGAGGGAAGAGAGAGTTGGTGCATCCCCCCGGGGCAAAGTTTGAAAAAAGCCCGAAGTGATATTGCTGGAAAAGCGATTGGTACGGAAAGTGGCTGATATTCAGGCCGGCCTTCATCGTGTGCGAGCCATGATTCCAGGAGAAATTATCGATGTACTGGAAGCGCTGCTGGAAGGCGCCCTGCGGACAGCAAAAATCCGCGCCGACGTAGGCCCCGGGAATTTGCTCGCCAGGGTGGTTGGAGACATCAGCCGTTTGCGAGAGCAAGCGATGCCAGAAAAAGCGCGCTTCGTTCACGCTGTGCGGGGTCAGAGTCGATACCATTCCGATATTGAGAACATTGTCGTGAGTGACGGCCGCAACCAAGCCGGTGGGATCGACCGCCGGGCCAGTCTGGACGACAAGATTGCTCTGCGTGTCGCGTTGAAGGTTGTAGCGGATGTTGAGCTCGTGCTTGTCCGTCAACTTTGCATCAATCTTACCCGACCACAGTAGTTCCGTTGTGGGGACACTGGTTGTAATCGAGGCGCCGAACGGCGTCAAAGTCTCGGGCTGGGCCTGCGCGGCGCGCTCGAGGCTGGCAAACCAGAACAGGCGGTCCTTTACGAATGGCCCGCCCGCCGTGAAGCCCTCTTCGTGCTTGAAGAAGGGTGCGCGAGAATCCGGGAAACCTGCATCTGTCTTGTTGTCGCACGAGCCTGGACCGGAAAGCGCTGGGTCGCATGCAGTTTGGTTGTAAAAGAAGTCGGAAGCGCCCAGGTTGCGGCCCCTGAAATAGGCGTGCGCATCGCCGTGGACCGCATTGGTGCCGGACTTGGTGATGACGTTCAAGATCACATTGCCGGCTTGCCCATATTCCGCGTTGTAGTTGTTGGTGAGGACCTGAAACTCCTTGACCTCTTCCACCGAAGCACCGAGCGCGTCGCGAGAAGAGACGACCTGGTCGGAAATGTTTCCGCCATCGAGATTTACCGTTAGGCCGCGAGAATTGGTAGCGCCAGGCCCGAGGATGTCGAACGAGAGGCCGGTGTAATCGTAGCGAACACCGGGGGCACTGGCGGCCAAGCCTTCATAATCGTTGGAAATGCCGCCGAGGCCAGCAAAAGAAGTTGTCGTCGGGAGGTCTGCTACAGCCTTATCGTCGATTACTGTCGATGTGTCTGTCTTGGTCGCTTCGATTAAAGGAAGCTCGGAAGTGACCACGACGGATTGTTGCTGGCCAGCCAATTCGAGACTGAAGTTGATGTCCCTCTGCTCGCCAACTTGTAATTTAACGGCGTTTACCGCCGCCTTCGCAAAGCCGGCGGCTTCGATGTTGACGTTGTAGAGACCTGGCGGCAGGTTGTCGAAGCGATAGAGCCCGTCGTTGGTTGTTTGCGTGGTGCGCGTAATGCCAGTTTCCGTGTTCGTGGCGGTGACGGCGGCGTCCGGTACCGAAGCTCCCTTCGGATCCAGGACCCGTCCAATGATGGTTGCGAATGCAGAACTCTGCGCGCGCGCTCCGCTAACGGAGCAGAACGCAACGGCAGCAAGAATCATCACAGCTAGACAGAATTCAACTACACCCCAACACTTTCGAGTCGGCCGATTCATAACACCCCCTGTGGTACGCGAGTAAGAGGACAGCGTGTGTCGTACGAAACTGTCCATCTATATTGGTTTGACGGTACGGTGGGTTCGGAAAACGGGTCAAATCAATTGTCCATCAAAGAGTAGAAAAGGATGTGAAGGCCAGAAACTGTTTCTGAAATTGAGGAGGGCCCAGAAAGAGAAAGAAATAATTTGGAGTAATTTAGATTCGAGAGCTCAAGAAGGAAATAAAAAAACGGGGAAGGCCAGGAGGCCTTCCCCGTTTTTGCGGCGAAATAGGGAACTCGCCGGAAGAGTTTAGAAGCTGATGCGAAGCCCGAACTGCATGGCGCGCGGGTTGTTGCCCTGCTGGTTGACAGTGCCAAACGAACCAGCCGGATCAGTGGAATCATAAGCCGTCGGATCGAGGCTCGGGTTATAGAAGACGGGGTGGTTGAAAAGATTGGTGACGTTGAATTCGAACTGGGTGTTCACGCGCTCCGTGATCTTGATGTTCTTCACGATGCGCATGTCCACGTTCCAGTACGTCAAGCCACGAATGGCGCCGACGCCGCCGGTCCCGCTGTCCAAGCCAAGAATCGGATTGCGAGTCGTGGCGAAGAGAGCTGCCGGATTTGAAAAGATGTTATAGGCCGCCGGACCAGCATTGGCGTAAAGCCCGGAGCCTCCGGGGTGTGAACTGGTGAAGATGCACTGCTCGTTATCGAAGAAGTTATTTCCGTCCCCCCCGCCGAAGGATTGCGCATCCGTATTCGTGCCGCAATACACGGGCGCACCGCTACCGATGGCCAAAACTGGGGATACTGACCAACCGCCGGCGAGGCGGCCGACCAGGCCCTGCTGGCCCTTGTACCAAGGATCATCGAGTATGGCGTAGGCGTTGTAAACGAACTTTCGATCGAAGTTCTGAACACCGTACATATTGTGGAGGTTGAACGGGTCATTTGGCGTGTATTCGCTAGTTGCCTGGACGAAAGCGCCGGTGCCCAAGGCCTTGCTGTAGGTAAAGTTCTGCTGAAGCGTGATGCCGTGCCAGTTGGTGATCTTCAGCGAGACGAAGCCAGCATTGTAATTGCCATAGCCATTGCTCACGTTGTCGCCAACGCCGCTGGTGAGCTGCCCGCCGCTACCAAAAGCTGAAGTGTTGATCGCGCTGTTCATCATACTGCGCTGGAAGTTGAACCCAGGAATCGTCGTGCCGCCGGGCCCGCCTCCAATGCCGCCCTTGTCCAGAGCGGACCAGAGGCTCCAGACTTTTTGGCTTTTGAAGTTGCTGAACTGATTTGCGACCACGGCAGCGGTGCAGTTTGCGTAGCCAGTGCAGTAGCCGGTTCCAGAAAGGGCGGCTTCGAAGAATGGCTGCGCAGCGACTGCAGTGCCCGCGACGGTAGCTGCGTTGCACACACTATACGAAGTCGCGCAGCCCATGGCCGTCTCAACTGCAGCGTACGCGCTCGCAAATGACTGGCCGCCCAAAGTCATCATATAGGGAACGGCGTTGAGGTTAACGGGCTGATACTCGTGGGTGATCCTCCGGCCAATGTAGCCCACTTCGAGGAGGAACTTATTCCCCAACTGACGCTGGATGGTCAGGTCGAAAGAATCGACAACGTTGGGGCGGAAATTCGGGTCAAGAGCTTCGCCAGCAGCCGCCGAGACGTCGTTGTATCCTGGGAACGTCGGCTGGGGCAGAGTGGGTGAGGCGGCCGGAAGCGGTGCACTATTGCCATCCACGCCGATGCGGAACGCGTTGAGTTCTGTTGGATTGTTGGGGCCGCAGGTCCCGTTGCTAAACGCCTGAACGCACTGCACGGGCTGGATAAGGCCGGTGCCGAGGAGCGGGACGAGAACAAGATCCACGCCGTTCAGACGTCCATAGACACGGCTATAGCCGCCGCGGACCACGGATTTGTTACCGCCGAACAACTTCCCTATCCAGCCGTCGGTGTAGTTGGGGTTCCACGCAGCAGCAACGCGCGGGCTAAATGATCCGTAGTAAGGCAGGTAAGGATACTTCTGGCCGCCACCGGTGTTACCCACGAGCGCGAAGCCAACTTCAGGATTGTAGACATGGCCTTGAAGAGCAGCCTGTTCGCGGTTGTTGATGTAGGTTTGAAACGAGAGCTGCTGGCCGGATTGATCCACCAATTCAATCTGTCTGCCCAATTGTTCGGTCGGCGGCATCTCAAGGGTCCAGCCCAAACCGTAGGTCAAGGTAAAGGAGGGCTTCATGTGCCAGGAGTCGCTCCAATATACGTTGTAGTAGGGGATGGTGCTCTTGTCTTCAGCATGCGTGAGCGGTGGATTTAAAGAGAGCTGAGTACCAGAGCGGGTGTAGGCGATCTGCGAATCGGTGACGATGCCAAGAACGGCGGCCGAGTCGCGCGCCCAAGTCGAGGCGCTTGGGCCAGTAGCAGGCTGCGTGCTCGAGAAGTCAACGAGGCCGCCGCCGACGGAGTCACCCAGCATGTAGGTCGGGGTGTAGTTGATACCGCCGCCGTTGTCCGAACGCTGGTGGTAGTCGAAATTGCGCTGATAAGCACCGCCCCATGTAAAGAGGTGATTGCCCTTCAGCATGGTCATATCGTCGCGGAAGAACTTGTCCTGACCGTCCCAGAAGCGAGTGCGAACGTTCTGGGTATTTACGTTATATGGGGTGAGTGCAGAAGTGGTCTCGCCAAACGGTTCCAACGCGCCACCGAGATTGGCAAACTGCGGAGGACCGCCAGCCGCGTTCCAAGCCCAGTAGTTGCGGAGGTAGCTGAAGTGGAAGTCGTTTGTGGTATTCGTGGTGATATTGGTGGTCAATCCGGCGACGAAATACCAGGGCTGTTGCGGACGGTTAGCAACGGAAGACGGCTGGCCCAACGTGTCGCCCGGGAAGAAACCGCCGATATCGGTTTCGCTGGTGGTGGTTCTGATCAGCCGGTAGAAGCGATAGGCGCTATTGAAGTGCCATTTGGAGCCGAAATCGTGGTCGACGCGGGCAACGGCGAAATCGGATCTGTAGGGCGTCGAATAATTAGCTCTAAAGGCAACTTCGTTGGTTCCGTCGCAGTACTTGGAGCCGGAAAAGCTGAGGCAGGGGTTGCTGCCGGCAGGTGCGTTCCCTTGCGGCATGAAGGTGTTCCACATGTCGGCGACAACCGGGTTGATGCCAATGCCTCGAGGATCGCAGGCAACGTTCCCAGCAGCGCCACAGTTCGTGCCAGTGTTCAGATTGTAGTTAACGCCGCCAAAAGTAAGGATTCCCAGGCGCATATTGGCGGAGGGCACAACCCAAGTCCCGGTGGTAGAACCAGGCCAACGGAAGCCTTCATAGTTACCGAAGAAGTAGGTCTTGCCGCCTAGAATGTTCTTGGGAATTATCGGACCGCCCCCTGCGCCGCCGAACCGGCTGTAGTGATAGCTAGGATTCGCAGTTCCGCTGGCGTTGTTGTCCCACGTGTTCGCGTTCCAATTATTGTCTAGATAATATTCGTAACCGGTGCCGTGCCAAGCGTTGGTCCCGCGCTTGGTAACGACCTGCACCTGAGCGCCAGCGGAGCTATTGAAGTCGGCGGTCTGGTTGGCGGTGTTTACTTTGAATTCTTCGACAGAGTCAAGAGGAGTCGGCATAACGCCCGTGGGGGCGCCGCCGATGGAGTTGGATACGATACCGCCGGTCGGATCGCCGGCGAAGCTCGGCGTATAAACCTGCATGCTGCCGTCCATGTCGTTGGTGTTCTGACCACCATCGAGCATGAACGTGCTCTGGTCGACGACTGCTCCGGCGACGCTGCCATCAGGGGAGACGCCAGGCTGCAAGGTCACGAAAGTGGATGTGTCGCGACCGATGGAGGGGAGGTTCTGCAAGAGCGCGCCGCCGACGGTGTTGCCGACGGTGGCGTTCAGGGTCTGCAACTCAGCGCCGGTGGTGACCGTGACTTCGACGGTCTCAGCAACCGAACCCAGCTCCATGACGATGTTCAGGGTTAAGGAAGCGCCGACGGATACGACCTGATTGACAAGCTTGGAAACGCGAAAGCCGGTCTTGTTCACGGAGACGTTGTAGGTGCTGGGCACAACGTTCGCGAAAAAGTAGCGACCAGCTTCGTTGGTTTCGACACTTCGGGGGGTATTCGTTGCCGTGTCGGTCAAAGTGACCGTAGCGCCGACAACGGCACCGCCCGAGGGATCTGTAACGGTTCCAGCGACAGTTCCAGTACTCGCGGCTTGACCGAACAGAGAGGACGGAGTTACGACAAACAAACAGAGCAACGCAGCTAGGAGCAGAGCCACTCGCTTACTTGACATTCAACTACCTCCTGGATGGGCTCAGTGAGCCCAGAACATCTCAAACTGAAAAGCCAAATCTAAAATTCAGCTAAGACAAAACACTCAAATTTAACTTGAAGCAGGCAACCACCAAGCAATACGTATGACTACTGCGTATGCAAGCCGGCTACCATTGCGTCACAAAAAGATAAATCGCGTGCGCTCTATGAATTATCTAAACCTGATATGACTGCGACCTTTTATGAATCTACATCGCATCATATTTAGCTACAGGCTTTCATAGAGACTCGCGAACCCTTGCGACACAAAATCACTCAGAAAACAACAACATCGCCGAGGCATGAGACTAGCTCGACACAGCTTCGATCAGATGCCCTTTACGATGACAACCACACCTTAGGGAAATAGGGGGCTTATATATTGCTGGATTAAAGATTTGTCAATAAGAATCTAAAGCGACAGCAACACAAAATTTGGATTCGGCAAATGAGATTCGCAAGGGTGAATGTCTTGTCGCAGTAGGTGGGTTTTAGTACCGAGTTGAAGGGGATGAAATTCGACGTGTTGCGAGATGTGGTAGATTCGGGGCGAGGGTGGTTTTGAGCCGAACTTTTCTATCCTGGAAGCTGTGGCTTCTGCTCGTTCTTACTTTGGTGCTGCCGATACGGGCTAGCTGCGAGGAGGATTACTCGGGTGCCAAAGCATGCGCGAAGTGTCATGAGGTTATCCATCGGGACTGGTCGGACTCGCTGCACAATAAATCGATGCAAGCGGCGACAAAGGACAGCGTCAAAGGAGATTTTACGCGAGGCAAAGTCGTGCTACACGGGGCGACTTACGTTTTGCAAAACCGCGAAGGCGATTATTACATCACTGAATCTGAACTCGCGGGCAAACCGTGGGAACACCGGATAGAATATACGTTAGGGGACCGGCGATTTCAGCATTACCTGGTGACATTACCAGATGGCCGCATTGTCGTGCTCCCTCCTACCTGGGATATTCTTCGCAAGAAGTGGGACTTTGATCTGGATATCGGGAATCCAGAAGAGGGCCAGGGAGATCCGAACCTGGTCTGGAACAAGGCTTGTTACTCCTGCCACGTGAGCCAAGGCCAAAAGAATTTTGATTTGGAGAAATTACGATATCAGACGACCTGGAAAGATTTTGGAATTAACTGTGAAAGCTGCCACGGGCCAGGAAAAGAACATATCGCTAAGGCCACCGGCCTCAAAGCGAGGGATGCAGCAGCGCGAGCCGGCTTGCAATCGACGATCATCAATCCAGCGAAGTTGGATGCCGCAAGTAGCACCGCGATTTGCGCGCAGTGCCATTCTTTGCGAGATGTATACGCGAGTGGGTTCAAAGCCGGCGAGAGTTATTACGATTCGTTCACGCCAATGATGGAGTATCGCTTGCCGACTACAGCGGACTCCGCCTATTGGGCCGACGGGCGACCGCGACAGCTATCCAATGAGACGCTCGGATTGTGGGAGAGCCAGTGTTTCCTGAAGGGAGGCACGACGTGCCTCACCTGCCACTCGCGGCCTCATAGTATTGACGTAACCCGGAACCCGCAATTGAGGACAAGCAACAATGCGCTTTGCGCGCAATGTCATGGCACGATTGCGAAGAACATTCCCGGACACACTCATCACGCCGCCAAAAGCACCGGTAGCTTATGTATCGAGTGCCACATGCCGGCCACGGTCGTCAGCCTTAAGACGACGATGCGCGATCACTCGATGAGCATTCCCTCGCCGGAGAATACCATCCGGCATGAGATCCCGAACGCATGCAATCTCTGCCATCGAGACAAGGACGCTGAATGGGCTCTGCGGCAGATAAAGGTTTGGTACGGCGATAAGGGAAGAGAGAAGGTAATTCGTCGCGCCGATACCTTCACAGCGGCCAAGCAGGGAGATGCAGCGGCGGTTGCGCAACTGCTGCAAATCCTAGCTGACGGGTCCGAAGGGCCGATCATAAGGGCCAATGCAGCTGGATATCTGGGCAGCTTTCCCAACGACCCGTCGGCATATGACGCGTTGCTGCATTCTTTCACAGATCCCGAACCGTTGGTAAGAGCGACAGCGGCGGCTGAAATAAAGCCTGCCGCAGCGCAGCGAGAAGAAGTGGCGACGAATTTGGTGGGCCTACTGAAGGATCCGATTCGGACAGTTCGAATGAGCGCAGGGACAGCGATGGTGGCGATGGGAGTGCGGCCGTTTGCGGGGGAAGACGGTGAGCGCTACGAGCGGGCGAAGGAGCTCTACCACGCCAGGGCCGAACTTGATTCAGACGATCCCGAACAACAGCTGGCGGCTGGAAAATTTTCCTTTCTGTCGGGCGACATGGCAGGAGCAGTGGCAGCGTTTCGCGCGACGTTAAAGCTCGATCCCTCGATCCCCGCGCAATACTACCTCGCCCGGTCCTTGGCGGAAGAAGGTGAATATGCGGCGGCGCGCCAGATTCTGAATGCCCTCCCGCGTGATGATCAGCAATACAACACAGGCCAACGATTGCTTGCTCAGATTGAAGCGAAAGAACCCGGCCGAGGAGCAATACCAGCAGAGGGCCAGAATGACAGAACCGGTGCAGATGCTGAGGCCCAATTCCTGAATGGCCAGGTCCTCTATCAAAGCGAAGCGTACGGGGCGGCGCTCAAGGCGTTCGAACAGGCGTTGAAAGAGGCGCCGCAGGCAGGATGGGCAACGAAAGCTGAGATTTTTCGCTCCATCTGCCTCGAAAAGGTGGGGCGCACGAGTGAAGCGGAGGCCGCGATGCGGGGACTCGCGAGCGAACCGGAAGCGCAGCAGAGTGTGGATTTGCGGCTTGCATTCGTCGAGTTGCTTTATGAAACTGGACGTGCAGCGGAGGCTTTGAAGCATGTTGATGGAGTGATCGGGGCCGCGCCGACCGCCCCGCGGGCGTATTTCTGGCGTGCGAAGGTGCTTCTCCAACTCCAGCGCGTGAGCGAAGCGGCGACCGCAGGGGAAGAGGCCATTCGTCTGCTTCCGCAATTTCCGGAAGCTCACAACCTGCTGCTAAAGATTTACCAGATGCAAGGCCGAACCAAAGAGGCGTCACAGCAAGCGGAATGGCTACGCGACTATCAGCGGCAAAAAGAATCGCATTGATTGTGCTGCTCGGCGCAGCCACCACGAGCTTGCAGGCGCAAATTCGCTTCGAAGACGTTGCCGGAAAATCCGGACTCAAATTCGAGCTGCGCAACGGCGCCGTGGGTGATTTTCATCAGCCGGAGCTGATGCTCGGCGGCGTTGCTGTCCTCGACTACAACAACGATGGATGCATGGACATCTTCTTTTCGAACGGCGCGGAGATGCCCTCGCTCAAGAAAACGGCTCCGCGATACCACAACCGCCTTTTCCGAAACAATTGCGACGGCACATTTACGGACGTCACGGAGAAAGCCGGCGTGGCAGGCGAAGGCTACTCCATGGGAGTGGCCGTCGCTGATTATGACAACGACGGTTATCCGGACATTTTCGTGGCCGGGGTCAATCGCAACATCCTGTATCACAACCGCGGTGACGGCACGTTTGAAGACGTCACGGCGAAGGCGCATCTGGGCGGAATCGATTCGCGTTACGGAAAACTTTGGTCCGTGGCGGCAGCGTGGATTGACGTGGACAACGATGGATGGCTGGACCTTGTCGTGAGCAATTACGTCCAGTGGGATCCAAAACTTGAACCCAAGTGCGGAACCGCCAAACAACCCCTCTATTGCCACCCCGGCGCATACCACGATACGCACAATCAGCTCTTCCGGAATAATCATGATGGGACCTTCACGGATATCACCGAGTCGTCCGGACTCGGCGCGCAATTCGGCAAAGGCATGGGCGTAGCGATAGGGGATTATGACGGCGATGGACTGATGGACATTTTTGTTGCGAATGACAGCGTCCCTAATTTTTTATTCCACAATCTAGGACATGGGAAATTCGAAGAAGTGGGAATGCTTGCAGGCGTGGCGCTCGATGATAATGGGCGACCTGTCGCGAGCATGGGGGCTGATTTTCGCGATTTCGAGAATGATGGCCGCCCCGGATTAATTTTTACCGCCATGATCAACGACACGTACCCGCTCTTTCGCAATACCGGCAATTCACCCGTCTTCGAGGACGTGACGGCACGATCCGGCCTGGCGGTGGCAACGCGCGCGCTTACAGGCTGGGGAGTTGGCTTGTATGATTTTGACAACGACGGCTTCAAGGATGTCTTCACGGCGAACGCCCATTTTCCGGCGCTCGAGGAATCGCTCGGAACGGCCGTAGAGCTGCCGAATTCCCTGTTTCGCAATTATGGTGGTGGGCACTTTGAAGATGTCTCGAAGATGGCTGGAGCCGATTTTCAAATTGCAGGTGAATATCGGGGCGTGGCCTTCGCCGATTTTGATAATGATGGCCGACTTGATGCGGTTGTTTCCAATGTGAACGGACCGGCGCGGCTCTTCCATAATGTGACCGCGAACTCCGGGCATTGGCTAGCGCTCAAACTAGTCGGAACGAACAGCAATCGCGACGGGATTGGCGCGAAGGTCGAGGTTACGTTGCCGGGCGGCCAAAAGCTGTACAACCATTGCACTACCAGCGTGGGCTACGCGTCTTCGAGTGAATCGCTAGTACGCTTCGGACTGGGCAAAGAGGTGGCTGCAAACCTGATCGAAATCCGCTGGCCAAGCGGTCAAATACAACAACTTAAGGACATAAAAGCGGATCGGATCATAAAAGTTCGCGAGCCTTGATTCAGTTGGCCTCATACACCGTGCGGCCGCCTACTACGGTGCGCAGGACAGTAACCTTCGTATACTGCTTCGGCGGGATTTTGGTGAGGTCATCGGAAAGAATAATGAAATCGGCGTATTCGCCGGCTTTCAACTCGCCCTTCTTCCCTTCCTCGAATTGCGCGTAGGCAGAACCGGAAGTGTAGGCGCGGATACAATCTTGCAGAGAGATTTTTTCTTGCGGCTCCCAGCCGCCCGGAGGACCTCCTTCGGGAAGTTCGCGCGTCACGCAAGCGTATAGACCGCGTGTGGGATTGATGGGCTCTACGTCGTAGTCAGTGCCGAAGGCCAGATGGGCGCCGCTCTTTAATAAGGATGCCCAAGCGTAGGCCCCCTTCGAGCGTTCGGGACCGAGGCGTTGTTCGGCCCAGCGCATGTCGGTGGTTTCGTGCGAAGGCTGCATCGAAGCGATGACATTGAGCTGGGCGAAGCGCGGCAAATCCTCTGGCGCGAGCACCTGGGCGTGCTCGACACGGTCGCGGCGGTCACGATGGCCATTGGCTTTGGCAACAGCTTCGAAAATGTCGAGAGCTTCGCGGTTGGCACGATCTCCGATGGCATGGAAATTAATCTGGAAGCCGGCTTTATCGCGCTCGATGGCCATGGCTCGGAACTTGTCGGGGTCGTTGGTGAGGATGCCGCTCGTGGAAGGATCGTCGGAGTAGGGAGCCAAAAGGGCGGCGGTGCGCGAGCCGAGTGCGCCATCGAGGAATCCCTTGACAGCGCCAGTGCGAAGCCAGGGATCGTCTGTGCCACCCTGCGCACGCATGTCTTGCAACTGATCCATGGAATCAATGAAGGGCAACCATTCGGTGATTCGGAGAGTGAGCTTCCCTTCCTGCTTTAATTGGACATAGGTGAGAAAGTCCGCCCAATCGGAAAAATCCTGGGCGGAAGTGACGCCGTTTTTTGCGGCGTCGGCGAGAGCCAAGAGGACGGCGCGCCGGCGCTGATCCATTTTCAGGTCGGGAATCCTATCGGAGACGAGCTTCATAGCCGAATCTTCCTCGAGCATGCCGGTGGGCTCGCCGTTGGCGTCGCGTTCGATCACGCCGCCAGGAGGATTCGGGCTGTCTTTCGTAATTTCACCGTGCTGAAGCGCAAGCGAATTGACCACGGCCACGTGGCCGGAGACATGCGTCAGGAAAACGGGATTTTTCGGTGCGACAGCATCGAGCTCCTGCCTATTGGGGAATTTCTTGTCAGGCCAGAGCGTGTGGTCCCAGCCGCTGCCAGTGATCCATTCCCCTTCTTTGTGGTGAGCCACGGCCTCGGCGAGACGCTTCTGCAAATCTTCGATGCTGGTGACGCCGTTCAACTGGACGGAAAGCATGTCCGCGCCAGCGTGGCCGAGATGCACGTGGGCGTCGTTGAATCCAGGCATGACAAATTTGCCATGAAGATGAATCGTTTCGGCGGTGGGATCCGTGCCTCCGCATTCCAGAAGCACATAATCGATTTTGCCGACGCAGCGAAACTTGCCGTCGCGGACAGCCATAGCCTCGGCCCACGGATTGGCAGGGTCATTCGTGTAAATGCGGCCATGGAGATAAACAGTTGTGTGAGGCTGGACCTGGGGGGATTGCGCCATCTGCGCTTTGGCACGCTGCACAGCCATTCCCGCGCACAAACTGAAAAGCACAATGCACCCAAAACAAAACAAGCTGACTGGGCGAATCTTCATCGAGAGTTCTCCGGCGTCACGCCTGCTACTCCGAGCAGGGTGAGTAAGGCGCGTTTCAATCCCAATTCGCGGCCCTCAGGGTCATACCATTCCTGGAGCGAGTGCGCGCCTCCGCCGTTGCCTCCGGCGCCAATCGAAATCGCGTCGATGCCGAGAGAGAGAGGAATATTTGCGTCGGTGGAAGAGCGCTCAATCCGGGAATCGTTCTCCACGATAACATCCGCCACGCGGAGCGAAGCGAGAAGTGGAGAGTCTGCCGCCAATTCGCCACCGGGACGGCTGCCAATCACGTCGACCTTCCAATCGAGCCTTCCGCGAGAACGATCGCGCGAAGAATCCATTTCATCGCGAACGCCGGCGGCCATGCAGTCACGGAAAGCGGATTCGAGACGACCTAGTTCCTGTTCGCTTTCAGAGCGAACATCGACTTTGAGGTGAGCTTCGTGAGGAATGGAATTCACGGAGGTGCCGCCCTCAATCTGGCCGAGATTAAACGTCGTGCGAGGGGAAGTGGGAACCTTGGTACTTATGAAGCGGACGGAGCCGCGAATCAGTGCATTGATCGGATTGGGAATGCCGAAGTCCGACCAGCTGTGGCCGCCCGGACCGTTGATGACCACTTCGAGCCGGCGCGAGGCAAGCGCAATCGTGGTCACATAATCGGTCGCCGCGCCGTCGAGGACGATCATGGATTTGAGCTTGGCGCGATAGGAATCCACGATGGCACGAATGCCGCGAAGATTGCCTTCGCCTTCTTCGCCGACGTCGGCGACGAAAAGAATCGTGCGCTGCGGTTTGATCTGCGCCTCATGAATGGCCTGGGCGATTGCCACAAGCGCAGCAAGACCGGTGCCATTATCCGAAATGCCTGGCGCGAGCATGCGGTTGCCGTCGCGACGAACTTTGACGTCGGTCCCCGCGGGGAAAACGGTGTCCAAGTGCGCGGAAAGAGTCACGATTTCGTTTTCATTGACTCCGGGCAACGTTCCGATGACGTTGCCAGCAGCATCGATGTTGACTTTGAGGCCGGCAGCGGAAAGTAGCTCCTTTACCGCAGCGGCGCGATGGGCTTCCTGAAAAGCTGGCGCCGGAATTTCCGTTAGACGAATCTGCTGGCTGTTGATCAAATCGAGATTAGGCTTGAACCACGCCATCGCTGAGCGAACCTGCAGGTTTTCGCCAAGTTGGGCCGCAGTAGATGAGCGAGTGGTTTGTCTGGCGAGAGAGGAGCGCACCGGCATAAGGAAAAGGATAACCCAAACGAGAACGTGTTTCACTGCCTTGCTCCGCGTTGTTGCGGTCTTCAATGTCGTGCGGCCTCGGAACACAGCGCGGAGATTTCCGCGTCGGTAAGAACGCGAGTGGATTGCTTTGCGGCATCGAAGATGCGATTGACGAGGGAATCGTCGTGGGAAATCTTGTGGCGCTCGAGCCAGAATAGAACATTGGACTTGCCACTCATGGGGCCGATTTCAATCACCTGATCGAGTCCAAAGAGATGCGCGGGCACACCGCTATAGACGGAATCGGCGAGCGACTGGTTGCCTTTGTGAAAGGCTTTGATGATAGCGGCGGCGTGAACACCGGTGGCTGTGCGGAAAGCGTCGTGACCGATAACTGGATAATTTGGCGGGATTGTGGTGTGCGTGTATTTGGCGACTCTTTCGCAATATTCCTTAAGGCGCGAGAGACCCTGGTTGATGACGCCCATCAGGCGCAAGTTTACGAGCATCAATTCCATGGGGGTGTTTCCGACGCGTTCACCCAGCGAATTGGCGGCTGCGTGTACGGAATTGGCACCGGCGGCAATCGCTGCCAGAGAATTCGCGATGGCAAGACCCCGGTCGTTGTGACCGTGCCAATCGACACGGATTTTTTCGCCGCTCGGCTTGACGACTTCTTCGATGACGAATTTCACGAGATTGAACGCCCCATTGGGAATGGCGTGGCCGACCGTATCGCAGAGAACGACGGCGCGTGCGCCGCTGCGGATCGCGGTCGAGTACAGGCGTTTCACGGTGTCAGGATCGGTGCGGATGGTGTCTTCCGTGACGTACATCGAGGGCAGTCCGTGATCAACGGCGAACTTGACCGCTTTTTCCGTGGTGCGCTCGAGATGATCGACCGTCCAGTCTTCCACGAGGCGCCGAATCGGGCTGGAGCCAAGGAATGTGGCGGCTTCAATGGCGTAACCAACACGCTGAGAGATTTCGGCGATAGGGCGAATGTCGGCTTCGATGGTGCGCGCGGCGCAGTTAGGCTTGATCTTTAGACGCTTGGTGACGATTTCTCGGGCGAGCGCTTCGGTGTGTTCAATGGCGCGCGGCCCGGCACCGGGCAGGCCGATGTTGAGAGAATCGATGCCGAGCGATTCCATCAGATGAAGGAGTTCGATTTTCTCTTCGATGCTGGGATCGTGGACGGAAGGATTTTGAAGGCCGTCGCGAAGGGTTTCGTCGTTTAAAAGGACGTGCGTGCCGGGCGGAATGAGTGGGGCCCCGGCCTCGTTCCAGTCGTAGATCCATTCGTATTGCTGCATCGGGCTCGTCTGCTTTCTGCCTTCGCGGCTGGAACTCACGGCGAATCGTCGCGCCCTGGAACTAGAAGCCGTGGTCGCGGAACATTGTCCTTAACGCGCCGCGAAAGTTCCGCAATTTTGCCGCGAGACCTCCGCCGAATTCGAAGCGAAGAAAGGCATCAGCGGAGCGCTCGAGTTCGGCGCCGTAACGATACCACCAGGGCTTTTCGCGGCCTGGCAAGCGGTCTACGTCGATATATTTTGGCTGAACCATCTCCAGTAGGCCGGCCTTGCCATGTGTGCGGCCCCAGCCGCTGGCACCACAGCCGCCGTGCGGAGCCTCGGCGATTCCAAAATAGCTGATGGCATCGTTGACCATGACAGCGCCCGCGCGGAGCTTTCTTGCGATCTCTTGGCCACGCTTTGCGTCGCTTGTCCACACACTCGCTGCCAAAGCAAAAGGTGAATTGTTGGCGCGTGTGACTGCATCTTCCGCGTCTTTCACGGCCTGCACGGCGAGGATTGGGCCAAACGTTTCCTCTTGAAAAAGTTTCATCGAAGAATTTACTCCGGCGATGACGGTCGGCTCGAAGAAATTTGCGCCGAGGTCGGGACGGGGATTGCCGCCGCAGAGAACTCTTGCGCCGCGTTCAACCGCGTCACTGACCAGCTCGCTCATGCGCTGTACATGCTGAGGGCGGATTAGCGGACCGACGTCCGTGGCGGGATCGTGTCCCGGACCGAGGCGAAGCTTTTTCGTTTTCTCTACACAAAGCGCGAGGAATTTTTCTTCGATCGAGTGTTCCACGAAAAGGCGCTCGACGGAAAGACATACCTGGCCGCAATTTGTATAGCTGCCCCACACTGCGGCACTCGCCGCGACATCGAGATGCACGTCAGCGAGAACGATCATGGCATCTTTGCCGCCGAGTTCGAGGACGCTGGGGATCAATTTTTTGGCGCAGGCTTCGGCGACGCGGCGGCCCGTGGCGACGCTACCAGTAAACATGATCTTGTCCGGCCCCGCGTCGATCAGCGCTTGGCCGACTTCCCCACCACCTTGAATCACCGTGACGAGATTTTTTGGAAAGCCCGCATCGGCGAAGAGTTTCTCGATCATTGCGCCGCACTGGGGTGTGAAATCGCTCGTTTTGCAAATGACGGCGTTGCCTGCGGCCACCGCGGGAATGATTTGGCTGAGTGGAATGGCAAGCGGATAGTTCCAGGAACTGATGATGCCGATGACGCCGAGGGGATCGTAAACGAGGCGGCCAGACTTGGCTTTGCCGGCGGTGCTGTGGTGCGGCACAGGCTCGGGGCGCAGAAAGCGCGCGCCTTGCTTCGAGAAATATTCGGCAGTGTCCAGGGCGACAAAAATATCGGCGAAAAGGGCCTCAACACGCGGCTTGCCGGATTCGGCGACGACGACATCCGCCAACGCGCCGCGTGAAGACATTATGCGTTCACGCAAGATGCGGAGTTGCGCGCACCGTTTTTCTACGGGCACTGCGCTCCATACCGATTGGGCTGCGCCCGCACGAGAGACAATTTCGCGCAACGCTGCTGGAGGCGTACTTTCAACCTGCGCGAGGGTTTTCCCTGTAGCAGGGTCGATGGACGGAATTGTGTCAACGGGGATGGCCGTGGCCGCCATATCGCGATTCTAGCTCAATCCGAGCCGTATCGGCCCTAAACCTAAGTGCTCCTCCAATAACGGACCACGAATCTAAGGCTGGCCGAGGCGCCAGGCTTCATCGTGCATGACTTGGACCATCCAGAGGCCTTGTGGAGGGACGGTGGGGCCGGACATGGCGCGGTCGCGCAACTGGTAGAGACGGAGAATGTCATCGGGGACAAGCTTGCCGCGACCGACGTCGAGCAGCGTGCCGACCATTTTGCGGACCATGTAGCGCAGGAACGAGCGGCCACGAACGGTGTAGACGAGCTCCTCGCCGTCGTCGCTGCGGATGAGTTCACTCGAATAAATCTCGCGCACGGTGGAGCGCTCTTTGTCGTCGTCTTCGGAACCCGTAGAGGCGGCAAAAGACGCGAAATCGTGCGGACCGACAAATCTAGAGGCCGTGAGGCGCATGGCGTCTTCGTCGAGCGGAAAGGGATAGTGCAGAACGTAGCGCCAAATCGCGGGCGGAACGACTTTGCCGCGATAAATACGATAGCGATAGATTTTCCCCAGGGCCGACCAGCGCGCGTGAAAATCGGGACCGACTTCCTCGGCACGTACGATTCGAATGGTTGGCGGAAGCAGCGCATTTAGAGCGCGCTGGAACTCTCCCGAGGAAAGCGCGGATAGCGTGCGGAAGCTGGCGACTTGGCCGAGCGCATGGACGCCTGCATCCGTGCGTCCCGCGCCATGAAGCTGGACATTCTCCTGCGTGAGGCGGCGAAGAACGCCGACAATCTCACCCTGAATCGTCGGCTTATCGGACGACTGAATCTGCCAACCGTGAAAGTCGGTGCCGTCGTAAGCGATCGTAAGCTTGAAGCAACGCATGGAAATAGGGGTTTTCGAATTCAGCGATCAATTTTCAGGAGACAAGTGAAGTTTGGCAAGTGATTCGGACTCATCACCGAGCGGAGCGCGCGAAACGGCTGCCCGGTTTCACGGCCGCGCCGCCCTCACGGCACAGCGGGCATTCTTCAGGTTCGTAACTGGCGATAGGAAGGTCCAGAAGGGCCTGGGATTCCACTGGGAACTCGATCTTGCCGCCGCTGCGGTCAATCAGCGCACCTGCCGCGACGACGCGCCCGCCCTCTTCTTCGACGACCTGGATGGTTTCAAGGGTAGAGCCGCCGGTCGTCCAGACATCCTCGATTACCAGGACATGCTGATCGGGCTGCAGCGAGAAACCGCGGCGCAGTGTAAGCGTGCCGCTGGCGTCGCGCTCGACGAAAATGGCCGGCACTCCCCTTCCCGCGGAACCCTTCGGTTCGGGCAGGGCGCGCGCGACCTCCTGGCCGATCACGACTCCTCCGAGGGCCGGCGAAACAACGGCCCCGACCACGGTGTCTGAAAACAGAGCGGCGAGAGCGTGACCCAGCTTTTCCGCTAGTCGGGGGTATTGCAAGACCAGCGCGCACTGCACATACATTCCGCTGTGGAGGCCACTGGAGAGTTCGAAGTGGCCGTGCCGGATGGCTCCAGCGGATTCGAAGAGCTGCATCAATTCTTCTCGTGGAAGCATCGGTCTCCAACGGCTAAGAATGCCTTCTAATCCTCGAATGTTGAGCAGCGTAGCTGTGGTTCGAGACGTTGTCAAGGAAGTGGGCCCGACTAAACCGCTTGCTTAGTTTCCAGGCTTCGCCTAGTGTTTTTTTGCTGATTTTGGGTCAGATAGTGGTGGCACTCTCTGAATAGTTCATCCCCAAGCCGCGTTCCGGGAGGATTCCTCACCCGTGGCAAGAAACCGGCCAACTAAGTGTAACAACAGATGTTCAGAGCACGTTCCACACTGGCAGATGCACATCAATGCGTCCCATTGGGACAGAATCTCGAGGGAAAATCAAGATGAAGACTCTCCGTGAGACCGCAAAGCTGTTCCTTAGCTCGAACCTGGCTGGCGCGAAGCGGTCCTTTTTGCGCACTAAAGCTCGGAAGGCAGGTTCCTGGGCGGTCCGCTCCACACTTTCGCTTTTCCTGGCCGCGTTGCTGAGCCTCGGTCCAATCTCGCCCGCTTTCGCGCAGAGTCCTGCACAAAATCCTCCGTCGAACCCGGCACCTACGGCGGGCACAGAAACGCAGGGATCCTCGATTGCGCCGGTCAGTTCACTGGGCTTGGGCAAACACGATTTCACCAACGGCCCAAGGCCCTTCCCGAATTTCCTCGGACTGTACCAGCCGATCCAGATCGAAGAGCCGGCGGCGACCAACTCGCCACGGCTCGATCAATTGATCCACGACGGTAAGCTCGAGCTCAGCCTGCAAGATACCGTCGAACTCGCTCTCGAAAACAACATGGACATCACCGTAGAACGTTACTCGCCATGGATTGCGGATGCTTCCATCCTGAAAACGAAGGCAGGCGCACCGGGTTATTCGACGGGCGGCGCTTTGCTAAGCTCCTCGACGGCGAATCTTCCCCTATTTTCGTTTGACCCGCTCCTCACGAGTTCGGCGCTCATTGACTCCAAAACAACTCCAGTCAACAACCCATTCATTTCTGGAACCGGAGCCGCCAGCCTCAACCATCTGAGCACGCATACCTCGACATTCAACAACCAATTCACCCAGGGATTCCAATCAGGGACAAACTTGAACCTCGCCTGGAACAACTCACGCACCAGTTCAACCTCCGCCGCTAACTTCTTCAATCCCGCCGTTCAGTCCACTCTGACCATCGGATTTACCCAGCAATTGCTCAGCGGATTTGGACTTTCCGTGAACCGCAGGAATATCCTGATCGCAAAGAACAACCGCAAGATCGCCGATTGGGCTTTCGCGCAGCAGGCCATCACCACGGTTACGAATACGATTACGGCTTACTGGGAGCTGGTCTATGCGCGCGCGAATGTGAAGGTCGAGGAACAAGCGGTCACGGTTTCCGGAAAGCTTTATAGCGATAATCAAAAGCAGCTCGGAGCTGGGACGATGTCTCCACTCGATGTGACCCAAGCCGAATCCGAGCTGGCCACGGACCGCCAGAATCTGATCGTGGCTCAAACCATACAATTGCAAGACGAGCAGATCCTTAAGAACGCCATCTCCAAAGACCCCATGTCAACGAACCTGGTGGATGTGGAAATCATTCCAACGGATTTGCCGACTCAGCCAGCGGCTATTGAAACGGCATCGTTTGTGGACGCCATCAAGGAGGCTTTCGCGAAGCGGCCCGAATTGCAAGAGCAAATCTATAACTTGAAGAATGCCAATATCGACGTGAGCGCCACACGAAATGCCTTACGCCCGGAACTTACGCTTAGCGCGCAATATAGTTCCGTCGGGCTGGCTGGAAATTCACCGATCGCAGGCGCCACCACCGTCGGGAGTAGCGGCATACCCATCGTAGACGGCAACGGCAATCCGGTCACCGTGGATATCGGCGGAGTTGCAACTCCCATTTTCGAGCCGATAACGAGCACCGCAGTGGCAGGCACAAATCAGCAGGGCTTTAACACCGCACAGAGCCAGATCTTTCATAACCGCTTTCCCGACTATACGGCTCAATTGACGCTCAATCTTCCGTTGCGCAACCGCTCGGCGCAAGCCGATAGCGTTCGCGCAATTTTGACTGAGCGTGAAGAGCAGGCCACGATTCGGCAACTGAAGAATGCGGCGATATTAGACGTCCGCAATACCTACATTGCGCTGACGCAAGGCCGCGCGCAGGTCGAGGCCGCCAGCAAAGCCCGCCAACTGGAGCAGCAAACTTTCGATGCCGCGCAAAAAAAATATCGGCTTGGAGCGTCCACCGTATATAACGTGATTCTTACTCAAAGAGACCTTATCTCCGCGCAAGGCACCGAACTCCGCGCCCTTGCCAATCTTCAGGAAGCCAAGGCCAATTACGAACGGGCGCTAGGGCGCACTTTGGACGTGAATCACGTCACAATCGCCGACGCTAAGTCCGGAGCAGTAGAACGCGCCACCTTAATCCCCGGGACTCTGCATGGAAGAGTCGTTGGCACGGAGAACTTGTTTGGGGACGGTGGCACGCGCTAGCAAGCGGACGCCGCCGCACTCGCTGTACCGTCTGCGGGAACTTTCTACAATCTCAACGGATGGCTCTTCGTAGCGATTTTGCCTCCGGTGGCATCTAAACGCCCAGACAAGGTCGTTATCCGCCATTGAACCCATCGATCCAACTGCTCTGGCCGAACCGCTTTGTCTATGCTGTCCGAGGTCCTTGTCTTGCCTTTCCTGGTCCATTATCCTCGATGGGCGCAATGCGGGCGTGTTTCTGGCCCAATGCACAAGGTTTAATGCTCCGCGTGAACGCAAATCCAGCCCGCAAGTGAAACAAAATACACAGTTCGAGCGTTTTAAAGAGTTAGGTCAAATCAAAAACGTCCCGCAGGGACAGAATCTTGAGGAGTAAAGATGAATATTAAGACGCTGAGGGGGACCCTGAAGCGGTCCAATTTAGGGGCGAGTATCCGGAAGAATGCCTCGCAATGGGCGCGATCGCTATTTGCAATCGCAATGGCCGGCTCGCTCGTAGGTGGGCCGTTTTCTCCGGCATACGCGCAGAACGCCGCTCAAAAGCTGCCGGCGGATCCTGCGCCGGCAGCGGCGCAGGCAGGGGAGGCGATTGCGCCAGTCTCTTCGCTAGGCGTTGCGACTCGCAATTACACGCACGCTCCGAGTCCGTTTCCAAACTTGTTCAAACCCTACGAATCGATTCATGTCGATCCGCCGGTTCTCACGAACTCTCCTCGCATTGACCAATTGATCCATGACGGAAAGCTTGAGATCAGCCTGCAGGATACCATCGAGCTGGCTCTCGAAAACAGCCTTGATATCGCCGTGCAGCGCTACTACCCCTGGATTTCTGATGCTGGCCTCCTCAACGCCGAAGCCGGCGGCAATGGCTTCAGCACGCCTGGAGTGGATATTCCCGGTTCCTCAGCGGCCGTCAATCCCTATATTTTCTACGTTCCGAACTTCGATCCCCTCATTCAAAGCTCGACCACGATTGTCGACATCACCCAGCCGATCAACAACCCGTTCATCTCTGGCGCCGGGACAGCCAGCCTGGCCTCAATTGTTTCTCATTCATCTCAATTCAATAACTCCTACTCGCAAACGTTCCATACCGGAACCAACCTCACCGTGAACTGGAACAACACGCGCAGCAGCTCCAACGCGGCCAACTTCTTCAATCCCTCCGTGAGTTCATCGCTCTCGATTTCTGTTTCGCAGCCGCTCTTGAACGGATTCGGTAAGGCGATGTGGACGCGAAACATCCGCATTGCCAAGAACAATCGCAAAATCGCGGACTGGGCTTTCGCTCAACAGGCGATCACGACGATTACGAGCACGATCACCGCCTATTGGGAACTCGTCTATGCCCAGGAAAACGTCAAAGTCAATCAACAAGCGGTGGACGTTGCACAAAAGCTCTACGAGGACAACAAGAAGCAACTGCAGATCGGTAGCCTAGCTCCGCTCGACGTAACGCGGTCCGAGTCCGAGGTAGCCACCGACACTCAGAACTTAATCATCGCGCAAACCACCCAGCTCCAGGACGAACAAACCCTGAAAAACTACATTTCCAGGGATCCGCTGGCTCCCAACATGGTCAACGTCCAAATTATTCCCACGGACAAGCCGACGCAACCGCCCACGGTTGAGACCTCCTTCGAAGACGCAGTGAAGGAGGCGTTTGCGAAACGGCCGGAACTTCAAGAGCAGGTCTACAACCTGAAAAACGCCGATATCGACGTTCGAGCCACCAAGAATGCGCTTCTACCGTCACTTACCGCGAACGCGTACTATCTCTCCTCCGGCCTGGCAGGAAACAGCCCGATTGCCGGGACTCCCACGACGATCAGCACTGGAGTGCCCATCGTGGACGCGAACGGAAATCCCGTTAGCGTGGATGTCGGAGGGATGCCGACTCCGATTTTCCAATCGACAACTATTGCCCCTACAGTCGGCACCATCAACCAGGGACTAGGAACTGCGCAGAGCCAAATTTTTCACAATCGCTTCCCCGAGTATGCCGGACAACTGACGTTGACCCTTCCGCTTCGCAACCGCTCGGCTCAAGCCGTACACGCACGCGCATTGCTCGAACAACGCCAATTAGAGACACAGGCGCAGGTCCTTCGGAACGCAGCTTTACTCGATGTGCGCAACATGTACATTGCGCTGACGCAGGACAGGGCTCAGGTCGCCGCCGCAATCAAGGCACGCCAACTGCAGCAGGAAACTTTCGACGCCGAGCAGAAGAAATACCAGCTGGGAGCGTCCACAACGTACCTGGTGATTCAGACCCAACGCGACCTGATCGCAGCCCAGGGTACTGAACTTCGCGCTCTTGCCAACCTCGAAGAAGCCAAAGCGAACTTCGAACGCGCAGTGGGTCGCACGCTCGAGGTCAATCACGTCACCATCGCCGACGCAAAGTCTGGCGAGGTCGAACGCGCAACGCTGATCCCAGGGACCCTCCACGGGAAAGTGCTGGGCACGGAAGAGATCTTCAGGGATCTCCCTGATGGAGAAAAAAAGTAATTTCTTGCGCGAAACCCCTGTAGCAAATTGGCCGCTCACTCATGGAATACGATAGAATTAAAAGCGGAGGAGTGGGTGAGCGGTTGAAACCGGCGGTCTTGAAAACCGTTAGGCTCGAAAGGGTCTCGGGGGTTCGAATCCCTCCTCCTCCGCCAGAATCGTCACGAACACAGATTGTGGCGGATTCTTTCTGCGCTTAGTGGAATTGTGCGCAAGGGCCGTACATAGCGGGAGCGTGAGGCCATGAGCGACGCGGTCAAGGGCACGGTCACGACCATCAGTCCGGCTGAGGCTTCAGCCGTTCCGCGCGCGCCTTCCCCAAAAGAACGTGCGTGGGAAGAAAATACGCTCAAGCCCACGCTCGAAAAAAGTCCTGAGCGGCAATCTGAATTCACCACCATCTCCGGCTATCCCATTCGGGGTCTTTATACGCCCGCTGATCTCACCGGATGGGATCCTGACCGGAACTTGGGCTTCCCAGGTGAACCCCCTTACACACGCGGTATTCATTCCACGATGCACCGCGGCCGGCTCTGGACGATGCGGCAGTTCGCGGGCTTCGGCACGGCAGAAGACACAAATCAACGATTCCGCTACCTTTTAGCGCAAGGTCAGACGGGCCTTTCGACTGCTTTCGATCTACCGACTCTGATGGGCTACGACTCTGACCATCCCCTTTCCGAAGGCGAGGTCGGCAAATGTGGCGTGGCCATCAGTTCCCTGGCCGACATGGAGGTGCTCTTCGACAAAATTCCGCTGGCGAACGTCACGACCTCGATGACCATCAATTCGCCGGCGGCGGTCATCTGGGCGATGTACCTTGCAGTGGCGGAAAAGCAGGGCGCCGACTGGAAAAAAATCTCGGGCACGCTGCAAAACGACATCTTGAAGGAGTACATCGCGCAAAAGGAATACATCTATCCGCCGGAACCCTCGATGCGGCTGGTGATCGACACGTTTGAATTTGGCATGAAGAATACGCCGAAGTTCAACACCATCTCGATCAGCGGCTATCACATCCGCGAAGCCGGCTCGACCGCGATTCAGGAATTAGCCTTCACGCTGCGCGACGGCATGGAATATGTCGAGTGGGGAATTCGCCGCGGCATGGAAGTGGATCAATTCGTGCCGCAACTGTCCTTCTTTTTTAATGCGCACAATGATTTCTTCGAAGAAATCGCCAAGTACCGCGCGGCGCGGCGAATCTGGCACAAGGCCATGGTCGAGCGCTACGGCGCAAAGAATGCACGCTCGTGGGCGCTGCGCTTCCATTCTCAGACGGCTGGGTGCTCCCTGACGGCGCAGCAGCCTTACAACAATGTGGTGCGTACAGCGATCCAGGCTCTCGCTGCGGTCCTTGGTGGAACTCAGTCGCTCCACACGAATTCCCTCGACGAGGCCTGGGCATTGCCCACCGAGTTCGCGGCCACCATTGCGCTGCGTACGCAGCAAATCATCGCGCATGAAACGGGCGTGACGAACACGGTCGATCCCCTGGGCGGGTCGTATTTCGTGGAAACTCTGACGAATGAAATCGAGCGCGGCGCCTGGGACTATATCCAGAAAATCGACGCCATGGGCGGAATGGTCGCGGCAATAGAGCGCAGCTATCCTCAGCGCGAGATTGCGGAGGCTTCCTACCGGTATCAGCTAGCAGTCGATAAGAAGGAAAAAGTCATTGTCGGAGTCAACGACTACGTCGCGCCCGAAAAACCGCTGGACATTCTGCAGATCGACGAAACGGTGGCTACGCGACAGTCTGAACGTTTGCGCAAACTGCGCGCCGAGCGCTCGCAAGCCGACGTCGATCGCCAACTCGCCTCCGTGCGCAAAGCCGCCGAAGGAAAAGACAACCTCATGCCATTCCTCTTCGACGCCGTGAAAGCCTACGCCACCGTGGGCGAAATCTGCGATGCCATGCGCGACGTCTTCGGCACGTACGAAGAAGTCGCCATCACGTGATTTGCCCGGGCGAACTGAGCTAAACTCTCCTCCGAACATGCCAGAGAAAAAAATAAGGGTGCTGATCGCCAAGCCGGGGTTGGATGGACACGACCGCGGCGCCAAAGTGATTGCGCGTGCATTGCGCGATGCCGGGATGGAAGTGATTTACACCGGGCTACGTCAAACACCGGAGATGATCGCCACGGCCGCCGTACAGGAGGACGTCGACGTAATCGGTCTCTCCATACTTTCCGGCGCCCATAACACCATTTGCCCAGAATTGATGAACCTGCTGCGCGAAAAAGGAATGCATGACGTTACTGTGCTGGTCGGCGGCATCATCCCGGAAGCCGACATTCCTGCTCTAAAAGAATGTGGCATTGCGGAAATTTTTCTTCCCGGCACTTCCACACAGGACATTGTGGAATTCATCCACAAACGATTGGCACACTGAAGCTCGCGGTTGCGTTCATTCCATTTTTTTTTCGAATTTGGCGCGGGTGTAAAGCACCTGAAAACCTTGCTGCAAAATGTTGCGTTGAGACGTGCTCCCGGGCTGCGCGATGCTGACGGCGAGATCGCTCCCCGCCTGGGATGCGCGGGCAAGTCGCCGCTGTAAGAGAGCAGTCTGTACTCCTCGTCTCCGCGCCACGGGCAGCGTGCTGGCACCGAAAAGTCCGGCGACACCATCGTGCAGTGCAAGCGTTGCGCCCCCGGCGATCTTTCCGTCCACGCGCGCAATATAGCATTCCGTCTTGGGCCCGAACGCGAAAAGCTTCATGACTTCGAGGAGCTCTTGTGAGACCGGAAATTTTTCCGCAAATCCTTGCGAAACGGTCAGTGTCCACAGGTCGATCTGGTCCTTGCCCACCTTTTCGATGGCGATTCCCACCGGAGGCTCTGGACACGCCTCGTCCGGGCTGACCTGCCGTGCCATGACGTTGGAGAACTCCGTGACCCGATACCCGCGTTGGCCGAAATGTTCGACGAAGGTGGCGTCGGCAAGCGGACAAGTCTCCACGCGCACGGGTTCGCCGCGGCTTCGATAAAACTCTTCGAGGCGATCGAACTCATCGGCACTCACTGGCCCGTCAAGCCCCATTCCAACGGCCTGCGTGATTGGGGAGTCCTTCCCGCAATACACGGCAAACCCGCCTGCAACTCGCCGGACCGCCGCTCCGCTACCGGGCCGGAAGCGGTCCAGGGCCTCCGCGCATTCGACGGCGGCTTGCGCCTCGGCAAGCTCCACACGTCGGGCCAATTCCAGATTCAGTAGCAGCTCCCGCATGCTCGCCTTCTAGTCTTATCCCTTGTCTCGATGCTTATACTGCTGCCTCATATTACGCATGATCTCTTTAATTCGTTTCTTTTCCGCTCGCTTCAGCTCCGGATCCAGTTTCCGCAGCTGAAATTTCTGTTCGCGCTGGAGCTTACGCCAGTTTTCGAATCGTCCAACCTCAAGTATGCCTGAGCCTAGCGCTGCTTGCACGGCGCACCCTGGCTCCTTATTGTGGCGGCAATCTCGAAAACGGCATTGCTCAGCGAGATCATCGACTTCCGCGAAAGTTTGCAGGAGCCCTTCATCCGCGTTCCACAATCCCAGCTCTCGCAGGCCGGGCGTGTCAATGATCATGGCCCCATTCCCCATTACGAACAGTTGCCGCGACGTCGTAGTGTGGCGCCCCCGGTTGTCGCCCTCCCTTACGGCCTGCATGGGCTGTCGTACTTCCCAAAGCAAACGATTTACCAATGTCGACTTTCCCGCCCCGGAGGAACCTAGAAGAACGGCCGTTTCTCCCTTCTTCAACGATGTTTCTAGCGCTTCCATGCCCTCTCCGGTCAATGCGCTGACCGGAAAAACAGGCACGCCCACGGAAGCTCTCTCGATCTGAACGACTCGTTCCCGCACTTCGGCGCACACATCTGTTTTGTTCAGTACAATCGCGGGACGCGCTCCGGATTCCCAGCACTGCGTCAAATACCGTTCGATGCGCCGGACATTAAAATCTCCGTCCAGCGCAGCCACAATAAGCGCAAGATCAATGTTCGCCGCCAAGACTTGTTGGGCGATTGGTCTGCCTGCAGCCTCGCGCGCAAATCGGCTCCGACGCGGCAGAACGTGCTGAATCATGGCGTGATGTTCAGGGCCGCGAAATTCCGCCAATAGCCAGTCGCCAACCACAGGCCAATCCCCTCCCTCATCGGCTTGTTCGCGTAGTTTGCCGGTTGGCTCCGCCCAGCATTCTCCACAATCTCCCGCGACGCGCCACATTCCTCGCTGCTGCGACACCACACGTGCAGGGGCGCAGCCCTCCATAACGCGTTCACCCCACAAAGCTTCAAAATAAGCATCCCATCCTAAATCCTTGATGAACATTCCGAACTCTCCCGCTGCTCGAAAGCAGCCATGCGCGTTGCCGCCGGATGGCTCCTGCGATTGAACGCGGCCGTGCGTTCACCCGAGCATGGAGATCTAGCGCCTCCAAAATCGCTGTGCGGCCACAGTGATTTAGACTTGGAAGAAATGGATCAGCGGGAATGTCTTCGGACTAGCGCGATGGACTAGCGGAAAGTTTTGCCGGAGGCACACCCGCACCTGGCAGTTTTGAGTGAAGTATTCACAGGCGCCTCCGAGAGTAGGAAACAGCGCCCCACTGGCACTGTTTCTGCAAAGTTTAGCTAGCTGGACCGCTGGCGTCAATGAACACTTTGCGCGCCGACTGCTCGCGGAATTATGCGGCGGACCGTATACTGTTGGTATTGGCGTGCGAGTGAGCCGCTGCGCGCCTCTGTGAATCCCAACGCGAGGTCCGCGAGTGGCTGCGTCCGTCTTGAAAACGAGCGTGAACGCGAAGTCGCCTGACTTCGAGAAAAATCATCGCCGTTTCATTGATCTCCTCACGAAAATCAAGAACGAGGAAGAGCAGATTCGCCAGGGCGGCGGCTCGAAAGCCATCGCCTCGCAACACAAGAAAGGCCGGCTCACGGCTCGCGAACGGATTGCGAAACTAATCGATCCCGGTTCGCAGCTTTTCGAGCTGAGCATCTACGCGGCGTATGAAATGTACGAAGAATGGGGTGGCGCGCCTTCGGCCGGTTGCGTCACCGGACTTGCCAGAATTTGCGGCCGCACCTTCATGCTCATCGCCAATGACGCCACCGTCAAGGCTGGCGCGTTTTTCCCTATAACCGCGAAGAAAGTCATTCGCGCACAAAATATCGCTATCGAAAATCATATTCCTACCATTTATCTGGTCGATTCCGCAGGCGTCTTCTTGCCCCTGCAAGAAGACGTATTTCCGGATACCGACGATTTCGGCCGCGTGTTTCGAAACAACGCGGTGATGAGCGCCATGGGCATTCCTCAGCTCGCCGCCATCATGGGCATGTGCGTTGCCGGCGGAGCGTATCTTCCCCTGATGTGCGACCACATCTTGATGACGGAAGGTTCGGGATTATTTTTGGCCGGGCCGGCGCTGGTGCAAGCAGCCATTGGACAGGTGACTTCCGCCGAAGACTTGGGCGGCGCCAAAATGCATTCGCAAATCAGCGGGACAGTCGATTTTCGCGAGCCCGATGATGACGCATGCATCGCACGGATTCGCGCGCTGGTGGACAAAATGGGCGCGGCCAATCCATCCCCCTTCAGCCGCATCGCCGCTCGTGAGCCGCTTTATTCGAGCGAAGAGATTTACGGAATTTTCTCCAGCGATCCCGCAAAGCAGTACGATATGCGCGAAATCATTGCGCGCATTGTCGATGCGAGCGAATTTGAAGAATACCGCGCCGAATATGGCGAAACCGTGCTTTGCGGCTACGCGCGTATCGGCGGTCGGGCCGTCGGCATCGTCGCCAATCAGAAAAAGCACGTGCAGACCACGGCCCGCGGCTCGGACCAGAAGCGCCTCGAGTTTGGCGGGGTGATTTATACCGAATCCGCGGAAAAAGCGGCGCGCTTCATTCTCGATTGCAACCAGAACCGCATTCCGCTTATTTTTTTGCACGACGTGAACGGCTTCATGGTCGGCAAAGATGCCGAGTGGAGCGGCATCATCCGCGCCGGCGCGAAGATGGTCAACGCCGTCGCCAACAGCGTCGTGCCAAAAATCACCGTGATATGCGGCGGCAGCTTCGGCGCTGGAAATTACGCCATGTGCGGCAAAGCCTACGATCCGCGCTTCATGTTTGCCTGGCCCACCGCAAAATTCGCGGTGATGAGCGGCGACGCGGCAGCTAACACGCTCGCCGAAATCAAGCTGAAGCAACTCGAACGCGCCGGCAAGAAAGTCGACGAGAAAGCCCGCAAAGAAATGCTCGATAGCGTAAAAGCTACCTACGAGCAGCAGACCGACCCCCGCTACGCCGCCGCCCGCCTCTGGGTCGACGCCATCATCGACCCCGCTCATACTCGCGACGCACTGATCAGCGCCCTCGAAGCTGCCGCACTCAATCCCGAAATCCGCGAATTCAAAACCGGAGTCTTACAGACGTGATCAGCACCCGCTCCAAGTGGTTATTTTGCGGCGTCGCGCTTGCTCCCATAGCGCTGGGCACAATTTTTTCCATCGAGTTTTCGATGCTGCATAAGATACAAGCTCAACATTTTACTCCCCAGGAATCAGTTCAATCTCAATTGGAGCAGATCCCGTGGCTCCCGCACCTCATACGTGTAGCAGCGCCCGGCGCTTTGTTTGCTCTCGCCGCGCTCGAATCACTTGTTTCGACAATCATCGACACCGCTAACAAACCATGCCCCCACTTGTAAAACTGATTGAGTGTCCGCGGGACGCTTGGCAAGGACTCCCAGATTTCATTCCCACTGAGTTCAAAGCTGAGTATTTGAAGCAACTCGTGATTGCAGGATTCAAGCACATCGACGCGGTCAGTTTTGTGTCTCCGAAGCACGTCAAACAAATGGCGGACAGCGAAGATGTGATGGCGAAACTCAACGCTTTCCTTCCCGACAACGTCGAGCCTCCCGAAATTATCGGTATCGTTGTTAACGAGAAGGGTCTCGACCGCGCACTCGCCACTTCCGGCGTCACAACCATCGGTTATCCATACTCCATCTCCGCTTACTTCCGCCGCGCCAACGCCAACATGACCAAGAACGAATCGCGCCTCCTCGTCGAAAAACTGCGCAAAGAAACGCTAGTCGCAAAAAAAGATCTGGTCGTCTATATTTCGATGGCCTTTGGCAATCCCTACGAAGAGCCCTGGGGCCCGGAAATCGTAGCCGACGCTCTCGAATGGCTGAAAGGCATCCGCGTCCGCACCGTCTCTCTCGCCGACACGGTCGGGACCGCTTCGCCCGAACTCGTCGGCGATCTTTATCGCCAAGTAAAAGACGAACTCGCCGGCATCGAGCTGGGCGTGCATCTGCACAGCCGCCCTGAAAACGCGGAAGAAAAAATTCTCGCTGCTTACGAGGCGGGCTGCCGCCGCTTCGATAGCGCGCTGACCGGCCTCGGCGGTTGTCCATTCGCCGGAGACAATCTGGTCGGCAACATCGCCACGGAAGACGTTTTGGCCGCCTTGAAAAAAGCCGGTGCAGATCCCGGCATCGATTTGGCCCGGCTAGGCCCCGTGCTCGATATGACCAACGAAATTCGCTCTAAGTATGCACACGCGCCGCTTGTGAATTAGAATCCCTTGAGAGGTCGGGCGATCATTGTCGTGACGCGGCATGCAGGTGCATCCGCCCAGCCCGCCGCGGATGGGACTACGGAGCTTCGACATGTTTGAAACACTGACTCTCGAATTCACCGGTCAACTCGCAATCCTTACCTTCAATCGTCCCGAGAAACGCAACGCCATTTCCGAGCGCATGGTCTCAGAAATTCAATCCGCGCTCGACACGATAGAATCGAGTCACGCCCGCGTGGCCATTA
The DNA here is from genome assembly GCA_035499815.1 of Candidatus Solibacter sp. Taxonomy (GTDB): domain Bacteria; phylum Acidobacteriota; class Terriglobia; order Acidiferrales; family UBA7541; genus Acidiferrum. Next base: position 6,568 of record DATJXZ010000052.1, on the reverse strand, counting down.
TTACCGGCGCCGGGAAATCGTTCTGCGCCGGGATGGATTTGGAAACGCTGGCCGTCATCGCGGACCAATCCTCCGCGGAGAACATGGAAAATTCGCGGCGCATGGCCAAAATGTTTCGACGCATCTGGAGTTTTTCCAAGCCGCTGATCGCCGCAGTGAATGGCGCCGCGCTGGCCGGAGGCTGCGGCATCGCCACTTTGTGCGACTTCACCATCGCCGTGCCCGAAGCGAAGTTTGGCTACACGGAGGTGCGAATAGGCTTTTTACCTGCCATCGTCTCCGTTTTTCTGACGCGCCAAATCGGCGACAAGCACGCTCGCGATTTGTTGCTCACGGGCCGTCTGGTGGAGGCGGCCGAAGCAAAGGCCCTTGGCCTCGTCACGGAGATCGTTCCGAGGGAACGCCTGATGGAGCGGGCCCACGAACTTGCAGATGTGCTTATATCGGCCAGTCCGGTCAGCCTGGCCCGCGCCAAGCGCTTATTAACTTCGGCATCTGCCGCAAGCGTTGACGCCGATCTGGAGCGCGCGATTCTGGAGAATGCGCGCATCCGCTGCACGGCCGACTTTAAAGAGGGCCTGGCCTCGTTTCTGGAGAAACGCAAACCCGTTTGGAGCACCGACGTGGAATAATCTGCGCCGGCGAGCCTGGATTCACTGGACTTGAGAATGATTGAATATCATGACGCGACAGTACGGGTGCGCTACGCCGAAACCGACCAAATGGGTGTCGTCTACCACGCGAACTATCTGGTGTGGTTCGAGGTAGGCCGCGTGGAACTCATTCGCGCGATGGGTATCGAGTACAAGCTCATGGAAAAAGAGGACGATTGCCACATCGTCGTTGCCGACGTGCATTGCCGCTATCTGCAATCCGCTAGATATGATGAAGTGCTGCGAGTTCGCACGCGCATCGCCGAATCACGCAACCGCATCGTAAAGTTTTCCTACGAAGTTTTCCGCGATACCGATAGCTTATTGCTCGCCACCGGCGAAACGACGCACATCATTTGCGGAAGCAACGGCCGGCCGAAATTACTCCCGAAGAAATATCACAACGTATTTAGCGCGGTTGTCACCCCGCAGCCGGACCGGAGTGACACATGAGCTCTGCCTCAGCCGTGACGCTGACCGGCAACGACCTCACGTTTGAGCAACTCTACGGCGTCGCGCTGCGGGGCGAATCCGTCGAACTCTCCCCAGTGGCGATCCATCGGATGAAGAGTTCTCGCGCTGTTGTCGACGATCTTGTAGCTTCGGGCAGCGTGGCATACGGAATCAACACTGGATTTGGAAAGCTCGCCTCGGTCCGCATCTCGCCGGAGCAAGTGCGAAACCTGCAAGTCAATCTGGTGCGCTCGCATTCTTGTGGCGTCGGCGCTCCGCTGTGCGAAGCAGAAACACGGGCGATGATGCTCCTGCGTGCGAATGCGCTTGCTAAAGGATTGAGCGGAGTCCGCCCACTCGTTGTCGAGACGCTTTGCGCGATGCTGAACGGGCGCGTGCATCCGGTGATTCCTTCACAAGGATCCGTCGGTGCCTCGGGCGACTTGGCGCCACTCGCGCACCTGGCGCAGGTCGTGATCGGCGAAGGCCGCGCAACATATAAGAGTGAGATTCTCGATGGAGCCGAAGCAATGCGTCGGGCGGGAATTACAACTGTCGCGCTGGAAGCCAAAGAAGGGCTTTCTCTGCTGAACGGAACGCAGGGGATGCTGGCGCTTTTAAGCCTGGCGTTGCGCGACGCAGATATTCTCGTTGACAGCGCCGATGTCGCGGCATCGCTTTCGCTGGACGCGCTTCGCGGGAGCCCCGGCGCGTTCGACGCGCGCATCATGCACGCCAGGGCCTATACCGGCGCAGCAACCACGGCGCGAAACCTGGCGCACTTGAACGGGGGCAGCCAAATCCGCGAGTCACACCGCTCGGCGGAAAAAGATCCGCGCGTGCAAGATCCGTATAGCGTTCGCTGCACTCCGCAAGTGCACGGAGCGGTACGCGATTCCCTGGCGCAAGCTCGCGGCATTGCAGCGGTCGAACTGAATAGCGCAACGGATAATCCTCTGGTGTTTGTGAAAGAAGACGGCAGCGGAGACATCATCAGCGGCGGAAATTTCCACGGCCAGCCGCTCGCCATGGCCGCAGACCAGGTCGCGATCGCGCTCGCGACCCTTGGTGGCATCTGCGAGCGGCGCATCGAACAGATGACGAATCCGCTGACCAGCATGTTGCCAGCTTTTCTCACGCCGGAGCCGGGCCTGAACTCCGGCTTCATGATCGCGCAGGTGACCGCGGCGGCGTTGACCAGCGAGAACAAAGCGCTCGCGATGCCCCATTCAGTCGATTCCATTTCGACTTCGGGCAATCAGGAAGACTATGTCTCGATGGGCATGAGCAGCGCTCGCCGTCTCGGACGAATGCTTGAAAATCTGCGGCATACGATTGCGATTGAGCTGCTCTGCGCATGCCAGGGGATAGACCTGCTCGCACCCTTGAAAACAGGCATTTTGGCGTTGAAGGTACACCAGTCGGTTCGCGAGAAGTCGGCAAAAGTGACTCACGATCGGTCGCTAGCGCCGGACATCGAGTCCGTCGCAGCTTTGGTGGCGACCGGCGCTTTGTCTGGAGTTCTGGATTGACACTCCTCAACGTGCATCTTTACAAGAGAATCGCTTCTTGGTCGCAGCGCTCCGCACCCGGTTGTAAAACATCAGAGACCAGCGTCCGCATTCTACCGTTGTAACAAGCAGTGGCTCTGAGCTAATCCCACTCATGCATCTGCCTCGGCTTCAGACGAGTGTAAAGTTCGCGGCCAGGTAAGAAGCTCATCGAGCGAGGCCGCAACTTGCTCGTTGGCTACGGGATCGGTGTGGGCAAAGAAAACAGGCGCATCTGCCTGGCGGACGTCGGCGGCTGGAATCCAGTAAAAATTGCCTGAGCCATCCGTGGCAAAGCAGAAGCCTTTTCCCCAACCCTGCGCAGTCAAATTGATTGCGAGTTTCTGGCTCTCGAGATCGAGCGGCAAGAAAGCCTCGATCCACTCGGCGGGATTCTTTGGTTCGGTAAGATTCCGCGGATCGGGCTCCGGCCGCCGGATTTCGATTTGTTCAGTAAGAATCGTTTGGTGATCCTCGTAGAGCGTGATAAGGCGCTGGGGGAGTAACGCGCCGATTCCCTGCTCGACTTGTCCTGCGTGCGGATGGACGAGCCGATTGCGAAAAGAATCGCGCTCCGCTTGGTGCTGCTCCGGAGTGAGGCGATTCCGAAACTGGTGAATTAGGCGTCGCACACCAAAAACTGCAACGAAAAGCGCAAATGCAACGACAAGTGGGCCAAACGCCTCGACGAGGAGAGTTTGCATGCAGCGATCATACAAGAGGCGGGGTCAGGCTGGCTGGCTAACTGGTCCTTCGCGGATCGAGCGGGCCTGGCGGAGCGAACCTCCGCATTAGAACGGCCTCTTCCAAGTTCAATTTCATTCTAGGAGGCCAACGCATTTCGGAGGAATGCCAGGACCCGGTAACCTGCGACGTAACTAAAGGGAGGCAGTTCGAGCGAGTAGTGCCCGCAATGAAGCTGCATGCTCCGCGGTTTGGCTCCATGCCGCCGCAAAGCGTCGAGCATCTGGCGACTCAACTCCGGAAGCATAGTGGGATCGTACTTGCCATAGACTAAAAAAGATTTGCGGTCGGCGCCCATACCCCTCTCGACGTAAGGCATAGGGCTTATCGGAGCCCAATACTCCCGCAGCTCGTCCACCGTCACGTGCGCCCGAAGCCCCTCCCAAACGTGATTCGTGGTCATCCCCTGGCTGACGACGTCGGCGTAGTACGTCGAAAAATGGAAGAAGCCGCCGGCTTTGACGGCGGGGTCGTGCATGAGCGTAATGTAGCCCACGGAAGAGCCCAAGCTGGTTCCGAGTATGCCCAGCCGAGTGTAGCCTTGCGCTTCAAGCCATCGTAGGCAGCGCCGGGCATCGAGCACTGCCTGGCGGTTAGCTTGGAGTGTCAGACCGATATTGGGGCCACAGATCTGGTCAGCGCGTTCGTGTCCCTTAGCCATGCGGCGATTGTGATAAGGCATGCTCATTTTCAGTGCGGTGATTCCGAACCGCGCCACCCATTCGCATAGTCCATCCTGGCCGTGCCACTTGGCATTCCAATTGGGAAGCACAAGAACGGCGGTGCCTTTCGGAGCTTTGAAGGGTGGGCGGCGATCATGACGCGCAGGCCAGAGTCGGGCATAAACTGTGTTGTTCTCCGGCCAGGGCGATTCGAGAGCGCTGGTGAAAGTCAAAACATTCTCTGAATCGAGCCGGTAGTCGGCTGCAGCATCTGTGGCGAACCAATCGCCGCTCTGCTCGATGGCTCGCTTGGCATACCTGCCCACAAATTCCGCCGGATTGGAGTCTGCAGAGTCGCCCCCAATATGTTCGAGGCCCCATTCAAACGGTTGGACGCGGCGGTTATCGTCGGTGGTCCAGCGGCGGTGCTCATAGCGGCGGATTTTGCGTTCGAACCAGTGCATAGCAGAAGAGAGGCGACAGTCAACAGTTTACAGTCAAAAGCTCGAAGACAAAAACTGCAAAGAACATTGCACAGAGTACGCCGAGTACACGGAGGCCACAGAGAAGAAAGACGAAAGCGTTAGGAATGGGGCACGCGAGCGGACGCGCTTCATTGAGGCAGTGGGATAGGTGTGGGACAGTAGTGGGAGCGGCCTAAAGCGGCCCTCAAAACTGTGGTCATCGCCTTCTTTTTCTTATTTGGAATCATCATTGGCAGCTTCTTGAATGTATGCATCACGCGCATTCCAGAAGAGATGTCCATTGTCTCGCCGGGTTCGCGGTGCCCGCGATGCAAAACGCCGATCAAGCCTTACGACAACGTGCCCGTCTTTGCGTGGCTTTGGCTGAGGGGAAAATGCCGGACGTGCGGGTTGCCGATCTCTCCCATGTATCCGCTTGTGGAGCTGGCTACGGGGCTTCTGTTTGTGGCGTGTTACGTGGAATTTGGAATTTCCCAGGCCACGGTGAAGTGGCTCTTCTTTACTTGCTTGATCATCATTTTGACGGTGACGGACCTACGCGTTCGACTGCTGCCCGACGTAATCACATGGCCCGGTTTTGCCGCCGGCCTGGTTTTTTCCGCGGTGGTGCCACCGAACGATGGGTCAGCTTTTCTACTGAGCGTGCGTCTTTTTCATTGGCTACCCCCCGAGCGCCTTATGGGCTTAATCGAAGCGCTTCTTGGCGCGGCGTTTGGCAGCCTGATGCTGCTGGGTGCGGCCACACTGTATAAGCTGGTGCGTGGCCGCGAAGGCATGGGCATGGGCGACGTGAAGATGATGGTCATGGTGGGCGCTTTTCTTGGGGTAAGAAACGCGTTTCTCACGATCCTTCTGGGAACCCTGCTGGGGAGCATTTTGGGCGTGGCGGTGATCGCAACGATGTACGCACGAGGCACGGGGCGGCGGCTTGCGGAACGGGCGAGCCGAAGGGGACTTGGAACCGCGAAACAGATTCGTTGGGTGATTGCCAGCCAATATCATCTTCCCCTGGGTACGTTTCTGGGAATTGCGGCGCTGATCATTGTGTTTGTTTTCTCTTCTTTCTCCATCGATCTGGCGCCGGGATTGCGCTGAGATTCATTCCGATGCGAGGCCAATTCAGGCTATGACGTTCGCAGCATTCCAAGCCGAAAGCACGCAGCACGTTTGGGAAATCGCCGTCGGCATGGCCGCAGGAATCCTGGTCGTGGTAGGTGTTATCTTCTTTCTGCTGCGCCGATTTCTTCAGAGTACGAAGGAGTCTCAACGAGAGAACATTTCCACCGCAGCCCCGAGAACGGAAAATCCTTCTGCGTTTATGACCGCCTCCATGGAAGGAGTGATTCGGCAACTCCGCGAGCAGGAGAAAGAGCTCGAGCGCCTGCACAAGATCGAGCGGGAGCGCGCGGAACATACGGAACGGCTCAGCGAGGAAGTCACGCGCAACATGCCGGCTGGGCTTGTGGTCGTGAATGCGGCCGGCATCATTTCCAGCGCAAATCCTGCTGCGGAGCAGGTTCTGGGGATTCGCGGATTGGGATTCCGCCGGTACAGTGAAGTGTTTGGCGAAAAATCCGATCTGACGCGGTTCATCGGGGAATGCGTGACCAATGGCAGCATCTTCCGGCGCGAACAGGTGGAACACGAAGCGCCGGGTGGCGAGTCTCGGATACTTGGTGTGACCATATCGCCCATTCGCCGGGGCACGGAAAAGATTAACGGAGCGATTTGCCTGCTTACAGATTTGACGGAACTCGCTGCCTTGCAGCAACAGATTCAACTCAAAGAAAGCCTTGCAGCGGTAGGTGAATTATCCGCAGGAATCGCGCACGAATTTAAGAACGCTTTGGCGACCATTTCCGGCTATGCACAAATGATTAGCGCGGAAGCGGTCACCGGCGAAGTGGCGGACTCGGCCGAGAGGATTCTCGAGCAAACACGCAACATCACGCACGTGGTGACTGAGTTTTTGAAATACGCACGGCCTTTGGAGGTAAGCAGCGAACCCGTGCCGCTTGAGG
>DATJXZ010000051.1:0-46888 GCA_035499815.1 Candidatus Solibacter sp. | reverse complement strand
GACTCAGTTTCGGCGGCGGATTGCGCGCACTGACCTACCGTTTCGTTGATCCTGCAAATGATGTTCTGCTGCCGGGTTACGCGCGCCTCGATGCGATGGCAGGCTACGTTTTTGGTCCTCAGCACAGAGACCAGAAACTCTACAAACTCAGCGTGAACATACAAAACCTAACGGACCGCAAATACTACGAAGCCGGGAATACGCCCTCTGTGATCTACCCAGGGTCCCCGATCAACGTCTGGAGCCGTTTTGAAGTGCGGTTTTAGAAATGAACTAGAAACGGAGAAGCAATGTTGAAGAAACTTTTGTTGTTAGGCGCTATGGGACTCTTGGCGAGTTTGAGCTGGCGCTCGTATAGCGCGGAATCATCCGGACAAGTAGCGGAGCTACGCAATCCTGCATTGCCGGGAAGTGTAGCTCCGAGTATTTCAGCGACTCCCGACGGAAAGATCGTGCTGAGTTGGCTCGAACCGTCAACATCAGGACAAACCTTTCGGTTCGCGGTGTGGGACGGAAAAAACTGGACTGCTCCAAAGACGATCGTTGGACGAGAGGATTTTGATGTGTATGCAGAAGCACCTCCAACAGTCCTGCGGCTCGGCAACGGAACGTTGCTCTCCCTGTGGGGCCAGAAGATCAAGACGGGCGGGAAGTGGGACGGCAGCCACTTGTTTTCGAGCGTGTCTGCGGATTCCGGAAAAACCTGGTCTGCTCCTGTCCGCGTACACTCCGATGCCAGCCCAAGCGAACACAGTTTCGCTTCTGCAATTCCTGTGGACGCCGGAAAAGCGGAGGTGATTTGGCTCGATGCAAGGGACTACGAAACCAAGCATCGTTATCGTCTGATGTCTGCTGTGATCGATTCGAAAGGCCAAGTCTCGAACGAGAAAACGATAGACGAAGACACCTGCACATGCTGCCCAACGGCCCTTGTGAGAGCAGTGGCAGGGGCAGTGGCGGCTTATCGTGGCCACAATCCCGAGGAAATCCGGGACATCAAAGTCGCGCGCCTTTCCGGCGGCAGCTGGCAGGCGCCGCACACCGTTCATGACGACATGTGGAAAATAAACGGTTGTCCTGTGAACGGGCCGGCACTGGCCAGCAGCGACAAAGAGGTTGGCATTGTCTGGTTCACTGGAAGCAACGACAAACCGGAGGTGAAGTTCGCGTTGTCCGACGACCAGGGCACTACATTTCAAGCCCCCATAACTTTGGACTCTCCAATGGGGGAGGACAGACCGGTCGGCCACGTCGCCGTTTCACTTCTTGAGGACGGAAGCGCAGTCGCCATCTGGCTGCACCATCAGGCTTCGGGAACCGAGGTGATTGGTGAGCGCATTTCCTCTTCTGGCAAACGGAACGGAACCTTCACCATTGCGAACGGAACCGAGACCAGCCTCGGTTATCCGCGTGTACAGCGTCTTGGCAATCAACTCGTCGTTTCCTGGGGTGGCAAAACGGGAAAGGCCGTAAAGACTGCCCTCATCGCGGCACAGTAACTGCGATTCCGAAGCATCTTTGTGCGCAGCATTCTTCAAAAGGTCCTTACCAAACCGAAGCGCGCCTGAAACGGTTCAACGGGATGGAACACGCCCGTGAAAGTCGACGGAGCCGTCGGCGTTATTCGAGATTCGTAGGCATAGTCGATGTCGTGATCGCTGCGGTCAAGTAGATTCAAGAATTCGGCCGAAATGGGCCACTTCTGGTTGATCTGATAACCGAGCTCGGCATTGAGCAACACTGTTGTGTTCGAGCGGTAAACTCCGTCCGATGTCAAATCTCGTGGCCCGAAGGCGCGCAAGCGCAAGCTCGCCGAGAAGCCCTGGAAATCGTGCAGGGTTATTCCTGGGGAAACCACCAACCCAACCGCTTCGGGCACACGCCTGCCACCGAGGCTTCCTGGCGCCGCGTCGTCGGGATCCACCTCCGTGAAAAGAGCTTTCGAGTTCGCAAGGTCAAAATCAAAAGCAACGTGTTCGAGGGGCGTGTAGTAATTCGCCCATTCGACACCGTAGCGATCGCTCGGCTGTCGTGAGGCGGTCGTACCTCCAGTGTCGCCCGACTGTTGCAGCTCGGAAGCGCTGTGCAGGTACCAGACTGAAAGAGTGCTTTGCAGATGCGGGAACGCCAGAGTGCGCACTCCGACTTCAGCTCCTTTGGTTGGGATCAGCGCAGGAATCGGCGTGGCGGGCGTATCGGGAAAAGGGTTTTCGCCCGAAATCGGTTCGACCGTTTGCGTTGTGCCGCGACCGTCGTTGCTGTGAAAACTGAATCCGCCCTGCAAGTAGAACTCGGTCCTGGACCATGGGCCGAAAATCAAGCCAGCTTTCGGGCTGGGCATAAACTTGCTGGCCGTTCCGGAATTCGCCGATGTCACCAAGCTCGTGACATCAAAGTGTTGCAGACTGCCTCGAAGGCCAAGAACGGACCGGAATTTCTCGGCCCACCGGATTTTGCTTTCGGCATAGAAGCCCACCTGCGTGTCCGCAAGCCGGTCCTCTTGCGTGATGGCGGGTAAGGGGTTGCCGGTCTCGGAATCGATCTTGTCCACTCGTACGCGATTTTCGGTTTGGAACAGTCCGTTGTGAATCCAATCGTTGCGGACCTGAACGCCTAAGCTGCTTTCCACCTTGCGGCCAAACCATTCGCTGAAAATCGTGTGGTGCGCGTCCATTCCCGCGACCCAGCGGTTGTCTTTCTGCTCAAACTGGTCCCCACGAACGGGATCTGTCAGGAAGTAGGTGAAGTCCGAGAACAAATCGAGGTCGTAGTAGAATCCGTAGAGGGTCACCTTCGTCTCGGAATTCGTGTCCCGGCGATGCCATTCTCCCTGCAGACTGTAGCGCTGAGAATCCCCACCGTCCGTCGGATTGAGCGTGCCAAAGAACCCAACGAGAGGCACGGCGTTGGCGGCAATTTGGTCGCTCGAGTGCCATTGTCCGTGGTAGGCGCGTGCGGTGACACTGAACCCATTGGCATCGCTGCCTTGGGTGTAGGTGAGAAGTCCGTTGAATTTGTAGTAGTTGTCGGGGTGGGTCCACGGACCGTCGTCGTGGTAGGCCTCTCCAGCGATCAGCAAAGTACCCGACCGGAGCTTTTGCGAGACACCCAAAACCGCTCGCCCGAAACCATACATTCCGCCTTCCACTTTGACGAAGTTCTCAGGCAGGGTCTTGAAGAATTGCAGATGAGCTGACCCGGCGGAACCATAGTTGCCAACATTCGCATAATACGGACCTTTCTCGAAATTCACCCGCTTCACAAACTCTGGAATCACAGTGTTCATGTCAGCGTAGCCCTCGCCGTGCGCGTGCGACGGCAGGTTGAGCGGCATGTCGTCGAGGAAAACGGCGAAATCCGTGCCATGGTCCAGATTGAAACCGCGCAGAAAATACTGATTGGCCTTTCCGCCACCGGCGTGTTGCGTGATCATCATGCCGGGAATCGTCTCCAGGATTTCGCCTGATCGAAGGATCGGCCGATCTTCAATTTCCTTTGCGCCCACCGTTCCCTGCGCTGCGGAATCCGCAATTCCCACGAGGTCATCCTCTCGGCCCTGAACATTTTACGGTGGTGCTCACCGCGCCGAGCGCCAAAACAATTCGCAGCGAGGTGGATTCGCCGGCGCCTGCTATGGTGACGAACAACTCCTTGCTTTCAAGACCGGGATTCGACACAAGCAGCCGATATCTGCCTGCCGGGAGTCCGGAAATAGCGAAGGATCCGTTGCTGTCGGACTTCGTGGTTCTTTGCACAGCACCGTTCACACTCCGAACGAGAACAGTCGCTCCTGAAATCACCGAGCCTGACGGATCAACGACGGTTCCGGACAGGACAGTCTGTCTATCTGTCTGTGACCCCGCAGCCCGGTATGCGGAGTGTTTCACCAGACTCCCAGTGGCAGTTCTGCCTAAGCTTTCCTGGGCGTGGATGATCGTTGGCAGGAACAACAAAATGAAGAGAGGCGCACTTCGTAAACACATTTGCTTCTTTTCCTGCATGAGGACAAAACGGTCGCACTTGAAGCGCAAAGAGTAGCACGTATATAACGAACATGCTACGCATGCCATGGCAGACCACATTGTGTGGAACTGCGGTCGCTCTCACGCTTGGGAATTTAACGGTGGCGGTGCGGGTGCTTTGCTACGGTGTTTGGCGAACTCATCACGAGGCGGCCATGCTGCACGCCCTTGGTGCTGATCAGCTTATCCGCCAGTATCTGCACATCTTCTGATTTTCCCCGTAGGACCACGACTTCCAGGCAATTGTGGTGGTCGAGATGAGCGTGCACCGTGGAAATCACAACTTCGTGATGTTCATGCTGGATGTCCGTCAATTTTTCGGGGAGAAGACGTTTGTGGTGGTCGTAGATCAGAGTGACCGTCCCTACCACGAGTGCGGTGGGAGAGACGACTGCCGATTCCACAAGACGGTCGCGAACCAGATCGCGGAACGCTTCTGACCGGTTTTCGTAGCCCTTTGTTGCAATATACCGGTCGAAGCGGTTTAGCAAATCAGAATCGATGGAAATCCCGATGCGGCTCAGAATCGCCACGTGTCCCCCTACGGTCAACAAAGGAGCGTAGCACACAAACAGAGGTTCGTAGCACGATGGCCGGGTAGTTAAGCAGTGCACCGTTTTCGCATGCACTTAAAGGTAGGTGCCAGGAGAAGTTCAGTCGTTAACGCCCTTTCCAGATTCTTCGTGAGGATAAGTACTGCAAACGGGGTGTTTCGCCCCAAGTGATCCGACCGGCTCATTCGTTGGAGGTCCTGCAGAATGCCCCAACAAACCGTTTCCCCGAGTGTCGCAGAATTAGGGTCCGTCGCCGCTCTGCGTGGGTGCCACATTAAAAGGGACTTGATATGCGACCAATCTTGTCGTAATTTCTAGATGCAATTAATTTGCAATTGAGGCTTCGGGGAGGACGGGGATGTGCCGGGGAACCGGGCTGCTTGCCACGCGCGAGAATTTCGGCCACATCGTCGAATGCGGCTGCGGAACGATCCACCTGACCATTGGTCCGGTTACCGTTGCCCTCGACGCAAGGTCCTTGCGGAGCCTGCATAAAATGGTTGGCCAAGCGCTTGAAAGAATGGACTCACTGCCCGGCGAACTGCCGAAACCGGATGCTCTGACGATGCATGAGTCGCATCTCGCCATTCGAAAAGTTGTGAAGCTCAAATATTGAAATCCCGGGAGGGTTTTCCGGGATGACTGAAACTGGGCTTCGGCGGCAGTCTTTTTTGGCGAAGCGCCGCCGAAACCCGGGCCGCCAACCCGCAGGCTGAGGACCGTGGTGAGTCTAAGAGACGTCCTCGGCGAAGGTCAATTGGCGACGGCCGGCAAGGACGACGGAGAATGAGTTACCTCAAAAAGCCGCAGCGCGTTTGGTGGCGCAGAGCCCTTTTCCAGGCGCACCTATGGACCGGGATGGTCCTTGGGCTTTACCTCATTGTAATCGGTGTGACAGGGTCTCTGCTCGTCTTCAAAGGCGAGTTGGCGGCGCTTACATACCCGAAACTGCTTCACAGCGAGCTGCAGTCCACGGAACCGATTGATCTCGCGGGCTTCGTGGCAAATGCCAAAGGCACGTTTCCCGACTTTCGCTTGGTGAGCGCTTTTGTTCCTGGAATCTACGGTGAGACCTATTTTGCCTATATGGAAGGAAGCGGAGGCGCCGAACTTTACGTTTTTGGCGACAAGGATTGCAGAGTGCTCGGCTCCCTAGACGTTGAAAAATCGTGGCTGAACTGGGTAGCCGAGCTGCACTTCCGGCTTTTTGCCGGCCAGACTGGCTTTATCGTGAACGGCATAGGGGCCGCTTGTCTGGTGGGCCTCTGCCTGACCGGGATGGTGCTCTGGTGGCCCGGAATCCGAACGTGGCGCCGCGCGCTGACGATTCATTTCCGCAAGAGCTGGAGGCGCATCAATTTCGACCTCCATAGCGCGGTCGGTTTCTGGACGGCTTCGCTGGTGTTCCTCTGGGCTATTTCCGGCGTGTATTTCGTCTGGCCAAAGGCTTTCGAACGCGTCGTGAATAGCTTTTCTTCCGTGCGGGCTGCGGTTGAACCCGAGTACCACATCGCTTCCGGAAATCAGGCGCCGCAGGCAAGCCTCCCGGCAATCCTGGCTGAAGCAGCGTGTGCCGCGCCCGAAACCCGGCTCTCTGGTTTCTACATTCCGTCGGATGGGAAAACGGCAATGACCGTCTACCAGGCTCGCGGCGACATCCGGAACTTTTCGGAGATGGACCATGTGTATTTCGATCCTTCAGACGGGAGGCAGCTTGGAATATGGCATGCCGGAGTCAATCCGACTGTGGGCAGCAAGCTTGTTTATTGGCTGGGCCCGCTGCACTTCGGAGTCTATTGGGGACTTGGCGTAAAAATAATCTGGGCGCTCCTGGGATTGAGCCTCCCGGCTCTTACGGTCACGGGCGCAGTGATGTATTGGAATCGGTCGCTTTCGAAACTGTGGAGTAAGTGGAGGTCTCGAAAGTCCGCCTTGATCGCTCAGTTTTGCGCCGGAGAACGTTTGGAAGAACCAGGTAGCAGTCAGTAGGAAACGAGCGAAGCTGCACAGAGCGGAAGTCTTTTGGCGAAGCGCCGCACCGTGCCGCGATCCAAACCCGCAGGCTGGGGATTTTGTGTCTCCGGCGGATGGGGAAACACGAAAAGGGGAAAATCATGAATCTCTCGAGGTTGGTCATCCGCGCGGGTTTCTCTGCAATTGCGCTGCTGGCGGCGGCAACGTACTGGAGTCGAACGGCTGCAGCCGAAGAAACGGCGGAGCCGCCGTGCGAAATCACCGCGCAAAGTGAACTAAAGCAGGTAAATGGAAGCGTCGTGGATTCTTCTGGAGCGGCGATCGCAGGTGCGACGATAACCGCCACCTGCACGACGTTCTCGCGCAGCGGCACGACCGACGCTGCGGGGAATTTCACCCTGATGCTTCCGGCCGGAAAGTATCATCTGCGGGTCGAGGCCTCGAATTTCGCAGCCGCTGAGCGAGAAATCTCCGTGCCAGGCGAAGGCGAGCCGGCAAACCTCCGATTCACTCTCAGCGTCGCGAGCATGCGAAATCAGGTGGTGGTAACCGCGGAGCCCGGCTACGCCGTTACTGAGACGACTGCGGGAAGCAAGATGGAAGAGCCCCTGCTGGAGGTTCCGCAAGCGATTACCGTCGTCAATCGCGAACTGCTGGACGACCAGGGAGCGTACAAGCTCGACGACGCGCTGAAGAATGTCGCCGGCGTAATTCCAGGAGGATACTACGAAGCTTGGGACTACTACCGGATCCGTGGATTCGATGCTTCGTTCAATACGTTCGTGGACGGTCTGCGCGGCGGAAACGGAATGAATGAAGAAACGTTTGGGTTGGAGTCCGTCGAGGTGATGAAAGGTCCGTCTTCGACGCTCTACGGCCAGAGCGTGCTCGGCGGGATCGTCAACGTGCGAAGCAAGCGGCCGCGGCCCGACACCTTTGCAACCGTTCAATTTACAGGGGGATCCTACGGATTCTACGAACCAGCCATAGACGCTGGTACTTCGCTGAATCACTCGCACACCGTGTACGCGCGGTTGAATTTGCTTTACAGGCCGACGGACTCCTTCGTTGACTACGTTTCGCGCCGCCGCGTCTACGTGGCTCCGGCTCTGACCTGGGAAATCAATCCGGATACGCGGCTGACCATCCTGAGCCGCTATCAGCACGACACCGGTCATCTCGGGTTTCCGCTCCCCGCCGTTGGCACGGTCCTGCCGAACCCGAATGGTGAGATTCCCGTAAGCCTCTTCGTCGGCGAGCCTTCGAATCCGAACCCCGTCTCCGAGGTTAACAAGCAGATCGGGTACGAATTCACTCACCGCTTTAGCGATTCGGCGACTTTCTACCAGAACGTCCGTCTCGACTGGTACGAGAACCACTGGGATAAAATTCTTTATCCTGCGTATCTCGACGCCGACGACCGGACGCTCTTCCGGTATCCACTTTCCTGGAAAGGAAATTGGGCCGACTATGCGGTCGACACCGGAGTTCGCTTCCGCACGCGTACTGGCCGCTTTCAACACAGCCTCGTCGCAGGGGTCGACTATTATCGGGAACCGAACAAATACAGCGGTGAGTCTATCGATTTCTCGGATCCAGCGGCGTACATGCCGCTGGATGTGTTTAATCCCGTGTATGGGACGCCCTTCTCTCCGCTTCAGCCTTACGCCAGCGGAGAAACACGCACACGCTACGTAGGACTCTATCTGCAAGACCAAATGCAACTGACAGAACGGCTTTCTCTCACCGCCGGTGGCCGCGTCGATTTTTCCTCCAACCGCGACTTGTCCGAACCGGACAGCAACGACCACAGCGCGTTTTCGCCAAGAGTAGGCGTCGATTACCGCCTGCTTCCAGGCGTCGCGCTCTATGCGAGCTACAGCAAGTCGTTCCTGCCGCAGTCTGGCCGGCTCTTTGACGGATCTTCCTCGGGCTCGTTCGTAAGTCCAGAAACCGGCGACCAATGGGAGGGCGGACTGAAGACTTCGCTTCTTTCCGGCAGGATGGTCAACACAATTTCCATCTATCGGCTAACGCGCAGCAATGTACTGACGTCGGACCCCAACCATCCGAATTTCTATCTGCTCACCGGAACCCAGCGGAGCCGCGGGGCGGAGTTCGAAACAACGTACCGGCTCCAACGCGCGTGGAACGTGAGTCTGGCGTATTCGCACACGGACGCGACGGTGGTGAGGGATAACGACATCCCCGTGGGAACCCCAACGCAAAACGTTCCGAAAAACAGCTTCAATGCTTGGACCACGTACGAGCTTCCGCGCGGTCCACTGCAAGGTTTGGGCTTTGGTTTTGGCGGGCGCTACTACACCGATCAGTCTGGCGATCTGCTGAACACATTCCAGCTGCCGGCTTATGGACTCGTCGATGCATCCATATTTTACCGGCGCGGGCACCTGAGTTGGCAGCTGAACGCTTATAACCTGGCCGACACACGGTATTTCACTGGGTCTTACAACGACGTGTACGTGCAGCCGGGAAGCCCGAGAGTATTCCATACAATGATTCGCTGGAGCTTTTGAGACTGGAGGCCAGGAATCAAGGCTCTGCGTAGGGCGCGCGATGAATGTTGTCGTCCCGGCGTGAACTGGCAATGGATTGTGGAATCCGCCATGTGTTTGTCTTTGGCTGTTGAGCGAGGGGATTCGACTGCCTCACGCTAGAGGTTGCAGCGTTGAAATCAGCCATACTGGCCAATTGTGCTCCCTGCGAATTTGCCCAGCCAATCGGTTCTCGTGTTTGGCTAGGGGCTCTTGCGTGTGAAAGTAGGTCTTGTAGGCTCCGATCCAGTCGGAGGCGATCGCATGCTGTGCCGTAGAAAGTTCGATCTGGCCATCACAGACCATTGCGTGAAGGCGGTCCTCTAGGTCGTCTTTAACGTAGGCATTCCACGCGCTCGGCGAATAGGGCTGGGGCCACAGGTTCCGCATATCATCAGAACCTCCGAGCTCCGGCGTAATAAGATAGTCCACCTCGTAGTCCATGGCTCTTGCACCTGCCAGCCCGTACTCTCTGAATACTTTCCGGCGAATGAGTTCCGTCACTGCTCGGTTTTTGTCGCTACGTCCCAGCGAACAAACATCGGCGAGCGTCACAGCTCGAACTGATCCCGGAGTAAGTGCCTTATCGGGCAGGATTCCAGCCGCTTGAGCGGGGGACCGGGCAGGTGCTAGGTAATTGAACCGAAGACCCACGACGAACAGAACAAAAAGCGCTGCGACCGAGGTTGCGAGTCGCCAGTTCCGGAACAGACCCTTCCTTGCCCGGTGCCATACGCTAACCTGTGCCTTCGAACTCATTTCGCTCAAGCGGGCCTTAAGCAAAGCCCGAGGGCCAGCGGCGGGAGGAGTATGCGTACCCGGTCCGCTGAAATGCATCTCGACGAATTCTTTGATTGTGGATTCCGTCCTTGAGAGACGACTTCTGCACATCCAGCAAGCCGCCAGATGGCTCCGCACGTTGGACTCACACCGCGATTCAAGTTCGCCATCTACAAAGGCGAGAATCTCTTGGTCAGACAAATGGATGTTATTTGATTGCATCGTGCTATCTCCCGCTCACGCGCTGAAGCCGCGCCAGCGAACGTGCCAAGCATTCTGAGACCCAGCCCAAAGACATCCCCAGTACATCCGCGATCTCACGGTATCGAAGGCCCTCAGCCCGAAGTCGCAAACAGGATTGATCCTGCTCGGGTAGCGCGCTGAAGACCGCTAATAGTTGGAGTTGCCTTTCTTTCTCTATCAGCAGCTCTTCTGCGTTCGGGGAGGGGTCGAGCCCCTGGCTGAATTCCGACTCATCATGCTCGCCCGCCCGTCTATACCTTTGGTTAGTGCCCTTGCGTTTGAGGGAAAGGTTATGTGCTACCCGAAAAAGCCATCCGCGCAAGTTAGCGCGCGGCCGTCCTTGCTGCAAATGTCGGAACAACGACAGAAACACCTCCTGCACGATGTCCTCTGCGTCGTGAGCCGACAGGCCAAAAGACGAAATGTAACGCAGAAGAGAAGGGCGCAAAGCATCGAAGAGTTCAAGGACCTCTGCTTCTGCGCTTGACGGGGCCTCTACCGAGGCGGCACACCTCTCTTGAGGGAGTGGCAACGCCAGCGAGAAATCGGAGGAATCAGCCATTTTGGGCGCCCCTACAGGATATATTCCCGGGGCTTCTGAATTGTTCAACCTTTTCGCAGCAATATCCTGAACAAAAACTCTGGTCCGGGAATATCCAAGTGGGGCTGTTCTTGGAGATGACATTGTTCACAACTAGGTCTATCTGGGTTTTGGCGTCCGCTGGGCTCTTGCTCGCCCAATTTCTCATTTGCACGGCTCTTTCCGCTCAGGTTGAGATTGGTCGTGTTTCAGGCACTATAGGCGATCCAAGTGGAGCCGCCGTTCCTTCGGCATTGGTATCGCTGGAGAATCCACTGACGGGGCGTCAAAACCACGTTTCCTCCGATGATCAAGGTGAGTTCCGGTTCGAGAATGTACCCTACGGAGCCTACATCTTGCGTGTGTCGGCCAGTGGCTTCGCGGTTTTGGAGCGGCCGGTGGGGGTCTGGTCCAACCTTCCGGTGAGGATGAGTCTGAAACTGGCGATTGCTAGTGCTTCATCTGCTGTAACTGTAAGCGACTCGATGGGCTCCGAGATTGCAACTCCACGAACGGAAACGGTCCTTGACGAGAACTCTATCATGCTAAGTCCCACCGTTGTCCGAAGGGACCAGCTGCAGGCACTGATATCGACCGCGCCAGGCTGGAATACCGAGAACGACGGCCTGATGCATATTCGCGGCGTGGACGACGGCACGTTGTACGTGGTCGGTGGAGTACCTACTCCCGACAGAGTAGACGGTCTGTTCGCGAGTTCGTTTAACACGGACGCAATTACGTCGCTCGATGTAATAACTGGAAATATTCCAGCGGAGTTCGGCGACCGTTCGGGGGCCGTAGTCATTGTCCAACCGAAATCGGGAATCGGAACACCATTCGCCGGGACATTGTCCGTGGGCGCGGGGAGCTTCGATTCGCGCGACCTGTCCACTACGATTGGCGGAGGAACATCGAAATGGGGATTTTTCTTCGCGGGATCTGGCCATCAATCCAACCGCTTTCTTGATCCAGTGGATCCACGAAACTTCCACGACAATGGCGGAGAAGGCTCGATCGAATTTCGTGCCGACTGGCATGCAGCGGAAAAGGACATGCTTCGCTTCTCAGGAATCGCGCAGGGTGCCAACTTCTCGGTGCCTAATAATGAAGATCAACAAGATGCTGGGCAAGCCCAACGCCAGGAAGTGCGGCACGACCAGGAATCCCTGTCCTGGCAGCATACGTGGTCTCCCGCAACTCTTACCGACCTGTCGTACTACCGCAGTCATTTTCAATCAGAGTTGATTCCCAGTGAATTTGACACGCCCATTACCGCATCACAAAGCAGGCACCATACGCGGCAAGGCCTTCTCGGCAGTATCAGTCGCACGGCGCACGGCCACGCATGGAAGGGGGGCGTGGAGATAGCGCGAGTTTCGATCAACGAATTCTTTTCCTTTGCCGTCACGGATCCCGATGCTGCCGACGAGGCAGGCATCAGCGATCCAGCAATGGATTTTACTCCCGAGAATCCTTTCGTGTTCAGGCAGCAGGTCACCCGCGGAACCGAAGCGATTTATGCGCAGGATGACTTCTCACCTTTCCAAAACTTCAAAGTCAGCGCAGGGCTGCGCTTTGATCATTCCAACCTGCTTGTCTCCGCTCATCAATTGAGCCCGCGAATTGGTGCTAGCTACTACTTTCCGGTCACTCGCACTGTGTTTCGTGCATCGTTCAATCGGCTTTACATGCCGCCGCAGGTCGAAAACCTATTGATTGCCAGTTCCGAACAAGCGCGGGAGTTGTCTCCCTTTGCCGATAGCGGCGGGGGCGCAGATATTCGGCCGGAAACACTCTCTGCATGGGAAGCCGGATTTTCGCAGGAACTCCCCAAGTCACTCAGGCTGAATGTAGCTTATTGGTGGCGCCATTTTCGAAATATCGATGATCCCAACGTGCTTCTGGGGACCACGATCATCTTCCCAAACAGCGTCGACAAGGCGCGCGCAAAAGGGTTGGATGTAAGGCTGGACATGCCTTTTCGCCACGGATTTTCCGCTTATTTTAGCTATACAAATAACCGCATCGTGGAAATCGGTCCACTAAATGGCGGCTTATTTTTAGATGATGATTTCATCGAGATTGGACCGGGAACGCAGTTTACTCCCGATCATGACCAACGGAACGTCGGTTCGTTCGCGATCACATACGCCGGCCGGCACGGATTGTGGACCACGTTTACAGGTCGCTACGAGAGCGGAGTTCCCCTGGAACTTCCGGATTTGGACCCAGATGAGCTCGCGGCTCTTCCGGGCGCGAATCTCGTGAATTTGGATACCGAACGAGTAAAGCCTTGGTTCGTCTTCGGTTGGTCTGGAGGCGCCGACTTGGTGTGTCGCGATCGGCTTACGATGGGAGTCCAGCTCGACATACAAAACATCACGGACCGGGACTTTGCATTCAATTGGGGAAATCCTTTCTCCGGCACTCACTTTGGATATCCGCGCCTTATCGCAGGAAGCCTGAAATTCTCGTTCAAGAAATAGAGGGCCATCTTCCCAGAAACAGTATTGCGTTCGCGATACGCAGCAGCATCGCCTATGAGGAGCGAACCCTGCAACGAAGGTAAGCACTCGCGAACCGTTCACATAACCACGAAACGGAGGCGATTCACACGGCGAATGCGGTCTCTCATCCGATCGCAACTCTTTCGTCGGAGCACGGCCCGTGAAACACCAATCTTGTTAGACGATTATATGCTTGGGCCTGGCAGGGCTCTTGGCGCAGTGAGCTCTCTCGCGCACATTCTGCTGGCCAATTGCTGGCCAACGCTCTGCAAATGAGGCGATTTCACTGCAAGTGAGAGCTTGTAACTCTAACAAAATAAAGCAATATCGATGAGCAAGGACAGGGATGATTAAATTAGCAAACCGCCGCCTTCAGCTTCTCCGCGTATCCAAAACCTTTATCCCAATTTATCCCAGTACGCTGCCAACCGTGCCCAAACCGTCCAGAGCCAGCCGAACGGCGTCTTTAGTTTTCATCAACTTACCAGCGAGCCAGACGCAATCACTCGTTTTGCTAAACCGTTGTAGGGGCCAAAACTCCTACCGGGGGTTCGAATCCCCCCCTCTCCGCCATTAGAAGCTTCGAGTGATATTGGAAAATCTTGGTTCTTCAGGAATTTAGCCGTTTTAGTTTGTTCCGCTACAGTCTTTACAGTCTTTCTATATCCCTCCAATCACCACCCTGTTCGAGCTAAACGACTTGGGTCTACACGTTATAGTTTCGGCATGCTCGAAAGGCAGGTGCCATTCGGAGTCGCGTGCCTCTGTGACAAAGGACTTGAGGCTCGCCCGGTGCGCGGATGTCTTCACGGAAACCATTGTTCAATGCACGGAAGCAAGGTTTCTGCGACTCGCCGTAGTTTCGCTTACGTGTGTGACGACACTTCTCAGACCCTGATCTCGGTAGACGCGGATGATCGACAGCGTCTTGAAGCTGTCCTGCTGGGAAGCGGGAATCTGGGATGGGGCATGAGCACTTCGAGAACGCCGTGACCTGGAATCACCAGCCGAGTTATTGAACCAGTTTCATCGAGAGAGTCTGCATGGTGATCGAGCCAGGATTTTGCGTCTGGTTCATTGAGAGAGTTTTATATCGCAGTCCAACGCAACGAAATTGATCTTCGCACTCAAGGATTACAGACGGGGCTCGACAAGACTACCAAGCGTGGAGATCGACGTATGGCCTGACCGCGAAGATTCTGCCGCTTGACGCCTAGCATTCCACCTTGTCGTCACACTCTCTTCATACGATAGAGGCTTTCTTCCAAGAAGATCGAATTTTGGCCGACAGTGATTTGCCTCACTTCTGCTTATGCTTGAGGTCACTGCGGCCACCCAGCCATTGATTTACATAGATCTTGGTCGTTGATTGCGCGAAAGGGCGACATACGCGAATTCGGGTGCAGTTTCGACGAGGAAGTTTAGTGAAATAGTAGATCTGAGATTCATTGGAAACCAGCTAGGGCAGCGTTGGAAAGGAGAGTCGGCCGAAACATGAGAGTTTTGATTGCCTCGGATGCCACCCCAAGATCGATCGAGATCGTGAACGAGGCAGCGTCTCGGCCATGGCCTGAGGGCAGTGTGTTTCTACTACTGCATGTCCTGGATCCATTTCCCTTCGGAAAAGCTCCCGTCACACTGCAGCGGGCGAAAGAAACCGTTGCGATTCAAATTAAGAGCGCGGGAGACACCCTGGTTAAAGCCGGGTGGAACGTGGAGACTCGCGTAATATTCGGAATGGCTCGAAAGGTGGTTTCAGAAATCGCCGCGTCGTGGAAAGCCGACTTGGTGATGGTTGGCTCGAACGAAGTGGGAACACTGACGAGGTTATTGCTTGGCAGCACGGCTCGGTCGGTTCTGCGGCATGCGCCATGTTCGGTGGAAATTGTGCGGCTGGCATCCGCAAAAAATAAGGTAAATGCGCCTAGCGGGCTAAATATCCTCGTGGCCACAGATGGTTCTGAGTACTCCAAGGCTGCACTTGAATCCGTGGCAAGCCGCCCCTGGCCTCTCGGGAGCAAGGCCAAGGTAATCTCCATTCCCGAACCGTTCCTGCTTCTCGGAGAGTTTCCGTATCTTGAAATGACGGAAATCGAGAATCAGAACGTGGCAGCCCTTGAAGACGCGAAAAAGTACGCAGCGGCTGGCGCTGAAATTCTTAGGAAGGCAGGTCTGGAAACTGTCGCGGAAACACCCTTTCCAAAAGACAGCGATGGTAGGGAAATCGTAAGCGAAGCTGAGCGATGGCATGCGGACATTGTGGTAATTGGCTCACATGGCCGCCGTGGGTTCGATCGAATGACGATGGGAAGTGTTTCGGAGCATGTTGCACTCCACGCGCACTGCTCGGTGGAAGTAACTCGGGTGACCCTAGCTCCGAATGGTAAGTCAAAGCGGATTTCAAAGAAGGGAGAAATGCCATGAAAGTTGTAGACGTTATGATGGGAACACCGTATTACTGCCGTCCTGATACCAATCTTGGCTCGGCGACAGAATTGATGTGGACAGGGAACTGCGGTTTCCTCCCGGTCGTTGGGAGTGACGAAAGGGTTGTGGGAATCATCACGGATCGGGATATTTGTGTAGCCCTTGGGACTCGAGGCAGGCCGTCTGGCGAGGTCACGGTAAGCGAAGTGATGTCACAGAAAGTTTATGCCTGCGCTCCGGAGGACGAGATTCATCTGGCGCTGAGGGCCATGCGCGATGGGCACGTGCGGCGTCTTCCGGTGATCACAAAAGCCGGCGCGCTCGTTGGCGTGATTTCGATGGACGACGTTCTGCTGCGGGCGGAAGCCCCCAGCTTGGGGAAGGCATCTGAGCTTTCCAGCGAAGAAATTGTCAAAACCTTTCGCGCGATCAACACTCGGCAGTTACCGCAGGCTGTAGCTACAAAGAGTGCGGTCGCGTAAATGGAAGGTTTGCGTCGGAGGCAGCAGAAGGAAGAATGTCCGTATGCTGTTCCCAGTGTAACCAACTAGCAGTGGAGGTTAAAGCCATGACTGGACGTCCTAAGATTTGCCAAAGAACATTTGCGAAAAATGGTGCTCCACAACGGAGAGCTCGCAAGAGCGCGATTCCAACAAAGAGAACGCGGGTGATCCAGCGAAGAGGACGTACTCTTGAAGAGCCGCGCGTCATCCCATACACCCTGGAATATCATCCTGAGCTCTGAGGAATCCGTGGAGCCATTTGACTCTTAGCCCATCGTGACTCTAGCCTCAATCTAAGCGGCAGACGCCTGTACTTCGGCACAAGTTTCTATTGGGCACGATACCGTTCAGCTGTGGAGCTGATCACGTAGCGTTTCATCCAGCCGCTTTCATTCTGGAGAGCCGTGACCACCCTCCCATGCCCCCCGATTTCGTCAAAAGAAGAGCGGCTTCACCGCTTACAAATTCAACCTTCATGTGGTGAGCGCTGGCCAGATAGGGCAGAATTTCGAGCAGAGAGACATTTCGTAATTCTCCTCCGCAACTAACGCAGGCAGGATCAGCAGAACGCGTTGCGAATCCGCAATTGGCACATTCGCGCAGATGAAGATCCAGGTCCGCCGCAACCACGAGTGTGCGCACACTGCCGTTCTGCAATCGCGCGAGAATCTCGTCAGGATTAGTGCCGAATTTGCCTTCCTCGGCGAGGAGTTGCTCCACCATGGCTAGTTGCCTCTTTTGCTCCGCTTCGCCAATGCGCGTTTCCAATCTTCGAAGAATTGAGTTGCGCGAGAAGTTGACGAGATCGTCAGATACGGCGACCACAAGTGCACTGAATGGCTGAGCGATTCGCGAGTGGATGAAGTTGACGAGACGCTCCGGCCCAGCGAGGAAGAGCCCGGCGAAATTACATTCCTTCCAGAACTTCACGGCTTGCTCCGCCGTTTCATGACAGAGGCGCTCATACTGCGCTTCCAATCGATTTTCAAAGAGCTCACGATTGGAACCACGCGTCTTTCTGACGCGCTGGCCGATGACATGCCCAAGCTCTTTTTTCTTCCACGCGGACTCATTGATGGTGAAAGCCTTCTCACCGAGTGCGGTGAGTTCACCGAGCCGGTAGACAAAAAAACGTGCGGCCTGATGGTCAACCGTAACAATGCCGTATGGGCGGTGTTCATTTAACAAACGAAACAACTGCCCCACGGATGGCCGGCCCCAAGAGATCGCATTCTCAAAGCTGGCCTGTAGAGGAATGACCGTCCACGTGTTTGGGGCAGCGAAGATGGCCAGACCTGCTTCGGCAGGACGCCTCCGCTCCAGAAATAGATCGACTCGGTCGGCCTCTTTCTGAAACTTTGTTCTATCTTCCGAAGACAGGGTTGCAGCTATTGCGGTTGTTTCTTTTCTGAACCAAACCAAATGCGCCGACGTGCGGGGATGGCGGGAGGAATTCTTGATTCGTGTATTCAGATAGACGCTGAGAATCGGGGCCGATGATTCTGCAATGCGTTCTACTTGACTGGCGACTAACATACAGTTCTCCTTCCAGAGAGTGTTCATCGCTTTGCAGCGTGAAAGTCAGTTCGGATGACATCGACAGAACAATGCGCGTGAATCGCCACGGCTTCGGAAACGCTGCCAAGGAGGACCCGATCAAGACCGCTTCGCCCATGGGAGCCAAGAACGATCAGATCCGCTCCCCAGGTTTGAGCGGTGTCGAGAATGATGTTGCGCGGATCGCCTGTGGGGCAGCGATGAGGCTCTATACCCTTTAGCTTGGCTGCCTCGAGTACCTGCTCGGCTGCATGCACTGCCTCGGTCGCGCGTGCGCGCGCATTGGTCACAAGTTCTTCCAGAAGGCTCGCTGGATATATGGAAGCAAGGGGCGATGCCCCCATGGGTGCGTCGATTGCGACTAATTCCTCCACTCCCAGGATTCGGAAAATGCTCCCCTCCGGCCACGGCCGGTTTGCCACCGATCGGGCGGCGGCGAGAGAGAATTCGCTCCCGTCGGTAGCCAGGAGGATTTTCATGCCATGGGCGAAGGGTGGATTTCCTCCAGTTTTCGCACGAACGATCTCCACCGAGCACTGCGCCCTTCTGAGAATTCCCTGCGCCACACTTCCAAGCAAAAATCGCCCGATCGTTCCATGGCCGTGCGATCCCGCCAAAATAAAATCCGCCCCCCACTCCTCCGCATAAGAAGACACGGCGTGGCGTGGCGGCCCCCAAAGGAGATTCGATTCAACAAGGTGGCCGACCCGCGCGAGTTTCGCGGCTCCCGCTTTGACGATTGCATCGCCTTCCCTTTTCGCGTCGCCGATTAAGGCGGGCATCTCCGAGAACTGGCGGATATCTACGGCATGCGCCACGCAGAATTGCGTGCCTGCCGGCCAGGGGCGAGCTACCGCTTCGTCCAGAACTCGTTCAGAGGCTGCCGAAGAATCGATCGCGATTAAGACCCTCAAAATCCACTCCCCCGGGAAATTCCCCGACCCGCGGGTTTACGTCTTTTACTTCGCTTTCAGACTGCGCCACGACCGGCGGAACGGCTGTGATGCGCATCACCGGAAATAGTGCCTCTTGTCACCGAAAAGCGAAGTTAGGAACGGGATACTTGCATCCGGAGATCGAGTATGAAGATTGTCGAAGCGGATAAGCGAATTGACTTCAAGCAAATTTTGTATTTGACGGACTTTTCCGGGCCGTCCCGCGAAGCTTTGCCTGTCGCAGCGGCGATTGCGCGCACGTATGGTTCAAGAATCGTAGCGGCTCACGTTCTTGTCCCCTCGAGTTACGACTACATGGCCCCCGAAGCGACGATCAATCTATTGGAGAGCCAGCAAGAATGGGCGCACGCGGAGATGGAGCGTGTGGAAACGTCACTATACAGCGTACCGCGCGTGACTTTCATCGAACAAGGCAGCACGCTCTGGGAAGTAGTCTCGCGGCTGGTGAAGGTGCATGACATTGATTTGATCGTGCTCGGAACTCATGGGCGGACGGGGCTGAAGAAAGCGCTGTTGGGTTCATCCGCGGAAGAAGTATTTCGACACTCACGAGTTCCAGTGTTAACCAATGGTCCCGCCGCACGCGAGTCGACAAAGGATTTCGCGCGATTCCATTGCATTCTCTTCGCTACCGATTTCAACGAGGCGTCTTCGGCCGCCGCGTCGTACGCCGTCTCTCTCGCGGAAGAAAACCAAGCTCAGTTGGTTCTTCTGCATGTCCTGCCACAGCCAAAACCAGGGAAAACTAGTAAGCCGGGCGAGCTGTCCGTGGCAGAAGCGATCCATCGACTCGAGTCCTTCGTCCCTCAGGAAGCCGAGTTTTGGTGCCGTCCCCGTGCGGTCGTGGGGCACGGTGATACCGCCGATCAGGTTCTGTCCGCTGCAAGGAAGCACGAAGCAGACCTGATCGTTCTCGGAGTCCAAGGCATGCACGGGCTGACGAGAGTGGCGGCGCGAGTCCAGAAGGACATCGCCTACGAGATCGTGGCGCACGCGCCTTGTCCGGTGCTGACGATCCGCGGCGAGAGCTAGGCGGATTTACCACCTGCTCTCCAAAGGAGTTTAGCCATGATCATCAGAAGTAAAAATGGATACCAGGTAGTATCCAGCAAAGGCAGGAACCTCGGCGGGCCATACAAAACCCTCGAAGCCGCGAAGAAGCGCCTGCGCCAGGTCGAATTCTTCAAACACCGCAAGGGTTAGCTGCGGTACGGGCACACACCTGCGGGCAACTCGAAAAGATTCCTCACTACATTGTTGGCCTATCTCAGACAGGAGTCCAGTGTTCTCGCTATTTCACTTGAAGCTGTTTGATGTAGGCAACGAGAGCGTCGACGTGTTGCTGGCCTGTCGGATCTCCGGCCGGGTCCAGTGTTTTGAAACGCGAGCCCCAAACCGGCATATCTTCTGAACTGTGCGAAGCCATACTCCGCCCGAATTTCAGGACCGCTCCGACATAGCCTTCCGGATACTTCCCGTCGTTACGCTTTGACAGCGTCGTGAGATCGGGAGGGGGCGTTTTCATTGCGATTGCAGCCGGGCCACTTCCTTTTGCATCCTGGCCATGACAACTCGCGCAATATTTTGTGAACATCCCTTTCCCGGACACCACGTGCGATTCCATCGTAAGTGGCTTCTGTTCTTTCTTCCCCTGCATAGCACCAATGTTCACAAAAGTTACTAACGCCGCTCCGAATAAGATTGTCGCATTCGCTGAGAACATACGGCATCTCCTTTTTCTTTTTCGCAGACAACAGGCCTTTTGTTTGTGTTCCAGGTCACATTTTGGAGTGCGCGAAATCATATCGGCCAGCCGATACCGGAAGGCACCATGAGACTTGAGAAAATGATGGACGAATCGGGGGTGAGCCATGGCACCGATGGATACGATAAGACGCTCCACGCCGAATCACAAACTGAGCATTATCGCTCTCGACGCAAAGGAACAAGCTCGGAGGGTCCACGCGGCAATAGCGCGGCGGGCGTTCGAGCTCTTCGAGAAGAGTGGCTCAGGAGGACACGAACAGCAAGACTGGCGCCAAGCTGAATCGGCGCTACTCAGACCGATCTGTGTCGGAAGATTGTCCCTTGATGATAGCTTTTGGATAAGTACGGACACCGCACCATTCAAGGAAGATACGGTCAATATCTGGATTGCGCCGAGGCGCCTGACCATTTGCGGCGAACCGCGCGTAATAAACAAGGAGCCGATTTCAATTAAGTCATACAGCCAGCCACGAGAAGGCGAAATGATCTTCCGTGTGGTCGAACTTCCGGTCGAAATTGATCCGAAGAATGTCACCGGAAAATTCCGCGGTCGATTTCTCGAGATTCTCTTGAAGAAGGCACAGGCCAAGCCCGAACCGGCGGCTAGAGCGGCGGCCGCCTAGCGCAGGACAGGTGTATCGGAGTCTCTTCCCGGATGACCTGGGCGGCAGAAGACGGGCGAGACATGCCCACGATAGCGAGTCAAACCAATCCGGGCACAAGAAGCGTCCTCCCACATCATGTCGATGATGCTTGCAGCGGTCGCTTCAGTCTCGCTCGTAGTTGGGGGCATCGGCATTATGAATATCATGCTGGTCTCAGTCCGGGAACGCACAAAGGAGATTGGGCTTCGACAAGCCGTGGGTGCCAAGACACGCGACATTCTCACCCAATTTTTGGTCGAAGCCGTAGCTTTGTCCATCGCCGGCGGATTTGTTGGGATACTTCTTGGCATCGCGGCTTCGGCCATCATTTCACGCCTCGCACAATGGAATACGGTGATCGGCCTCAGCGCGGTGCTGCTCGCCGCATTATTCTCCGCACTCGTCGGCGTCAGCTTCGGGTATTATCCGGCGAGGAGGGCCGCGTATCTGGATCCAATCGAGGCTCTAAGGGCCGAGTAGACCCGATCAGCGTGGATTCGGAGACCGAGTGATGAAGCAGATTGCCGTTGTGACGAGTGGGGGAGACGCGCCGGGGATCAATGCCGCGATTCGTGCGGTGGTGCGCACGGGGATCGACAGGGGGTGGAAGGTCTTTGGAGTTCGCCACGGGTATGCGGGACTAATGAACGACGAATTCGTTCCGCTGGGAAGCCGTGACGTCAGCGGAATCATTCAGCGTGGCGGCACAATTCTCGGTAGTACTCGTTGCCCAGCATTTAAGGCGGAGGACGCTCAAATCAAGGCTGTCAGATTTCTCCGCGAGCGCGAAATCGATGCGTTGATTGTGATCGGTGGCGATGGCTCTCAGGCCGGTGCCTTCGCACTGGCGCAAAAAGAGTTTCCTGTGGTGGGCGTCGCCTCGACGATCGACAATGACTTGTTCGGCTCTGAAATTACCATCGGGGTTGACACCGCCCTGAATGTCGCTCTTGAGGCCATTGACCGCATAAAAGTAACAGCTTCTTCTCACGAGCGCGCGTTTCTTGTGGAAGTGATGGGCCGCAATTGCGGTTATCTGGCGATGATCTCTGGAATCGCCGGAGGAGCAGAGTGTATTGTCCTGCCGGAGGCCGAAACAGATCCGGAGTTTGTAGCGTCTGAACTGCGGCAGGCCTATGAAAAGGGCAAGACCCATGCCACGGTCGTCGTTGCCGAAGGCGCGAAATACAATGCGGAAGGCCTCTCAAAATATTTCAAGGAGCATCGTGAACAAATCGGGTTTGATCTGAGGGTGGTGAAGCTGGGCCATGTGCAACGTGGCGGCACACCCGGCGCCTTTGATAGGTTGTTGGCCACTCGGTTTGGTGCAGCTGCGACAGAGCAGGTCGCCCAGGAGCGGTATGGAATGCTGGTCGGCCTCAAGAACGGGAGAATCGCGGCCACTCCTTTGGCTGAAATTGTCGGAAAGAGAAAGACGCTCGAACTGGAGCTGCTAAACCTGGCGGAGATACTCGCCCGATAAGATTCCTGTAAGAAAGCTTGCCCTTCCGATTCACGCTGTGACCTGCATCACATCCCCAGGTGATATGCCGCATGTCGGAGCGCGCGGTGCCGGCACTATATTGGCTCATGGGTTCTCCAGAAGCGAAAGGAACGCATGCCAATGTCGGATACAGGCGGTCCCCCAAAGGTCATTCTTGATGGAAACGAGGCAGCCGCCTCCGTTGCGTATCGCCTGAACGAGGTGATTGCCATTTATCCGATCACCCCCGCCTCGCCGATGGGGGAATGGGCGGATCAGTGGTCCCATGAGGAGCGCAAAAATATGTGGGGCGCCGTACCTCGGGTCGTGGAATTACAAAGTGAGGGAGGAGCGGCGGGCGCATTGCATGGCGCGATCCAGGCAGGCGCATTGGGGACGACTTTTACGGCTTCACAGGGCCTGCTTTTGATGATTCCCAACATGTTTAAAATCGCTGGAGAGCTGACTCCCGCCGTGATCCATGTGGCGGCGCGCTCGATTGCTACTCATGCCCTCTCGATCTTCGGTGACCACAGCGACGTGATGGCGGCGCGATCCACAGGTTTTGCATTGCTGGCTTCCAATACCGTTCAAGAAGCGCAGGACATGGCGCTGATCGCCCAGGTCGCCACTCTGGAATCGCGAATTCCGTTCCTCCATTTTTTTGATGGTTTTCGCACGTCACACGAGATCGCAAAAATTGCCTCGCTTTCGGATGATGATCTGCGCTCGTTGATTGATGATGCTCGCCTCCGCGAACATCGCGGCCGCGCCCTGACTCCCGACCGCCCCGTTTTGCGCGGCACGGCGCAAAACCCCGATGTGTTCTTCCAGTCGCGTGAAGCCGTAAGTCCTTTCTATTTCGCGTGTCCGGCAATCGTTCAGCAGGGGATGGATCAGTTTGCCCAACGAACCGGCCGCTCCTATCGGCTCTTCGAGTATTCCGGTGCTCCTGACGCGGAGCGCGTAATTG
Source organism: Candidatus Solibacter sp. (assembly GCA_035499815.1). Classification (GTDB taxonomy): domain Bacteria; phylum Acidobacteriota; class Terriglobia; order Acidiferrales; family UBA7541; genus Acidiferrum. The sequence goes on along the minus strand of DATJXZ010000051.1, from coordinate 23,363 downwards.
TTCTAATGGGTTCCGCCGCAAGCGCGGTCGAAGAAACAATCGACATTCTGCAGGCAAATGGAGAAAAAGTCGGACTGCTCAAGGTACGCTTGTTTCGTCCGTTCGCGGTCGAAGCTTTTCTTTCCGCGCTGCCTGCCTCCACTCGCGCGATTGCCGTCCTCGACCGTACCAAAGAGCCCGGTGCAACGGGCGAACCGCTGTACGCCGATGTTGTCACGGCAGTTTCAGAGGCCTTCAATCTGGCAGCGAATGATCGATCAGCCGCAAAGGCCCGTTTCACCACCCGTCCGCGCATTATCGGCGGCCGCTATGGTCTTTCTTCCAAGGAATTTACTCCTGCAATGGTCAAAGCGGTCTTCGACGAATTGAAGACAGAAAATCCTCGCAATCATTTCACGATCGGGATCAAAGACGATGTCTCCTTCAGCAGCCTCGATTACGATCCGACTTTTTCCGCGGAAAATCCACGCGGTACGCGGGCGATTTTTTACGGTTTGGGAGCAGATGGAACGGTTGGCGCGAACAAGAATTCCATAAAAATAATTGGCGAGGAGACTCCTTATTTCGTGCAGGGCTATTTCGTATACGACTCGAAGAAATCAGGCTCCGTCACGGTTTCGCATCTTCGCTTCGGCCCTCAGCCCATCCGCTCCTCTTACCTCATCAGTAAGGCGAATTTCGTGGCGTGCCATCAATTTAATTTCCTCGAGCGAATGGATGTGCTCGATGTGGCAGAGCCTGGAGCGGTATTCCTGCTCAATTCGCCCTTTCCGGCGGAATCCGTTTGGCAGCATCTGCCGCTGCATACTCAGGAACAGATTATCGTCAAGCGCCTGAAATTCTTTGTGGTGGATGGCTACGCAGTCGCTCGTGAAACCGGCATGGGATCGCGGATGAACACCATCATGCAAACCTGCTTCTTTGCCATCAGCGGTGTCCTTCCACGTGAAGAAGCGATAGCTGCGATTAAGAGCTCAATCCAAAAAACCTACGGCAAAAGAGGCGAAGCCGTCGTCCGAAAGAATTTCGCGGCGGTAGAGGCAACTCTTGCTAATCTGCACGAAGTCGTCGTTCCCGAACGGGCTTCGAGCACTTTCAATATTCTTCCGCCGGTGTCCTCGCGTGCGCCTTCTTTCGTACGCGACGTTCTCGGGACTATGATCTCCGGTCGCGGCGACAGCCTCCCTGTCAGCGCCCTGGCTCCGGGCGGCACCTTTCCCACTGGCACGTCAAAATGGGACAAGCGCAACATCGCTTTGGAAATTCCCGTCTGGGATGAACCGCTGTGCATCCAGTGCGGCAAGTGTGTTCTCGTTTGCCCGCATTCGGTAATTCGCGCAAAAGTCTACGATTCTTCTTTGCTGGCTGGAGCGCCATCCACTTTCAAATCGTCCAAGCCTCGCTGGCGAGAATTCGAGTCCCTAAAATACACGCTTCAGGTCTCTCCAGAGGATTGCACCGGCTGTCAGCTTTGCGTGGAAGCTTGCCCTGTGAAAAGCAAGAGCGAAGCCAAACATAAAGCCATCAATATGGCGCCACAGCCGGCCCTCCGGGAGAAAGAGAGCGCAAACTGGGAGTTTTTCCTTTCCCTGCCAGAATTGGATCGCGGCCTCCTCGCGCACACGCAGGTGAAAGACGCACAGCTTCTCGAACCTCTCTTTGAATTCTCAGGAGCTTGTGCAGGCTGCGGGGAGACGCCCTACATCAAGCTTCTCACTCAGCTCTTTGGCGATCGAGCAGTAATTGCGAACGCCACCGGTTGCTCCTCAATCTATGGCGGCAACTTGCCGACCACGCCCTACACCACAAATTTGGCCGGACGTGGCCCCGCATGGTCGAATTCTCTGTTTGAAGACAATGCGGAATTCGGCCTCGGTATGCGTTTGGCTCTTGATAAGCAGGCCGAGTACGCATGCGAGCTTGTCTCGCGTCTGTCCGGCCAGATTGGAGCCGCGTTAAGCCAGGAAATTCTTTCCGCCGATCAATCTACGGAAGCGGGGATCTCGGCGCAAAGGGAACGCGTCGCAGCTCTCAAGAAAGCGCTCGCCGGTACCTCATCGATGGAAGCGCGAGATCTTCTTGCCGTCTGCGATTTACTCGTCAAGAAAAGTCTCTGGATTGTGGGCGGTGACGGATGGGCGTACGACATCGGCTTCGGCGGGCTTGATCACGTGCTCAGCTCCGGCGCGAACGTCAACATCCTGGTTCTCGACACGGAAGTCTATTCCAATACCGGCGGGCAGATGTCCAAGGCCACTCCGCGCGGAGCGGTTGCTAAGTTTGCTGCGGGCGGAAAATCGGCGGCCAAGAAGGATCTCGCGCTCGAAGCCATCAGCTACGGCGACGTCTACGTTGCGCGCGTCGCCATGGGGGGCAATGACACGCACACACTCAAAGCGTTCCAGGAGGCCGAGGCCTTCAATGGCCCATCGCTTATCATCGCTTACAGTCATTGCATTGCGCACGGATACGACATGGCATTTGGTTTGAAGCAGCAAAAGGCGGCGGTCCTCTCTGGGTATTGGCCGTTATTGCGCTTCGATCCTCGCTTGCAGCAACAAGGAAAAAATCCCTTCCAGCTTGATTCCAAGGCTTCGACGATTCCGCTCCGAGACTACGTATACGCGGAAGCGCGGTATTCTATGCTCGCCCGCAGCGATCCAGAAACCGCCCGCGCGCTCTTGCGCGCCGCGGAGGAGGACATTGCTCGGCGTTGGGAAGTTTATGCGGATCGAGCTGCGATGCCCGGACGCGCCCAAGCCGCCCTGCAGCGACCTCCCGAATCGCAAGCTACAGCGCCCAAAGAACCTCAGCCGGTCGGAGGGAAATGATGGATCTCACTACTTCCTATCTTGGGTTCACCCTGAAGAATCCGCTCGTAGCCTCGTCGTCGCCGCTGTGGGATTCCATTTCCAACATTCGTGCTCTTGAAGATTGTGGCGCCGCAGCCGTCATACTGCCTTCGATCTTTGAAGAGCAACTGCAAAGGGAAGGGGAATTTCTCGACCGTGACCTCTCCCGCGGCGCGGAGAGTTTTGGGGAGGCGCTCAGCTATTTCCCGGCTCTCCGAGACTACAATCTTGGTCCAGCCGGTTATCTAGAACTGATTCGCAAAGCGAAATCGGCTGTCTCGGTTCCGGTAATCGCCAGCCTGAATGGCACGTCGCGCAGCAGTTGGATTCAGTATGCCCGCGAAGCACAGCAAGCCGGCTGTGACGCTATCGAACTGAATCTTTACTCCCTCGTGACCGATCCGCAGCAGAATTCAGTAGAAGTTGAACAGGATTACTGCGATCTGGTTCGCGAATTAAGGGCGTCGGTTCGCGTGCCCCTTGCCGTAAAGCTGTCTCATTTTCTGACGGCTCCGGCCCATTTGGCTGTGCAACTCGCAGCCGCCGGCGCGGATGCCCTCGTGCTTTTCAACCGTTTCTACCAGCCCGACTTTGATATTGAAGAGATGGATGTTGAGCCCCGGCTTGTGCTCAGCCAGCCGCAAGAACTCCTGCTTCGGCTTCATTGGGTGGCCATCCTGTACGGTCGTGTAAAAGCGGATCTCGCTATCACAGGCGGCGTGCATTCCGCCCAGGATGTGATCAAGTCCATGATGGCCGGCGCAAGAGTCGCCATGATGACTTCCGCGTTCCTGAAAAATGGCCTTCGTCACGCATCGCAAGTGATCGGCGATCTCACGCACTGGATGGAAGAACACGAATATGAATCCATCCAGCAAATGCGCGGCAGCATGAGCTATCGGTCCGCTCCGAATCCGGCTGCCTTCGAGAGGGTCAACTACATGCGCACACTGAGTTCGTATGTGCTCGCCACTAAGGAACCAGCGGCGTAAACGAGCAATTGGTTATAGTCCAGTAAGTGCGGGCTAACCGGTAGCGTGGGCCGTTTTTTTCCGTAAGTGCCCGTTGTTAGAACGGTTCTGATTGCTGCCCTCAGCTCGCTCGCGTCGCTTCCGCTCGCTTCGGAATCTTCCATTCAGGTCGAATGAAATGGCAGGTGTAGCCGTTGGGATATCGTTCCAGATAATCCTGATGCTCGGGTTCGGCCTCCCAGAAGTCACCTGCGGGCGCGACCTCGGTTACCACTTTCCCCGGCCACAGTCCAGATGCATCGGCATCGGCGATGGTCTCCAATGCAGTCTGCTTCTGTTCATCCGTCGTATAGAAGATCGCCGAGCGATAACTGCTTCCCCGGTCGTTGCCCTGGCGGTTCAAAGTGGTAGGGTCGTGAATCTGGAAGAAATACTCGAGGAGAGTGCGGAAACTTAACTTCTGAGGATCAAAGATAATCTCGATCGCTTCGGCATGGGTTCCGTGGTTCCGGTAGGTGGCGTTCGGCACGTCGCCGCCTGAGTACCCTACCCGCGTGGAAATGACCCCCGGGTAGCGGCGCAGCAAGTCCTGCACGCCCCAGAAGCAGCCGCCGGCAAGAATGGAGCGCTCGGTTGAGATGGCCATGTGAAACTCCTCCCTGATTCTTAAATTCAACCAATGCATTATAGATGCCTTACAACGCGTTTCCGATTCCATCCAACATGCGTTTTCGATGTGAATGTTTTGGGGAATGGGATAGGTGCGCAATAAACTCCACGCTCATCATGCAAAGGTCTATCTCGAACGCGCTCATATTGCGTCGGGTTTTTCCGGTTCCCGACGTCGGCTTGGGTATGAGTCCTGTACAGGGTTCAACGCATCCCGTTCAGGCCATCTTTTTGAGACGGCATGTAGCGCTCAGGCCCGACAAACCAGCTCCGATGATCAAGCAGCTTTTTCTCGGCGGTGTGTTGTTGTCGTTGCCTTCGGTCAATTGGTTCTCCTCAGAAGCGCGGGCCTGCATTAAGGCAGCTCATGGCTGTTGAATCTATCCATCAGGTGGAATCGAACTAACCGCACAAGCTCGAGGATGCCGCGGCTGCGCTGTCGGCTCGCGCGTCGCCGGCTTCCTCTTGGCCAGTTAAGCCGTTTTTTGCGCAGCGTGGTGCGCCCAATCGTCCAGAAAGACCTTCTCGTAGTATTGCGCGGCGGTGGCGTTCTCGATGATGACTCCCGCGTCGCGGTTGCTCAAGACGCCTTCCCCTGACCAGTTCATGCTCGAGACAACGACAATCTTGTGATCGAAAACAAACCCTTTGTTGTGGACGTTGCTCTGAATTTTCACGTTGTCGAGATTTACGCCCGCCGCCTGCAGTGCATCGAGGCCACCCTTCAGGGTCTGAAACTCGCTCAAGATTATTTTGACGTCCACACCGGCGTTGATTTTGGCTCCGACGGCGTCGATCAAATCCGTAAACTTGGCGTTGGCAGGATCGCTGGAAGGGTGGATGTACTGCAGTTGGATGTACAGGGAATGTTTGACGGAGTTGATCAGATTCAGCATCGCCGCTTGATAGATGCCCGGATCGGGCGTCAAAAGCGGAGTGATTATGACTTGTTCGGTGACGAGCTGTGGCGGGGCAAACATGAAATTGCCGAGAGTGCTTGGTGGAGTCGTAGGACTCTTGGACGGTTTGAGCGCTGGGGTAAGACTTGCGGCGTGCAGAATCGCCACCTGAAAGTCGTTGTCCAGATACGCCTCGAAAGTATTCGCCAGAGCCGGGGATTCAATGATGACGTGCCAGTCGCGGTCGCTGTGTTTCGCGGTCTTCTGATCGTCAGGCTGAGGATTCCCGACGGGGTCGATTTGAGGCTGGTTGGAATTATTCAGGTTCCCGCTGGAAAGCCAGACGGTATCGCTGTCGCGAACCATCACCTTTATGTGGTAAGCAGTCGGAAAGATCCAGCTATCCGCTTCCGGGCTGGAGCGGACAAGTGCCCAGGCCGAGGAGAATTTTTTGGCAAGTTTCGACTTCAGACCCTGCACCGTTTCCGGATCGGCCTGGTCCGCGGTTGGATTTCGTGGCGGATCATCCAGAGTCATCTGGATGGACTTGCCTTTGAGCTTGGCTTCGAAGAGCGCCAGGATGTGCTCCGATGTGAAGTCGTACATGCTGACTTTTAGCCGGTGTTTGGTGCCGGAGATAAAATTTTGAAGTTCCGCCCAGCCGGCATCAGGGCTCACGTGGCAGATCATCGGAATAGCCCCATTTACGGGACTTAGTGGAACACTCGCCGGCGAATATGGGATAGGTATTTTCGTTTGATGCGCAGCAGCCACCTTCGGTGCAATTGGCGCTACGACGCTCTCTGTGGATGGATTGAACTCTGGGAGCAGGCTGGTGCCTCTGAACTCCGCGCGGTGATCGGCAAGCTGAGAGAACTGTTGAGGTTTGTCGTGACTGAATTGCTCGACCGTAGTGGCGGGACGCACATCAACGGGAGTTCCCTCTATCTTGGAAGGCAGCTTAGGCGGCTTCTTGCCGGCTGCGGTGACCGCGACGATGGCTTCCTCCTTGCTCAGCCATCCTCCTTTTGTGGTGCAATAACCTGGCCGGACAAATAGAACTCCTCGCTTCTTGAATTTCTTGAGGTTCCGCTTGATCTTGGGGATTAGGGGTTCGAGTTTGTTCAAGATTTCACCTCGGCTCAAAATTTTCGGCAATGCGTTGCAGGTGTGCGCATCCGGCTTTCACGGGGTTTGGCATTGGATTTTTCAGAAGCCCTGCAGCAAGAGCGGCCAACTCTTGGAATCGTTCGCGGCAAAGTTGCCGGGCGTTTTTTGCGTCCTGCGGCAGCGTCACGTGGCGTGTGAGCCCGAATCCCGGCCCGGCCGTTTTCCCAGGGTATTTGTCACCCGCAGGCATTAGCATCAGACCTTCTCCAAGCGGGAGCAAGACGCGCGGCATGAGGTCAATCGCGGCGCTGCAAAAGCTTTTCAATTGCTGCTCAACGCCTGCCGCGTCGAATTCAAAGCTCCACGCCAGCATTCGCAGCATGAGGCTGTAGGTGGAATCAAAAAGTGCGGCGACTTGAGAGGCAAGCTTGTTATCAATTGGATTGGCATTCGCTCCGTAGCCGCCGGCCAGTGCTGCACAAGGGTTTCGCATCGCCGGCCGAGCGGGCAAAAAAGATGAGCCTTGTGCTCCGGAGGCCTGGAGTTCCTGGAAAATGTCCACAAACGCGGCGAAGTGCGAACTTTCCCGGTGATGAACTCGCCCTTCTCCTTGCTCGGTTATCTCCTCGATCGCTCTTAGCGCCGAGGCCCGGTCGTTGACAGGTACGAGATCCGGGAAATGGACGAGGTCTGTCGTCATTTGCTGAGCCGGAGAGCCGATGAAGAGCTCTTTCTCAGGAATGTTGCGAAATCCTGATTCAATCAGGCGATATAGCTCCCCGACCGTGCCGAATTCGAACTCTTCATTGTCGTCTCCCGGAAACCTCAAAAGCTCTTTCAGATTCAGTGTGGGAGAGTCCTTTTCTGGATGTTCGTAAAGAATGAAGCGCCGGAGGCTGCGAACACCGAAAGGTTCCAGCTCAATCGGAACCTTCAATGGATAGTACTTCGTGTTTTGCGGAAAGTTTGGCCGCAAATAGTAAGGTGTTCCTCCAATCGCGGTCGTGATGTTCCAAACTAGAGCGAGATGGAGCATCTCCTGCGACGCGATGAAATAGAGTTGTGCGGCCCAGCGTCGCACTTTTTGCAGCTCGTCCCAGGTAATTCCGCCTTCGGAAACGTCACGCTTCAAAGAGAAACCGGCATACAAATAAGAGCACGCGATGCCGTGCTCTAGCTCCGCTGCTTCGCAGAGCAGCTTCAAGAGATCGGACCGTGTGCGCACTGTGGCGGTTGGACTCATGTGTGGCCTTCTGGTTTGCTCTTGGTTCCGAGGTGAGCGGCAATATCCTTTGCGGCTCGAAGCGCAAGCGCCGCAATCGATAGCGTTGGATTAGGACTGCCTACGGTGGGAAATACCGAAGACCCCGCAATATAAAGATTTTTGTGATCGTGCGTGCGACACTGGGCATCGACGACCGACGATTTGGGATCTTTGCCCATCCGGCAGGTGCCCATGATGTGTCCAGCGCCGTCATACGCCGATGGGTCTGTTCCTAGATCGACTTCAGTTGCCCCAATCAGACGAAACATATCCGCCATGGTCTTGGTCGCTTGCGCGAGCCCCCGCAAGCTGTAGTCCGCTGGCGTAAACGTGATCTTGGGGCGGGGCAGGCCGAGCGCATCCTTCATCATCGATAGCTCAACTCGATTGTTGGGGTCGGGCGAGACCTCGACGGAACAACTCAGACGCACCTGCCGTGTAACGCGTTCGAATACAGCCGATTGCAACTCCGTTCCGATCAATTGCTTGTTCGTCACTGAGTCGATGATTTCCGCATACGGAGCATTCCTTCTTGACCAGCCGTCGTTGTTGAGCGAAATCCGAAACCCCGCTCGGTCCCTGCGAAACTCACCATCGCGGAAGGATTCGATACCGGATGTGGACGGCGGACCCCGAAACGGAAATAGCTTTTCGGGCGCAATTCCGAACGTGCTTTTGGAAAGATGGTCCATGAGATTCCGGCCTACTTGGTCGCTCGAGTTGGCGAGACCGGATATGAGCAAGAGTTTGGGCGTCTCAACAGCATGAGCTGCGATTACCACGACTTCAGCGGTCACGCTTTGAGGTACCCCGGCGTAGTTGACGAAGTGCACGGTATGAACGGAGCCATCGGCGTCCCTGTCCAGCTTCGTCACGACGCTCCGCTCCCAAACGGACGCGCCAGCTGCCGTTGCTTTTGCCACATGAACTGATCCATCGTACTTTGCCCCGATCGGGCAGAGCGGAACACAAATCGAATTGCCGGCACACGGCGGCCTGCCGTCATAGATCTCGGAGTTTCTTGCCGAAGGAGTGCTCCGCACGCGGTATTCGGCGCCTTCAAAAATTTTTCCGTTGATGCGGTCCGCAATCCACAAATCCGAATAGCTCGGCCAGATCATGCTCATCGGAAAAGGCTTGCTACGTTGCGACCCGAACAGGCCATCCCACTCCGTTTGCGAACCGGCAACCCCCATTTCTCGTTCGGCTTCGCAGTACCATGGCTCAAGGTCGTCGTATGTGATCGGCCAGTCGACCATGGCAGGCGGAAGTTTCGGCCCGCCATACTCAGACTTCATTCGGAAATCGTTGCGGAGCAGCCGCGGCGTATGGCCAAGCCAGTGCCAGGTGGAGCCGCCCGTTCTTCGCTCGTACGTGCTCTTGTAGAGCGCGTGAGGCGGAGCTGGCTGCTCGTAGTAGTCGGTCGGACTGTCTGGGCTTGGCACCTTTGTGTCAGTCTCGGTCTGCACGTACGGACTGTGCGGAGTTTTTGCGGTAGCGATCGCATATGCCCCCACCATTTGCGCCCGCGAAGGATTGCGGCTGCCAGCTTCGAGTATCAGCACCTTCGCTCCAGCTTGCGCCAGCCGATAGGCCACCATAGCGCCGGCAACGCCCGCACCGATCACCACAACGTCAAAGCCGCGCGGCGTCATTTGGATTCCTTCGGCTCATTCTCCGGACGATACCGCCAGTGCCCAAAATAGCCGCCGGAGAGCCCCGGTGGATGAGCACCGATGATGGTCCAAGCTAAGCCGCTGAAATATTCTTCCTGGGTGCCGAAGCGCATCACCGGCGGCGCGGGGGGCTGAACTCCCAGGTTTTCCTGCAAAGTGGACGTGTACCAAAGAAGAATAATTTGGCAGACGGTAGGGCGAAGAGAATCATCAGAGACAATTCTCTTCTTCACTTGGCCGGCGAGGTCGGCCTTGTTCTTTAAGCCTTGAAAACGGCTGACGATTTGCCCGAACGGGACACTGAACGGGCCGCTGTTCAAACGATCCAGGTATTGCCGGCCAAGCTCCGCATCGAGCTTCTCGACCCCCGTGAGTATCCGTGAAAGAGCAAGGAATTCCTCAAGGATCGGCGCTCGACGCGGAGGCAGTGAAATCTTCGCATTGGCGGGACTCGGCTTTTTCATGGGCCAGCTCCGTTAATTACCCAAGGCGTAGTTCACGAAATCCTTGAGTGCGTATGGGGTGTGTTCGGGTTGCCACCCAGGCTGCATGCTGAGCAGGGAGTGATTGTCCCCAAACATCAGGCCCAAGAAGACTTTAGCAACAATTCGTCCGCCAACCGGTCCGAGCTGTGGAGTGGTGATCGTAATCTTTTCTTTCACAGGAATTTGCACCTTGATCTGGTTCTTCAAAGCTTCCGCAAGGATGTACGTCCATAGGGGGCAGTTGTCTTTAAATACCGGCGAGACCTGGTCGATGCTGATAATTGGAGGATCACTAGGATCCTGCTTGTCCACACCCTTGCCGATGAGAATATCCTTGTCGTCCATGGGTTTCACCCCCATTGCATGCGCAACTTGCTGCGCTGACGGAAGCCCAAGTCGAAAACTTCTCTCCAAATTGCGCTGCGCCAGCGACGAAGGATTGGCTGCAACGACGGCGGGAAGGTTGCTGAGCGGATCCACGAGAGACGTATCGATCCGATAGGCAAATTGGAGCCGCTTCTTATTCTGCGCGTCAGTCCCGTCATAGACTCGGTTGTCGATGTCGATGAATCTCCCCCAATCGATCGCGCGATTGGGCACTACCGCCCGGAATCCTTGCAGGTCATCCTTGAAGCCGGCCTTGACCGCATCGTCGGTCGTGAAAATCGGCAACAACGTTGAATCATCGTCATTGAGCCGGTAGCCAGGCCGGATCATGGAATGCCCGAAACGATAGCAAGCTACCGAGAATTCCACAGGCATGAACGGCTCATCCTTCCAATGGAAGAATTTCAAATTCCCCTTCTCGAATCTTCCGTGCGTTTTTAAATCGTTAAGCACCTCGGCCTGCACGATGCGCGGCAGAAAATCGTGCAGAATCACGTATTGGTAGTGAAAACGCACACGTTTCTGGATTTGCTCGAAAGAAAGAGTTGGATGGTCTTTTACAGTCCGGTTGTGAAACCGGTGGAACAAGCCCTGCAGTTGCGAAACGATGGTGTTCTCATCGTTGCGCGGATCGCCGATAAGCGCCCTCGCGCGCGCTGCGGAGTTTCGCGGCAAGTCGGTCGCCCTGGGATCGCCTCCGGTCAAGGGATTGCCCAGCAAAAAGGATTTGCCGTCGCTGTCGTACATGTACGGCTGATCGTCCGGCCCGCGCCCGTAAATATTGTCCAGATCGAAAGCGGGCGTCCGGAAGTCTGTCAGCGCGTCCGGGTCATCCTGCTTTTGCAGGCTGCTCGCCGGATCAAAAGTAAGATCGTGGTCGATGAACTGCCCGAAATAGGTGTACAGAGCAGGGATTCCGCTTTCTTCAGGGTCTTTCCCATCCGTCGGCGGATCAAAGCCTGCCGACATCTTGTCTCCAAGTAAGGCCAGATTCTTCACACTTTCGGCGTCCGACGCTCCGAACCTTGCCGCCGGCAATGAACGAAACAGGCGGCCAAAACGGCCCTGAAACAATGGAGAGTGTTTTGTTGACATCAATCCGCGGATGGGTGTGCTGTGGCGTTGCGCCATTGGGATTCCTCCAGACTATGAATTCGTGCGTGTTGAAGACGTACGCGGGTTGGGAGGCCGGCGGCAGCCACTCTCAGTTTCGAGATGAGATATCGGACCGATGACTGAGAGGAAAAACATTGCTAAGTCCTGCCGTCGAACCGCTGATTGGGCGAGAGTTTTACAGCGCAGTTCAGCTGCTGTCAAGTTAAAAGAGCATTAAGAAGGATATTTTCTACTTTATTTGTGATTATCCTTCTCCGCGATGCGCTTCGAAAGATTTCTTCTTCTTGAATGAAACGATTCCTCCAAATTTCTCACTACCGTTTAGCGCAGCGTGTGAACTCGAGATGTCGCGCCCGGCCAGAGCTTTTTGGAACGGCAGTCTAGAGAGATTTCATTCGTAATCGGCTGAATCAGCTTGAAGTTTCGACGCTCGTGCGCGCAGCCCCCAAGTCATATCGGCCAAACTTGCGTCGCTCCTGCTAACTTGCGGCAGTTTTCTAGGCATAGCTCGCAGTTGCGCCGCGATTCTTTTCGCTTCGTTCGCGCGAGATTCGTTCCAGGTAGCCGCTCGTTCGAAATGCTCCCATCGGATCTTCCGGCGAGCCGCGCGATTTCCTCCATTCGCGAATGGCGGGCCGGACATCTTCCCAGAACGCCCCGCGTAACTTTTCTTCCGCGTCAACCAGCGAACACTCCTGTTGCAATTTCGCCAGGCCCGGCCGATCGACGAGAACGGCTCGTGCGTACAATTCTTGAGCAGTGCACACTGTCTGAATCATCGCCTCAATTTTTCCTTTTAAATTGTGGCTCTGGTCGATCATATAAGCGATATCGACGGCCGTTCCCGATTCCCATTCGAACATCTTGATTTCGTGGAAAATCCTGAAAATCTGGTAAGGATCGATCGAACCGAGCGTCAGATCGTCATCCGCGTAGCGCCGGTCGTTGAAGTGGAATCCTCCGATCATCTTGTGATGAAGCAGCCACGCAACAATCTGCTCGATGTTTTGCGCCTGGTAGTGATGTCCCGTATCCACAAGCACAAACGCTTGGGGCCCCGCTTCCTTGGCGAGTAAAAAAGCCATTCCCCAATCGGCGATGTCCGTGTGATAGAAAGCCGGCTCGAAGGGTTTGTATTCCAGAAGCAACCGTTGATTCGGCTTCAAAGCCTTATGGATTTCCCGCAGCCCTTCCTCGAAATAGCCGATGCGCTTGCGCATGTTCTGCGTGCCTGGATAGTTCGAGCCGTCCGCGAACCACGGTGCGACGTCTCGCGAGCCCAGCGCCTCCGAAATGGAAACACAATCGAGGATATGCCGGATCGCCAGCTTGCGAATCGCCGGATCCGGATTCCCGATCGAGCCGAATTTGTATTCCTGATCTTGAAAAATATTCGGGTTAATCGATCCGGCGCGAATGGCAAACTGCTCTTCCAGCCTTTGAATCTCGCCGACATCCTGCAAGCCCCTCGGCAAATCCCATTGAACGTGCAGTGCCAGAGTCGGGCATGCTCCCGTCGCCGCGTGAACCTGCGCCGCATCGCTGAACTTTTCCTCAATGGACGTCGCGGCCGCGGGTTGAATGAATTTTCCGAAGCGCGTACCCGTATTCGCAAACCCCCAGGAAGGCAGCTCAATCTTAAGATTGTCGAGTGCCTTGAAAATTGCTTCCTGCGCTTTATCGTTCATACCGAAGTCTCCATTCGCGCGCGTGGCGAGTTGCTCCGTCTCTACGACTCATGAAGCTAATTGGTTTCGCGCGGATGCGAAGACACCAATTCACACGCAGACAACTGCTTCGCCCACTTCGCAACCGAATTTGCGGGCACCCGCGAGGACGCCATACTTTCGCGCTCGAGCGCCGCCATCTGCACTGCGAAATTGCCAATCGTCGTGCTTTCCATGGAGCCGGGAATCACTTCCAGGCCCGTGCCCAGAGCCGTGAGCTGGTTAAGCAACGAATTCTGGCTTCCGCCGCCTACGATGAACAATCTTCTAAGCTTTTTTCCTGTGATCTTGCCAATCCTCTCAAGCACCGCGGCGTAGCGCTCGGCCATGCTGTGAAAAATCGTGTTCGCGAGCGACGCGCAGGAATTTCGATCGAAACCAAATCCCGGTTGGCTGAATTTGTCGAGTTGCGCGTTGATCTTCTGGATTGTATTCCCCGGAACCATGAGCTGCGGCTCGTCGACGTTGATCAAAGCCACAGGCGCCGGCAACGAAGTACACTGCGCGATCAACTCCGCTGATGTCCATTGTATGCCGCGCTGCTCCCATTCGTCCGTGCATTGGCGGAGCAACCACATGCCATTGACGTTTTTCAAGAAGCAGATTTTCCCGCCGACGCCGCCGAGATTCGTGAAGTTCAATTCCCGCGCTTCATCGCTAATGCAAGGAGCATCCAGCACTGTGCCAACCAACGACCAAGTCCCCGAACTGATGAACGCCCAGTCATCGCCCGCCGCCGGAATCCCAGCAATCGCCGAAGCCGTGTCGTGGCTGGCGGGAACGATTACCTTCGTCTCTCGAAAGGCAGGAAGCTGAGAGAGCTCCCCCGCTAAATCTCCAAGCACCGAACCGCTGGGAACTATTTCAGGCGCCGCCGCGACGTCCAATCCGAGCTCGCTGAAAATCTCCTCACACCACGAATGTTTTCCCAGTGCAACAAGCCCCGTGTGCGTCGCATTTGTAAATTCGCTCACACGCTTGCCGCTCAAACGAAAGCTGATGAACTCTGGAAGATTCACCCAGGGCGAGTGCGTTCCGAAGCCGGCGAGTTTGTCGGCGTAGAGCTGGTACAGCGTGTTTAACCGCAGGATCTGAATACCCGTCAACTCGTAAAGCCGCTCCGGCGGCAAAATAGAATGCACTTCGCTTTCCGCCTTATGCGTCCGAACATCTCGATAACAAAAGGGAGGCGCAACAGGTTCGCCATTCATATTTAAACGCACATAATCAACCGCCCAGCCATCTACGGCGATCGACGCGACGCCTTCAGGCGCCCGCCCCGCGCACCTTCGCAATCCCGCAACGACTCCCTCAAAGATTGTTTCGATATCCCAGCACAATCCCGCCGGCGTCGAAACCGGCCCGTTTGAAAAACGATGAACCATTTCAATTTCGGGTTCGTTTCGCTTCCATTGGAGCAACGACACACGGCAACTCTGCGCGCCAAGATCTATCGCAATCAGAGCCTTCCCGTTTGCCGCCACATCCATGGCCACGTCGTTCCTTCACCGTTTCCAGCCTTCAATCAAGAAAGCCTGCTCACCGCAGGAACGCCTCCGTCAATCCGCCGTCCACGGGAATCAAATGTCCTGTCGTGCAGCGGGACTGTGGCCCCGCGAGAAAAAGAATCGCTGCCGCGCAATCCCGCGGGTCAATCGGCTGGTGCGTCAAAGTGCGCTTCGCATAAAACTCCGCCAGAATTAAACGCAGCTCTTCATCCGATGCGCTTTGCTCAAACGGAATCGAATACTTCTTTAGCGACGCAATCACGCGGTCGCGCGGAAACATCGTCGATCCTTTCACCACGGTCGCCGGGCTGATTCCGTTCACGCGCACTTTCGGCGCAAGCGAAATCGCGAATTCGCGCACCAGATGATTCACCGCCGCCTTGCTGGCGTCGTACGCTTCGCTTCCGCGCTTCGGCACCACTGCATTCGCCGAACTCACCAGAACGACGCTAGCGGCCAACCCCTGCTCGTTCAGTATTGTCGCCGCTTCTTCCATCAGGCGGTGATTGGCCGTCACATTGATATCCAGAGTCACTCCCCATTGCTCGTCGCTGATTTGGCCGTACCCCGAAGACGGAAAAATCGCCGCAGTATTCACGATGATGTCCAATCCGCCGTACTCCGAAACGGTTTCGCGAAAAGCCTTCCGGATGGACTTTCGGTCTCGCACGTCGATCGCAAGCACGATGACGCTTTCTTTTCCGCCAATTTTCCCCGCTTCCGCGGCAACTCCCTTAGCGGCTTCAAAATCCTTGTCTGCTACCACGACTTGCGCTCCGCGCTCCGCCGCGAGCAAAGCAGTCTCTCGCCCGACCCCATTCCCGCCACCAACAATCAGACAAATCCGCCGGCTCAGCTCCTTCTCAGGAGGCCGGCGCCGTATCTTTGCCTCCTCAAGCTGCCAATACTCGATCCGAAACGCCTCCGACGGCGGCAGCGCCACATAATTGGAATGCACGCTGAACGCTTCGGTCTTCGCCGCCGGCCCGGCCTGCGGCAGAACCGCGGGCTTTTCCTTCGCACCTAGCGCCGTCGCGCCTTCCATCACGTGGATGGCATTCGTATAAAATTCACCCGTGATGCGCGCTTCCGTCTTGTTTTTTCCGAAGCTGAACATGCCAATGCCGGGTACCAGCACAACCGTGGGATTGGCATCCCGCATTTTCGGCGAATCCGGCTGCGCAAACGCGGCATAGTAGCTGACATACTCTTCCCGATATTTCTTGAGCGCGCCGTCAATCGCCTCGCGCAATCCAGCCAGACCTGACTGAGGATTCCACGGCACAAACAGCGGCCGAATTTTGGTCCGAATAAAATGGTCGGGGCAGCTCGTTCCAAGATGCGCAAGCTGCTGCGCCTCCGCCGAGTTCACAAATCGCACTACTTCGGGAAGGCAATTGAAATGTCCAATCATCCGCTGCGTCGCCGAAACGCGTCCACGAATAAATGGGAAGATCTCGCAAGCCAGCGCGCGATGATTCTCAAACGTCGCCGTCCGGCTCCCGCCGAACAAAGTCGTTCCGCGCTGCTCCAGATGGCCGCCCACAAACTGCCCGAGCTGATCGATGATTGTGATGGTGTTCAAGTAGCAATCGCGCTGCGTCTCTCCCCACGTGAAAAGCCCGTGCCCGCCAAGCACGACTCCGTCGCAGTCCGGCGCCTGGCTCACCGCGTCTCGCAGCATCATCGCCAGCTCGAAGCCGGGCCTTTGCCACGGCAGCCAGATCAGCTTGTGCGCGAACTCGCGGTTGAATTCTTCCATTTTCTCGCGCCCATTCGCCGACGCAGCCAGCGCAATTCCCCAATCGGGGTGCAGGTGATCCACATGTTTGAAGGGAAGAAAAGCGTGCAGCGGCGTATCAATCGATGCCGCAACCGAATTGTTTCCGAAAACGCAGAGCGGATAGATCTCAACCATTTCATCTTCGGTGTCCACCCCGCGATAGCGCCCTGCTAGCGCGTGTAGTTTATCCAGATAAAGCGTTGCGAACCCGTTTCGCTTGATGCTTCCGATGTCGCCGCCGCTCCCCTTGATCCAAAGTACGTTTTTTGACGCGCCGTCCAGTGGATCGGCATCCGTAATCTTTGAGCTGGTGTTTCCTCCGCCAAAATTCGTAATCCGGAGATCCGAACCGAGCAGATTTGACCGGTAACGAAGTAACTCGGCGTCATCCAGACCGCCGGCGACGCGCTCATCCCACCGATCTTCCAGATAGCGCAACTTTTCTTGGATCTTCATCGGGAATCCCTGCCCACTAAACGATATTCCGCAGATTGTGGACCCGCGGAAATAGCGCGACGAAACCTCGAAACCATACGTCAACCGTACCATCCCCGCAATAGTCTCGTCATTTCGATAGATGCGCCGCTTTTGTGTTGACCCGGCAGCCCATCAAATCTAAAGTCGCTCCCCATGCTTGGCCGTCTTCTTCTCGACTCCCCAGCAAAAGCTAGCTGACGACGCGTTGTTTTGTTTCGGAAAGGATTCCGCTTGGGGCCAAATCCTATTCTAGGCGTTTTCTTCCACTGGTTGGGCGGGCTGGCTTCCGGCAGCTTCTACGTTCCGTTCCGCAAAGTAAAAAATTGGGCTTGGGAAACCTACTGGCTCGTCGGCGGTTTTTTCAGCTGGATTATCGTGCCCTGGATCCTGGCGATGTGGATGACCAGCGATCTAATCCACGTTCTTCGCGAAGCGCCGCGCAGCAGCCTCTTTTGGGTGTACACCTTCGGTGTACTTTGGGGGCTTGGCGGGCTTACCTTCGGCCTGACCATGCGTTACCTCGGCATGTCGCTCGGCATGGCCGTCGCTCTCGGCTACACGGCCGCTTTCGGCACGCTGATGCCTCCCATTTTCCGCGGGCAATTCGCAACGGAAGTCCTCGGTACAACCTCCGGACAAATTATCCTCGCTGGAGTCGCCGTTTGCATGGTGGGAATCGTCTTTGCCGGCATCGCTGGGATGTCCAAAGAAAAGGAATTGTCCGAAGAACAAAAGCGCGCGTCAATAAAAGAGTTCAACCTCAAGAAGGGGCTGCTGGTCGCCACCTTCTCTGGCGTGATGAGCGCCTGCTTTGCCTATGGCTTGGCTGCGGGTGATCCAATCAAGGCAATCACGCTTCGCCACGGCACGCCCGTTCTCTGGCAAGGGCTTCCCGTCCTGGTTGTCGTTCTTCTGGGTGGATTCACGACAAATTTTATATGGTGCGCGATCCTGAACGTCCGCAATCGCACCGGATATCAATATTTCTCCTCTGAGCTTCGCGGACCTGTTCCAGCACGGAGTGATGAACCCATTCTTGAGAACGTGATCGACGCACCGGCCGAAGAAATGGCCGTAGAGCGAAGGTTGCAAGAGGCCAGTCCTTCAAGAGCGCCAATGCTCTCCAACTATTTCTTTTCCGCTCTTGCCGGAACCACCTGGTACTTCCAATTCTTCTTCTATACGATGGGCGAAACGCAAATGGGCCGCTACAAATTCTCCAGTTGGACGCTGCACATGGCCAGCATCATTATTTTCAGCACACTCTGGGGCATTGCCTTGAAGGAATGGAAGGGAACCAGCCAGCGAACAAAATGGCTCGTCGGACTGAGTCTTTTTGTCCTGGTTTCATCAACCGTTGTCGTGGGCTATGGAAATTACGTAGGCGTTGAAAGGCCGGCAACAAGCTCCTCCGCTAGCCGATAGCGTTGTGTTAGCCCGATTAGGAGAACTACATGCCTCGAACTGCATTTCGTTTGCGAATAAAAGCGGGCAAGGAAGAGGAATATGAGGCTGCACATAAAAATGTTTGGCCAGCGTTACTGGCCAAACTAAAAGAAGTCGGCATCTCGAAATATTCGATCTTTCGCAGGGAGCAAGATCTCTTCCTGGTCATGCAGGTCGAAGATTTCGACGCCGCGTGGCGCGCCCTCGATCAGGACCCGACGAATTTGAAATGGCAGCAGGAAATGTCCCGGCTCTTCGAGCCCGTCCCGGGCCTGAAACCCGGCGAGAAATTCGCCATGATGAAAGAAGTGTTTTATTTAGAGTAAGCGCGCGGCCGGGAAAATCTCTTTGCCGCAGCTTGCTCGCCATCGAAGTTCAATGAAGGCAGTCTGAGGTGCCCGGATTGCCTGTCAGAGCGGCAGAGCGTATATTTGCGTGCGGCTGGCAAGGCAAGCCTGGAAATTCAAGCCAAAGTTTTATACCGACTCTCCGGAGGAACCGTGAAGAAATTTTGTGGACTGGCGTTCTGCTGTTTGCTCCTTGTGGCGATCCCCTCGCCCGCTCAGGCTCCGGGACTTTCTGGAATGTACGCGCAGATTCGCGCGGAAGAGACCAATCATTCGAAAATTATGTGGATCATCCACGAGATTGCCGACGTCCACGGGCCTCGCGTGACGGGCACGCCTAATTTGAAAGCTGCGGACGATTGGGCGATCGAGACTATGAAATCTTGGGGATTGGAGAATACGCATCTGGAGCCGTGGACGTTCCAGCCGCCCAGCGCCGCCACACCCGTGCCCGGTTGGGAAAATATGGAGCTTTCCGCAGTCGCGGTTGCTCCGTTCCACGGCCCGCTGATGGTGGAGCCGCTGGCCTGGACGCCGAGCACGGATGGCGTCGTCACCGCGAAAGTCGTCCGTCTCGATCCGCCGGGATTGGAGCTGCCGCGGGGCGGATTCAATTTCTTCGGAGGCGCGCCTCCCCCGCCGGAGCCGAAATGGGCTGCGCCGCCCATGCCAAAGGTGAAAACTCCGGAGCCAAAACAGCCGACGCAAGAGGAGCTGGACGCTTACCTCAATTCCATAAAGGACAAAGTCCGCGGCGCGATCGTATTTGTCGGAAAGCATGTCGATGTCGAGGAGGACATGAATCCCGCGTCGATGCGGCGTCCCGAAGAGGAATGGAAGTCGCGCTTTGATGCCAAGAATCCCCGGCCGTTCCGCTTCCCCGAAAGGCCGAAGCTTCCGGAAGGGCAGTTAACTCGGCAGGAAGTTTCGCGGCAGGTGGATCAGTTCCTTGTGGACAACGGAGCGTTAGTGCGAGTGAATGATGCGGGACGAGCGCATGGCGTCATCGTGGCGCAACAAAATGGAACTTACGATTGGACGAGAGCCGTTCCCACGCTGGTGATGCGCAATGAAGACTATGGGCGAATTTCGCGAATCATGGACGATGGAATGCCGGTGACTCTGCGCGTCAACATCCAGAACAAGGAGTATCCCGAGGGCACGACTTCGTACAACGCTATCGGCGAAATCCCGGGCACGGATAAGAAAGATGAGATCGTGATGCTCGGAGGGCATTACGATTCGTGGCATGACGCGACGGGCGCTACTGACAACGGCATCGGTTCATCGATGATGCTCGAAGCAGTGCGGATTTTGACGGCCCTTCACATAAAGCCGAGACGGACGATTCGGATTGCGCTCTGGAGCGGTGAGGAAGAAGGCTTGCTCGGTTCGCTCGCGTACGTGCAGCAGCATTTTGGAAGTTTTGAAAATCAAAAGCCGGAATACGCGAAACTGGACGCATATTTCAACATCGATTCAGGGACTGGCAAACCGCGCGGCGCGGGCATATTCGGGCCCGCGGGCGCAGCTGACATGGTGCGCGATGCGATGATGCCATTTGAAGATTGGGGATTTACTGGAGTTATCAAGTCAGACAGCCGCAGAACCGGTGGCACTGACAGCACTTCATTTAACAACGCGGGCCTGCCGGGAATCGGCTTGGCGCAGGATCCCTTCGATTATGGTTCTTTCACGCATCACACGAACCTCGACACGTACGAACGAATCTATGAAGAAGACGTGAGAGAAGGCGCGGTCGAGATTGCCTCGGCGGTTTACGCGTTTGCGATGACGGACCAGATGGTGCCCCGCTTCAAGGATTCGGAAATGCCGAAGCCCGAGCCGGAACCGGGGCCGGGAACGGAAGCGACTCCGGTGCGGCACGTCCCTCCAAAGTGACGCGGTCAGCCAGGCCGCTCTATTGGGTAATGTTGAAGCTCGCGTGAAGCGACGCTGTAGAGTCGCCGCCGGCCCACACGTCGAATTCGGAGGGTTCTTCGACCCAGCCTTTTTTCGCCGTGCTCCAGTACGTTAATTCGTCATTCCCCAGTGAAAAGTGGACGGTCTTTTTCTCATGAGCTGCAATCGTGATGCGCTCAAAACCCTTGAGCTCGCGGACGGGGCGCGAATCGCTGCCGTAACGCTGGTGAATGTAGAGCTGAGCGACTTCGTCGGCGGAAGTGTTGCCCGTATTTTCCACGTCGACGGAAACGTCGATCGTTTCGCCGGGCTTGATCTCCGTCCGGCTCAACCTCAAATTTGAAAAGTTGAATGTGGAATAGCTGAGGCCATAACCGAATGGATAAAGCGGCGTGCTCTCTTCATCCCAGTAGCGCTTGCCCTCATTATCCGGAGCCTGCGTGGTGTTGTGTGCGTAATACATCGGCACCTGCCCGACGTCGCGCGGCCACGTGATGGGAAGTTTGCCGCCGGGAACGGCGTCGCCGTAGAGCAGATTGGCGACGGCATTGCCGCCCTGCGTGCCCGGATACCAGACATCCAAAATTGCAGGAATGTGGCTCGAGGCCCACTTGATATTAAGAGGGCGTCCGTTCAAAAGGACAAGGACGCTGGGTTTGCCGGTCTTAGCTATGGCTTCGAGGAGCTGCTCCTCGCGGCCGGGAAGCTCAAGCGAGTCGCGCGAGGCGGCCTCGCCGCTCATATTCTGCGCTTCGCCAAGAACCAGAATCGCGAGGTCGGATGATTGCGCGAGGCCGACGGCTTTGGACATCTCGTCTTTGGCCTGTTCTGGCGTCCAGGCGGGTGGCGTCTTCAAATGGAAAATGGCGTCGAAGAAAGAGGGAATCTTGCGGCGAATCTGAACGCCTGGAGCATAGCTAATTTCGGCTTGAGACCCAAGTTTGTTGCGAAGACCGGCAAGCACAGTCACGGTTTCCGGAAGATCGTACTGGAAAGTCCAGGAGCCGATGGTGTCGATCTGCGAATCGGCAAGCGGTCCGATGACGGCGATTTTTTTGTACGCGCTCTTGCCCAAAGGAAGGAGACTGCCTTCGTCACGAAGCAGGACAGCGGTGCGTTCGGCGGTGAGGCGAGCGGCTATGCGATGTTCCGGCATCGCGAGGACTTCCTTGGAACGAGGTTCGTCCACGTAAGGATGATCGAAGAGGCCGAGGCGGAATTTCATTTCGAGGATGGGGCGAACGGCCTCATCGATTTGCTGTTCGGTGATTTCGCCGCGTTCGACGGCGGTGGGGAGGCTCTTTGAATAGGCCGTAAAGCCGAGGGCCATCTCCATATTTACGCCGGCTTTAAACGCGTCGAGGCCCGCCTCGTAAACGTCCTTGGCGAAGCCGTGAGTTTCGAGGCTTTTCACGGAGTTTGCGTCGCTGACGACAAAACCAGTGAATTTCCACTGGTCACGAAGGACGTCATGAAGAAGCCAGCGATTGCCAGTGGCGGGGACGTCGTTCAGATCGAGGTAAGCGCTCATTGCGGAGCCGATACCGGCTTTGACAGCGGCGTGAAAAGGACGGAGATAGACGTTGTAGAGCTGAGAATCGGAAAGATAGGCTTCGTCGTAATCTCGGCCGCCGATGCCGGCGCCGTAACCTGCGAAGTGTTTCATGCACGCCAGGATGTGATTGGGCGCGCCGATGTAATCGCCCTGGAAGCCGCGCACCTGCGCCGCAGCCATTGCCGAGCCGAGATAAGGATCTTCACCGGCGCCTTCGACGATACGGCCCCAGCGCGGATCCCGCGCGATATCCAGCATGGGCGCGAATGCCCAATCAATGCCGACGGAACGGGCTTCCATGGCTGCAACCGATTGCGCACGCCTCACAGCGGCAGGATCCCAAGAAGCGGCCATGGCGATCGGCACAGGAAAGATAGTGCGAAAGCCATGAATGACGTCGAAGCCAAAGATGAGGGGAATATGCAGGCGTGTGTGGTCAACGGCGAGATGCTGGAGCCGATTGACCTCGGCGGGGTTGGTGACAAAGAGCACTGAACCGAGATGGCCCGTGGAGACGGCGTCATCAATTGTTTTCTGAGGCCGGAACTCGAAGAGCTGGCTGAGTTGACCGATCTTTTCCTCGAGCGTCATCTGCTTAAGCAGAGCATCCACACGCAGCCGAACCGCTGCGTCATCGGGAGGAGCGCTGGAAGAGGTTTGAGCGAGAGTGGGAGTTGTTGAGACGAAAATGAGAGTAGCTACAAGCAGAAAGGCAGAGAATCTTTGGGCGAATATCGCTACACGGCGGGACGCGAATTTCTTTTTCACTCAATGCCTCCGAAATGCGGTGCCATCCTAACGAGGTCGCCGGGGACGTTGCCAGAAGAAAATTCGAGGAGTGGAGATGGGGTTGCCACGCAGGTAGAAGCAACAGCGGGGCGCGGATGGGCGCGGGATTTGCAAGAGGCGAGAGCTTAGCAGGCGACGAGGTGGAACGGTCGCAAGCGAGCCTGTGCGCAACGCAAGCCGGTTGGATGGCCGGAAGCCACCCCCCGGGTTTTTCATAAGTGTTCATTTTAAAGGAGGTTAAAGCGGGATTGTATACTTGACTCCACTTCGTCATTCTGTTACCCTTTCTTTGTGCTTGATGCCTTCTCAATTTCGGCGATGTGGCGCTTCAGAATCTTGTGCCCTCTCGGAGTAAACAAGTGCTTCATGGCCTCATCTG
>DATJXZ010000050.1:0-2934 GCA_035499815.1 Candidatus Solibacter sp. | reverse complement strand
CTCTGCACTCTGGCGCAGCACCGTGAATGAAGTAGCTCGCGAATATCCGGCCGTCACGCTCGAGCACTTATACGTCGACAACGCCGCGATGCAGATCGTGCTTCGCCCCAAGCAATTCGACGTCATACTCACGTCCAATCTCTTCGGCGATATCCTCAGCGACGAAGCTGCCGCTCTGGCTGGTTCGATTGGCTTGATTCCTTCGATGAGCCGCAGTTCCGGAAATGGCCCCGCGCTCTATGAGCCCATTCACGGCTCGGCTCCGGCGCTGGCGGGAAAAGATGTGGCCTCGCCGCTGGGCGCGATTTTCTCCGCCACGATGATGTTGCGGGAGTCATTTGGTTTGCGTGTCGAGGCCCAGTGGATCGAATCGGCCGTCGACCGCGTGCTCGATCACGGCTATCGCACGATGGATATTGCCGAGCCTGGCGGCCGCCTCCTGCGCAGTTCGGAATTTGCGGACCGCATTCGCGGCGAAATGCACGACGCGCTCGTCCATACCGAGCGCTACGGCTGGGGCGTTTAGCTTCTTCTAGGTTTTGCGCAGCACGAGCGTGGAGGCGATCATGTCGTGCAGCGCCTGCTTCTTCTCCGTGAATCCCGCCATGATGTAGCCGATTCCCAGCGGAATCAGCTTGGTGATGATCTTGGCGAAGAAACGGCCGGTGGCGTGGCCAAAGCTGATGCGGCGGCCCTGCATATCCGTGACGATCAGGCCCAGTGCCATTTTCCCCAGCGTGCCCTGGTTCGCCGAACTCTCCAGATAGGCGAAATAGATCCAGGACGCGATGACTGCGAGAAAGATAACGAAGAGGACCATTGCAATCAGCGCGGCGGGTGGCTGAGCATTGCCACTATCCATATCGTGGGCGAAGGTCTCAATGGAACCGAAGCCCACCATCGCGATTCCAATTAAGAAAAGAATCATCAACACTACGCCCAGAACCAGCGAATCGATGATGTAGGCCACCACCCGCAGCCAGAAGCCCGCGTATGGCGACGGAAGCGCCGCAGCCATCGGATAGTTGGGATATGCCGGGACAGCCCCGGCGGGCGCCATCGCAGGCGACAAACTTGTGCCAGGCATCGGGACGGCCGGTATCGGCCCGCTCACCGGCGCTCCGCAAGCCGTGCAGAATGCCGTTCCTTCAGCCAGGTGTGTCCCGCATTTTGAACAGAACATTTCGATCCTTTTCGTTCGTCGCCGTGAAAGTCTTAGATCTTCCGAATCACCAGGCAGCCCGCGATCATGTCGTGCAGCGCTTGTTTGCGCTCCGTGAATCCGGCCATCAGAAAGCCGATGCCGAGAATAAATCCCGAGAGAAGCATTCCAAAGAATCGTCCCGAGGCCCGGCCAAACGTAATTCGGTTTCCCGCCAGGTCCGTCACCGTCAGGCCAAGCACTTTCTTCCCGATCGTTGCCTGCCACACCGAGCTTTCCAGCGCGGCATAGTAAATCCAGTTCATCATCAGGCCTAACAGGCGGATGGCCAATATCGGCCTGGCATAGGAGCTGTACACTTCCCAGGGACTCGCGTGCGCGAAGAAATGAATGTTGGCTCGAAACAGGGGGAAGAAGGCTCCTGCCCCGGCAATCCCCAGAACGATCGCATCGATGATCCAGGCGACAAGGCGCAACCAGAATCCCGCGTATGCGGCCCGTGGTCGCGTTACCTGCGCTGTCTGCCAGGCAGGTGGGGCGGGTTGCTGCTCAACCGGTTGAGGCTGGAGCGGAGGCGGAGCCGCTGGGGATGGGTACGCAGCCTCGGGGCTTCGCTGAACAGCCTGTCCACAATTGGTGCAAAATGCGGCGTTGTCTGCCAGTTGCGTCCCACATTTCGGACAAAACATATTCACGCCCCGAACTGCCGCTGCGCACGCAAATCAAATCACCGGACTCGCGCATGCTACTCAACCCGAAACCAGCGGGTCAACATGCAAATGCGCGTCACCGGAGCGCGGATCGAATGCGATTCCCTGCCGCCAGTAAAGATACGCAGGGGCGCACCCAGAAGTTGCACAGCCGAATTTGCATAGCCAAAGCGCCGTCGCTTAGACTCGTACGTCCAACAACTTGAGCATTCGATCGAGAGGAGCAATCATGCGCATTCGTTTCACGGCAGCGGCAAAAATCCCGGTTGTCGCGCTTATGGCTGTGGCGCTGTTCGCAAGCGGCTACGTCGCCGGTCAAAATAAGTTCGGCCAGCCGAAAACCATCATTCACATGGTGATTCTGAAATGGCGCCCGGGAGTTGCCGATGCCGATAAACAGCGCGCGCTCGAAGGCGTCAAAGAAATGGCCGCCAAGGTTCCCGGCATCAAAAACATCTGGATCAAGGCCGACCGAATCCAGCCCCGCGATTTCAATGCCGCCTACGCCATCGAATTCAAAGACCGCGACGCAGCCGACGCCTACGCCGAGAGCGCTCTCCACCAGCAATGGGAGCAAAAATATTACGTCCCCATCCGCGAAGTCAGCATCTCCGAACAGGTCACAAATCCCTGAGCCCCGTGAGGTTTTTTCAAGCTTGTCACCCCGCCGGAATTCCGCGGCGGCCCCGCGTCCATCCGAATCGCCTTCGCCTCAACTCAGATAACCACGACGAACGCCCCACCTCGTCGTGGTCCTTCCGTCCCCGCCCGCGCCTACAGCAAACCGTGCATTGCATCGCGCACCCAATCGCCCAAAAATGAAATGCGAGGTGCGCCATGATCAAAAAAGTAAAAGAAGGCTACAAGGTCCTCTCCGAAAAGGGCAAAAATCTCGGAGGCCCCTACAAAAGCAAAGCGGAAGCCGAAAAGCGCCTCCGCCAGGTGGAATTCTTCAAGCACCGCAAGCCATAAACAATCCGGTACGAGCGTAGGCGGTGGTAGTGGTAGCCCGTCATCTTAAACTTCCTACGCTTCACGCTTTTCATGGTAACGTCGCCTTCG
>DATJXZ010000049.1:0-55263 GCA_035499815.1 Candidatus Solibacter sp. | reverse complement strand
GGAAGCGTATGTATTGACGAAGGAAGAAGGGGGGCGGCACACGCCATTTTTCACGGGCTATCGGCCGCAGTTTTATTTCCGGACGACGGACGTGACGGGAGACGTAAAGCTGCCGGCAGGGGTGGAGATGGTGATGCCGGGCGACAACGTAAGCTGCGAAGTAACGCTGATCACGCCGGTGGCTCTCGAGAAGGGCTTGCGCTTCGCGATTCGCGAAGGCGGCCACACCGTCGGCGCCGGCGCCGTCACCGAAATCATCGAGTAACGATTTCCCCTCGCTGTTCGAGGGCTGGACGACAGAAGGAAATTAGATCATGCGAGAAATTATCACGTTGCAATGCGGCGATTGCAAAAACCGCAACTACACGACGACGAAGAACAAGAAGAAGCACTCCGAACGCGTGGAAACCAGGAAGTTTTGCAATACGTGCCGCAAGCACACCGGGCACAAGGAAGTGAAGTAATTTTCCGTTTTGGAACGGGCATCGGGCGGAGCGGTTTTGGGTTTTTAGGGGAGTCGTCCAACGGTTAGGACTCCGGTCTCCAAAACCGGGTATGGGGGTTCGAATCCCTCCTCCCCTGCCAGAGATCAGCAACAGGCGGAGGCGCCTGGTACGTGAAGGTGAAGGGGACGAATGGCCACGCAGGCGGTAAAAGTGAAGAACGACGAGTCGCAAAGTAACGCAATCACGGGAACGGCGGCCGGAATCGGCGAGAAGGTCACCGGCGGCTTCAGGGACGCACGTCAGTTTTTACACGACACTCGCGTGGAGATGAAGCAGGTCACCTGGCCGACGCGCGAGGACGTGGTTTCGACGACCGGTGTGGTGATCGCCACGGTTTTCTTTTTCGGGGTTTTTCTGGCGACAGTCGATTGGCTGGTGCAGATGGGTGTCGCGCGCATTTTCAAAATTTTCGGCGTCTGAGGGGATTATAGCTTGACGGCAATGCAGTGGTACATCATCCATACCTATTCGGGCTTTGAAAAGAAAGTCAAAGAGAGCCTGGAAAGCCGCGTCTCAGCTTTCAGCTTGCAGGACAAGATCGGCCGCGTGCTGATACCGATGGAAGACGTCGTGGAAATGCGCGGAGGCAAGAAGGTCGTTTCCTCGCGGATGACCTATCCGGGATATGTGCTCGTGGAAATGGACCTCGACGAGAACACGTGGCACATCGTGCGATCGACTCCGCGAGTGACTGGTTTTGTGGGTTCGGCAACGGCGCCATCGCCGTTGTCGGAAACTGAGGTTGACGCCATCATCAATCGCGTCCATGTTCCGACGGACCGGCCGAAGCCAAAAGTGGTGTTCGAACGGAATGAGCAGGTGCGCATAGTCGACGGGCCATTCGCCAATTTTAACGGCACTGTCGAGGAGATCGACAACGACCATAGCCGGCTCAAAGTTTCCGTCACGATTTTTGGCCGTTCGACGCCGGTGGAATTGGACTTCGCGAGCGTGGAAAAGCTGGGCTGAGCGGCCCGGCAGTGGCAGAGCAGGTAAAACGATATTGAGGCAGGGACATGGCTAAGAAAGTACAGACAACCATCAAATTGCAGTTGCCCGCGGGCAAAGCGACGCCGGCGCCGCCAGTCGGCACGGCGCTCGGTCCGCATGGCTTGAACATCATGGATTTTTGCAAGCAGTTCAACGCCAAAACGGCGAAGGAACCGGACGGAATGATTTTCCCCGTGCTCGTGACGGTTTATACCGACCGCACGTTCACGTTCATTCTGAAGACTCCGCCAGCTTCCATTTTACTGCTCCGCGCGGCGGGCATCGTGAAGGGCTCGGCTGAACCGAACCGCAACAAAGTCGGCAAAGTCACGAAAAAGCAGGTTCAAGAGATTGCGAAGATCAAGCTTGTCGATCTCAACACCACAAATCTGGACTCCGCGGTCCGAACCGTGATGGGCACGGCGCGAAACATGGGTCTGGAAGTCGTGGAAGCCTAGGAGTTCAGGCGCTACGAGGTCGAAGAGGTAAGAGAGAATGCCAACAAAAGTAGTAGGCAAACACGTCGAGAATGCGCGCAAGAAGGTGGAAGCGCGCCCCTACAAGCTCGCGGAAGCCAGCGAGCTGATCAAGAAGACGCACCACACGAAGTTCAACGAGACGGTCGAGCTGGCCATCAATCTGGGTGTCGACCCGAAGCATTCGGACCAAGTGGTTCGCGGCACGGTAGTTCTTCCGCATGGGCTTGGCAAGTCGGTCCGTGTCCTCGTAATTGCAAGCGGCGAAAAAGTGCGCGAAGCGCAGGATGCGGGCGCGGATTTCGTCGGTGGCGATGACATGGTGCAGAAAATCATGGGCGGCTGGACGGATTACGACGCCGTAATCGCCACGCCGGACATGATGAAATCGGCGGGCAAGCTGGGCAAAGTGCTCGGCCCGCGCGGCCTGATGCCTAATCCTAAGACCGGCACGGTCACTTTCGACGTGGCCAAAGCGATCAAGGAAACCAAGGCCGGCAAAGTTGAGTTCCGTGTCGATAAAGCCGGAATCGTTCACTGCGCCATTGGCAAAATTCAGTTTGACGCCGCGCACCTCGCGGAAAACGCGCATGCCGTGATTGGAGCGGTTATCAAAGCCAAGCCGGCGGCAGCCAAGGGCAAGTACGTGAAAAAAATCACGCTGACCTCGACGATGGGCCCTGGCATTCCGATCGATTTGCTTGAATCGGAAACGCTGGCCGCGGCGGCTTAAGCGAAGAGTTTAAGGAAACGGGATCATGAAAAAGCGCAGCGAAAAACAGCAGGACCTAGACAACCTGAAAACGGAACTGGCCAAGGTCTCGACCGTGATTCTAACGACCTTCCAGGGCATCACCGTCGAAGCCGACACCAAGCTCCGCCGCGCCGTGCAGGCCGCTGGCGGCAAATACCAGGTCGTGAAGAACACGCTTGCGGAACGCGCCGGAGCCGGCACGCCCGCGGAAAATTTGCTCAAGAACCTGACCGGCACGAATTCCATCGCCTATACGCAGACCGACGCGGTGGCGCTTGCGAAGGCGCTCACCAAAGTGGCTAAGGACGTTCCGGCATTCAAGTTCAAGTCCGGTCTCGTCGAAGGCCGCGTCATTTCGATTGCGGAGATTCAGCAGCTTGCGAATCTGCCTTCAAAGGAAGAGCTGCTCAGCAAGATTATGTTCCTGCTGAACGCTCCAGCGCAGCGAATCGCGATGGCGCTGAACGCGCTGCCGCGCAATCTCGCGGTTACCGTCAGCGAAGCCATCAAAGCAAACAAGTTTGGGTCCGGCGGGGCGAGCAGTTCCGAGCCGGCTCCTGTGGTAAGCCCTGAAGCGGCCCAGTAGGTTTAATTCTTAATTTTGAGAGGAGAAGAAAGAGTCATGTCGAAAGTGGAAACGATCCTGGAAGAAATCAAGGGGCTGACGTTGTTGGAAGCGTCGGACCTTGTCAAGAAGATGGAAGAGACCTTCGGCGTCTCGGCGGCTGCAGCTACCGTCGTGGCGGCGGGCGGCGGGTCGGCGGCAGGCGCGGCACCGGCGGAAGAGAAGACGGAATTCTCGGTCGTTCTCACTGACGTCGGCGGCAACAAGATCAACGTCATCAAGGCGGTTCGCGAAGTCACGAGCCTCGGCTTGAAAGAAGCCAAAGACCTCGTCGACGGCGCTCCCAAGACCGTCAAAGAGGGCGTCAATAAGGAAGAAGCCGCGACCATCAAGAAGAAGTTCGAAGACGCGGGCGCCAAAGTCGAAATCAAGTAGTTATTTGTTGTACGGGCTTCAAGAGGGGGCGCGGCTGCTTGCATTGGCCAATTTACGGGCTGAAGCAAGCGTGACCCGCCGCGCCAAAGGATTCACGTACGCAAGTCGAGGCTGGTTATTTTTACAACTCCATTGGTCCTGATTGGACCCACTGCAGCCGTGTGCTCGCTTACTTCGGGCAGGAAGCGCATCACGCCGGTTGCACGCAGTTCTCCATTTTTTCCGCTATTCGCCCGAAAGGGAAAAGGTAGACCAAGCAATGCCAAATAGTCACCAGCACGTCAGGGAACGCGAGCGTCTCGATTTCGCGAAAATTCAGGGCTCGATCCAAATTCCGAATTTGATCGAAGTCCAGATGAAGTCCTATCAGCGATTTTTGCAGATGGACCTCCTGCCGAGCGAGCGCGATGACGGTGGTCTGCAGTCCGTCTTCACGTCCGTGTTTCCGATCAAGGATTTCCGCGAGATGTCGCAGCTCGAATTCGTGGACTATTCGATCGGCAACTGGGAGTGCAAGTGCGGCAACCTGAAGGGACTGCATCACCTCCGCGCCACTTGCCGCAATTGCGGCGCGTCCGTAGTCACCAATCCTTACCAGACCGGCGACGTCATCTGCCACAAGTGCGGCACCTTCAACAAGAACACGCCGACCTTCTGCAACAAGTGCGGCGATCCGGTGGCCATGCAGTTGAAGTACGACGTGAACGAGTGCCAGGAGCGGGGCATGACCTACTCCGCGCCTCTCAAAGTCACCATCCGTCTGACCATTTACGACAAGGATCCCGATACTGGCGCCAAGACCATTCGCGACATCAAGGAACAGGAAGTCTTCTACGGCGATATTCCGTTGATGACTGAAAACGGAACGTTCATCATCAACGGCACGGAGCGTGTCATCGTCAGTCAGTTGCACCGCTCGCCGGGCGTCTTTTTCGAGAGCGCCAACAATCGCTCCTACTTCCTCGGCAAAATCATTCCGTACCGGGGGTCGTGGGTCGAGTTCGAGTACGACACGAAAAACATTCTCTACGTGCGCATTGACCGCAAGCGCAAATTCCTCGGCTCTATTTTCTTGCGCGCGCTGGGCATGAAGTCCAACGAAGAAATCCTGCGCACTTTTTACCAGGTCGAACGCATCTCGCTCCGCGACAAGGATCTCTTTTGGAACGTTTCGCCGGGAATCGTGGACCGTAAGCTGGCCCACGAAATCCGCAACCCGCGCTCCGAGGAAGTCATCGTCGGCGCGCACAAGCGCATCACCGAAAATCTCTTCAAGGAACTCATCAAGGCGAAGATTTCGCAGGTTCGCGCCGCCTTGGCCGACCTCGAAGGCGCGTACAGCGTCGCCGATGTGGTCAACCGCCAAACCGGCGAAGTTTTGCTCGAAGCCAACAAGCCGTTGACGCCGGAACTTTGGCAGGCCTTTGCCGAAGGCGGCATCACCGAAGTTGACGTCTTCTTCCCGGAGCGCGACGACATCGGTCTAGTTCTTTCTCGCACGCTGGATAAGGACGCCATCCGCTCTTCGAAGGAAGCGCTCATCGAAATCTACCGCAAGCTGCGTCCCGGCGATCCGCCGACGCTTGAAACGGCTACGAATCTTTTCCGCGGCATGTTCTTCGACCCGCGCAAGTACGATTTCAGCCGCGTCGGCCGCTTGAAGTTCAACATCAAGATGGGGCTCGATACGCCGCTCGACAACCGCACACTTGATACGCCGGACTTCGTTTCGGCGATTAAATACCTCTTCAAGCTGCGCAAGAACATCGGCGTCGTCGACGACATCGACCATCTCGGCAATCGCCGCGTCCGCGCCGTCGGCGAACTTCTCGAAAACCAGTTCCGCATCGGCCTCGTCCGCATGGAACGCGCCATCAAGGAAAAGATGAGCGTGTACCAGGAAATGTCCACGGCTATGCCGCACGACCTGGTCAACGCAAAGCCGGTCATGGCCGCGATCCGCGAATTCTTCGGGTCCTCGCAGCTCAGCCAGTTCATGGACCAGACCAACCCGCTTAGCGAAATTACGCACAAGCGCCGTCTTTCGGCTCTTGGGCCCGGCGGTCTCTCGCGCGAGCGCGCGGGATTCGAAGTGCGCGACGTTCATCCTACGCACTACGGCCGCATTTGCCCTATTGAAACGCCGGAAGGCCCGAACATCGGCTTGATCAGCTCGCTCTCTTGTTTTGCGCGGATCAACGACTACGGCTTCATCGAGTCGCCTTATCGCCGCGTGAAGGGCGGGCGCATCATCGACTACGTCCAAATCGTCAACGCTGGCGACAGTGAATTCAAAGCCGGGGAAATCGTCGAAAAGGACAAAGTCGAAGAGCTCAACGAAGAGCTCAAGCGCCGCAAAGTCGTCTACGAGCCGTACTGCTTCTATCTCTCCGCTTGGGAAGAAGACAAATACGTCGTGGCGCAGGCCAACGTTTCGCTCGATGAGCGTTTGAAGATCACCACCGAACTCGTCAACTGCCGCCAGGCCGGCAACTTCGTGCTCAAGAGCCGCGACGAAGTCGATTACGTCGACGTGTCGCCAAAGCAGCTCGTTTCCGTGGCCGCCAGCTTGATTCCGTTCCTCGAGAACGACGACGCCAACCGCGCGCTCATGGGTTCCAACATGCAGCGCCAGGCTGTGCCGCTCATCCGCGGGGAAGCTCCGCTCGTCGGCACCGGTATGGAGCGCGTCACCGCGCGCGATTCCGGCGCGGTCGTGCTTTGCAAGCGCGAAGGCATCGTCGACCAAGTGGACTCCGAGCGCATCATCGTGCGCGTCGAATCAGACCACTCCGGCGTGCTCAGCCGCGAAGTGGGCGCGGACATCTATCAGCTCATCAAGTTCAAGCGCTCCAACCAGAATACTTGCATCAGCCAGAAGCCGTTCGTTCGCGTCGGCGATCGCGTGAAAAAGGGCCAGGTCCTGGCTGACGGTCCTTGCACCGAACGCGGAGAGCTCGCTCTTGGCCGCAACGTGCTCGTGGCCTTCGTGCCCTGGCGCGGTTACAACTTTGAAGACGCCATCCTCGTCAGTGAAAAACTGGTGAAGGACGATTATTACACCTCGATTCACATCGAGGAGTACGAAATCGAGGCGCGCGACACCAAACTCGGTCCAGAGGAAGTCACGCGCGACATTCCCAACATCAGCGAATCCTTTCTGCGCAACCTCGATGAGAGCGGCGTTATCCGCATCGGCGCAGTGATCAAGCCGGGCGACATTCTGGTCGGCAAAGTCACGCCCAAGGGCGAGACCACGCTCACGCCGGAAGAAAAACTTCTTCGCGCCATCTTCGGCGAAAAGGCCGGCGACGTTCGCGACGCTTCTCTCTACTGTCCGCCGGGCATCGAAGGCACTATCGTCGACGTTAAAATCTTCACCCGCAAAGGTGGAGAAAAGGACGAGCGCCACAAGGCCATCGAAGCCACGCAGGTCTTCAAACTCGAGAAAAACCTCGCCGACGAAATCCGCATCCTCACGGATGAGCGCCTCAAGCGCCTTTCGGATTTGCTGGGCGGAAAAATTCTACAGGCAGACTTGCACGACGAAAAGACCAACAAGCGCCTGTTGACCAAGGGCGTCGAGCTTACGCGTGACTTGATCGAAAAAATCTCCACCCGCAACCTCAAGCGCCTGAAGCTGAACGAAAAGGATCCTCTGCTCATCGAGAAGATCGAAGAAGTCGAGGAGATGACCTCGCGCCAAATCGACGTGCTTCGCAAGATCACCGAAGAGCGCAAGGAGAAGCTCAAGAAGGGCGACGAGCTGCCTCCCGGCGTCATCAAGCTGGTCAAGGTCTATATCGCCATGAAGCGCAAGCTTTCCATCGGCGACAAAATGGCCGGACGCCACGGCAACAAGGGCGTCATTGCCCGCATCGTGCCGCAGGAAGACATGCCGTACCTTCCCGATGGCACGCCGGTAGAGATCGTTCTGAACCCCCTCGGCGTTCCTTCTCGTATGAACGTCGGGCAGGTTCTCGAGACGCATCTCGGATGGGCTTCCAAGGAGCTGGGCAACAGCCTTAAGCGCCTGCTCAGTAAGGAAGTAAAGGCCGAAGCATTGCGCCGCTGGTTCCGCGAAGTCTTCACGGACACGACCATTTGGAAGACGCTGGCAAAGTTGAGCGACGATGAGCTGCTCGACTACGCCGAGGGATTCCGCGACGGCATTCCCTTCGCCACGCCGGTGTTTGACGGCGCTCGCGAACCGGAAATCCGCCACTTGCTGGAAGTTGCGGGCTTGCCGCACGCCGGCAAGATCAATCTGTTTGACGGCATGTCCGGCGATATGTTCGACCAGCCGGTCACTGTCGGCTACATCTACATGCTCAAGCTTTCGCATCTCGTCGACGACAAGATTCACGCGCGCTCCATCGGTCCGTACTCGCTCATCACCCAGCAGCCACTGGGCGGCAAAGCGCAGTTCGGCGGCCAGCGCTTCGGCGAAATGGAAGTCTGGGCGCTCGAAGCTTACGGCGCCGCGCACATCCTCCAGGAGCTTCTCACGGCGAAGTCCGACGACGTCTATGGCCGCGCCAAAATCTACGAGGCCATCGTCAAGGGCGAACCGGGTATCGAACCCGGCGTGCCCGAGTCGTTCAACGTCCTCGTCCGCGAGCTGCAATCGCTCTGCCTGGATGTCGAATTGATGAAGCGTCAAAAAGCCCCGGCGACCGAGAAAGCCGCCGATTAGAAATGTGTCGTGGCAGGGGCACGATATATCGTGCCCCTACTCGGCTTGACGTAAAGAGTTCGCAGTTTCCGGTAGTTGGGTTCTCAGCCGGCCTGGTGCAAAACACCAGGCCGCGGCCCTTGGCGAAAGCCGGGGGAGGGAGGAAACAACCTTGTATCGCAGCAGCCCTTATGATCGTGCCAGTTTGATCGCCGATTTCGATTCCATCCGAATCAGCTTGGCGAGCCCGGAAAAAATCCGCTCGTGGTCCCACGGCGAAGTCACCAAACCCGAGACCATCAACTACCGTACCTTCAAACCCGAGCGCGACGGCCTATTCTGCGCCAAAATTTTTGGCCCCGTCACCGATTGGGAATGTCTGTGCGGCAAGTACAAGCGGATGAAGCATCGCGGCGTCATCTGCGATAAATGCGGCGTGGAAGTCACGCTCAGCAAGGTACGCCGCGAGCGTCTCGGCCACATCGAGCTGGCTTCGCCCTGTTCACATGTCTGGTTCTTCAAGGGCCTGCCCAGCCGCATCGGCTACTTGCTGGACATTTCCATGCGCGACCTCGAGCGCATTTTGTACTTCGAAGCCTTTGTCGTCGTGGATGCCGGCGAAGTCGCAGTCCTTCGCGAACGCGAAGTCCTGCTCGAAGACAAATATCGCGAGCTGCAAAAAGAATATCCCGGCCAGTTCACCGCCAAGATGGGTGCCGAAGCCATCAAGGAACTTCTCCGCCGCGTCGAAGTGGATAAGCTCTCCGAAGAACTTCGCGAGAAGATGAAGGCCGATCCTTCTCTTCAGAAGCGCATAAAATACGCTAAGCGCCTGAAAGTTCTCGAGGCCTTCCGCAAAAGCGGCAACAAGCCCGAGTGGATGATTCTCGACGTCGTCCCGGTCCTTCCGCCAGAGTTGCGCCCGCTCGTGCCTCTGGACGGCGGCCGCTTTGCCACTTCCGATCTCAACGATCTGTATCGCCGCGTCATCAACCGCAACAACCGTCTTAAGAAGCTCATGGAGCTTCGCGCCCCGGACGTTATCGTCCGCAACGAAAAGCGCATGCTCCAGGAAGCGGTGGACGCTCTCTTCGACAATGGCCGGCGCGGTCGCGTTCTGCGCGGCACCAACAACCGCCCGCTCAAGTCCCTCAGCGATACGCTTAAGGGCAAGCAGGGCCGCTTCCGCCAAAATCTTCTCGGCAAGCGTGTGGACTATTCCGGCCGTTCGGTCATCGTCGTCGGCCCGGAACTTAAGCTCAATCAGTGCGGTTTGCCCAAGAAAATGGCTCTCGAGCTCTTTAAGCCGTTCATTTATCACAAGCTCGAAGCCCAGGGTCACTGCACCACCATCAAGCAAGCCAAGGAAATGGTCGAACAGCAGGAGTCCGTGGTTTGGGACATTCTCGAGGACGTCATCCGCGAGCATCCCGTCCTTCTCAACCGCGCTCCCACGCTGCACAGGCTCGGCATTCAGGCCTTCGAGCCGGTCCTCGTCGAAGGCAAAGCCATCCGCATTCACCCGCTCGTGTGCACCGCGTTCAACGCGGACTTTGACGGCGACCAGATGGCCGTGCACATTCCGCTCTCGCCCGAATCCCAGGTCGAAGCGTCCGTGCTCATGCTCAGCTCGCGCAACATACTCTCGCCCGCGCACGGTCTACCTCTGGCCGTCCCGTCGCAGGACATGGTCCTCGGTATCTATTACCTGACCAAGTCCAAGCCCGGTGCCAAGGGCGAAGGCCGCGTCTTCGGCAACGCCGAAGAGGTCGTCCTTGCGCTAGAAGCCGGTGAAGTCGAACTGCTGACTCCAATCCGTCTGCGTTACAGCGGTGAAATGATTGACCTCACCACCGCTTACGACGATCAGGACGTGCCGCACACCGAGCCCGTCAAGATGGAGCGCCAGTTCATTCAGACCACCGTCGGCCGCGTGATTTTCAATTCACACCTGCCGGCAAAATTTCCCTACGTGAACGGTCTTCTGAAAAAGAAGGGTGTTCAGCAGCTCGTTTATTACGCCTACTTGCGCTATGGTCTTGCGGACACGGTGGTCCTGCTCGATCATTTGAAAGAGCTGGGTTTTACCTACGCCACGAAGTCAGGCATCTCCATCGGCATCGATGACATGCTCATCCCCAGCGACAAGTACAAGCTGGTCGAAAACGCCGAAAAGGAAGTCGTCAAGGTCCAGCAGCAATACCTCGACGGTGCCATCACCAACGGCGAGCGCTATAACAAGGTCATTGCCATCTGGGGCGACGTCACTGAAAAAGTCGCCGACGAGATGTTCAAGGCTCTCGAGAACCAGGACAAAGAGGGCAACATCAACCCCGTCTATGTCATGGCGGACTCCGGCGCTCGCGGTTCCAAACAGCAGATCCGCCAGCTTTCCGGCATGCGCGGTTTGATGGCCAAGCCTTCCGGCGAAGTCATCGAGACGCCTATCACCTCCAACTTCCGCGAAGGCCTCACTGTGCTGCAGTACTTCATCTCGACGCACGGCGCGCGCAAAGGCTTGGCCGATACCGCGCTCAAGACCGCCGATTCCGGCTACCTTACTCGCCGCCTCGTCGACGTCGCTCAGGACGTCATCATCAACGAGCGCGACTGCGGCACGAACGACGGCATTTACGTCGAGCCCATCATCGAAGCCGGCGTCGAAGTCGAGCCGCTCCGCGACCGCATCGTCGGCCGCGTCTCCCTCGACAAGATCAAGGACTTCGAGGGCACCGTCATCGTCGACGTCAACCAGGAAATCACCGAGGACCTCGCCAATCAGGTGCAGGCCGCGGGCATCGAACGCGTTCGCATCCGCTCCGTGCTCACTTGTGAGTCACGCCGCGGAGTCTGCGCTCTCTGTTACGGCCGCAACCTCGCCTCCGGGCGCATGGTTGAGCTTGGCGAAGCCGTCGGCGTCATCGCCGCGCAATCCATCGGCGAGCCTGGCACGCAGTTGACCATGCGTACCTTCCACATCGGCGGTACCGCCACTCGCGTCTCCGAGCGTTCCACGCTCGAGGCGCGCAACAACGGCGTCGTCAAGTTCGTGGACCTTAAATTCGTCGAGGGCCGCGGCGGCACTTCCATCGCCATGAACCGCTCGGGCCTCATCTCCATCGTCGATGAGAAGGAGCGCGAGAAGGAGCGTTACCACGTCGTTTACGGCGCGCGCCTCCGCGTCCAGGACGGCGAACACGTCACCCATGGCCAGATCCTCGCCGAATGGGATCCGTTCACCTTCTCGATCCTGACCGAAACCGCCGGCTCCGTGAAGTTTGACGACCTGCGGCCCGGCCTCACCATCGAAGAACAGGTGGACGAAGTGACCGGCCTCTCGCAGGACGTCGTCACTCTTCCTCCGGGCGACGAGAAACATCAGCCCGCGATTCTTGTGCGCGACTCCTCGGGCAAGGTCCGCAAAAAGTACCTCATGCCTTCTCGTGCTCACTTGATGGTCAAGGATGGCGACGAAGTTCAGGCTGGCGACGTGCTCGCGAAGATCCCGCGTGAAACCACCAAGACGAAGGACATCACCGGCGGTCTCCCTCGCGTCGTGGAGCTCTTCGAAACTCGCAAACCCCGGGATCCAGCTGTCATCAGCGAAGTCGACGGCATCGTCCGTTACGGCGATATCGCCAAGGGCATGCGCAAGGTCTACGTCGAAAGCGAAGACGGCAAGACCACCAAGGAATATTCCATCCCCCGTGGTGTCCACATCAACGTTCAGGAAGGTGATCACGTCAAGGCCGGCGAAGCCTTGATCGATGGCCCGCTCAACTTGCACGACTTGCTTGCCGTTCTCGGCGAGAAGTTCACACAAGCCTATTTGGTCAACGCCATTCAGGAGGTGTACCGCCTGCAGGGCGTCAACATAAACGACAAGCACATCGAAACCATCTCGCGCCAGATGATGCGTTGGGTAAAGGTAGAAGACGTGGGCGACACCACGTTCCTCCTCGAAGAGCAAGTGGACAAGTTCCGCTTCCGCGAGGAAAACGACCGCGTCATCGCCGATGGCGGCCGTCCCGCAACCGGGCGTCCGTTGCTCCTCGGTATCACCAAGGCCTCGCTTTCGACCGACTCGTTCATCTCGGCCGCGAGCTTTCAGGAGACCACGCGCGTGCTCACCGAAGCCGCTGTCGCCGGCAAGGTGGACTACCTCCGCGGCCTCAAGGAAAACGTCATCATGGGCCGCCTCATTCCCGCTGGCACGGGCCTCGAACACTACCGCAGCATTCAGTTGCTGACGGAAATGCCTGCGCCCGCTCCCATCGAGGAAATTCCGGAAGCCGCCGAACTCACCGCAGAAGAAGCTGCAGCGCTCGACTTCCTCCAGAAAGATGCCGAAGCCGACGCCGCCACGGAAGGCTAGTCGACCCCTGGGCGGAGTCACCCGCCTCCAACACACTCGAACTACAAAGCGTCCCGGCCTCGCTGGTCGGGACGCTTTCATTTTTAACTATCTTGGAGAGGTAACTCTCAGGCACTTCCAGTTCTTCCTCTCATTGCCCGTCCTTCATAGCGTTTCTACAATGGCTTGTGCCGTAATGGGCTGGTTTTCTGGCTTCTCACGCCAATCGCAGCCCGTGCCCTCATGCCAAAACACGACGAGTTCTCTCCAAGTTCCCCAAAGGATTCGCCCTCAAGCGCCGTAAGCCGCTCAACCATCTCCTCCCGCCTCGAGCAATTCGAAAAGCGTCAGAGTGAGCTCTGGCGTCTGACCTTTGTTCTTCTCCTGATCCTGTCGATCGTCTTTGCTTTTACATCCTGGGGCACTATTCGCTCTCTTGCGCACCGTTTCGAGGCTCTTCCGATTGGCCTCGTCGTTCTCGTTGCTCTCTTTGGTTTCTATGCCTGGAAGCGCACCCAGGAAATCTCTGAACTGCGCGGCCTCGTCCGCGGCTTGGAACAGCACGATGCGGCTCCTCCGAGCGACCGTCAGATGGACCAGCTCTTTGCTGTGATCTCGCGTTCCCAGCAGGGCTATCGCGACCTCATCGATTCCTTTGACGATATCCTCGTTGCTCTCTCGCTCGAAGGCGAGATCCGCGCGGTCAATCGCAGCTTTGCGGATCTTGTGGGCGCCACTTATCAGCAAATTATCGGCCGGCCCTTGACAGAATTCCTCGAGGAGGGCGGAGGTGAGGGTGCCGAACTGATTCGCCGTGCTTTGCCGCGATTCCTCGAGCGCCGTCACTGGTCCGGCATCATCCAGGTCCGCCTGAAGAAACAGAATTCCATCTGTTACTTCGATTGCGTCGCGCACGCCATGACTCGTGACAATGCGGTTCACGGCCTTACCATCCTCGGCCGCGACATCACCGCTCTTCGCAAGAATGAAGCCCGCTTCACCGAGCTTTTCGAGAGTCTCCAGGAGGGCATCTACATCGTCACCGCCGAGGGTGCCATCCTCGACGCCAATCCCGCGCTCATCCGCATGCTCGGCTTTGATTCCAAGGAGGATCTGCTCTCGAAAAAAGTTCAGGAAGTCGCCACTGACCGCGCCGAGAGAAAAGCCCTGATCGAGGAAGTTGAGCGCCAGCCTGCTCCCCACGGCCGCGAAATAACCCTTCAGCGCAAGGACGGCTCCCTCGTTGTTTGTCTGAATACCACCACCGCCGTGCGCGACACCTCCGGCCGTGTCATCCGCTATCAGGGTTCCGTCCTGGACGTCACCGCACGCCGCCAAATGGAGCGCCAGCTCCACAAGGAGCAGGAATTTGCACGGCGCTTAATCGACAGCTTCCCCGACCTGATTCTCGTCGTGGATACCAATTCCCGTTTCACCTTCGTCAGTCCACGCTGCAAGGAAGTTCTCGGTTATGAGCTTTCAGAAACCGAAGAGATGGAGTTCGGCGGCCGCACCCATTCGGAAGACCGCCCCATACTGCTTGCCCTCTTCAACGACGTTCTTGCGGGACGCCAGAACTACGGCTCCCTCGAAGTTCGCGTCCGCCACAAGCTGGGCGATTGGCGCCGCATCCGTTTCAATTTCAGCCCCCTCGCCGACGAAACAGGAAAAATCGAAGGCGTGGTCCTCTCCGGGCGCGATGTTACCGAATTGAAGCGGCTCGAAGAGCAGCTCATTCAGGCGGAAAAGCTCGCCGCCATGGGACAGATGCTCGCGGGCGTCGCGCACGAACTCAACAATCCGCTCACTGCCATTCTCGGCGTCACCGAACTTCTCCGCGAGGGCCAGTCTGACCAGGAAGCCACCAAACGCCAGCTCGAATTGACCCATCGCCAGGCCCGCCGGGCCGCGCGCATCGTTCAGAATCTTCTCGAATTCTCCCGGCCCGCTTCGCCTCAGAAGAAACCCATCGATCTCAATGGCATTGTCGAACGCACGCTCCAGCTACACGAACACTCGCTCCGCAGAAACAATGTCGAAGTTGATTTTCGTCCCCAGCCGGAATTGCCGGGCGTTATCGGCGATGCCAACCAGCTGATTCAAGTCTTTCTCAATCTTGTCACCAACGCCGAACAAGCCATCCGCGAAGTCCGCGAATCCGGCCGTATTCAAATCCGTTTCACTCGTCTCGGCTCTCGCGTTTCCGTCACTTTCCAGGATGACGGAGTCGGCATTCGTCCCGACTCCGTTCCTCGCCTCTTCGATCCCTTTTACACCACAAAACGTCCTGGGGGCGGCACCGGCCTTGGCCTCAGCATCTGCCTCTCCATCATCCGTGAGCACGGCGGCACCATCGAAGCAGAAGCCCTCCCGGCCGGGGGTTCTGCATTTACCGTTTACCTTCCTCTTGCACTCGGCGAAACGCCTCCGTCGTCAAGCGCTGCTCCCGATACCTCTCCCACCCCGTCTTCAGTCGGGTTGAATCTCCTGAAGGGGCGTTCCATACTCGTTCTGGACGACGAAGAGAGCGTCCGCAGTCTGCTCCGTGAGGGGCTTGTCGCCAGGGAGTTGGCTGTTGACTCTGCCGCGACGGCGAAGGAAGCCCTGGCTTTCGTTGCCCACCGGTCTTACGACGCTATTCTCTGCGATCTGAATCTGGCTGAGGCGGGAACCCGCGTGAGCGGCAAGCAGGCGGCCGAACAGATCCTCGTCGCGCATGGGAGTCGCAAGCCTGTTGTCATTTATATGTCGGGTGATCTAATCGAGTCCTCGGAAGGCCCCGGCGGACCTCATCATTTACAGAAGCCTTTTCGCGTTTCCGAGGTTCTTGCACTTCTTCTGGAAGTTCTCGCAGATGCTCTGCCGCCCACTCCGCCTCAGTAAACCGCTGCTCCAGCACATTTAGCCACTCCGGCTCGTCGAGAAAGCGGTCACT
Organism: Candidatus Solibacter sp.; assembly: GCA_035499815.1. Taxonomy (GTDB): domain Bacteria; phylum Acidobacteriota; class Terriglobia; order Acidiferrales; family UBA7541; genus Acidiferrum. Next base: position 39,573 of record DATJXZ010000049.1, on the reverse strand, counting down.
TCTCGGTCTGCTCGTCGTATTATTCTCTGCGGACTAATCCCGCATGCCCCGCTCCCCAGTGCCTATCGGTCGAGGTTGCTATTGCGTGGTAGTATGCTCCTACCTCGGGAGTGCAAGCCGCATCTTCGGCGGGAGACTGAATTGGCGAGTTTGGAATCCGTTCGAGTTCGGTCGGGAGCGTCTGTTCCAATCTCCCCCGCCTCCACGACGGTCGCTCTGCGCCACTCCGCTATTGTCCGTATCACGCACTGGATCACCACGCTCTGCTTTTTCGCCCTTCTCGTCACCGGCGCTGAAATTGTCATCTCTCACCCGCGCTTCTACTGGGGCGAAACCGGCAACGTCCTTACGACTCCGTTATTCAAACTGCACATCCCCTCCTCCAGATCTTTGGTCCCCACTGGCTACGGCTACGTTCTCCCCGACCAGAACGGCTGGAGCCGCTACCTCCACTTCCAGGCCGCCTGGATTGCCGTATTGACTGGCTTGGTCTACGTAACCTTTGCGATCTTCGCAGGTCACTTGCGCAAAAATTTGCTCCCAGCAAAAGCCGATCTTTCCTGGCGTTCTCTTTCGACCTCCATCGCTCATCACTTGCGTTTCAAGCGCCCCAGCGAGTCCGAAGCCTGGTCCTACAACGTTCTCCAGCGCTTCGCTTACCTCTTCGTCATTTTCGTTCTCTTCCCCCTGGTCATCTGGACCGGCTTGGCGATGTCCCCCGCTTTCGTCTCCGCGTTTCCGTCGACCGTCACTCTTTTGGGCGGCCGCCAATCCGCGCGCACTCTTCACTTCTTTGTCTCCGTCGCTCTCGTACTTTTCCTTCTCGTCCACGTCGTTATGATTTTCGTTGCCGGCTTCTGGCCTCGCATGAGGGCCATGATCACCGGCCGTGCCGGATCCCCGTCTTTGGAGCGCACATGAGCAATCTCTCTCGCCGTAAATTCATCGGCACGGGCCTCGCCGCCACCGCGGGCGTCTCCGGCCTCGCCGTTGCCGCGCGCCTCGCGCAAAAATATGGTCTCGTCCCGCCCGATGCCGGCGGAATCTTTGGCCTCGGTGAAACGTTAACCTATGCTGCACAGCGCCTTATCACGCGCCATTCGCTGGCCCGCGAGTTCCCGCGCAACTATATTTCTAATCCTCCGCTCGCCAACGATATGCCTCCCTTGAAGGACGCCTACAAGCGCCTTCAAGCCGGCGGTTTCATCGACTGGTGCCTCTCCGTTGACGGCCTCGTCGACCGTCCGGCCTCTTTCTCTCTCGCCAAGCTAAAGAGCTATCCCTCCCGCAGCCAGATCACCGGGCTCTCTTGCGAAGAAGGCTGGACCTACATTGCCGAGTGGATTGGCGTCCCTCTCTCCCACGTCCTCGATCTCGTCGGCGTCCAGCCGCATGCCCGCTATGTCGTCTACTTCTCGATCGATCCCGATTGGTGGGAAAGCATCGACATGGCCGACGCCCTGCATCCGCAGACTTTTCTCGCCTATGGCATGAATGGCGGCGAACTTCCCGTCGGCAACGGCGGCCCGCTTCGCCTCCGTCTCCCACGCCAGCTCGGCTACAAGAGCGTGAAGTTCATCACCCACATCACCGTCACTGACAATCTCAAAAAATTCGGCAAAGGCCTCGGCTCCGCCGCTCCAGAAGCCGGCTACGCCTGGTACGCCGGCATCTGAAACTCTCATTTCAGCCGTATCCCCGGCCCCGTTTTGTGAGGGGCGGGTCCGCAGATGCTGTCTTTCAATTCTCCACAGCGCGTGCCCCACGGCATGATTTCTCACGTCATGAACAATTCCCAAGCGCCGCAGGCGCGCCACAGTTTAACCCAGCCCGTCAGGGCTAGGGCCACTCCGCCATACCGCTCCCGGGCACCGTAGGTGCGGGACAAATCTTGCATCCGCCTCCGCTCCGCGAGACGCAGGCTAATGCTCCGAAAGCTAGCGGCTCTCTCCTAAAATAGTGTGCAGCAGTGCACTTTGGAAGACGAACGCACCAGCCATGACCGACAAGCAAGCTTCCTCCGGTTTTTGGGAGGATGAACACCGTCAGAATTTGGGAACAGGCCAAGGTTGGATCCAATAATCCAAAGTATCTCTCCCGGTCGCCCCGGACCAAGTACTATAGAAACGAATGCAAATACGACTATCCGGAAGGCTTCATTAAGCCGCTCGTATGGGGCCTCAGCGAATTGGTCGTCCGCAAAGATGGATTGATGACCTGGCGCACACCGCCAGATGCCTTCCTTCACAGGAACCTCGGCAAGACGCTCGAAGTCTTCTATGGAGTTATCCAACTGTCTAACTATGATCCGCAAAAAGTGGGAAAGAGTCAGGCCAGCTGTAATTTGGTGGCGAATGATTTCAAGAGCCGCCTAAACAGCCGCTAAGATAGCGGGCGCCCGCGGTGCCCATCAGCAACGGCGACCGAGCTCCCAGAAATGTGGAGGCACGGCCGCTCCGTTGCAGCACCCCCGTCTCACCAAACTCCCAGTTTCCCGCCAACTCCTTCCATCCATTCCACTTCCCGCGTCTCAATTCGAATGATAAAACTACAGTACTGTACCTTGACAGTAATCACAATTCCTGCTATCATTTGATATGATTCGGCATCGATGCACGCTCCGACACTCCTTCTACTCACTCTTCACTGCCCACTGCTCACTTTCGTTGTCTGCGCATCCACAGCGAACGCCGCAACCCCTTTCCTCTCATCCGCTTACCTCACATTTCTCTGGATACCTCCAGGGTAGGCGACGAGTGGCACAGGCTTCAGCCTGTGCTCTTTCTTCACCTCAACCTAGATCAACCCATGTCTCCTCATTTCTCCGCCTGATCCCCCTTTGTGAACTCAGCACCTTCCAGCCATCAAGCTCACTCCGACAATTCGGGAGTCCGAGCACAGCAAGGAACCCGCTGTTGCTCCCAATGCTATCCACTAATCACCAACCACTACTCACTAAACCCTTTACAATCCGCACTTCCAAAAAACAGGCGCGTAACCCCTTTAGAATCCGCATTTACAAAACGCAGGACTTAAAACCCTTTAGAATGAACACTTACAAAAAAACAGGGGAGGGGGTGGGGCAGTCACTGTTAACCAGCGCGACCCCTGACGCCATGCGCCTAGCTTTGCTCCGGTTTGACTTTCAACTTTCGGGTTTCAACCTTCACGCGGGTAACCCACCCTCGTTTTTGGGGGGTGAGAATTTCTTTTCACTTTCCGAGAGCGGTTCAGAACTAGTGCGGAGCGGAATTGGAGGCGGGAGCCGCATCGACCCCAAAATCCCATACATACAAGTTCAATCCATCGGCGAGAATCTCCGCCAGCGCATACTCCCCGGGAGGCAGCGGCGCGCTCAGCGTGAACCGGTACACATCCGGCGCCACTTCCCAGCGCTGAATGGCAATATCAGTCCGTTCCTCGCCGATCTCCTGGCCAAACATACTGCGGATCGACTCCAGCAAGCGCTTGTGCCCCTTCACCTTTGCGCGGACCAAAGTGACGTCCGGCCCGGAGTCGCTCTGTCTGCCGCTCCTCATCAGCGTGGAATCGTCGTCCGGCCCCGGGGCTTGCTCACGCAGATAAAACTCCGGCACCCCGCTCGTGAGCCGTATCGCAGCTTTGGCGCCGGGGATCTCGATGTTGCGTTTGCTGGGAATGATCGGTATCGGCGACAAAATCTGCTTCAGGACAGTTTTCTTATCCGTCTTGTCCTCCGAGCCAACTTGAACAAGATGCTTTACCGCCTTGCCCTCGAGAGCGAACATCCCCTCACCCTCTGGCAAAAACACGCCCGGTGCCACCAGCAGGCTCGCATCCACGTCTACCGGCGTTTCCGCCTTCGAAGCCGCCTCCTGAATATGAACTTTCTCGATCAGAGCCGACAGCGTCTTTTCCTGAGCCGCTTCCGCCTTCTTGGTGGCGTCCCAGTCCACCATCGAAGCGGGGATCATCTCCCATTGATCCCTTTCCACGCTGTAGTAGCGCACCCGGTCGCCATTCTGTTCATAGCTCCGCACCAGCTGGAAAGTACCGTCTTTTAATACCAGCTTTTTCCCTCGTGGAAGCCCTGTAAGCTCTTCCGGCGAAGTCGCTTGTTTCGCTGCCGGCTGCTTGGGGTTCGTCGAGGCCTGTGCGGAGGACGAACCTGGTGCGGGCGGATTTTGGCGGGCAGCCCCCCAGCAGCTCAGCAAGGCCAGCGGCAGAATCAAGGCGATCTGGGAACGTGTATTCAAAGGAGTTCCTGGCCTGTAGGATGCCATTCCGAAGAATCGGTTTGCCCTTTGGCGAGCATACTCTGCCGCCCACGCCCTCGCAACTGCCCCAAAAAGCAAAAGGCCCTTGCCAGTGTTCCGGAAAGGGCCAGTTTTAAATCGAATCCCGCTGGCGATTTAATGCGTGCAGCGCGGGAACAGGGTTACCAGCACCATCAGGTCGGACAACGTGAAAAGCCACTGGTCAGCTTGCTTACCCGCTGCTTCCGCGGCGCGCGCGATGAATCCCAGGTGCCGGCTTTTCGCGAAATTGCGGATGTGGTCAACGCAAATACCAGTCAGGCTGGCGATCTCTGCATCAGTGAAAATCTTTTGGCTCGATTTTACGGTGACCATGGCCTTGTCCCTTTTCTCTTTACCACACCGCGCTTCCAATATCCGCCTCTACTAGCTTTGATGCTTTTTGCAGCGTACGCGATTCACCATTTCCCAAGCAATAGTCGTTCCGTTCTCCAAACTAAAAACGAGAAGACTAGTACTTTTGTTCCAACCCCCTGTGTAAAAAGACATTACCTTATTTCCGTCAAGTGAGAGCCGCGCATTACGAGTGAACCTGAAGAAGAAATGAGAGTGAAAAAATGTCCTACTTTTGCAAACTCTCTACGCTTTTCGGTAGGCTTGCTGCAATTTCGCGCATCTGTTTTGTGTGCCGAATCTCATGCGCGGCGATGAATCGAATCCATCCGTAAGTGTTGAGCATTCCTAGGGCGGGGTGTTTCCAGTAGTATTCTCGCAGGTCGCGATTTCTCGCTTCTTCCAAAAATGCCAGCGATCGCTCGCGCACCTCGCGCAGGCGCGCCAGCATTGCCTCTTTATCGGTCAGCGTTTCCTGGTTTATGGGCATCGGCGACTTGCGGCGAACCCAACGCGATTCCACCAATGCCATGGGAATGTGAAATTTCTTAAACAGAGGGATTTGCTTCGGCGGATGCTGAGAAACCCGGTCGGCTTTCTCGATCACTGCGCGTTCTACCATGAACAAATGTGCAACCAACTCGGCTGCGGACCACCTTCCGTCGCCTGGACTCGTCTTCCAATACTCCGAGGGAACCGCGTCGGCCGCTTGAAGGAATTGCGATTGTGCTCTGGACAGTTCGGAGAAGAGAGCGCTGGGATCGTGCGCCATGGTTAGGCTTTCATTGGGAGCGTCAGAGAGAGCCGCCGCCCGCTTGCTCGAAAGCATGGGCCAGTCGCAGAACGTTCGGCTCCCCGAAGGCTGGCCCGAAAATTTGCAGCCCCACCGGTAGCTTGCCGCAGATTTTGCCGCATGGAACCGAGATACCAGGCACACCCGCCAAAGATCCTGTAACCGTATATATATCAGCAAGATACATCTGTAGGGGGTCGCTTGTTTTCTCGCCCAGCTTGAAGGGCGGTATCGGCGAGGTGGGCGTGACAATCACGTCCACCTTTGTAAAGGCATCTCGAAAATCCTGCGCAATCAGCGCACGGACTTTTTGCCCCTTTAGGTAGTAAGCGTCATAGTAGCCAGCCGATAAGACGTACGTCCCCAACACAATCCGCCGTTTAACCTCGGCTCCGAAGCCAGCGCCACGGGTCTTTCGGTACATGGCCAGCAAAGAGTCGTCTTTGACTCGCACCCCGTACCGCACCCCGTCGTACCGCGCCAGATTTGAGCTAGCCTCCGCCGTCGCGATAATGTAATAGGTCGCGATCGCATAGTCCGTATGCGGCATGTGGATTTCCTGCAGCCGGCAGCCAAGCCTTTTGAGAACCTTGATTCCGGTTTCGATCTTCTTTCGGACGTCCTCGTCCATGCCTTCGCCAAAATATTCTCTGGGAATGCCGATTCGCAAACCCTCGACCGGCTTTTCCATGGCGGCTCTATAATCCGGAACTGGCGCGGTGGTCGAGGTCGCATCATTGGCGTCTCGCCCGGCGATGACTCCCATGATGGCGGCCACGTCGCGCGAATTGGTCGCAAACGGACCGATCCGGTCCAGGGAGGAAGCAAAGGCGATCAGCCCATAGCGCGAAACCCGCCCATAACTTCCCATCATCGCCGGAATTCCGCAGAATGAGCCGGGTTGCCGGATGGACCCGCCCGTATCCGTGCCCAGGGACGCTACAGCCAGCCCAGCGGCTACCGCGGCTGCCGAGCCGCCGCTCGAGCCGCCTGGCACACGGTCTGTCGCTTCGGGATTTCGCACTGCTCCGTACGCGGAATTCTCGTTCGAGCTGCCCATGGCAAATTCATCGCAATTGGTCTTTCCGAGAACTACGGCTCCGGCAGCCTCCAGCCGTTCCACTGCTGTCGCATCGTACGGCGGTACATAGTTTTCCAGAATTTTCGATCCGCATGTCGTCCGCACTCCGCGCGTACTGATCACATCTTTGATGGCTATCGGAACGCCCGCCAACGCAGGCAACGGCTTTCCCGCGGCAACCAGCGCATCCATACGGTCTGCTTGGGAGTAGGCGCGGTCCTCGCAAAGAGTCAGGTACGCATTCAGCTCGGTGTTCCGCTTACCAATCCGGGAGAAAAAGTCCGCAGCCAATTCACGCGCCGAAATTTTCTTCGCCGCCAGCGCCCCTTTCACTCCGTCAATAGTCCAGCTTGTTGTCATCCAGGCGCTCTCAACTATCTCTCGATCACCTTGGGCACCCTAAAATATGGCGCTTCCGGATCCGGCGCCTGCTTCAAAACCTCGCCAGCCACATCGCAAGGCACCACGACGTCTTCACGCAAAGTGGCATCCGCCGTCTGGTCGTCGGCCAATACCTGAGCCATCGGCGCGACGTTTGTCGTGTCCAATTCGTTCAGCTTGCCGATGTATTCCAGAATTTCGTCGATCTGAGCGCGATACATCTCCAATTCGGCCTCGCTCAAATCCAGATAGGCCAGTTCCGCAACTCGCTCAACATCTTCCCGGCTGATTTTCATGGGATCCTTCAGCGCCCGGCCGGAACCACCGCTTCCGCCGTCTTGCGTGGGTATTTGCTTGCTATGTATTTGTCGACCAGGGCCTGGAACGCGGCCGCCAGCTCGTCGTAGGTTCCTTCGAGTGTTACATCTTTCTTTCCATCAATATAAATCGGGCAACGCGGGGCTTCGCCAGTGCCCGGCAGGCTGATACCGATGTTCGCAGCCTTTGATTCGCCCGGGCCGTTTACGATGCAGCCCATCACGGCCAGCGTCATCGTTTCCACACCTTCATACTGCGTCTTCCAGATAGGCATGCTGTCCCGGATGTAGCCTTGAATGCGCTCCGCCAGTTCCTGAAATGTCGTGCTCGTGGTGCGGCCGCAACCTGGGCAGGCGGTCACGCTCGGAGAAAAGGAACGCAACCCCAACGCTTGCAGCAATTCACACGCGGCATAGACTTCTTCACGCCGGTCGCCTCCCGGCTTTGGAGTGAGTGAGATCCGGATGGTGTCGCCGATTCCTTCATAAAGCAAAACCCCAAGCGAGGCCGCCGACCAGATCTGCCCCTTCATGCCCATGCCGGCTTCGGTCAGGCCGAGATGCAAAGGCTGTTCCGTCTTGGCGGACATATCACGGTAAACGGTAATGAGATCCCGCGGCCTGGAAGTCTTGCAGGAAATGATGATCTGGTCGTGGCGCAGCCCGCTTTCGAGCGCCAACTCCGTGGACTGCAGCGCGGAGAGCACCATGCAGTCGTTGATAATCTGTTCGGATTCCTTGCCCAAATTCTTGTCCGTATTCTCCTGCATCTTGTGCATCACCAGCTCTTGATTGAGCGAGCCGCCATTCACGCCGATGCGGACGGGCTTGCCGTTGTCGCGAGCGATTTTGCAAATCGTGGAGAACTGTTCATCGCGACGCTGGCCCGCGCCCACGTTCCCCGGATTGATTCGGTATTTGTCCAGCGACTTCGCACACTCCGGAAATTTAGTCAGCAGGACGTGCCCGTTGTAGTGAAAGTCGCCGATGATTGGCGCTTCGCATCCTGAATCAATCAATCGCTTTTTGATCTCCGGCACGGCCGCCGCTGCTTCGGGCACGTTCACGGTCCAGCGCACAATTTCCGAACCGGCTTCCGCGAGCTCGACGGTCTGCTTGAACGTGGACGAAACGTCTGCCGTGTCCGTGTTGGTCATGGATTGGACGACGATCGGCGCGCCGCCGCCGACCAGCACGTGCCCAACGCGCACGCCATAAGTCTTGCGCCGCGGCCGGTCAACCGCCGCGGCATCCGTTCCTTTTATCTGGGTAAGCATCTTCTCTTATTTTAGCCTGATTTCGCTCCCATTGCAGTTGCGTATGCTAGCCCGCGAACCGACAGATAGAAACCTCTTCCTCTTCATAACGTGCCGCGGAGGCTGAGAGCGTCGGCTTGTTCGCGCATGGCGGCGATGCAAAAAGCGATGTGCTCTTCGAGCGGGACGCCGAGTTCGACCGCGCCATTTCGGACATCATCCCGGTTGACGCCTTTGGCGAAGGCTTTGTCCTTGAGACGGCGCTTCACGGAATCCACCTCGAGATCGAGGATGCTTTTTGACGGCCTGACATACGAACACGCGGTGAGAAAACCAGCGAGCTCATCGCAGGCGAAAAGCGTGTGCTCGAGGGGAGATTGGCGAGCGACGCCGGAATAATCGGCGTGAGAAAGAATGGCGCGGATAATTTCCTCGGAGTAGCCGCGTTCCCGGAGAATTTTCGCGCCCTCTGCTGGATGTTCCTTGTCCGCAGCGTGGTCGTTGTTGGGCCAGCGCTCATAATCGAAGTCATGGAGAAGCGCGGCGAGGCCCCAAGCTTCTTCGTCAGCGCCCTGTTTGCGAGCATAGGCGCGGACGCAGGCTTCCACGGCCAGCATGTGCTTGCGCAGGCTTTCCGATTGAGTGAATTCGCAGAGCAGTTTCCAGGCGTTGTCACGAGTGGGCATCCCATACTCCAGGTGAAGAACGGATAGTGTAACGCAGTAAGGTCGAGACCAGTGGCCGGCCACCTAGAAAGAGCCGAAGATCGGAAAGAGTTTAAAGGTTTAATGATTAGCCGCCGTCGAAAGTTCACGTGTGGCACAGTTATTCGTGCTGTGCGCGGAGGTGACACACTCATCGCGCGTGGTACAAAAGCAGCGCGCTCACTGTGCTGAAACGTGAAGGTGTACTATGCCATCGCGGACCGAGCCGCTTTGCGCATGGTCTTGGCTTCCCAGGCTTTGTGGAGGCCTTCCCGCTGATTGAGGACGAAGGATTTGGCATCGTCGAAATTGGCGTAAACCTTGGTGCCTTTGATGGTGTTGCAGGGAGTGCAGCAGGCGACCAGATTGCCGGGATCCTTCTTGCCCTTGCGCACGCGGGGGTGAACGAAATCGACGCGCATGACGAGGGCATTTTCGAAGCTGGCGCGCCCGTCCAATCCGCAATATTGGCAGCGATAATCGTCGCGCTCGAGAATCTTCAGGGCTTCTTTCGTAGACAACGGGGAAGCAACCATGGAAAGAGTCAAAAGGCTTAATGGCATGGGAGACCTCCAAAGCGGAAATCATCGGGAGCAGGAAGGGAATGCGACTTCCACTTTCTAGAGGCATGACAGTAGAGCAGGGGAAAGGCGGTGTCAAGAGCGAGGAATAGTACGAGACTCAGGATGAGCGGATGTAGCGATCCATGAGGCGGCGGCGCATTTGCCAGCGCGAAGCGAGGTAGCGTTCATCCGCGTGCACACCTGCCGAGGCCATTTCAGCCTGAACGACAAAGTTGTTGTCGTCGAGAAAGCCGATGTGGTGGTAGTGGCGGACGCTGTCATCACCTTCCGTATAGCGAATCAAGATATCGCCTGCCACGGGGGAGTCGGTGAGTGGCACATCGGTGGTCCACGCCCCAGCGTAATTTTCGATGCCGCCGTGCCAGCCTTCCCGCTGGCTGGGAACAATGGTGGTTTGGGTAAGGACGTAGTTCACGAAGCTGATGCAATCGAAGTGGCGGCGGTTGTGGCAATTTTCTCCCCACACAATTTTGCCAGCAGCGTCGACATTGCTTCCCCGGACGACCCGGGGTGTTTGGCTGAGGCCCGTGCTTTCCCACTGGGCGATGAGGGCGTTGGGATACTTTTGCGAGCACGAGCGGAGAAAATCGGTAAGGTGAGAATCGTTGTGGGCAACGATGGACCCGCCAGATTTTTCAAAACGGCCGGCGCAGACGTAGTGGCCAGCGACGTCACACTTTGCAGCGCAGATGGATAAATCAGAGAGGCTTAAGGATGGTTCATTCCAAGGAACAGAACCTGGACGATAAAGGGTGCCATTTAACAGGCCCGGATACGCGCCGGCGGATCCCCAGAGGTAGTGAGAGCCAAGCAAGCTGCGGGCAAAGGTGGTTATGGCTTTTCGACCAACCACGAAGCGTACCTCGAATCGGGGCGCAAGGCCGGTAAAAGAATACCGGCGAAGAGCAGATTATATCCGGTACGTCCAATTAAGAAAAAGAATTGTTTTTGGGAGGGAGGACGGATTGCGAAGACAGGAGAAGGAAACGAATTACCATGATTGGAGGGGACGATGAGATACGAATTTCTAGTTGAGACGTACGAGACGGAGCGGATGAAAGTGGCTAGCGTGTGGAGCGAATTTCGCGATGGGGAACTGGAGTTCCGGCCGAATGCGAAAGATCCGCGAGGGCGGAGTGTGCGCGAACAGATGGTGCATCAATGCGTCAGCGAGGATTTGTGGTTTCGAACTATGCTGGGAATCGAGGTGGGAGCGCCGCCGCTGCCCGCGCAGGAGACGCGGCTGGAATTCATCAAGAAGTACGCGGAGTTCAGCGGGAAGCGGCTTGAAGAGTTGCGCAAGAAAGACGAAGCGTGGTGGGAGGGAGGGACGAAGTTTTTTGACGTGGCGCGTTCTCGTGCGTGGGTGATGACGCGTCGGATTGCACACACAGCGCATCACCGGGGACAGCAGATGGCGATGCTCCGGATGCTGGCGCACGACCTGCACAGCAACTACGGGCCTACGGCGGACACGGGCGGGTTGATGCAGGATCATGCGCCGACAATTTACGCGTATCCAAGCCTTGAACGATTGATGCAACAGGAGACCGAGGGAGGCGAGAAGAGTCCGCTGCCGGGCGCAGGAGGAAAAGCTGTCACAGAGCGCCCGGAGCGGAGATGATTTGAGGTGAAGCGTGATTTCGTACTTGGGCTAGGGTCTGGTGATGACGCCGCAAGCGATGCGAGCGGGTGCAGCAGCGCTCGGGCCCTCAGATACGGCATGGATGATGATCGCGGTCCCTCCATTGCTAAAGACGGAATGATCATCGTTGCCGAGTGTTACGTTAGGAGCGATTACCGAAACGTGGGCGGTGCCATCGGCGGCGACGATAAGCGAGAAATTCGGAATGTCTCCTGCAGGAGCACCGTCGTGATGGTGTCCGGCGCTGCCAGGGTTGAAGTGCGGTCCAGCAGATTTGAAGTCTGGAGGATCGCACAAAGCGACCTGGTGAATATGAATGGAGTGCTCGCCCGGCGGAAGATCTTTAATATCCATAGCGATCTTGACGCCTTTGGGAGTACTGGAGAGCAACGCCGTGCCAACAATCTGGCCCGCAGGATTTTTGAACTCTACAGTAACCGGTTTGGAAGAGGAGCGGCTGTGCGCATCCTGGGCCAGGAGCGCGGGAGTTGATGCGAAGAACAGACACACCCCACATAGGATTGCTCTCATCGGGATTCCTTCTTTCTTTTTCCTTGTTAAATGGACTCAGAGGACTGCACGAGGCAGCCTTGCTTCAATCTAACCTGCTAGCTGCGGCGGGTTGGTGACACTGTGCTTAGAGAGATACGTTGCAGAGAGAATCGGAAGTAAAGGAAGCAAGGGAAGTGGAGGAGGTAGAGGAATAGGGCTCTGCGCGGGAACAGGGGATGAAGCGCAGATGCTACTCATTGCGATAGAGAGCGGGAAATTCTTTCTTCAGGCTGGCGAGTTTGGGCAAGTCGTTGATCACGATGTAAGGTTCAAAAGAATGGTGCTTGAGGTAGTCCTGGTGGTAACTTTCGGCGGGATAGAAGGCGGTTAGCGGGACGACTTGAGTGGCGATGGGCTGCCGATAAACTTTTGCAGCGTTGAGCTGAGCTATGTAAGCTTCGGCGATTTTTGCCTGCTCGGCGTTCGAAGAGAAGATGGAGGAGCGGTACTGCGTGCCGTAGTCGGGGCCCTGGTAGTTGAGTTCAGTGGGATTGTGGGCGACAGCGAAGAAAATCATCAGAATTTGGCCATACGTAATCTGCGAAGGGTCGAAGACGATTTTGACGGATTCGGCGTGGCCGGTTGAGCCGGTGCTGACATCTTCATAGTGAGCCGTGGATGCTGCGCCGCCGGAGTAGCCAGAAGTCGTGGAGAGCACGCCTTTCAGATGAGAAAAAACAGCTTGAACTCCCCAAAAGCAACCGCCGGCGACAACGGCTGTATCCTGGCTTTTCGATGCCGCAAGCGGGGAATCAATGCCGGGTTTCGGGAACAATGCATGAGCATTGCTGCGGCCGACGTCGGGTTTGGCAGTGGTCCAAGCGAGTACGCCGATACCGGCAAAAATCAAAACGGCAAACAGAACTGCGCGCATGATAGGAACCCTTAATAAAGACTAATAAGAATATACGTGCCCGAGAGGCATTTGGATGTATTTCGCTGATCTTAAGTTATGGGAGGAAACGCTGGTAGTGGCTGTGGCCGCGCCATCTTCACTTTAGAATTGGAGCTTGGAGCCGGGCACCCGCGCGGGGCATCATAGTGCTGTACGGAAAGGATATGCCGAGGAGAGTTTATGAAAATGCGAGTACGAGCAGTTTCTGCGCTAAGCAGTTTTTTGATTTTGCCCGCAATTCTTTTCGGGCAAGAAGTTACGCACGGACAAAAACCAAAGTTGCCGGCGCCTTATGCGACGAAGTCAGCGGGCAATGGTCCGGAGAAGGTGGAACCTCCGGCAGGTTTTCTTCCGACGGTGCCGAAAGGATTTCGCATCAATGTATTCGCCGCGGACTTCAAAGTCCCCCGCTGGATGATGGTGGCGCCGAATGGAGATATTTTTCTGGCGGAAAACGGAGCTGACCAGGTGGACATCCTGCGAGACCCACACGACACGGGCGGCGCGGAGGAGCGCGAAGTATTTGCGAGCGGATTGAAGCGGCCCTTTGGGATTGCGTTCCACGACGACTACGTTTACGTGGGGGACACAAACGAGCTAGTGAGATTCAAGTATGACCCGAAGACGTCCAAACGGCTCGGGGAAGCCGAACATTTGATGGATTTGCCGACTGGAGGGCATAGCACGCGGTCCGTGGCCATTTCTCCGGATGGGAAGCACTTGTTTGTTTCGGTTGGATCGGGATCGAACATCGGGGTGGGAGAGCCGCCGATTCGCGCGGCGATCACGATTTGCGATCTGGACGGGAAGAACGCGCGGCTGTATGCAACCGGCCTGCGAAATCCGGTGGGTTTGGCGATCGAGCCGGTGACCGGAGAAGTGTGGACGAGCGTGAACGAACGTGACGAACTGGGAGACAACCTGCCGCCGGATTATTTCACGTCGGTGAAAGATGGAGGATTCTACGGCTGGCCATACAGCTACATCGGAAGCAACGTCGATCCGCGAGTGAAGCCGCAGAAGCCGGAGTTGGTTGCTCGGGCGATTATCCCGGACGTCTTGCTGGGCGCGCACGTGGCTCCGCTGCAATTCGCGTTTTATACAGGGAAGCAGTTTCCGGAGAGCTACAGGGGCGGAGCGTTTATCGCGGAGCATGGATCGTGGAACCGGGCATCACGCGCGGGGTATCAGATTTCATTTGTGGCATTCAAGGATGGGAAACCGTCGGCCGATCCCGTGCCGTTTATGACGGGGTTGGTGACGAATCCTGGCGGCCCTGATGTGTATGGGAGACCGGTGGGGGTGGCAGTTGCGCCAGATGGATCGTTGCTCGTAGCGGATGATGGTGCGGGGAAAGTTTACCGCGTTTCGGTCGAGAAATAGGACGCGCGGCTATTTCACAGTCAGCGTCAATTGAATCGGTTGCAGTTGAAGCGACTGACCTGTGGAGGACGTCGCTGACGGGGCGACGATGATTGTGAAGGTTCCTTGTGGCGTCACGACCGGAGGCGGCTGAGGAGTTTGAGGGGCAGCAAGGCTTGTGCTACCGCCGCCGCAACCCACGCTGGCAAGCGCAAGAAAAACAAGAGCCGTTGCGAAAGCGCCTCCAAAAGCAAAGCGAGCGCGGCTTTGGCGCTGATGGAAGTTGCGCGCAATACTGAACATCAACAAGAGCAACAAAATCAAGCCAGCCGCAAGCGTCGGAAAAGTACGCGGAATGGCTGGGGGCGCGGAGCGCGGCGCTCCGGATATTGGCAATGTCCAAGCACTGCCGCTGGTCGTTACCGTGACCTCAAATAGAGTAGCAATCCCGTTGGAGATCTGAAGTGTGGAGGGGACCTGGCAGGCTGCGCCGAGAGGCGCGCCCATGCAGGCCAGCGAAACAATACCCGCGAAGCCCGCACCGGGCGTTAGCTGAAGGCTGTAATGCGCCGACTGTCCTGCAGAGATCGTTGCGGAGGAAGACCCGTTTGGAGCTGGGCTGAGAGTAATGGCTGGATTGACCGTCCCTCCGAGACTGATGGCTTGAGGCGAATCTACCGCATCATCCGTAAGCATAACTGTTGCCGTGCGCGTGCCGGTGAGCAGCGGCGCAAAGGATACGCTGATCGTGCAGCTTGCATTGACGGCGTAAGGGGAGGCGGTGCAGCCATTCGTCAGACTGAAATCGCCAGGGTTTGTACCAGCCAGAGAGACCGACGAAATATGCAATGGACCCCCGCCAGTGTTCGTCACCGTGACATTTTGTGGTCCGTTCACCGTCCCCTGCGTGACCACTCCAAACACAAGTGACGTTGTGGAGAGAGAAACAATGGGTTTTGTCGGCGGAGCCGCCGTAGCCGTGCCGCTGACCTGAACGGACTGGGGAGAATCCTGGGCGTCGTCGGATATTGAGATCGAAGCTGAACGCTGGCCTGCCGCGGTGGGGGTAAAGGTCAATGTGATTGAGCAATTGGCGTTTGCCGCGTAGGAGCCGCTGCAGCCGTTCGTCATGGTGAAGTCGGCGGGGTTATTGCCACCCAGAGTCACGGAAGCTATATGAAGCGCGGCGTTGCCGGAGTTTGTGACGGTGACGGCGATGGGAGTGCTCGTCGCGCCTTGCGTGATGGTGGGGAAGCTGACGGGATTGGGGCTGACGGTCACGGCAGGGGCGGGAGGAGGCGGGGCAACTCCATTTCCCGAGAGTGTCACGGATTGCGGGCTGTCCGGGGCATCGTCAGTGATTATGAGTGCGGCTTGCTGTGAGCCGGTACTCGTAGGTTGGAACGTGATGCTGATAGAGCAGAATTTCGTGGGTTGAAGCACGGAAGGAGTCTGGCAAGTGTCCATTTCCTGGAATTGGCTGGGATCCGCGCCGCCGAGGGAGATGGAGTTCACGCTCAGAGCCTGACCTCCATTGCTTGTTATCGTGATTGTTTGGGGCATGCTGGCAGAACCGGTCTGGACAGTTCCGAAAGCGAGATTCGAAGTGGAGAGCGACACGGATGGGCCGCTGATCCCCTGCTGGCCCGGCGGAATGCTGAAAGTGAGGGTGCCATTGATTTGCGTGATGGTGAACGGCGAGTTGGCAGTCGGGATGAAGTAACCCGTTTGCGGATCCACTGTGTAAGCGATGGCGGAGTTTGGGTCAGCGCTGAACCCATAGTCGAAGGAGCCAGTCGGGTCAGCGAAATAGGCCGGAATTGAGGTGAAGCCGGGCAGAGGAGAACTTGCAGTCTCGGCAAGATCGCCGGTCTGCAAGTCGACGGAATAGATATTTACGATGACGGGGACGTTAACTCCTGAAATAGCGACATATACGAAGGTTCCGGTGCTGTCGATCCAGAGGGCTTGAGGATAGTTTTGATAGGGGAGTTGGATGTTACCGGAAAGTCCCTGTGTGCCAATTCCAGAAAGCTGGAGTGATCCGAATTCGAGGAGATTGTCTTGCGTGCCGGTCACGTAGTAGCGGCCCTGGGGATCCATTGCGAAACTATCGCCGCGCTCGGGAAATGCGGCATTTTGCTGGTAGCCGGTGAAAAAGCCGGATTGCGAATCAATGGAGAGGGCCTGAAACTCTGAGCCGAACTGGATGGTTTGATTGGAAGATAAGGGGTTCGGCCCCATGAAAATGAGAAATTCTTTGTTATCGGGAGGCTGAGCGAATCCGATTGCCGTCGAGTCGAGCTCGACCCCTGATCCTGCAACAGGGATGAGAGCAGGACCACCCGAAGCCGCGGGAGCAATCTGGAAAGTCTCGACCATTCCGTCGCCAGGGTTCTGCCCCATCCGATTCACGACCGCAATGTATTGTCCGGTCGGCTCGACGGCGATGAATTGCGGTTGGTTTGTGTTTTGTGAAGCAAATGGTGAGTTGAGAACCTCTTGATAGGCGCCGGTGGTGGAATCTGTGATCTGGTACATGTGGATGCTGTTGGTGCCGAGCGCGAAAAGGAAGCGGCCCTGAACGTCGATGGTGAAGGAGGAGGCGGGAGCTTGGCTGGTGTTGAGAAAGGGCGAACCAGCCACGGGAGTCAGAGCGCCGGTCTGGTCGTTGCGAGTCGCGACGGCACCTGCGGAGGAGAAGACCAGGGGCTGCTGAAACTGGGCGCGACAAACGGGGAGTTGGACGCTCGCGAAAAAAAGAAAGACAAGAATTATTAGAGTTCTCCAATAATTCATTGTTTCTACGGGCGCCACTGAGCTCGGCAGGCGAGAAAAGTCGCGTGACACGGCCGTGCGAGTTCTCTGGACGGCGAAAGAGCGGGCATTTTCCAACACTTGAGAGGGAAGCCACACGAAGCTCAAGTTAATGCAGAAAAAGTGCGGCGTCAACAACAAATATCTAGTTATTTACTACACTCAGATGTTTATATGGGAGCTCGCTGTGGAGGTTTGGAAAGAGAAACGAATATTAACGAATTTTAATACTGGAACGCCGCGTCCTGCGCTACGTTGCAGGGCTTATGCAACCAATACAACTTGACCTTGTAACACTTCCTGCATCGAAAGAGGGCATGCGCGTGACGCGGCTGAACGGAAGACTCAGCTTAGAGACGGTTCATAACTTCATTCAGGCCATGCGGCCCGAGCCCTCGGGGCATCTCGTGCTCGATATGAGTGGAGTGTCCTTTCTGGATTCCGCTGGAGTTGGCGCACTGGTCTCGATTTTCGTCAGCCGCCGCAACATCGGGAAGTCTCTGGCGCTGGTTGGATTGACCCAGCAAGGCAGGGCCGTGCTCGAGGTGGCTGGGTTGACCAAATTGCTTCCGACTTTTCCAACGGTTGAAGCAGCGCTCGAAGCAAAGAGTTAGCACGTTTGGAGCGCAAAGGCTCGCAGTTGTTCGGCAGTGTCTTCCATGCGCTTGCCGATGGATCCGGCTAATCTGCTTCCCGCGAATATCGATGCCTATTTTCAAGCTTCACGCAGGATGCGAGTCAGTTCCGCGGCTGCGTGCGGAAGGCGAGCGCCGCGCCGGGAAACCAGATAAACGTGCCGCGGCATGTTCATCTGCCGGACTTTTACTTCTTTCATCCAGCCATGCTCGATCTCCCACTGCACACACATGCGAGGCACGATGGCCACGCCCATGCCCATTTGCACGAAGCGCTTGATGCTTTCAATGGTGGGCATTTCGATGGGCATTTTCAGGGCTGTACGATTCCGAGCAAAGAGTTCGATAACGCGGCGGCGAAAAGGAGACTCGACGCTGTGGGCAACAAAGTCCTCGTTACCAAGGTCTTCGACATCTACTTCGCGCTTTTTTGCCAGCACGTGTTTTGGGGGGACCACGAGAGTGAGTTCATCTTTCAGGATTTCGGTGGCCTGAAGCTGAGGGTCTTGTGGCACGTACGAAATTGCCCCGAGATCCAGGCGATAGTTCAGGACTTCGTGGGGAATATCGCGAGAGAACATGCGATGGACGCGGACCTGAACGCCGGGGTGGAGCTGGCGAAAGCTGGCGAGAGCCGGAAGAAGAGCGTGGATGGAGCTTTCGTTGACGCCGAGGGAAAGTTCGCCGCGGCTTAATCCTCCGAGCTCGGTAAGTCCTTTCTTTACTTCATCGCGCAGATTGATCAGACGTTCGGCGTAGTCTTTGAGGAGTGTTCCGGCGTCGCTGAGGCGTACCGGACGTGCGCCACGCACGAAAAGAGGCTGCCCGAGCCCGTCTTCGAGCTTCCGTATTGTCAGGCTGACGGCCGGTTGGGTGCGATAGAGGCGCTCGGCCGCCCGCGAGAAGCTGCCTTCCTTAGCAACCATCAGAAATACCTGCAGTTCTCCGAGATCCACGGCCATTCTCCCTGCTGGAGAGTATAAGACAGAATTATCAAAAGCAGAACAAAGATAAATTTGACCGTGAGGTCGTCTTTCTGTCCTACTAGTAACCTGGAGGGAATCCATGGACTCGGTAAGCATCTTCGATACCACGCTGCGCGACGGCGAGCAATCGCCGGGATTCTCCATGAACACCGAGGAAAAGATTCGCATGGCGCGGCAGCTTGCGGCGCTGGGCGTGGACGTGATCGAGGCGGGATTTCCGATTTCTTCGCGGGGTGATCTCGAAGCGGTGAAGCAGGTTGCGCGTGAAGTGCGAAACGTGCCCATCGCAGCTCTGGCTAGAGCCAAGCAACAGGATGTAAAAGCGGCGATTGAGGCGCTGGAACCAGCCGCTGCGCCGCGATTGCATATTTTTCTGGCGACATCGGACCTGCACCTTCGCGTGAAGCTGAACATAACGAGAGAGCAGGCGCTGGAAGCGATCAGCTCGATGATTCGGCTTGGCCGGAACCACGTCGGCGAAGTGGAGTTCTCGGCGGAGGATGCGGGAAGGACCGACATCGGATTTTTGTGCCAGGTTTGCCAGGTGGCGGTGGACGCGGGCGCAACAGTTTTGAACCTGCCAGACACAGTTGGATATGCGGTGCCGGACGAATATGGAGCGATGTTTGAGCAAGTGCGCGCCCATCTCGACGATCCGCAGGGAATTACGCTTAGCGCGCACTGCCATGACGATTTAGGGTTGGCAGTGGCGAACTCGCTGGCGGCGGTTCGCGCTGGTGTGCGGCAGATTGAATGCACCGTTAATGGAATTGGCGAACGGGCAGGAAATGCGGCCTTGGAAGAAATTGCCGTGGCGCTGGCCGTGCGTAAGGAAAGTTTTGGCGTGACAACGAACATAAAGTTGGAAGAGCTGTTCCGCTCGAGCCGCATGCTTTCCGAGATTACGGGAGCGGTAGTGGCTCCGAACAAGGCCGTTGTCGGCGCAAATGCATTCGCTCACGAAGCGGGGATTCACCAGGACGGAATCATCAAGAATCCCCTGACGTACGAGATTATTTCGCCGGAGACAGTGGGAGTGCCTTCACGGTCGTTTGTGCTGGGGAAACACTCCGGACGAAATGCATTGAAGGTGAGCTTGCGAAACTTGGGCTATGAGCCTAGCGAGGAAGAGCTTGCGGAATGCTATAGGCGCGTGACCACGCTGGCGGATCAGGCCAAGCAGGTGAGGCCGCGCGACTTAGTGGCGATTGCGCATGAAGTGATGCGGCGTCGACCGGCGCAGGTGGCGGCGGAAGCGACCTCGGCAGCGTAACTGCCGGCGGTGGAATTCGCGGCTTACAAGCTTTTTTTGAGCAAGTGGGGACCCAGATGAAAAAGACCATAGTGCTGCTGCCTGGAGACGGCATCGGGCCGGAAGTAACACGCGCCGCCGCGACGGTGCTGGGCGAGTGTGCGCGCGAATTCAATCATGAATTCGATTTGCACGAGTTTCCGATTGGCGGCGCGGCGATTGACGCCGCGGGCACGCCGCTTCCAAATGAGACGCTCGACGCATGCAAAAAAGCCGACGCGGTGTTTCTGGGGGCGGTCGGCGGGGCGAAGTGGGATGCGCTGCCGGTGGGGAAGCGACCTGAGAGCGGGCTGCTTGGACTGCGTAAGGGGATCGGGCTTTACGTCAATCTGCGCCCAGTGAAGGTCTTGGAGCCGTTGCGCGGGATTTCGCCCTTGAAACCAGAGAGGTTAGGCGATTTGGATATCGAAATTGTGCGCGAGCTCGCGGGTGGGATGTATTTCGGCGAGCGCGGCAACACGACCGAAAAGGGCGTCGAGCGGGCATGGGATACGGAATCGTATTCCACGCCGGAGATCGAGCGAATCGCGACGTTTGCTTATGCAAGGGCGGAGAATCGCTCGCGGCGGGTGTGTTCGGTGGATAAGGCCAATGTTTTGGCTAGCTCACAGCTTTGGCGCCGGACCGTCAACGCCATGAGCAGCGTGTATCCCTCGGTCAAGCTCGAGCACATGTACGTGGACAACGCGGCCATGCAGCTCACGCTGAAGCCCTCGCAGTTTGACGTGATGCTGACGAGCAATATGTTCGGCGACATTTTAAGCGACGCGGCCGCGGCTCTGGTGGGCTCGATCGGGTTGATTCCTTCGGCTAGCTTTGGAACCGGCGCCCCGCTTTTCGAGCCGATTCACGGCTCGGCGCCATCGCTGGTGGGAACGGATTCGGCGAATCCGGTCGGGTCGATTTTGAGCGCGACGCTAATGCTGCGGGATGCGTTTGGGCTATCGCTCGAGGCGGATTGGGTCGAGCAGTCACTGCATCGCGTCCTTGCCGGCGGTTACCGCACCCCAGATATCGCTCAGCTTGGCGCCAGCACGATCGGTGGATCTGTGTTTACGGAGATGCTCCGCGAGGAGATGCAGCGTACGCTGGAGCACGCCGAGCGTTACGGATGGGGCGTCTGAAGCGTTTCTTCTTCCAAACCATAGCCTACTAGGTTCCCGTTTGATCAACCTTCGTGTCTTGGCCCTGAAAGTCCCTAGTCGCCTTGCGATAAGCCGCTGAGGATGCTACTTTTACACTTTCTTAGGCAGGCGACGCCCGCACAGGCCGGGGCCACAGGGGTGTGAAAAGCGGGCGGTGGCGGCATTCGAACCTGGATGAACTGATTTTTGGTTGGCAATCATTAAGTCCATCTTTAAGAGCATATTGGATTTATGTTGTAAAAGCGGTCTGGCAGAGGCCGGTTATCTAAAATGGCGGACCCAGCTACCAACTTGAGCGGCGCAATCAAGCATCAAGACTCGCCGCCTTTGACCTACTGGCGCGTCGAAGGTTCCTTGCTCGAGCTTGGCGCGCTACGACCCGTCGGTTTCTTTACCTGGAACGCGCAGAGTTTTGCCGAGCGCTGGGCGCGCCGTGCGGGAATGGCTTGGCTGACGGTGACCCGCCCAATCGATTACGCGATAAACCGTAAACTTGCGACGAGGCTGCTGCACACGCTGCTGCGCGGAGTGAGCCGCGACCGGTTGGATCTCCTGGGCGAAGAATATTTTCATTACGTGCTGAAGCCGCAGCTTCGGCGCGAGGCAGTTGAGAAATTGCTCGATGCGATGCAGGGTGGCGAGCGGGTCGTGCTTGTCGGGCAGCTTTTGGACCATATCTTGAGGCCGCTTGCGCAGCATCTTGGCGTCGGATCCTTTATTTCCAACCGGATGGAATTTCGAAACGGGCACGCGACGGGTCGCTTGCTCGATCCCGTTGTGCGTCCGCGCGGTCCCTTTGCATGGCTGACCAGCGGGGCAACCGATGGTCGAATTGCGCGCGAAAAACTGCTAGGACAGCTTGGTTGGAAAAAGAGTCCCGCGCAGCTGGAAGCCGCCATTCAGACGGCGGTTCGGCCAGCGCCACCTGCAAGCAAGTCTGTGGCACTATTCGCCGAAGGAGCGCGCAAAGGTCCGCTTTCTGTTCGCGAGACTCTGACCAAGCGGCATATTTTGTTGATTGGCGTGACAGGTTTCATAGGCAAAGTCTGGCTGGTGGATTTGTTGGAAAATGTTCCGGATATCGGCAAGATCACACTGCTGATTCGCAAAAATCGCACGACTTCCGCGCAGAAGCGCTTCCAGAAAATTATCGAAGAATCGCCGGCTTTCGACACTTTGCAAGAAAAATACGGCCGGAAATTGGGCGCGCTCCTCGAGGAGAAAGTAGACGTGGTTGAAGGCGATGTCGGCTTGCCGGGTCTGGGTTTGGATCAGGCAACGCAGAGCCGGCTGGCAAAATCGCTCGATTTGGTCGTGAACAGCGCTGGGCTGACGGATTTCAATCCGGACTTGCGCGAAGCGCTTTCCTCCAATGTGGATTCCACGCTTCACTTGCTGGAATTTTTGCGGAAATGCGATCACGCCGGCCTGATGCATCTCTCGACCTGCTACGTAGTGGGCATGCGCGACGGTCGCGTGACGGAAGAGCTGCATGATAACTACAACCCCTCGCGCGATCCGGAATTCGACGCTGAGAAGGAGATCGCCTCCTTGCGGGAGACGATTCGGCGCGTTGAAGAACGAGCGGAAAGCCCCGAACTTACGAAAGCATTGCGGCGGCAGGCATTGGGCAAGGGCGTGGAGCCGTCGGCCGTCCCTGCGACGGAGCTGGACGGCGTATTGAAACGGAATCGGCTGCGCTGGGCACGCAACCGGTTGGTACGAATAGGACTCCGTCGAGCACAACATTTGGGCTGGCCGAACACCTACACGTTCACAAAAAGCCTCGGAGAATCGATGCTCGCGCGCAGCAGCGACGAGTTGCCGATCGCGATTGTGCGTCCATCCATCGTGGAGAGTTCCGAGCGTTCGCCGTTCACCGGTTGGAACGAGGGAATCAACACTTCTGGCCCACTTTCATACCTGCTGGGTACGAATTTCCGGCAATTGCCTTCGAACGAGCGGAAGTGCCTCGATGTGATTCCCGTGGACATGGTTTGCCGCGGCATGACGCTGATCGCGGCGGCGGTAATTTCGCGCCGGCACGCGCGGCTCTATCAGCTGGCCACCTCGGCCATCAATCCTGTCAACATGGGCCGCAGCATAGAGTTGACAGGACTGGCGCACCGGAAGCATTACCGGACGCAGCAGGGAATCGAGCACTGGCTGAAAGTGAAGTTCGAGACCATCCCAGTTTCTAAGCAGCGCTACGAGCGTTTGTCCATTCCGATGCAGAAGGCCGTTATCTCACGCATCAATCGCGCCGCTGTTTCCCTCCACATGAAAAAGGCGCCACTCGCCAGGCAGGAACGGGAATTGATCCGCGCCGAAAAGCTAATCGAGCTGTACGAGCCGTTTATTCTGCACAATGAGCACGTCTTCGAATGCGAAAACGCCAGACTGCTTTCCGCTGCGCTCCTGGCCGAAGAGAAGGCTATCTTCGACTTCTCACCCGAATCGATCGATTGGTGGGATTACTGGATTAATGTGCACATTCCAGCACTTCGCCGCTGGTGCTATCCCTTGATGGAGGGCCGCCCCCTGGAGTCGCGTGTCCCGCGCGAGCTGGAGTGGACCCCCGAAAGCGCTCCGGCCGCTGTGGTCTCCAATAATGCGACGCCGTCGGACCCACTATGGCGATCTTCGTAACCGGCTCAACGGGATATCTGGGCAGCTACGTCGTCGCCGGATTGTTTGCCGAACATCGCGACAAGCTAAATCTTCTAGTTCGAGCGAAGACCGAAGAGGAAGCGCGAGAGCGGTTGTGGACTTCGCTGCAACTTCATCTCGGTTTTCCCGAGTTTTACGAATATCTTTCTTCGCGCGTGCGCATTTTTCGTGGCGATCTGACTGGCGAACGGTTCGGCCTTGCCGACGACGAATATCATGCCCTCGTAGACTCGACCGATTCCATCATTCATTGCGCAGCTTCGCTAAACCGCAAGTCGGAACGCCAGTGCCTCAACGTCAATTTGCGAGGCGGGTTGGAAGTGATTCAACTGGCCCGCCGCGCGCAGAACCGCAATGGCCTAAGGCGCTACTCGCATATTTCCACGGTGGCCGTGGCGGGTAAACGGCGGAACGAAGTTGTGACTGAAGATGCGGCGATTGATTGGACGCGCTCGGACTATGATCCCTACGCGCGAACAAAAAAGTTCGGCGAGCACATGATTCACCAGCTTTTGGCGGACGTGCCCCACACGATTTTCCGGCCTGCGATCATTTTAGGCGATAGCCGCCACGAGCAAACCTCCCAGTTCGATATGGTCCAGGCTTTTGATGTGCTCGTGCGGTTGCCTGTTCTTCCGTTACGCTCCCGCGATAAAATCGACATCGTGCCCGCCAATTATGTGAGCAAAGCCATCGTAACGATCCACCAGAAGGACGAACCTGCTCACGGCATTTACCATCTGTCTTCTGGGATGGGATCGCAGACGTACAAGGAATTGACGGATGCGCTGGCCGAGGCAGGCGGCTGGCGGCGTCCGGCATACTGGCCACGGTTTGGGCACGCGTTCTCGAGTACTGTGAACTGGCTTTCGACGAGGAAAGGCGCGGTCGCCCATGGGGCATCACTTCTGAAGGTTTTCTGGCCGTATTTGGATTGGAACACGGTCTTTGACAATTCACGAGTGGTGGCTGAGCTTGGGGAAACACCTGCAAAATTTTCAACGTACGCGTTTCAGTTGTTGAGATTCAGCCGCGAAAACAAATTTCACTATCCGGCCAAACCGTGGCCGCCGATAGATGTACCGGAAAAATCCGCAGTGGCGGGAGGCGCTCGCGTATGACGGACTTTCTGCTTGTAGCGTGGGTCAGCGCACTGATTGAGATCAGAAGGCTGGGCTGGGTTTTTGGGATGGGAAAGCGCTGGACACCGGGCGATAAACTGAAACTGCTTTTCGCCGGCTACAACGGCACCCGAAACACCGGCTCTGACGTCCGTGTGCAGGAAATGCTGCGGCAAGTGCGCCACGTGCTTGGCGCGCAAAATGTGGATTTGAGTGTGATGACGCAGAGTTTTGATCGCACGCGCGGCTACTTCGAAGGCACGCAGCAGGTCTATCTCCCCGATGTCTTTCCGCCGTTTTTGTTTCGCGAAGTCCGGCAAAATCACGGCGTGATTGCCTGCGAAGGTTCGATGTTCAAGAGCAAATTCGCCAACGCGTTGACAACCATGATGATCGGCTCGCTCGGACTCGCTTCGGCGGAGAATAAGCTTTCTTTGGGATATGGTGGTGAGGCCGGACACATGGACCGGCTCGTAGAGCGGATGTGTGAGCGATACGTTCACGATTCACTGATCATCACCCGCAATGAGGAATCTCAGAAGCTTCTAAGCTCTCTAGGGATTCCGACGGAGCTTGGCACGGACACCGCCTGGACGTTTGAATCGCTTCCGCCGGCGTACGGGCGAAAAGCCCTGCGCGATGCCGGGTGGGACGAGAAAACTCCCGTGCTAGCGGTCTGTCCGATTCATCCCTTTGTCTGGCCGGTTAAAGCTTCGATCGGAAAATACATCGCGCGCGCGACGACTGGCGCGTACAAGGACAGCCAATACCGCACCGTCTATTTTTTCCAGTCCGGATCGGCCGTCGAGGCGAAATACCAGCGGTATATATCGGCGTTTATCAACGCACTGCGATCCTTCACGCAGCGCCACCGCGTTTTTCCGATTCTCGTCGCGATGGAGCGGTTGGATGCAGTTGCCTGCCGCGATATCGCCCAAGCCTTGCCAGGGTTGCCGATTTTTACTTCCGACGACTACGACATGTTCCAGATGGTCTCCATTCTCCGCTGCGGCACTTACATGGTTTCGTCGCGCTATCACGGAATAGTGACCTCCATGCCGAGTTTGGTGGCTTCGGCGGGTGTTACGATGGACGAGCGCATTCGAAATCTCATGCGCGAACGCGGCCACCAACATCTTTTCCTGACCGTGGACGATCCCGAACTCGAACCAAAGCTCATAACCATGATGGACAAGCTGGTGGCAGAATCAGAATCAGTGACCGACGGCATCGGAAAAACCGTGGTGCGCAACCTCAAAGTCATGGCTCGCATGGGAACGTTTCTCGAGGACGCCATGCGGCGCACGTATCCGGAATTCCCGTTGCGCTCGGGAATTCTTTCCTGGGAAGACTATCTGCCGCCCTTGAACGGCACTCTGCTGCAACTCGTCGAGCGCTACGATTCTTCCAGTGCGTCCGCGCCACAACATTCCGTCGCGGGAATTGCATCTCGATGATTTTCGCCGGCCGCTATGCCTAACTTCATCGAAGATATTTTCGCGCAACTGAAAAAGGCCGACAGCCGCGTCGTGCTGCGCGAAATTCACGGAGAAAAGTTCACTAGCGTTTCTGGAAGCGAACTGCTCGCGTTGGTGGAGCGCGTGCGCGGATATCTGCAGCGCACGGGGCATCAACCCGGCGAGCGCTGCGCGATTCTCGCCCCCAATTCTGCACGGTGGGTGGCCTTTAACCTCGCTTTGCTCGCCGAGGGCGTTATCGTCGTTCCGCTTTATGCGCGCCAAGCGCCGGCCGAATTGGCGGCGATGATGAAAGATTGCCTGCCGCGATTTCTTTTTAGCAGCGACGCGGCACTCGGTGAAGCCGTGGCTAAATCGTTGCCGCCGCAATGGTCGGAGTCGAAAAGGCTGGTCCTCTTTGATGAAGTTCTGCAAGAGCCTGTTCCCCAAGCTCTGTCGCTCGATGAGCCAAATCCGCGCGTAGATTCGGATCTCGTGACGATCATCTACACCTCTGGCACGTCCGGCGAGCCCAAAGGCGTTTGTTTGAATGTCGGCAACGTTACGCACATGCTTTCCTGCACTCGCGAGCGCCTTGAGCTGCTCATGGGAGCAACGCACGAACCTGATCGCGTGTTTCACTACGGACCGTTCAGTTTCGCGGCCTCGTGGATCACTTTGCTGACGTGTCTTTCGCGAGAAAGCGTGCTGACGCTTTCCACGGACTTGACCAAGCTCGCGGACGAAATTCGCCTGGCCTCGCCGCATTATTTCTTGAACGTGCCGACACTTCTGGAACGCGTTCGCCGCAGCGTCGAAGACGCTCTCTTCAAGCGCTCCTTGCCCATAAGGACGCTATACGCAAAAGCACGCGAGGCATGGTTGCGGAAGAATGCAGGCCGAGGTCGCGCGGCTGACACTTTCTGGCTGGCTCTTGGCCGCAGATTCATATTCAACAGAGTTAAGGAGCGCTTCGGCCCGAATATTCGTGCGCTGATTTGCGGATCGGCGCCTCTTGCCCCGGAGACGCAGCAGTTTTTTCTGATGCTTGGCATTCCGGTGCTTCAAGCCTACGGTCTGACGGAGACGACCGCCATATGCACGCTGGATGACCCGCGCGTTCCCGTGGAACCGGGCTACGTCGGTTCGGCCGTGAACGGCATTGAGATGAAAGTCGGCGAAAACGATGAGATTGTGGTCCGGGGGCCAAACATCTTTCCGGGTTACTGGAACCGCTCCGAGGAGACAGCGCGCGTGTTGCAAGACGGCTGGTTCCATACCGGCGATCAAGGCGAGGTGAATGTCAGCGGGAACTGGCGTATCACCGGCCGAATCAAAAATCTGATTGTGCTCAATTCGGGCCACAAAATTTCTCCCGAATCAATCGAAGAAAAGCTGGCTCGGCTCCTTCCTGCGGCGCAGCAAGTCGTTGTAGTCGGCAATGGACGCGGTTATTTGTGCGCGCTTGTCACGGGGCCTGTCGAGGCCGTCGCTGTGCAAGCGGCGCTGGATGTCTTGAATAAAGAGCTTCCGCACTATCGCCAGATTCACAATTTCAGCGTGCTCTCTGAAACGCTCACGCCTGAGAACGGCCTCCTGACCGTGATGGGAAAATTGCGACGCGACGCCATCAACGCCCGATTCGCGGAGGAAATCAATGCGATGTTCGCAGGCGCGCGCGATAGCAAAGCCGCCACAGGGAGCCGTGCGTGAAATCGTTCACTGGCAAGGCTCTGCGATGGGAATGGCGCGATGGCGTGATCGAGCTGGTGCTGGACCGGGAGCCCGCCAATGAAATCGGGACGGACATGTTGGCGGAGCTCGAACGATTTGTCGCCGCATTTCCCGCGCTGATACCGGAAACCGCGGCGTGCATCATCTCCAGCAACCGCAAGCACGGTTTTTCTGCCGGCGCGGACCTTCGCGAGCTTTATCACAGAGCTGCACCGTTATCAGAAAAGGAGAGGCTCGCGGGTGTTCGGTCATTCATTGAGCGTGTCCACGACGCATTTAACGCCATCGATTCCGCGCCCTTTGCGACCATCGCTGCGGTGCATGGTGTCTGTTTTGGCGGAGGTTTCGAACTTGCTCTAACCTGCGACATTATCGTGGCCGACAAGATGGCGCGCTTCGCGTTTCCCGAGCTTCGTCTCGGTTTGATCCCCGGATTCGGCGGCATCCCGCGCCTCAAGCGCGACCTGGGAAACGCATTTGTCCGCGATCTGCTCCTGACAGGCCGAAGCGTCAATGCCACGCGCGCACAGGCCGTAGGCCTGGTGGCACAGCTCGCTTCGGAAGGGGAAGCGCTGCGTAACGCGCGAGCGACCGCGGCCCAAATTTTGAAATTTGACTGCGTCACTCGGGCGGCCGCGAAAAAATTCATCAAGCCGATTCCGCACGAAGAGCTGCGTCGCGAAATCGAACTGTTCTGCGAACTGTTCACGCGCCCCGCGGTCATGGCGGCACTTAAGAAATTCGTCGAGTCCACGAACGCAATGCCGTATTTGCCCTGATTCTGTCGACGCATTCGGCGTGTCTCGCTTCTGCACGGATTTTCATTCTTCGTCTGGAAAATGGTAAATTTAAGCTTCCATGCGCACACTTGAGCAGACCACCCAGGAAGTACTCGATCTGGCGTCCCAGCACTTCAACGTGCCTGCCGGCTCGCTAGCCCCGGAAGACGATTTCTTCAAGAAACTCGGGATCGACAGCTTGCAAACTCTCGAGATGCTGAGCCGCCTCGAAAATCACTTCGGCATTGAGCTCCCTGACTACGAAGTGCAGGGCGTAAGCGACTTCCGCACTCTGGCTTCGAGGATCCAATCCCGCCTGTAATGCTGGACCTATCGAAATATCAATCCATCGGCGCAGCCTTGAAAGACGCGCTCGATCGTTTCGCAAATGAAGTTTGCCTGATTGAAGCCGATCGCGAGCGTGAAAAAGAACGGCTGACGTACCGAGACTTCCAACAGCGGGCGCATCCGCTCGCGAAGGCGTTGCAAGATGCAGGTTTTGCCGCCGCCGACCGAGCCAGCATCATCATGACGAATCAATCCAAGTGGCTCATTTCCGCCTACGCAATCTTTTTCGCAGGCGGCGTCCTGGTTCCTCTCGATTACAAACTTTCGCCGGACGAACAATGGCAATTGCTCAAACACTCGGGCGCGCAAGTCTTGATCACCGAGTATCCCATCTGGCGGCAATTGAGTATGGCGCCAGGCCGCGCGGCGGCGGCAAACGTGCGGACAATTGTGGTTACCGAGGCCCCAGCCAACGCTGATCTCACTGGCGCTCAGCGTTGGGAAGACTTTCGCAGCATTGGCGAGCCTGACTTTGTTCCCCGCGCACGCACGGACGTAGCTTGCATCGTCTATTCCTCGGGCACTGGCGGCCGCCCCAAGGGCTGCATGATGACGCACGAAAATTACCTTGAACAGTGCGTCGCGCTTACTTCTCTCTATCCTTTTTGGCCCGGCGTGCGCTATCTCAGCATTTTGCCGACGAATCATGCCATCGACTTCATGGTTGGCTTCTTCGGTCCTTTCACGTGCGGTGCCGCAGTCGTTCACCTGCGCACGCTTCGCCCCGAGTATGTCCGCGAGGCATTTTCGAAGTACAAAATCACCTACGTCAGCCTTGTTCCGCTCGTTCTGAAAAATCTGCAGAAGGGTTTGCAGGCGCGATTCAACGAGCTGCCATCTGGCAAACGCAAAGTTTTGAACGCGCTCATCGCGGTCAACAAAGCGCTGACGAAAAGCCGCCCTCGCCTCAGCCTGAGCCGCCGTTTGCTGAAACAGGTTCACGAGCCTTTTGGCGGCGCGCTGCGCACCATCATTGTCGGCGGCGCTTTCACCGAGCCGCAGACTCTGCAATTCTTTTACGATCTTGGCATTCCTGTGGCCAACGGTTACGGGCTTACCGAAGCGGGTACTGCAATCACGGTGAATGATCTGAAACCGTTTCGTGCAGATACTGTTGGAAAGCCGCTTCCGGGCATGGAGGTTCGCATCCTCAACCCGGGCGCCGACGGCATCGGTGAAGTCTCGGTCCGCAGCAAGACAATTATGTCCGGTTACCTGAACGAACCGGCGCTCACCTCTGAAGCCATTGTCGATGGCTGGCTGATGACCGGCGATCTAGGTCGCCTCGACGACACTGGCCACTTGCAACTCTTTGGCCGCAAGAAAAACATGATCGTCACCGAGGAAGGCAAAAACATCTATCCGGAAGACATCGAGTCAGTTTTCGAAGGCCTTCCCGTGAAAGAATTTTGCGTTTTCGCCGCCAACTTCATCTGGCCCCGGCGCTCGATGCTCGGCGAACAGCTCGTGCTTGCGTTACATCTGGAGACCGGCCAGTCTCTTACCGAGGAACTGCGCCGCGATATTTCCACGCGCAACAGCAAGCTCTTGAATTACAAACGTATCCACGGCGTAGTTCTTTTCGACGAGGACTTTCCGCGCACCGCATCGCTGAAGATAAAGAGGAACGCTCTTGCGGAGCAGCTTGCGAAACTTGATCGGGAAGCCGCGTTTCTGCCTTTGTAGCGCCGCTCGAGGAATGGCAGTAAGCATGAAGCAAAAGGAGAGACTTGAAGGATAGATTCTTCGCTATCGTCAATCCAGCGGCCGGCGGTGGCCGTTCGGCCAAACTCGCCGGGCCCGCTCTCGCCCGCCTGCGCGAAAAGGGCTTGAAGATTGATGTCCTGGCTTCGACCGGCCCGGGCCATGCCGTCGAGCTCGCGCGCGAAGCCTATGAACAGGGGTATCGCCGCTTCATAGCCGTCGGTGGCGACGGCACGGCCCACGAAATTCTCAATGGAGTTTATCAACGCGCGGCCGCACAGGAACGTATCTCGCTGGGTTTCCTTCCCCTCGGCACGGGCAATTCCTTCCTTCGGGATTTTACGACGGAAGGCGCAGATGCTTCTCTGCAGGCATTGATCGAGGATCGAAAACGCCCGGTCGATCTTCTCCGTCTTACCCATGCCAAAGGAGAAATCTATTCCTTCAACCTGCTCAGCTTAGGTTTCACCGCCGACGTTGGCGCACTCACAAATCGATATTTCAAGCCGTTCGGCTATCTCGGCTATTTGCTAGGCGTTTTCGTGCGGGTCATCCAGTTGCGGCGCCGCGCTTTTCGTTTGCGCTGCGATGAAGATCAAGCGTGGGACGAAACACGCTGCCTTTTTCTCTCATTCAACAACAGCAAGTTCACCGGCGGCACCATGCTGATCGCACCCCAAGCTGACCCTGCCGACGGTCTCATCGAATTTGTCCGTTGGGGGCCCATCGGCCGCATAGGGTTGCTGCGAATGCTTCCCAAGCTTTATGACGGCACCCACATTCAACATCTTCTCGCGTCGCGCCGCGCCGTTCGTCGCGTCGAATTCGGCACTCCTGTTCCCGTGGACGTGCTCATCGACGGCGAGATTGCCGCTCTCGAATGTATTTCTTTGGGCCTCGTCCCTGCCGCCGTGGACATCTATATATGAAGCGCGTATTGCTTGCCTTGCGGAGCGCTTTCCTTTGGGTTCTCAGCGGTTTACATTTTTTTGTTGTTGCTCCGGTGCTTGTCTTTTTTGGAATCTTCCTCGATCCTCGCAAGCACGATTGGCTTCAGCGCAGCTTCTGCCGCCGGATCGCTCTTCTCTCCGGCGCACGCATCAACGTCGTCCGCTCTCCCGGTTTTGATCCTCGCCGGACCTGCTTCTTCATGGTGAATCACGTAAACCTGTTCGATCCGTTCATGCTCTATTGCGCTATCCCCCAGTACGTGCGTGGCTGGGAATTGGAATCGCATTTCAAGATTCCAGCCTACGGTTGGCTCATGAAGCGCTTTGGCAATGTCCCCGTTCCCGATGTCCGTCGCCCTTCTGACCTCAAGCGCATGTGGCGGCTTACTCAGGACGCCGTTGATGGCGGCACTAGCCTCATCGTTTTTCCCGAGGCCAAGCGCACTCGGGATGGT
Source organism: Candidatus Solibacter sp. (assembly GCA_035499815.1). Lineage (GTDB taxonomy): Bacteria > Acidobacteriota > Terriglobia > Acidiferrales > UBA7541 > Acidiferrum. The sequence goes on along the minus strand of DATJXZ010000049.1, from coordinate 7,262 downwards.
CACGTGGACGTCTTCGAAGACGGCGGCTTTCGCGTTGCCCAGCAATTAGGCATACCGATTGTGCCGGTCAGCATTATCGGCTCTTTCAGCCACCACCGTACCGGCCATTGGATGCTTTGGCCTGCTATCGTTACCGTCCATCTTCACGACACCATCGAAACCAAAGGTCTGACAAAAAAGGACGTACCTCGCCTGCGCGACCGCGTAAGAGAAATCATCTCCGCCCCGGTGGAAGCAAGTTTGGAAAAGCCGCGAATGTAGGTTCTTGAGCGCTTGTCCGCACTCTAGGCGCGGATACTACGAAGGAAGTTTGATCCCAGGGATGGTGCGCCCGGCTTTCGTTTCCTGCCACGTAAATACGATGCGGTCAATCACCGTGATCGTCGAGACCACCGCGATCACCCACAGCACCGGCCCCATCCGGTTGAACGCCCCGCCGATAATCAACAGCACCAGACGCTCCGGGCGCTCCATGAAGCCGACCTTGCATAAAGGAATTAGCGATTCCGCGCGCGCCCTCGCGTAACTAACCATCACCGATCCCGCCGTTGCCACGGCCGCCAGCACGACGTAAGGTGTTCTACCGCTCACCGAGTAATAGACGAGTAGACCCATGTAGAGCGCCATGTCCGCATAGCGGTCGAGCGTCGAATCGTAGAAAGCTCCAAATGCTGTTACGCGGTTCTGCCGCCGTGCCACTTGGCCGTCCAGTATGTCCAGGAAGCCTGCACAGAATATAATCAGCGCGCCGATCCGGAAATTTCCCAGAGCGAAATTTGCCGCCGCGACGAAATTCACTACCAGCCCCAGAAACGTCAGAAAATTGGGATTAACGCCCGTCGCGGCGAGCACGCCGACAATTTTGTCGAGCAGCCACTTGCTTCCTGTTCCTATTGCGCCTGTGAGGGTAGCCATTCTTTTGCTGCAACCAATCGGGAATTTGCTTTTTCCCCCTTGTGGAGAAAATCGTACACTAGCCCCGTGACGCTCTGCAAACAAGCTGGCCAATTCGGCCCAAGCGATTTACATCTCTTATCGATTTTCGCTTGACCGTGTCCGGCCCACAGCATACATTCACTTCGCTTCCATTTAACGCATGATTTTATGAAGAACACTTTCACTCGCCGGGAAATGTTGTCTCATGGTCTAGCGGGAATGTCGGCCGGGTGGCTATCCATCCATTGGCCCGCCATGCTCTCGGCTGCGGCCCACGCACGTCAGGCCGTGAACTCCGCCGCGCCGGCCAAGTTTGAATTCTTTTCTCCCGAGCAAGCTGCTGAAATTGACGCCATCTCGGCGCGTATCCTTCCGGCAACCGATACGCCGGGCGCGCATGAAGCCGGCGTCGTATTTTTCATTGACCGGGCTCTCGTCACCTTCGCGAAATCTCACCAGAAGAAATACTCCGAAGGCTTATCCCAACTTCAGACCGTTCTCCACGAAACCTTTCCGGGAACCGTGAAATTCTCTGCTGCCACCAGTGAACAGCAAGATCAAATCTTGCAATCCCTGGACAGGCACTTTGGAGGCACTAAACGGCCTGCTTCGCGCTCGCTCGCCGAAGCTCAGTCTTTCTTCGAAATGATTCGCGTGGACACTATTACGGGTTTTCTGATCGATCCCGACTCCGGCCGCATGGGCAATCGCGATGGCGTAGGCTGGAAAGCCATCGGCCGCGATCCAGAGCACATGTTTCAGCCGCCCTTTGGCTATTACGACAAGGACTATCCTGGTTGGGAGCCGGCTCCAGCATCCGCGGACAAGACCAAATCATGAATCCTGACCAGCCCAAATACAAAACAACCGACGAAGTCGATTTCGTAATCGTCGGTTCCGGCGCGGCCGGCGGCATTTTAGCCAAGGAATTATCCACAAACGGTTTCCGCGTCGTTGTTCTCGAGCAAGGGCCGTACCTGACCGAAAAAGACTTCGTCCACGACGAAATCAAAGTCAGGCAATTCGATTTGCTCACCAACCATCCCGATCTCCAGCCCAATACTTTTCGCAAGACGCCGAACGAAAAAGCCAGGCATCAGCGCGCCATCATGTACGGCCGCCTCGTCGGCGGCACGAGCGTTCATTTCACCGCCAATTTTTGGCGCTTCCACGAAATCGATTTCACCGAGCACACCAGATTTGGCCCTGCCGCCGGCGCCGATTTGGTCGATTGGCCCATCACCTACGCGGATCTCGAGCCGTACTACACAAAAGTTGAATGGGAGATTGGTGTCTCTGGCCTCGAAAACGCAAGTCCGTTTGATCCGCCTCGCTCCAAGCCTTATCCCATGCCTCCGCTGCCCGTGAAATCTTCCGGAGTCCTTTTCGAACGCGCCGCGCGCAAGCTGGGTTTTCATCCTTTCCCGGCGCCGATGGCCATTCTCTCGAAACCGCGTCCGGGCCGAAGCGCCTGCATCAATTGCGGCTTCTGTCTGGGATTCGGCTGTGAAGTTGGCGCAAAATCGAGTTCCCTTGCCAGTGCCATTCGTATGGCGGAACAAACCGGCCGATGCGAAATCCGCCCGAACTCCTACGTTCATCGGATCGATCTCGATGCCAATGGCCGCGCCACCGGAGCCGTTTATTTCGACGAAAAGCGCGCCGTCCAGCGCCAGAAAGCCAAAGCCGTCGTTATTTGCGCAAATGGTGCGGAAACGCCCCGCTTGCTCCTGCTATCCGCCAATAAACAATTTCCCAACGGCCTCGCCAATAGCAGCGGCTTCGTCGGAAAACATCTGATGATGAATAGCGCCGCCATCTCACGAGGTCTTTTCGAGCATCCCCTCAACGACTACAAAGGTTTTGCCGCCAGCCGCGTCCTTCACGATTTTTATGAGCTCGATCCAGACAAAGTCGGTTTCCGGGGCGGCGGCGGACTCGATGCGCGCTTTACGGATACGCCCATCAGTTTCGCTCTTGGCAGCATGCCGCCCGGCGCTCCACGTTGGGGCAAAGGCTTCAAGGACGTTTTAAGCCACAACTTTCCACGCACTTTTGAGATTTTTTGCCACGGCACTTCGCTTCCTGTCGCGGACAACAGCATCTCGCTCGATCCAGAACTCAAAGACGCTTGGGGCCTCCCTGCCATTCGCATGACCTACAAGGATCATCCCGACGACCTTAAGCTCTGCAATTGGATGAACGTTCGCGCCGCGGAAATTCTCGAAGCCGCCGGCGCCGTGAAAAAATGGTCCTTCCCCGCGCGCGAGCAGCAATTCGGCGTGCACTTGCTCGGGACCTGCCGCATGGGTAACGACCCAAAAACGTCCGTCATCAATTCCGACCACCAGACACACGACGTCAATAATCTTTTTCTCTGCGACGGCAGCAGCCTGGTCACTTCCGGCCGCGGCCAGCCTACCATGACCATCGAGGCGCTCGCCTTCCGCGCCGCCGACCGCATCACGGCTCTCTCCAAACGCGGCGATCTCGGCGCCTGAACGGCCTCGCCGCAATTTTCGTCCGCGCAGCCCTGGCGCGCTTTCTGATACACTTTTCTCCGAAATTCAATGACCAGGGGGATGGAAGATGATATCGAACCGGCGCAACATAACGATTGTTCTTTGCGGACTAGCGCTAAGCACGGGGCTCGCCATCGTTGGCGCCAGCGCACAATCCAATACGCCGGAATCGCACCCCGCCCCCAAGCTCGCCGAGGAACAGTTTAAGAATATTCAGGTCTTAAAAGGTGTTCCGGCCGACCTGATCTTTCCCTCCATGCAGTTCATCACCGCTTCGCTCGGCGTCGAGTGCGAGTTCTGCCACGTCCGCGAAGGCCAGAAAATGGTATTCGATAAGGACGACAAAAAGACCAAGCAAACCGCGCGCAAGATGATGAAGATGATGTTCGCCATCAATAAGGACGATTTCGAGGGGCACCGCGAAGTAACCTGCTATTCCTGCCATCGCGGCGCGGCCGACCCCGTCGCCACTCCCATCATCAGCGACGAAGCGCCAAAACCGGAGGCAGAACGCGGGAGCTCAGCAGCCGAAGCGAAACCTGTCTTTCCTCCCGCCGATCAACTTCTCGATAAATATCTCGAAGCGGTCGGCGGTGAAGCCGCCCTTCTAAAAGTCACCAGCCGCGTGGAAAAGGGCAATATCACGGCGAATGGCCACCAGCTACCCCTCGAGGTTTATTCAAAATCGCCTGACAAACGCCTTTCCATCATGCATCTCCCTAACGGAGAAAGCATTACCGCGTTCGATGGCAAGCAAGGCTGGCTCAGCAATAACGGACACGCGCGCTTGATGTCCGATGCCGACAACGCAGCCGAACATATTGACGCCGACATGCATTTGGCCGCGGACATTAAGTCTTTCTACAAAAAATTCACCGTCATTCCGGGCGAAAAAATCGATGGCCGCGATACTTATCTCGTCATAGGCCATACCGAAGGCCAGCCGCCTTTGCGTCTTTACTTCGACCAGCAATCCGGCCTCTTGCTTCGCATCGTGCGTTACTCGAATACCGCGCTCGGCTTCAATCCCACGCAGATTGACTACGCCGACTACCGCGACGAGGACGGCGTAAAAATTCCGTTCCGTTGGACCCTCGCTCGCCCAGGCAACCGCTTCACCATCCAAATCGACCAGGTCCAGCAAAATGTCCCCGTCGACGACGCCAAATTCGCCCCTCCGCCCATGCCGCCGCCTCCCGACCAGAAACCCGCCGGCCACTAAAAGCGTTGCATGTTGCGTTCCGCGTTCAATTCGCTCGAACGCCCCAAAAACCCACCAGCCGCCAAAATCTCTCTGGCTTACGGTTTCCTCGTTTATCAAGAGTTTGCAACACGCCCGCAACTACGCACTCTCGTTGTAGACTAGAACGTGCCGGGACAATGCCGGTGTAAATCCAGCCGTCCAACCTATTTGCGTGGTTGGCGTCGTCTAAACAAGACATCCAGGTTATTTCATTGTGGGGCAAACGTCCGGTCAGCGCGTCTGCCAGGACTTGGGGATTACTTCCGGATTGCCCGTCATTCGTCCAGAATCCCCAGTGTTCTGTTTCCAACTCTTAAGATGCCGTTTCTAAGGCGCACCGGAGACTTCACTTGCCGCGCCACTCTGGCCTATACTTCCTCGGAATGAAACCGGGTTGAACTCCGGTGTCCGAATGCCTTCCTGGGGTGGAGGGTCTTGCGAATGGTCATTAACAACACATCTCTGAATCCGCACACTCGCCATTCAACGCCACTGTTTACGGCGGTTGTCTCGAGCCTCGCGCCGATTGTCATGGCCGCATGCGTTGCTGCTGCGTTCGGCAGTCAAGCACTTGGATCGAAAAAGCAGCGCCCCGCGGGTAAGCGAGCAACAGCGAAAACGCTCGTCGCAACCGAGAGCGTGGAGCATCTTGACAGGCTCGCCCGTGAGCCAATGGTCGTCGAAGTGAGTGACGGCACGCTCTTCGTGAGTGGATACGACGGCGACCTGGAAAAAAGTCCCAGTCTATGGCGAAGCCGCGACCACGGCGCCACTTGGGAGAGCGTGAACGTTGGTAGCAAGGCGGACGGAGCGATTGGCGAATCTGACGTGGATCTGGCGATCAGCCGCGACGACACTCTTTACTTCGTCTCCATGACCTACGATCGCAAAACGAGGGAAGGCACTCGCATCGCAGTTGGCGCCAGCAAGAACGCTGGCGTGACATGGTCGTGGAGGGTCTTGTCAGAGAATCGCTTTGATGACCGACCCTGGGTTGGAGTGGCACCCGATGGAGCCGCTCATGTGATTTGGAATGACGGAAACGGTGTCCGTCATGAGGTCAGTCAGGATCGCGGCGCCAGTTGGACCGAATGGCCGCGGATCAACGACCAGGGAGGCTCGAGCCATCTTGCCATCGGCCCGCGTGGTGAAATCGCGGTTCGCATCACTCCGTTGTCCGCGTCGGGAAATAAATTTACTCCGGGTGTAGACCTGATCGCCGTGAGCCGCGATGGAGGGAAGACCTGGCAGAAGCATCCCGCCCCGGGCGAGCGCGACTGGAGTCCGGACGAAGACAAGGGAACTCCACGCTGGGTCGAACCGGTTGCCTGGGATGCGGACGGCGTACTCTACTATCTTTGGGGCTCCGCAAAAGGTCTGTGGCTGGCGCGATCGCCTGATCAGGGTGAGACCTGGGCAAAGTGGCATATCGTGGAAAGAAATGAAGTTTCCTATTTCCCGTACTTGATCGCTCGCGCCCACGGTGAATTGGCAGCCACATGGTTTTCGGGGCAGGACAACTCCTTGCAAGTGCACGTGGCCCGCATCGACGTTGGCGACGGGAAAGCGCCGCCACGAATCGTCGCGTCGCAACCATTTCAAACTGAGGTTTGGGCCCGGCCGAAGAAACCGGGAGATCCGATGCATCGAGACACGGCAGGCGAGTACATACCAGTCATTTTTCTCCACGCCGGAGGGTTGGGCGTTGTCACCGCGATTCAGAATGACCCCGAGAAGCGTTTGGGATTTAAATGGTGGAAGTTTGTGGAACGCTGAAGACACGTCGATTGATTTGTGGCTGGCCCTCAGGACCCAGGACCGCCTTATCATTGGCCGCGCTTGGCATATTGACGTGAGCCACTACGCGATGGCTCCCGATTAGTCAGGTCACCGGACATCTGGATTGGGAGTGTCTGAGAGCCCTAGTAAATCGTGGCGAATCGGCCACAATCGGCTTTGGGTATGCCGGATCCCCACGCATCCGGGACGCGGTATTTTGCCTTTCTTTGGGAGCCTCGAACCTGGCTCCCTCAAACCGCGCGCCAGCATCTAACCTTCGTCTTTTAAACCCTGTACTTTCAACTATATATAAAAGGTATATATTTATCTTGACAACAAAGCCCATCCGTGGTATTCTTCGCCATGATTCACTCGAGGATCCCCTTCCCACCCCTCTCTCGCCTGCAACCCCAATCGCCTCAACCGCTTCCGCATGACTTCCATCACGCACCCGTGTGCGGGTTCCCCCGAACCACTAGCCACTTGTCACGAGCCACGACTCTCCACCGTAGTCAGCATCAGCATCATTCCGCGGCACTTAGGTTTCCTTTGTTTTCATACTCTTGCGCACTCTTTTGCATCGCCCAAAATGCTATCCTCATTCCCTTCAATACTTTCCGCACTCTTTGCAAAAAACACCCGGGTATGGGGGACCCTAGCCTCCGGCCAATTTATTTCTCTCTCACTAAGCTCTCCCCAGAAATATTTCGTCAGGCCCGCCGTCCTTTAGGCAGGGACCAGTCAGCGACGAAGCCCTGCGTCAACCTGCCTCGGCCCAGTGT
>DATJXZ010000048.1:0-53051 GCA_035499815.1 Candidatus Solibacter sp. | reverse complement strand
GGAAGCGTATGTATTGACGAAGGAAGAAGGGGGGCGGCACACGCCATTTTTCACGGGCTATCGGCCGCAGTTTTATTTCCGGACGACGGACGTGACGGGAGACGTAAAGCTGCCGGCAGGGGTGGAGATGGTGATGCCGGGGGACAACGTAAGCTGCGAAGTGACGCTGATCACGCCGGTGGCTCTTGAGAAGGGCCTGCGCTTCGCGATTCGCGAAGGCGGCCACACCGTCGGCGCCGGCGCCGTCACCGAAATCATCGAGTAATCGGGTTTAGAGAGGGATTTGGAATAATTAAATGAGACAAGGCGACAAAATTCGCATTCGTTTGAAAGCGTACGACCACCGCATTCTGGACCAGTCCACGAAGGAAATCGTGGATACGGCGAAGCGCACGGGCGCGGATGTTGCAGGCCCGATTCCGCTGCCGACGACCATCAATCGCTGGACGGTTCTGCGGTCGCCCCACGTGGACAAGAAATCGCGCGAGCAGTTTGAAATGCGCACGCACAAGCGGCTGATCGACATCCTCGAGCCCACGCCTGATACGGTGGACGCGTTGATGAAGCTCGATCTTCCGCCGGGCGTCGACGTAGAAATCAAGGCGTTCGGCCACGCCGCTGCAAAGTAATTAGGGTTGTAGTGGCCGGTCTTTAGACCGGTAATTTTGAGCACGACGCAGTCAATATCCGCAGTGCGAGACATGCTGCGAAAGAGGAAAAAGGAAAATGGCAGTCAACGGGATTATCGGAATCAAGCTGGGCATGACGCAGGTCTTCGAGACGGACGGTTCGCTCGTTGGCTGCACCGTGCTGCAGGCGGGGCCATGCGTGGTTGTGCAGCGCCGGACCAAAGAAAATGACGGCTATGAAGCGGCGCAGCTCGGCCTCGTCGAATTCGTTAAGCCGCAGCGCGTTAATAAAGCGATGACCGGGCATTTCAAAAAGGCCAATGTGGCACCCATGAAAGTGCTCCAAGAGGTGCGCATCGAGGAGTCGAAGGACGAAACGAAAGTCGGCGACCGCGTGCTGGTCGAGAATTTCAAGGCTGGCGAGCTGGTGGATGTCAGCGGCGTCAGCAAAGGCAAGGGCTTTGCCGGAGGCGTCAAGCGCTGGCACTACGCCGGCGGCGACGCCACGCACGGTTCGATGTTTCACCGCGCGCCTGGCGGCATCGGCGGCAGTTCGTTTCCGTCGCGTGTATGGAAAAATCAGCATTTTCCGGGTCACATGGGCAACGCCAGAGTGACCGCGAAGAATTTGAAAGTCGTCAAAGTGGATACCGACGAAAATCTGCTCCTGGTGCGGGGATCCGTGCCGGGACCGAGCGGAACTTACATTTTTATCAGCAAGACGCGCAAAAAGAAGTAAGCGTGGCAAGACTTTTGAGATTGAAGAAGGAAGCGAAATTATGCCGGTCGTGGATGTAGTCAATTTGGATGGCAAGAAAGTGGGCCAGGTGGAGCTCGCCGACGCGATTTTTGGCGCGAAGGTGAATCAGAACCTGCTGCACGAAGCGTCGCGCTGGTATCAGCGCGAAATCCGCTCGGGCACCCACAAAACCAAGGACAAGAGCGAAGTCAGCGGCGCAGGCCGCAAGTTGTGGCGGCAAAAAGGCACCGGCCGTGCGCGCGTCGGCTCCATCCGTTCGCCTTTGTGGCGCCACGGCGGGACCGTTCATGGACCCAAACCCCGCGATTATAGCTACGCGCTGCCGAAGAAAATGCTCCTCGGCGCGCTGCGCTCAGCGCTATCAGCGAAGCTGGCGGAACAAAAGCTCACCGTTGTCGATGCCTTGCAGCTCGAAACGCACAAGACCAAAGGCTTGCGCGAGAGTCTCGACAAGCTGAATGGCAGCAAGTCCGCGCTAATCGTATCGCATGGTGAAAATCGCAATCTCGAGCTTGCCAGCCGCAATCTCGAAGGCGTGAAACTCGCCGCACCAAGTGTTCTCCATGTTTACGACGTGCTGAAACACGATCTGCTGGTTCTCTCGAAAGACGCTGTAACGCGCTTGAGCCACACGCTCGATCCCGAAAAGCGGCCCGTGGTCGTTCCCGACGTTGCATCGATCGCTCCGGCGCCGAAGGCGGAAAAGAAAGAAGCCGCCACGAAAGCGGCGCCGAAAAAAGCGAAGCCGGCAGCCAAGAAAGCTGCAAAGCCGGCCAAGAAAAAGGGGAAGGGATAAACCATGTCTGCCCCGCACTATGAAATCATCCGCCGGCCGATCATCACGGAAAAAGGTCTGGGCGTGAAAGAAACGCAGCACACGGTGGTCTTCGAAGTCTCCGCCAGCGCCACGAAGACGCAGATCAAGGAAGCCGTACAGCAGATTTTCAAGGTGAAAGTCGCCGCCGTGCGCACGGCGAATTTCGTCGGCAAAATGCGCCGCCGTGGCCAAAGCGAAGGCTACCGGAGCGATTGGAAGAAAGCGTACGTAAAGCTCGCCAAAAACGAAAAAATGATCGAGTACGCGGAGAATCTGTAGCACCGGGCCAAAGCGAGCGCAACGAAATTAAGCAAGAGGTAAGAGGCAGCGATGGGACTGAAGAGCTTTAATCCGTATACGGCTTCGCGGCGGTTTATCACCGTCGTGGACAAGAGCCACATCACCAAGCAGGAGCCCGAAAAGGCATTGCTCGAGCCGAAAAAGCGTCACGGCGGCCGGAACAACCACGGCGAAGTTGTGGTCTGGCATCGCGGCGGCGGCCACAAGAAGCAGTACCGCAAAGTCGATTTTCGCCGCGACAAAGTTGGCATTCCGGCGAAAGTGGCGGCCATCGAGTATGACCCGAACCGCAGCGCGAATCTCGCTCTCTTGCACTATGCGGATGGCGACAAGCGCTACATCCTTCACCCCGTCGGCCTCGAAGTTGGCGCTACGGTTTCGACCGGCGAAGGCGCGGACATCCTTCCGGGCAATGCGTTGCAGATCAAGCATATTCCTCCGGGCACGATGGTGCACAACCTCGAGCTGAATCCCGGACGCGGTGGACAAGTCGTCCGTTCGGCCGGTGGCTCGGCCCAGCTTCTCAGCAAGGAAGGCGAGATCGCTTTGGTCAAGCTGCCTTCCGGCGAAGTTCGCAAGTTTTCGCTGGATTGCATGGCCACAGTTGGACAGGTAGGCAATCTCGACCATGAAAACGAAACTTTCGGCAAAGCGGGCCGCACGCGCTGGCGCGGAATCAAGCCGACGGTTCGCGGCGTGGCCATGAATCCCGTGGATCACCCCCACGGCGGCGGTGAAGGCAAAGTAAAAGGTAATCATCCGCAGACGCCGTGGGCTTTCCCGACGCTCGGCAAGAAAACGCGCAACAACAAGCGCACCGATCGCAACATTGTCGAGAGAAGGAAGTAAGGAACGGAATCGAACTAGCGTGACGCAGCAAACGCTGGAAACCGGGCGGTGATGGCAGAGCAACCCGGCGAGAGCAAACGCGATGAGAGCAACACGAACAACACGATCGGCAGGGCGGCGGACATCGTTGCGGCGGGCAGCTGCCAAGCGCTCCGCGCGCAACTCCAAGGCAGCACCAAAGCGCGCCGCGGTAAAAAGCGCGAAGCCGGTTCGGCCACCGGTGAAAGTACCGATCGCTCCGCCGGAGCCGGTTCTTTACAAGCTGTGCAAGCCGGGCTGGGCAGTGATCGTGGAGCGCATTCCGAATGCGCAGGGCACGCGGTTTGTTTGTCCGTTTTGCCCGAGGTCGCACCGCGTTCCGGGGCCCGTCAGGGGATTTAAGAAGATGCGGCGCGCCCAGTGGGGCCGCTTGCGCCGAGTGGAGGAATAGCGAATCAATGGCACGCTCACTGAAGAAAGGGCCGTTTGTAGATGGCCATCTGCGTGAAAAGGTCGAAGGGCTGAACACGCGGAATGAAAAGAAAGTGGTGAAGACCTGGTCGCGGCGTTCGACGATCGTGCCGGAAATGATCGGGCACACCATCGCCGTGCACAACGGAAAAAAATTTATTCCGGTGTACGTCACCGAGCAGATGATCGGGCACAAGCTGGGCGAGTTTTCGCCGACGCGCTCCTTCAAAGGCCACGCCGTGAAAGCGGCGCTCGAAAGGGCCGCGGGCGCGGCTCCGGCGGGCGGTGCGGCTCCGGCGGCAGGAGCAGGAGGCGGCGCAGCAGCTCCCGCGCCGAAGGCATAGGTTATGGCTGAAGTACTGACACAAGTCGGTTTGATTGAAGCGCACGCCCTCGCCAGGCACGTGCGGATGTCGCCACAAAAGGCGCGTCTGGTAATGGATTTGATCCGCGGGCAAAAGGCGCAAGACGCTTTGCAGACGCTGCGTTACACGCCGAAACGCGCGGGAAAGCACATCGAAAAAGTGTTGCGCAGCGCCATCGCCAACGCTGAACGCAAAGCGGAAGATGCCGGTTCGCCGCTCGATGTGGACGAACTGTACGTCTCGAACTGCTTCGTCAACGAAGGACCGCGCTGGAAGCGCCTGCGTCCCGCGCCCATGGGCCGGGCCTTCCGCTACCAGAAGCGCACCGCGCACCTCTGGGTCGGCGTTGCCGAGCATCACGTCGCGGCTGCCGAGCGCGTTGCGGCCAACATCGCCGAAGCGGAAGCGCAGAAGGGCGCGCGCGGCACGATGCGTCGCGTTCGCAAAGCTATAACCGGCAAGCAAGCGCCGCCGAAAAAGGGGAAGAAGTAATGGGACAAAAAACGCACCCTTACGGGTTTCGCCTCGGCTACAACAAGCCATTCAAATCGCGCTGGTACGCCGACCGCGATTACGCTGACTTGCTGCACGAGGATGTCAAGCTGCGCCGCGAGCTGAAAGAGCGCCTCAAGAGCGCGGGCATCAGCTCCATCGATATCGAACGCGCCGCCAACAAGCTCGTTGTGCGCATTTACACCGCGCGTCCGGGCATCATCATCGGCCGCAAGGGCGCCGAAATCGATAAGCTCAAGCAGGAAGTGCAGAAGCGCACGAAACGCGAAGTGCACATCGACATTCAGGAAGTGCATCGGCCCGAACTGGATGCGCAACTTGTCGCGGAATCCATCGCGTTGCAGCTTGAAAAGCGCGTGGCCTTCCGCCGCGCGATGCGCAAAGCTGTGGACTCTGCTCTGCGTTTCGGCTGCAAAGGCATCAAAGTGCGCGTCGCTGGCCGTTTGAACGGTGCGGAAATCGCCCGCAAAGAATGGTATTTGCAAGGCCGCCTTCCGCTGCAAACACTCCGAGCGGACATCGATTACGGCACCGCCGAAGCGCAAACCACCTACGGCGTCATTGGAGTGAAGTGCTGGGTCTATCAAGGCGAAAACGTGCCGAAGCGCGCCTCGAAAATCCAGAAGGAGCGCGACGCAGTCGCCGCGGCATAAGAATTAAAACCAGCCGCACAGCGGCGGAAGAGATTAAGGAAGCGAGAACACAGCGATGTTGATGCCGAAGAAAGTGAAGTACCGCAAGCAGATGCGCGGACGGCGCACGGGCAAAGCCTGGCGCGGCGGCGATCTGGCTTTCGGCGATTACGGTCTCAAAGCGATGGAAGCGGCGTGGATCACCGACCGCCAGATCGAGGCTTCGCGCGTGGCGATCACGCGCTTTATCAAGCGCGGCGGCAAACTCTGGATCCGCATTTTTCCGGATAAGCCCTTCACCAAGAAGCCTGCGGAAACCCGCATGGGCAAAGGCAAAGGCGCTCCGGAGAAGTGGGTCGCCGTCGTAAAGCCGGGGCGCATCATGTTTGAAATGGCCGGCGTTGACGAAGCCACCGCCAAGGAAGCTATGGGCCTGGCGGCGCACAAGCTGCCCATTCCCACGAAATTCATTACGCGCACAGGGAGCTTCTAATTATGTCGCGGCGCATTGAAAAAATTCGCGAAGCGGGCGCCATCGAGCTCGAAGCACAGCAGAAAGACCTCGTCGAGCAGATTTTCCGCCTGAAATTTCAACTCTCCACCGGCCAGGCGGAAGCCTTGAAGCGTCTCCGCGAAGCAAAAAAAGATTTGGCGCGCGTAAAGACTCTCATGCGTGCCCAAGAGCTATCAGCGGCGTCCAAGTCGCAAACAGCAGGGAAGGCGTAATGACTACCGAAACACCAGCGGTTACACCAGCGAACACGCGCGGCGAACGCACCGTGCTCACCGGCAAGGTCACCAGCGCGAAAATGGAAAAGACCATCGTGGTCGAAGTGACTCGGCTGGTTCAGCACCCCAAGTATCACCGTGTGGTGCGCATCTCCAAGAAATTTTACGCTCACGATGAACAGCGTGCGGCGAAACAGGGCGACACGGTGCGGATCGTGGCTTCGCGGCCGCTTTCCCGCCTGAAGCGCTGGCGGCTCAAGGAAGTGCTGACGCGCAACGCGTCGGCCCAGTAAGCGGGACAGGGGAGCACACCGATGATTCAGATGCGAACCTGGCTGACGGTTGCCGACAATTCCGGCGCGCGGAAGCTGATGTGCATTATGCCTGTGGGTGGCGACGCCGGACTGAAAGCCGGTCTCGGCGACGTCATCACCGCGTCCGTAAAAGAAGCGACACCGGAAAGCCAGGTCAAGCAAGGCACGGTCGTTAAGGCCGTGATCGTTCGAATGAGGAAAGAGCGGCGCCGGAGGGATGGCACTTACATCCGCTTTGACGACAATGCCGCGGTCTTGATTAACGACGCCGGCGAGCCCGTGGGAACGCGCGTGTTCGGCCCGGTGGCAAGAGAGCTGCGCGACAAAAAATTCACCAAAATCGTCTCGCTCGCTCCGGAGGTTTGGTAAGCAATGACACTGAGACATGAACGGCCTGTGCGCCACACCATCAATATCCAGCGGGGCGACCAGGTAAAAGTCATCGCCGGCAAGGATGCCGGCAAAACCGGGCGCGTGCTCTCCATCAACGCCAGGAAAAATACGGTCGTGGTCGAGCACGTCTCGATCATCAAGCGCCATACCCGGCCGAACCCCGGCAAAAACATCAAGGGCGGCATCGTCGAAAAGGAAGGCCCCATCAACGTTTCGAACGTGATGATCGTTTGCTCCAGTTGCGGCAAGCATACCCGCATGGGGCACAACATCCTGCCGGACGGCACAAAAGTGCGCGCCTGCCGGCATTGCAACACCACTCTGGATAAATAAGGGCTCGATCAGCAAAGGACAAGGCAGAAAAGAGAAATGAAGACACGATTGCACGAAAGATACAGCAGCGAGACGGTGCCGGCGCTGATGAAGCGCTTTGGCTGGAACAACAAAATGGCCGTTCCGAAACTGCAGAAAATCACGGTGAATATCGGCCTCGGCGAAGCTAGTCAGAACGCCAAACTCCTCGACACTGCTGCGGTTGAGCTTGGCCAGATTACCGGCCAGAAAGCCATCATTACGCGCGCCAAAAAGTCCATCGCCAATTTCAAAATCCGCAAAGGCATGCCCATCGGCTGCGCCGTGACGCTGCGCGGAGAAAAAATGTACGAATTTCTCGACCGGCTCTGCAATGTCGTTCTCCCGCGCGTCCGCGATTTCCGCGGCTTGCCTTCGAACGCGTTCGATGGCCGCGGCAACTATACGCTGGGCCTCCGCGACCAGCTCGTCTTCCCGGAAATCGATTACACCCGCGTCGACAAAATCAAAGGTATGAATGTCACGCTGACCACGACCGCAAAAAACGACGAGGAAGGCCGCGAGCTCTTGAAGGGTCTCGGAGTTCCCCTGCGCGTTCCCGGAGGAGCGCAATAAATGGCACGCACCGCAAAAATCGCCAAGACGCTTAAGAAGCCCAAGTTCAAGGTCCGTGTTCGCAACCGCTGTCGCGTTTGCGGCCGCGCCCGCGGATATATCCGCAAGTTTCAGATGTGCCGCATCTGTTTTCGCGGCATGGCGCTCAAGGGAGAAATTCCCGGCGTCGTGAAAGCTAGCTGGTAGCCGCCGCCGTAACCGGCCCCAGCAGAGGAGAAAAGATGCAGACGGACCCCATAGCCGATTTTCTGACGCGCATTCGCAACGCCACCGCCGCCAAGCACCAGCGCGTGGACGTACCCGCGTCGAAGCTCAAGACGGAAATTGCCCGCATCCTGAAGGAAGAGGGCTACATCTCGACCTTTAAGACCGTGGACGAGAACAAGACGCGCAAGATGCTCCGCGTTTTCCTGAAGTACACGCCGGATCGCCGCAGCGTCATCACCGGCATCAAGCGCATTTCGCGCCCCGGCTCGCGCCGCTATCTCGGCGCAACCGATATTCGCCCCGTCGTGGGTGGCTTGGGCATCAACATTTTGACGACGCCAAAGGGTTTAATGAGCGGCCGCAATGCCCGCAAAGCCAAAGTCGGTGGCGAAATTCTTTGCGAAGTTTGGTAGTTGAAGAAGTTTGGTAGTTGAATTTGTAGGGGCACGATGCAGCGTGCCCCATTCGAGCAAGACGTAAACGTTTCGAGTTCTGGTTTTTAGCTTTTGAGGATAAGGACGAACAGATGTCACGTATCGGACGCAAACCAATTCCAGTTCCCGCAGGCGTGAAAATCGCGCTCCAGGACGGCCAGGTCGATGTGCAGGGCCCCAAGGGCAAGCTCATCGTTCCGCTGCCGCGCGGCATCACCTTCCAGCAAAAAGACGGCGTGCTCACCGCGCTTCGTGAAACCGAAGACCATCGCGCGCTTCATGGCCTCGCACGCGCTCTTGTCGCCAACGCGGTTCATGGCGTCACGCAAGGCTTCAAGAAGGATCTCGACATCGTCGGTGTCGGCTACCGCGCCGAACTCAAGGGCAAAGTCGTCGCTTTCGCCCTCGGCAAATCGCATCCCATTGAATTTCCGGTTCCCGAAGGAATCCAGATCACCGTGGATAAGCAGACGCACATTGTCGTCAGCGGCGCGGATAAGGGCAAAGTCGGCCAGGTCGCCGCCGATCTTCGCGCTCTCCGTCCGCCCGACCCGTACAAGCAGAAGGGCGTGCGCATTACCGGCGAGCGTCTGAAGAAAAAGGCCGGCAAAGCGGGAGCCAAAGCCGGCGGCGCAGCCTAGGTTTTTGGGCCGTTCGGCGCCTGTCGGCCGTCCGGCGAGTTTGAATTTGCAGGGGCACAGCATGCTGTGCCCGCCTGTGGAGCTTGGCAAGGTTTAGGTTTCAGGAGAAGAAACAGTGGCATCGGCAAGAGTTCGCAAGCTTTCGAAAAATCTGCATCGCCTTCGCGTTCACGAGCGCGTTCGCCAGCGCGTCGAGGGCACCACGGACCGTCCGCGTCTTTGTGTCTACCGTTCGCTCGGCCACATTTACGCGCAGGTCATCGACGACCGCAACGGAAAGACTCTCGTCTCCGCCAGTTCCGTCGACGGCGAAACGAAAAAGAATCTAAAGGGTGGCGGAAATATCGCGGCGGCCAAGGTCATCGGCAAAACCATTGCCGATCGCGCCAAAGCTGCCGGAGTCAGCAAGGTAGTGTTCGACCGCGGCGGTTACAAGTATCACGGCCGCGTCAAGGCGCTCGCCGACGCGGCGCGGGAAGCGGGGTTACAGTTCTAAGCCTATGTCGAAGCAAATTTTGCGAGACAGTTTAGCGGTACGCAGGCTCCTGGAGGTGAATCCATCGGACCTGAAAGACGACGTGATCGCCATCAACCGCGTCACCAAAGTCGTGAAGGGCGGCAAAAATCTCAGCTTCTCGGCGCTCGTCGTTGTTGGCGATAGCCGCGGCCATGCCGGCTTCGGCATGGGCAAGGCTCGCGAAGTTCCCATGGCCATCAAGAAGGCCATCGAGCAGGCCAAGAAGAATCTGATCAAGCTGAATATGAAGGGCACCACCATTCCTCATCAGGTTCTCGGACGCTATGGCTCGGCCCAAGTGCTCCTCAAGCCCGCTCCGGATGGCACCGGCGTAATCGCCGGCGGCCCGGTGCGCAAAGTCATGCAAGTCGCGGGCATTTCGAATGTGCTCACGAAGTCGCTTGGCACTTCGAATCCGCACAACGTGGTCAAAGCCACGTTCGCCGCGCTGCTCGGCTTGAAGGACGCCGCGCAAGTCGCCGAGACGCGTTCGAAGACCGTCGACGAAATCAGCGGCCGCTATCAAAAAGCCGCGGGTGAGAGTAACTAATGGCCAGCACAAAAGTAAAAAAGTCCAGCGTCGAGCGCGTCGGCAAAAATACCGGCGGCAAAGTGAAAATCAAGTGGGTGGTTAGCTTTATCAGTTGCACCGATGACATGCGTCAGTGCATTCGCGGTCTCGGATTGCGGAGAATGCACCAGGTAGTCGAGCGCGAGGATACGCCTTCAGTTCGTGGCATGATTCACAAAGTGCGGCATCTCGTGGAAGTGGTGGAGTAGAGCAATGGCGAAAAAAGTCTCGCGCGGCCGTAAAGCCGCCAAAAAGGCCGGGCACCCCAAAGCGGAGTTCAGCCTTTCCAATTTGAGGCCGCCTAAGGGCTCGCGGCATCGTAAAGTACGCGTTGGGCGCGGTATGGGCTCAAAGCTCGGCAAGACTTCCGGTTCCGGCGATAAGGGCCAGAAATCTCGCCGCGGCTATTCCCGCCGGCGCGGATTTGAAGGCGGCCAGATGCCGCTGCACCGTCGCATGCCGAAACGCGGATTTCACAATCCGTTCGGCGTAACCTACTCGGTCGTCAACTTGGAAGAACTGAACGTTTTTCCGGCGGGCGAGACGGTCACGCCGGATCTGCTCCGCGCGCACGGTTTTGTGCGCCGCGTAACCGATCCCATCAAGGTTCTGGGCGATGGCGAACTGACGACCAAACTCGCGATTCACGCGCATGCCTTCAGCGCCTCGGCCAAGGACAAGATCACTAAAGCGGGCGGCACCTTCGAGGTGGTAGCATAATTTTGCGGCGTAGCGCCGTGGTGTAACGGGGAATCGCAGGCTAAACGTATGAAACGATTCGTCGAAGCTCTCCAGAACATGTTCCGCATTCCGGACTTGCGGAACCGTGTCCTGTTTACGCTGGCGCTGCTCGCGGTCTATCGCATTGGAGCGCACATTCCCACGCCGGGCATCAACGCGGGTGTGCTCGACCAGATTTTCAGCCAGTCGCAAGGCTCGGTTCTCGGTATCTTCGACCTCTTCAGCGGCGGCAATTTCCGCCAGATGACGATTTTCGCTCTGGGCATCATGCCCTACATCACGGCATCCATCATCCTGCAGTTGATGCAGGTCGTGTTCCCGTACCTCGAGCGGTTGCAGAAAGAAGGCGAACTCGGACGGCGAAAGATCACGCAATACACGCGCTATCTGACGATCATTCTCAGCGTGATTCAGTCGCTGACCATCGCCACCACCTTGCAAGCGACGCACATGCAGAACCAGTCGCTGGTTTATCACCCGGGATGGGGTTTCACACTGATGACCATTCTCACGCTCACCACCGGTTCGGCCTTCATCATGTGGCTTGGCGAACAGATCAGCGAGCGTGGCATCGGCAATGGTATGTCTCTCATCATTTTCGTGGGCATCGTGGTCGGTTTGCCGCGCGCCATCGATGACCTGGTCACTAAGGCGAAGACCGCTGCCTGGGGACCGTTTACCGGCCTGGCGCTGATTTTCCTCATTGCAGTGATGATTGGTGTGGTGGCTTTCATCGTCTACGTGGAAGGCGGACAGCGGCGCATTCCCGTGCAATATGCGAAGCGCGTCATCGGCCGCAAGGTCATGGGTGGACAATCCTCCTATCTGCCTTTGCGCGTCAATTCCGGCGGTGTCATTCCGCCGATTTTCGCCAGTTCGCTGCTGGCGTTTCCAGCCACCGCCGCCCTCGTTTTAGGCAGCCGGTGGGCGTTTGTAAACACCATCAAGGAACGGCTGGCCTGGGGCGAGCCGCTCTACACTGTCGTATACGTCGCAATGATCATGCTGTTCTCGTTTTTCTATGTCGGGATTGTTTTCAATCCCACGGAGCTCGCGGACAACATGCGCAAGAACGGCGGATTCATTCCCGGCATCCGGCCAGGACGCAACACTTCCGAGCACGTCAGCAAAATTCTCAAGCGGCTGACCTTCATCGGCGCCGTTTATCTCGCGATGGTTTGCCTGCTTCCAGAGTGGATGATTGCCGGTATTCACCTCGACCATCTCGGATGGGGCATCGGTTCCTGGTTTGACCGCCACTTCCCGGTATGGTTCCTGAAGGGCTTGGGAGTGCAGTTTTATTTCGGCGGTACGTCGCTCTTGATCGTCGTCGGTGTGGCCATGGACACCATCCAGCAGCTCGAAGCACAGCTGGTCATGCGGAATTACGACGGGTTTGCTCGAAAGGGCCGGTTGCGCGGCCGGCGGTAAGAACATGGCGACGAGCCCAGCGCTGCCGGATAAGCGGCCGCCGGAAGAGCTCAATCGCGCCGTGATTTTTCTTGGGCCTCCGGGCGCGGGAAAAGGCACGCAGGCGAAAAAGCTTGCGGCCAAGTATGGTGTGCCCCATCTTTCGACGGGCGACATGCTCCGGGAGCACATTTCCCAGGGCACGCCGCTTGGAGCGAAAGCCAAGCCCATCATGGAGCGCGGCGAGCTCGTTCCGGATTCGCTGGTGCTCAAGATGGTTCGGGAACGCATCGAGCGGCCGGATTGTTCGCACGGTTTCGTTTTCGACGGTTTTCCGCGTACCGTCGCTCAGGCTCAGTATCTGGGCGAGTCGCTGAAACAGCACGGCTACCGGCGGCCGATCGTGATTCACCTGCTGATTGATTTGGCGCTCATCCTGCGCCGCATCACTGGCCGGCGAATGTGCAGCACGGGGGGTGAGATTTATAATCTTTTCGAGCGCCCGCCGAAGGTAGAAGGACGTTGCGACCACGACGGCGGCGAGCTTGTCCAGCGGCCGGACGACCGGGAAGACGTTGTAGCGCCGAGGCTGCGCGCCTACGAGAAGCAGACAGAACCGCTCGTTGCTTACTACCGGCGGCTGGGTTTGCTTCACGACGTGGATGCCTCGAAGAGCGTCGAAGAAGTGGAGCAGCAGATTTCGAAGGCCCTGCAACACGTGCGCGGCAGGCTCTAGGACGCGCGCGAAGGGCAGCAAGTGGAAACGATGGCGATTCATCTGCGCAGTGCCGAAGAGTTGGAAAAAATGCACCGCGCCGGGCTCATCGTATACGAGACTTTGACGGCGCTCCGGGATATGGTACGGCCGGGGCTGACGACGATGGACCTCGAGAAGTTTGCCGAGGAAAAAATCGCCGGCAAGCCGGGCAAGGCGGCGTTCAAGGGCTATCGGGGTTATCCTTGTTCGCTGTGCACTTCGGTGAACGGCGAGATCGTTCACGGGATTCCGTCGCCCAAGCGCAAATTGCGCGAGGGCGATATCGTCTCGATCGATTTCGGGATGGAAGTGGACGGGTATTACGCGGATTCAGCCGTTACCGTTCCGGTCGGGAAGATTCGCCCGGAAGTTCGCAAGCTGCTGGATGTAACCCGCGAATCGCTGGACCGCGCGATTGACAAGATGCGCGCCGGCAACCGCCTCGGCGATGTCGGCCACGCGGTGCAGAGTTGGGTTGAGCAGCACGGTTATTCGGTGGTGCGCGAATTTGTCGGGCACGGCATCGGCACGAAAATGCACGACGAGCCGAACCTGCCGAACTACGGCGAAGAAGGGCGCGGCGCGCGGTTGCAGGAAGGCATGGTCATCGCCGTCGAGCCCATGGTCAACGCGGGCGGGCCGGAAGTCCGGATGCGGGACGAATGGGTGGCGGAAACCGCCGATGGCAGCCCCTCGGCGCATTTCGAGCACACCGTGGCGGTCACCGCAAACGGGCCGTGGATTTTGACGCGCCCGAAAGAAATGACCGGGCCGTCCTGGTAAAGTTTCTTGGCTGACTTTTGTAGGGGCACAATACATCGTGCCCCGGTTCAGTAAGATGTACGCACCGCAGCGCGCAGGCTTTAACCCGCGCGCTGGCTACGCAGGAGCTTATGGCGAGACCGATTCGCGAGAAAAAAGAGAAAGGCGACTCTGGAAATCCCAAAGAGGACGCCATCGAAGTCATGGCCACGGTGATCGAGCCGTTGCCGAATGCCATGTTTCGCGTCGAGCTCGAGAACAAGCATCAAGTGCTTGCCCACGTCTCCGGAAAAATGAGGAAGAATTTTATTAGGATTTTGGCGGGAGACAAGGTAGCGGTGGAGCTCTCGCCGTACGATTTGACGCGCGGCCGAATCGTCTACCGCTACAAGTAAGGCGGGTTTGGCCGTTGGTGTTGTAGTGGCGGGTCTTTAGACCCGCGCTTTTGGTTCTGCGACTTTGGAAGGGGCTGCCTCATCTAATGCCCCTGCTTTATGGGGCGCGCCTGAATAGGCGGGCCGCTGACCGCCCAGGGCGGCCGGAATGAGGAAAAGGCAATGAAAGTGCGGGCATCCGTAAAACCGATTTGCGACAAATGCAAGGTGATTCACCGGCGCGGAGTGGTGCGGGTCATCTGCGTCAATCCGAAGCACAAGCAGCGCCAGGGTTAAGGAGACAGAATGGCACGTATCGCAGGTGTTGACCTTCCGCCGCAGAAGCGGCTATGGGTCGGACTGACTTCAATCTATGGCATCGGGCAGGAGCGCGCGAAAAAGCTCGCCGCCAAGGCTGGCGTCGATCACACAAAGAAGATTCGCGACCTGACCGAAGACGAAGTGAACCATCTCCGCCAGGAAATTGAAAAAGAAGGCCGCGTGGAAGGCGATCTCCGCAAGGAGATCCAGATGAACATCCGCCGGCTGATTGAAATTCAGGCCTACCGCGGAATCCGCCACCGCCGCAATCTTCCGGTGCGCGGGCAGCGGACGCATACCAACGCGCGCACCAGGAAAGGCCCGCGGCGCGGCGCAGTGGCGGCAAAGAAGAAGGTCACCGGCAAGAAGGGCTAACAATTTGTCTTGGCAGGGGCGCGATATATCGTGCCCTGCAGGCAAGATTTCAGATTTCGCGAACACGAAACGGAGTGAACAGTGGCAAAAGAACAAAAGGGCGCGGTGCCGGACGCTACAGCAGCACCGGCTAAACCAGCGGCGGCTACAAAGCGCAAGAAGGAATTCAAGAAGAAGCGCGAACGGCGCATCGTTCCGCACGGCGTGGTCTTCGTGGCCGCGACGTTCAACAATACGCAGATCACCATCACGGATCCGGATGGCCGCGTGATGTGCTGGTCGTCGGCGGGCGCGATTGGCTTCAAGGGCTCGCGCAAAGGCACGCCATACGCTGCGCAGCAGGCTTCTCTCGCTGCCGCGGGCGTGGCGCGCGACCAGTACGGCATGAAGAGCGTGGAAGTGCGCGTGAAAGGGCCGGGCTCGGGACGCGAGTCCGCCGTGCGCGCGCTGGCTGCCGCCGGATTGCACATCCTTTTGATCCGCGACGTGACGCCGATTCCGCATAACGGCTGCCGTCCTCCGAAGAGGCGCCGCGTTTGATTTTGTAGCACAGGCACTCTTGCCTGTGCGCATTTGAATTTGCTTCGGCGATTGCCGAAGAGCGCAGCCAAAATTGGTTGTGCTACCAAGAGTTTTGGGAAGGGAGAATAGAAGTTGGCAAGACACCGAGATGCAGTCTGCCGCCTGTGCCGCCGGGAAGGGCAGAAGCTGTTTTTGAAAGGGCTGCGGTGCTTCACGGAGAAGTGCGCGATCGAGAAGCGCAACTTCATCCCGGGACAGCACGGACAGTCGCGGCGCCCCAAGGTCGCGGGTTACGGCTTGCAGTTGCGCGAGAAGCAGAAGGTGAAGCGCACTTACGGCCTGCTCGAACGCCAGTTTCGCTCGTATTTTGAAAAGGCCGTGCGGGCCAAGGGTCCAACGGGCGAAAACCTGATCATTACGCTCGAGCGTCGTCTGGATAACGTGGTGTGGCGCGCAGGACTGGCGTCGTCGCGTTCGCAAGCGCGGCAGCTCGTGCTGCATGGTCACGTTCGTGTGAACGGAAAGAAGGTCAACATCCCTTCTTATCTCGTCACCGTCGGCGAAGAAGTCGGAATCAAGGAAAAGATGCACCAGAACGCGATGGTTCTTGAAGCTCGAAACGTGGCGCAGAGCCAGAGCGCGGTGCCGTGGCTCGAACAGGACCGCGAGCAGTTCAAAGCCAAAGTCGTGGCGCTGCCGAAACGCGAAGACGTGCAGACACCGCCGATCAACGAGCAACTTATCGTCGAGCTGTATTCGAAGTAATCGCGGCGGCTCGAAACGAAAAGTGCCGGGCTAATGCCCGGCGCTACACAAGAACCTTAACGGCGCGATGAGCGCCACAGTTATTGGGGCCGGCGAGTGCGGCCCCGGAAGGAAGGAACACGATGTGGAAGGGATTTCAAAAACCAAAGCGACTTGCCTCCGAACTGGAATCGCTGACCGAGAAGTACGGACGGTTTTCCGCGCAGCCGTTTGAGCGCGGCTGGGGAACGACGGTAGGAAACGGTCTGCGGCGCGCGCTGCTGAGCTCGATTGAAGGCGCGGCGATCACGGCGGTGAAGATCGAAGGAGTGCTGCACGAATTCTCCTCGATTCCCGGCGTGGTGGAAGACGCGACGGATATCATCCTGAACCTGAAGCAGGTGCCCATCAAGCTGAACAACGATTTGCCGAAGACCATCTTCGTGAACATCGAGCAGCCCGGCCCGGTGACCTCGGCGCAAATCGAGGAAGACGCGGATTTCGCGGTGCTCGATAAGAGCGTATATATCGCGACAGTCAGCGAAGGCGGCAAGCTGCAAATCGAAATGCGCGTGAAGAACGGTCGCGGCTACGTGGCAGCGGACCGCAACTACGACGAAGATTTGCCGATCGGCTACATCCCGGTCGACAGCGTGCATTCGCCGGTGCGCAAGGTCAACTATTCGGTCGAAGCGGCCCGCCTCGGCCAGATGACGGACTACGAAAAGCTGATGATCGAAGTGTGGACCAACGGCGCGATCACGCCTCAGGATTCGATCGGACTGGCCGCGAAACTGGTGAAGGACCACATGAGCATCTTCATCAACTTCGAGGAACCGACGGAAATGGCGGAGCTGCCCCAGGAAATCGCCAACGATCCGCGGCTCGAGCATCTGGACCGCTCCGTCGAGGAGCTGGAACTTTCCGTGCGTTCTTACAATTGCCTGAAGAACGCGAATATCCAGACGATCCGCGAACTCGTGCAGAAGAGCGAGAACGAAATGCTGAAGACGAAAAACTTCGGCCGCAAATCGCTGAACGAGATCAAAGATATACTGGTGAAGATGGGCCTCAGCCTGGGCATGAAATTCGACGAGCACGGCCGGATTATCTGGCCGCCGCTTCCAAGCCAGACGGCTCCGCCGCCCAGCGAAGATACGATTGGCGGCGGGCTGTAGGAAAGTTCAAGGTTCAAGGTTGAAGAGTTCAAAAAGCACTCTTCAACCTTCGATGTGAGCTAGCGAAAAGTCTGACAATTCAAAGCTGACACCGGCAGGGAAGAGCAAGAGCCGAAGCCGGAATTGGAACAAAGCGAGAGTGACCATTTTTTAACGGCCGGATCGAGAGAGGGCCGTCTACCGAAAGCAGAAGCGAAAAGGACAGGCGATGCGGCATCTTAATTCAGGATCAAAGCTTGGACGCAATCCGTCGCACCGGCGCGCCACGTTGCGCAACCTGGTGACGAATTTGTTCGAGCACGGGCGGATTACTACCACCCTGACTCGCGCGAAAACGGCTCGGCCGGTGGCGGAAAAAATTATCACGCTCGGCAAACGGGACACTCTGCAATCGCGGCGGCAAGCCGCGGCATACCTCATGACGCCGGCCGTCACGCAAAAGCTGTTCGGCGAAATCGCGCCGAAGTTCGCGGACCGGGCCGGGGGCTACACACGAATCATCCACGCGGGAATCCGCGTCGGCGATGGAGCGAAAGTGGCCATCCTCGAAATCGTCGGCTACGAGCTGAAAAAGAAAGAAAAGAAAGAAAAATCCAAAAAAGAAGAACCCGCCGAAGCCGCCAGCTAACGGCCGGAATTCCCTCACAACCTGACTCTCCGCCCGTCGCGATCGTGCCGCGTCGGGCGTTTTTGTTCTGGTCCCTGCTCAAGTCAAGAGCTCATGTCCTCAGCCCCGTCAGAAAATTGCGAGAATTATACTTGAAACAGTCGTTTCAAGTATGTTAGTTTTCCCTGCGTGACCCGTACAGCGAACGCGAAGCGGCCGGAAGAATTGCTGGAGGAAGTGACGGCCTATTTAACGAGAAACGGGATAGCGGAACTGTCGCTCCGCCCGCTGGCGAAGGCCGTAGGCTCTAGTCCCCGCGTGCTGCTCTACTACTTCGGCTCGAAGGAAGAGTTGGTGGTGATGGCCCTGGCACGCATGCGCGAGCGGCAGCGCGTGACTTATGAGCGCATGAAATCGTTACCCTTTGAGACGCCCAGGGAGGCCTGCCGGGCCATCTGGCAGCACATGAGCGCGCCGGAGAACGAGAAGCTATTCCGCATGTCTCTCGAGATTTTCGCAATGGCCTTGCGGCAGCCCCAGAAGTTCGCGGAATATCTGCGGGCCACTATCGAGGACTGGCTGGGTTTTCTGTCGGCGCCGCTCGAGAAAAAAGGCTATTCGAAGGACGAAGCTCGGGCGCACGCGACGGTCGTGCTCTCGGGATTCCGCGGCTTTATGCTGGACTACTGCGCGTCGCGAGACCGCGCACGCTTGGACCGCGCCGTCGAGCTTTGGCTACACGCGCTGGACGCGATTCCCCTGCGAAAAGAGAACCCCAATGGAGAATAAACGGCACGCGGCGCTCGGATTTGTTTTCGTCACGGTGCTGCTGGACATGCTGGCCTTCGGGATTATCGTGCCGATCTTACCAAAGCTAATCTCCGAATTTTTGAACGGCAATATGGCGCGCAGCTCGGAGTACATGGGGCTGTTTGTGACCACCTGGGCGCTGATGCAGTTTTTCTTTTCGCCGGTCCTCGGGATGCTCTCGGACCGTTACGGCCGGCGTCCGGTCATCCTGCTCTCGAATTTTGGATTGGGGCTGGATTACGTGGTGATGGCTCTCGCGCCGACGATAGGCTGGCTGTTTCTGGGACGCATTCTTTCAGGAATTTGTTCTTCAAGTATGCCAACGGCGACGGCGTACATCAGCGACGTTACGCCTCCGGAAAATCGCGCGAAAGCCTTCGGCATTTTTGGCGCGGCGTTTGGAGTGGGCTTCGTATTGGGGCCGGCGATCGGAGGTTGGCTTGGCGCGATGAACTCGAGATTGCCGTTTTGGGTGGCAGCTGGGATGAGCCTTGTGAATGCGATGTACGGGCTGTTCATCTTGCCGGAATCGCTCGCGCCAGAAAAACGGCAAACCGAGTTGCGCTGGAAGAAGGCAAACCCGGTGGGCGCGCTGAAGCTTCTGCGTTCTCACCACGAACTGTTCGGGCTGGCCGTGGTGAATTTCCTTGGCTATCTTGCGCACGAGATTTACGCAACGGTTTGGGTTCTGTACGCCATGTACCGCTACGGATGGAATGAGAAGACAATTGGTATTTCGCTGGCAATCGTGGGGATCACTTCGATGATCACCATGGCCGGGCTGGTCGGTCCGTCTGTCAAACATTTTGGAGAGCGCAACTCGCTCTTCGTTGGCCTGGCTTTCGGGGCCACTGGATTCGCGATCTTCGGATGGGCGCCGTTGGGATGGATTTTTCTTGCGGCGATTCCTCTGAATGCGTTGTGGGGACTGGCCGCTCCGCCTTCGCAATCCATGATGACGCGCCGGGTTTCGGCTTCCGAGCAGGGAGAGCTTCAGGGTGCGCTGAGTTCGCTGCGCGGCCTGGCGATGATCTTCGGGCCGGGCATATTTTCAGTGACGTTCGCAGCGTGCATCGCGCCAGGCCGCTGGTTTCCCGCCGGGCCGTGGTACCTGGCTGCCAGCATTCTATTAGCCGCGTTGATTCTCGCACGGCGCGTCACGGCCCGTGAGGTTGCGCCAGAAAGCGTGCTCGAACGCTCCGCCAGCTAGAATCGCTCGCGTTTGTGCGCGGAGTTCTTCCCCGGAGGAATCTTTACTCCCGGATGCCGCTTGCGAGCCACGGAATGGAAAACCGGAGCCGCACTTTTCTTCGAGGCGGCTATGACAGCGGCAAGATAAGATGCGGGAGGGGGCGAACATGGCGGAGAGATTCGGAAACTTCGGCGACGATCCGTTCGGCGGACGGCAGCCAACCAGTCACGAACGGATGACGGGAGTTCCTTGGAATGCTTCTTACCACGGCGGCCTTGCGCCGTGGGATATTGGCCGGCCGCAGCCGGCAATCGCGCGTTTGGTGTCCGAAGGCGCATTCGCCGGGGCGGTGCTCGATGCGGGTTGTGGGACTGGCGAGAACGCCCTTCTCGTTGCCTCGCTCGGATTTCCGGTGCTGGGTTTTGATGTGGCTGAGACGGCGCTGGCGATGGCCCGAAAGAAGGCCAAAGAACGTGGGCTCGATGTTGAGTTCGTTGAGGCTGACGCATTTCATCTGGACTGTTTGGGGCGCAGGTTTCAGACGGTGCTGGACTGCGGATTGTTCCATACTTTCAACGGCGACGAGCGGCCCGGATACGTGGCGAGCCTGGCGTCGGTAACCGAGCGCGGTGGGACCCTGTATGTGTTGTGCTTCAGTGACACCGGTCCCGACACTGGCCCGCACCCCGTCCGCGAGGAAGAGCTGAGAGCGGCGTTCAGTCCCGATAGAAGGCCCGGCAGCGGATGGACAGTCGCCGCCATCGAACCGGACCGCATACACACGAGATTCCACGCGAACGGGGCACCCGCTTGGTTTGCGACGATCAAACGGATCTAGATGGCTGATCTCGCGCGCGAATTTATGCTGCGCTGCCCTTTGGATTTCCGCGCCTGCGAATGGCGCCGTACGAGAACTTCCATTTGGCGCGAGCTCGATCTGGAGGCATGGCCCAAATCCGTCCATAATTTGATTTCACCAACAAACGGGTCTGGCCAGAATTTACAGCGGATTGGCGCCTTGATAGAGGACCTACCATTTCGCCCGATGGCTGCTGGGTCCTCTACGCAAAGGCCGAGTTGAGCAGCGACATCATTTTGGTCGAGCACTTTCGTTAATCAGCGGCAAGTCCTTGACAGACTAAACTAAACCGTTTAGTATGTGACTCTTCGAAAAACTGCGTGGGGAGGACTGTGTGAGCGCCATGATTCGCGTGGAAAACCTGGTGAAGAAATTCGGGGATTTTACGGCGGTTGACAACATTTCGTTCGAGGTGCCCAAGGGTGAGATTTTTGCGTTTCTGGGGCCGAACGGGGCGGGGAAGACGACGACGATCAAGGTTCTGACGACGCTTGCGAAGGCCACGAGCGGGACGGTGGAAGTGGACGGGATGAACCCGAACACGCACGAGAGCGAAGTGCGGCAGCGCTTTGGAATTGTGTTTCAGGATCCCAGCCTGGATCAGGACCTGACGGCGTGGGAGAACATGGAATTGCATGGCGTGCTCTATCACGTGCCAAAGAAAGTGAGGCACGAGCGGAGCGAGAGACTGCTGAAGCTCTTCGAGCTGTGGGAGAAGCGGGACTTGCTGGTGAAGACGTTTTCGGGCGGAATGAGGCGGCGGCTGGAAATCGCGCGGGGCTTTTTGCATACGCCAAAGATTCTGTTTTTGGACGAGCCGACGCTGGGGCTCGACCCGCAAAGCCGCAACCAACTTTGGACGCACGTGAAGCGCCAGAACGAAGCGGACCACGTGACGGTTTTCTTGACGACACATTACATGGACGAGGCGGACCGCGTGGCTGACCGCATCGCGGTGATCGACCACGGGCGAATCGTGGCGATTGGAACCGCCAGCGAACTGAAAGAAAGAACCAACACGCAATCACTTGAAGAAGCATTTCTGGCGCTGACAGGATCGACAATCCGCGACGAGGCGGCGACTTCAACGGATCAACTGAGGCAAGTGGCGAAAATGTTTCGCGGAGGAGGCCGGCGATGAACGCGATTTATATTTTATGGCTGCGCGAAGTAAAAAAGTATTCGCGATCGAGGGTGCAGATTATCGCCTCGATGGGACAGCCGCTTTTGTATTTGCTGGTGCTGGGCTTCGGACTGGGGCCGGTATTTAAAAAAGCCGGCGGGGGAAGCTATTTGCAGTTCATGGCGCCGGGAATTATCGGGATGGCGGTGCTCTTCACGTCGGTATTTTCGGGAATCGCGCTGCTCTGGGACCGGCAATTCGGATTCTTGAAAGAAACGCTGGTGGCGCCAGTGCCGCGGATTAACGTGATGATCGGGCGGACGCTGGGCGGAGCGACGGTGGCGATGCTTCAAGGACTGCTGATCATCGTGGTGTGTCTGATTGCTGGTTTCCGCCCGGTGAGCTGGGCGGGAGTGCCAGTGGGGATTGCGTTCATGGCGATGATCGCGATCGTGTTCGCGGCGCTGGGGACTTCGATCGGCTCCAGTTTACAGGACATGCAGGGATTCCAACTGATCATGAATTTTCTGGTGCTGCCGATTTTCTTTTTGTCGGGAGCGCTGTTTCCGCTGAATAATTTACCGAAGGCACTGGCGTTTGTGACGAGCCTCGACCCGTTGTCGTACGGCGTGGACGGCCTGCGCGCGGCGCTGATCGGGGCGTCGCACTTCGGGGCGCTCGTGGATGCCGTGGTGCTTGCCATCGTTGCCGTGGGACTGCTGTGCGTTGGGGCATGGCGGTTTTCGAAGATCGAGATTTAGAAGATGTCGCGTGGATTGAGCGAGAGCGCGCACAAGAAAGTTCTGGAATCGGCGACGGAACTATTTGCGGAGAACGGACTGGATGCCACGAGCGTGGATGCCATTGCCGCGGCCTCTGGCGTAAGCAAAGCAACGATCTACAAGCACTGGGCAGACAAGGACGCGCTTTGCCTGGAAGTGCTGCAGTACGTACATGAACTCGACGACGGACCGCCGGAAGTCGACTCCGGCGATTTGAAGGCCGACCTCAAAGCCTTCCTGAAGTACGAACCATCGAGCAAAAAGGCCGCTGTACTTAAGAGGTTGACGCCGCACCTGATCGCTTACTCAGCGCGTCACGAAGAGTTCGGCAGGGCGTGGAAGACGCGAGTGATGGACCGTGCGCGGACCAGCCTGAAGATGCTGTTGCGGCGGGGAGTCGATCAAAGCGTGTTTCCCGCGGCGCTGGATGAAGATTTGGGCGTAGCGCTGTTGCTGGGACCGATGATGTACCGGCACATTTTCGGGTCGAGCGTGAGCCTCGACTGGTTGGCCGATGGCGCAGTGGAGTCGTTTTGGAAAGCGCATGCGCGCACTGCAGCGAGGCCGATGAATGCCAGCAAGCGAAAATCGAGCCAAAAGAGCAGTGAGCGTTTTGCGCCGAGCGAGCGGACTCCGAGCCGGCGGCAACCGCACCGTTAAACAGGAATGGGATTTCGACTTTTAAAGTTTGCTCGCTGGTGCCAGTAAGGATAAACAGGTTGCGTGGCGCTAGCGGCGTCCAGTTTTGCGACTTGTTCCTTCGTGAGATTCCAACCGACAGAGCCTAGATTCTGGCGAAGCTGCTCTTCGTTGCGGGCGCCCATGATGACATTGACGACCGAGGGGCGCTGCAACAGCCAGTTCAACGCGATTTGCGGGACGGTCTTGCCGGTTTCTTTCGCTACGTCTTCGATGGCGTCGACGACTTTGTAAAGATATTCGTTTTCGATTTGCGGGCCGGCGTCGGCGGTTTTGTGAAGGCGCGAAACTTCGGGAATAGGGCGAGTGCGGCTGATTTTGCCGGTGAGACGAGCCCAGCCGAGCGGGCTCCAGATAAGCGCGCCGACTTTCTGGTCGAGCGCCAGCGGCATCAATTCCCACTCATATTCGCGGCCAACGAGCGAATAATAAACTTGATGGCCGACATAGCGCGCCCAGCCATAGCGCTCGGAAACGGAGAGCGACTTCATGAGATGCCATCCGGAAAAATTGGAGCACGCGATGTAGCGGACTTTGCCGCTCCTGACGAGCGAGTCGAGAGTCTCGAGGGTTTCCTCGACGGGAGTGAGCGCGTCGAAACCGTGCATGTGGTAGATGTCGATGTGATCGACGCCGAGCCGGCGAAGGCTGGCTTCGCAAGATTGCATCAGGTGATGGCGCGAGGAGCCGATGTCGTTGGGATCCTTGCTCATGGGAAAACTGGCCTTGGTAGAAATCAGAACGCGATTGCGCTTGCCGACAATGGCTTTGCCGAGGATTTCCTCGGAGGCGCCGCGCGAGTAGACGTTGGCAGTGTCAAAAAGATTGACGCCGGCATCGAGGCAAATGTCGACGAGGCGCGTGGCTTCGGCGACGTCGCTGCTGCCCCAGGCTTTGAAAAATTCCGTGGCGCCCCCGAAAGTTCCCGTGCCAAAGCTGAGAACGGGAACTTGAAGGCCGGAATAGCCGAGTTGTCTGAATTCCATGGCGATTTGGATGCGACGCAGGGGCCGCAGGATATGTGGCTCTTGTACGTTTGTGTTTGAGCTGGCAAGAGTCGAAAGTCGAGAGTTGAGAGTTCAAGGAAGAGGTTTTTGGCCTCGGTCTTGGACCGTGGAGACTCTGGTCCCGCTTTGTGAGGGGGCTCCCCCCTGTTTTCTTGTAAGTGTTCATTCTAAAGGGTTTTAAGTCCAACGTTTTGTAAGTGTTCATTCCAGAGGGTTTAGAGGCGTGTTTTCTGGAAGTGCGGATTCTAAAGGGTTTAGCCCATTGAAACGGTGATTTGTGGATTTTCGGAGCTGGACCGGCTGCACAGTCTTTCTGAGTTCTGACCCCTCACTTCCGGATCGCCGACCACTGGTCCGGAACTTTCGGATAGGTTGGAATGAGAGATATCTCTCGCGATATCGTTGCTCGCGCGTGCTCCTTGGTGTAGAGATGGAGATATTATGGGGAATTTGATTCAGGACCTGCGTTATGCCCTCCGCATGCTCCGAAAGTCTCCCGGCTTCACCGCCGTCGCCGTGCTCACTCTCGCCCTCGGCATTGGCGCCAACACCGCCATTTTCAGTCTCATCGATGCAGTCATGTTGCGCATGCTGCCGGTCAACAGGCCTGATGAGCTGCTGCAATTAAAGAGGCAAGATCCCCGCTACGCCGGCGGAGGTCCGGCCAGCTTCAGCAATCTCCTTTCTTTTCTGTGGGACGGCGGAGCCTCGCCCTCCTTCAGCAACCCTCTGTGGGAACAAGTACGAGACCAGCAGAACGTTTTCTCGGGCGTGTTCGCTTGGAGCAATAACCGCTTCGATCTCGCCAGAGGTGGAACAGTGCAGCCCGCGGAGGGGTCGTTTGTGAGTGGTGACTTCTTTACGACCTTAGGGCTCCGTCAGGCTGCCGGACGCTTGATTACAGGCTCTGACGACTACCGAGGCTGCCCAGCCGTGGCTGTTCTAAGCTATGGGTTCTGGCAAGGTCATTATGGCGGCGCAAGTGGCGCCGTTGGCAGTACCCTGTCGCTCGATGACCATCCCTTTAAAATCATCGGGGTCACTCCGCCTCACTTTAATGGAATGGACGTGGGCCGAAAGTCCGAAGTCTTTGTGCCGATCTGCACTGGCGAGATTCTTCGTATAGTGTCACTGGAGGCGCGCTCCCTGTGGTGGCTGAACGTGGCCGGCCGGATCAAGCCCGGCATCAGCCGAGCCCAATTGATCGCCCGACTCCAGGTACTTTCCCCTCGTATATTCACTGCCGCTTTGTCCCAATACTGGACCGCCGACGAGCAGCGGAACTTTGTGAAGGAGACGCTGGTGGCGACCTCGGCTGCGACAGGAACTTCCGTTACCTTGCGGCAGCAATTCGACCAGCCCTTACAGGTACTGATGGCCATTGTGGGCCTCGTGCTGCTAATTGCCTGCGCAAATATTGCCAGCCTAATGCTGACCCGCGCCGCTGCGCGTGAAAAGGAAATCGCGGTAAGGCAGGCATTGGGCGCGAGCCGATGGCGGCTAATTAAGCAACTCCTCACGGAATGCATGCTGATTTCTCTGATGGGTGCAATCGTCGGACTTCTTTTCGCGCGCTGGGGCTCCATTCTTCTGATTCGCAGTATCTCCATTCACAACATCTACGCGCTCGGGAACATGCCTGTGCTTCTCAATCTCTCGCTCGATGGCCGTGTTCTTGGATTCACCGCTGCGGTTGCCATTCTCACCGTGGCTCTGTTTGGCATCCTCCCCACCCACCGGTCCACAAGTGTATCGCTGATCTCGGCCATGAAAGGTATCCGAACGGTCGAATTGGACCGTCCGGCTCGGTTTCGGAGCCGCAAGTTGATCGTGGCGTCGCAGGTAGCGTTTTCGCTGGTGCTATTGGTGGCCGCTGGATTGTTGTTGCGTAGTTTCGCGAAGCTGGCGACGCTCGATCCCGGCTTTGATCGAAATAATGTGTTGATCGTCTATACCAACTTGTCGTCGGCGAAAGTGCCTCGAGATCAGCGTCTCGCCATACTCGACCAAATCGAGAACCGGCTGCGGGTTCTTCCTGGCGTGCTTTCTGCGAGCCGCTCAACCGTGACACCCGCCGAAGGAACCCCGGTGCAACATAACGTTCATACCGAGTGGTCCAAAAGCTTCGTAGATGCGGAATCTCAGTCTAGTTCCGTCAACGTCTCGCCTGGATATTTTGGAACGTTGCGAATGCAATTCGTGACGGGGCGCGACTTCAATGGCAGCGACACAGCCACCTCTCCCATGGTGGCGATCATCGACCAGACGGCGGCACGCCGCTTCTTTCCAGGCCTGGATCCCGTTGGCAGAACATTCTGGATTGACGGCATTGCGGGGCAACCCGGACCGCCGATCGAGGTTGTGGGTGTCGTCCGGAATGCCAAGTACGTGTCACTGCGCGAGGAGATTCATCCAACGGTTTTTTTCCCCGCCACTCAGGCTCACGACATCTTGCAGGCGGATGCCTTCGAGTTGCGCACTGCAGCACGCCCCACTGCGTTCATTTCGTCAGTCGTCGGGGCCGTAGCGTCTGTGAACTCCGCGATTCCCCTTGAGTTTTACACGCTGGCACAGCAGGTAAGCGATTCGATGGTTCAGGAGCGCCTGCTCGCCCAGCTTTCCGGCTTCTTTGGTTCCTTGGCGTTATTGCTGGCGTTGATCGGTCTTTACGGTACGGTCAGCTATCTTGTGGCACAGAGGCAAAGAGAGTTTGGAATCCGCATGGCACTGGGGGCGGAACCGGATTCCATCCTCCGGCTGATCATGCGCGACGTTATTTCCGTTATCGCTGTCGGTCTCCTCGCGGGTATAGCCATGTCGCTGGCAGCCACGAGAGTGCTCCAGCAACTATTGTTCAGGATCGGTCCTCGCGACACCGTCACTCTCGTCGTGGCAGTGGCGGCACTCTCCATCGTGGCGCTAGTCGCAGGTTACTTTCCCGGTCGACGGGCGACGAAGATCGAGCCGATGGAGGCGCTAAGGTACGAATAGCCTTTCTCGCCCAACTTTTCTTCGGAACAATCTTGCGCAATTTTCTGGCGATTTGGTTACATTTCAGGTGCGTCGCTCCCTAGTGACAGGCCATCCGGAAGTTGTTAAAGGGCAGTCCTGCGGCAACTCGCGAAAGGGCGGCTCCGCTTTAGATCGACGGTTATTCTTCTTCCCTGGAGGTTGGCCCGAGGTGGCCGACTGACTCGGGAAGCGATTCAGGAGACGGATCCAGGTTGGTGAGAGAAGGAGGATCGGAGAGGGGAGCGGCGTCTTCGAGGACTTTGTTCCAGTGGTCGAACTTGTAGGAGAAGGGAAACTCCTTCTTTACGTAGGGAAGGGACGAAAGCATGACCCGGCCGAGATAGGTGAGGATGGCGGCTTTGCGAGGGGCGATGCGGTCCTGGGCGACGGCGGTAAAGAGTTTGCCGAGGACGTGGTTGATGTCGGTGGCGGTAAGGAATCCGCCGTTGAGAGAGACAGAAATTTCCTCTCCCAGGCGCTGGGATTCGAGGAGCTGGAGATCTTGCCGGGCATGGAAGGCACAGAAAATGGGGTGAGCCGGGCTGCGCAACATGCGGCAGCGGCGGCCGTCGGAAAATGGAAACTGGCAGCGCTTGGAGACACCAGCGCCGGAATTCTTGTTTTTCATAAGGACCTCTTTAGAGTGGATTTGAGTTAAGGCGAAAAGCGAAACTGGAAATACGAAACTCGAAATGCGGTTAGGGGGCCGAGGGAAGATCAGGCCTGGCTATCGAGTAGCAACAATCGAGAAGGCAAAAAAATAACCGCCCGGAAAGGCGGCGGCAAAGGTCGATTGGGTCTGATTATCCGAGCAATATACTATCACTGATGGTAACGCACTGTCAATAGTCATTTAAGTAGATTGAGCGAGTCAGTTTCCAGTAAGCCGCGCGGGCCCAAGGAAGAATCTTGGTCCATAGCGCGCCGGATCTTCTCGCCACGCCGAGCGTATACGACGTCTTATCGGAATACGCGGGCGTTACTCACCAGAAGATCGACGGAAGCAGTGAAAATAGAATGTAATTCAGCCTGATCCTTTGCATGGAGCGTTTTTGAATTCAGCAGCGTCGCCGTTCCGTGTATCAAGGCTAACAGTGCCAGCACCAATCTCGAATGGTCCTCGGGAGACCCTCCAAGCCATTCCGCAGCTCTAGTTTTCACATATTCAACGTTGGGTCTCGATTCCTGGAACTTGGGTGCCCATTCGCCAAAGGCAAGGGCGTATTCGCGGGGATGGGCCAGGGCAAACTCAAGTGAGCGTTTGCAGATCTCTTGCAGAGAGTCAGCCGACTGGAGCACACGAAACAAATCCTGTTGAAACTGCTCCAACAGGGCGCGCAGGATGGCCTTTCTGTCTCGGAAGCGACGGTAGACTGCCGGGGTATTGGTATGGGCTAGTTTTGCCAAGGCTCGCATGGAGAGAGCTTTTTCGCCCCCTTTCACGAATAGTTTCCGTGCGGCTTCGTGAATGCGACCCTCTAGAAGAGGATCAGGTTGTCTAGGCATGACATCCTCACAAATAATGCAGCCGAAACAAAACGTTGACACCGTAAATATAACAGTGTATAAGTAATGAGACTAGCTGGTTTTTCGGTCTTTGTAAATCTAATTTGAGAGTTGGAGATGTCTTGTTTGTCTGAGCCAAGGGACAGCGCCCCGGACGCTAAAATGAACCGGGAACTACGGCCGAATTCTGGGGCAAATCGGAATCAAGGGAAGTTAGAACTAACGGAAGAGTTAGTTCTTCGTGTGCTGACACGCATTCGCGGCTACATGCGAGAACAGCGCGAAGAGTACGTATCGATAGGCAAGCCGCTCGACCCCGGGCATGCGGCAGTGATGAAATCTTTCTTTTCGACCACATTTCTTGCCGGCGCCAAGGTCGTGCAACTGGTGGGCCGCCGTGTTGCGGAGCCGTCGTGTTGCCTAGAGGCGAGAGCCGCGGGCTTTCAGGGCCTCCCGGAATTCACTCATTTGGCTTCGGTGACGTTTCAGGATGTCTTGGTCTTCAACGATGAAATGACAGAGCGATTGCTCTTCCAAGCGCTCGTTCGCCGCGTTCAAATTGAAACGCTGGGGCTGGATCGCTACGTCGAGGTGTTCATTCGAGCATTTCTTGATTCGCGCTGGCTCTTCAGCGTGCCGCTTGAAGCCCACGCATTCGAGCTTGAGTCGAGGTTTGCTGCGGACCCAAAGAAGGCCTTTTCTGTCGAAGACGAGGTCCGGGCGCGGGCAGGCCAGAATCGCTATTAGTTGTACGAACTTCGAGGCGCGCGATTCGCAACCCTGCGACGGAAGGGAATACACCTTGCCTCATTGCGGGGAATGAGCGCTAAGACGGGACTCGGCTAGGAGATCGGCGAGAATCCAGTTGGTTCCGGCGATTGCGAAGAAAACAGTCGTGGCGACGGCGTAGAGAACGTAGCGCGGTGGATGCCAGTCGTTGTAGTCATGCCCGACCAGCGTGATGAGGCCAAAGGCGAAAGCCGTCACCCCAAAGAGATGACGGCCGAAGTGTGAACTGGGCGTTGAACCGGTCATTGAACAGGCTCTTGAAGCGCGGGAGGTTTGGGGCAGCGGAACCGGAACCAAAGGTAGAGAAGGGCGAAGGCGAAAAGGGCGCCGATAGAGTCGAGAAGGGAATCGTAGGGAGAAGCGGTGCGGCTGACGACGAAGGCCTGGTGAATTTCGTCGAGGCAAGAATATCCGGCAGCGACAAACCAGGCAGAAAATCCCCAGGTCCAGCGCCAGCCTTTGCGGTCGCCGCAAAAGCCGCGAAAAAGCAGCGCGCAGAAAATGAAATATTCCGTGAAGTGGGCGCTCTTGCGGATGAGATGGTGAATGAGATCGAATTGATCCTGGGTGAGGTGGGGGAAGAGCCAGCGAACGACGGGGGATAGGATATTCGCGGTCTGCTCTGCAGAAAAGCTGTCGGTCGAAAGCGTGAAAATGACGCAGGCCCAGACGAGAGCGGGCCACCAGGCGCGAAACCATTCGGGGAGCAGAAGCTTGCGAAGACGGGGCTGCAACTCCTGCATTTGCGGTGCGGGGCGAGGGTTGCGCCACGGTTGCGGGTCAGACAATTCTAGATCTCCGGTTTCGTCGTTCCGTTGCTTCGTTCAGTTCTCGCTTACAGTCTAGCTTGCCGCGGGTGATTTCCCCAGAAGAGGCGTTGGCGGGCGGGAAAATAGTCAACTGTCAGAAAATCGGGAGCTGGGCTCTCGCGCTCCAAAGTTACTCCATACGATAGTTCGGGGCTTCGCGCGTGATGATGACGTCGTGAACGTGGCTTTCGCGCAGGCCCGCGGCGGTGATGCGGACAAAGCGCGCTTTTTCTGCGAGTTCCCGCAGCGTTGGGGCGCCCACGTAGCCCATGCCGCTTTTGAGGCCACCGACGAGCTGGTCTGTTAACGCGCCAAGCGAACCTTTGTAAGGAACGCGCCCTTCGACGCCTTCCGGCACGGATTTACCGCGCTCTTCCATGTCCTGAACGGTGGCGTAGCGGTCGGAGCCTGCGTCCATGGCGCCCATCGAGCCCATGCCGCGATAGGTTTTGAAGCTGCGGCCCTGGTAGAGAATCGTCTCGCCGGGAGCTTCCTCGGTTCCGGCAAAGAGGCTGCCGATCATCACGCAAGAAGCGCCGGCGGCGATGGCTTTGGTGATGTCGCCGGAATACTTGATGCCGCCATCGGCGATAATAGGGATGCCGGTACCTTGTGCGGCGCGCGCGGCTTCCATGATGGCGGTGATCTGCGGTACGCCGGCGCCGGTGACGACGCGCGTAGTGCAGATCGAGCCGGGGCCGATGCCGACTTTCAGGCCGTCAATGCCAAGAGCGATGAGATCTTTCGCGGCTTCGTAGGTGGCGACGTTTCCGGCGATGAGCTGCGCTTCGGGAAGGCGCTGGCGAATGGCGGCGATGGCGTCCATGACGCGAGTGGTGTGGCCGTGCGCGGTGTCGATCGCGAGAACGTCGGCCTTGGATTTGAACATTTCGACGGCTCGCTCGAGATAATCGCCGGTGGCGCCAACTGCTGCGCCCACACGCAAGCGGCCGTGATCGTCCTTGGTGGCGTGCGGATAGGCGCGCTTTTTCTGAATGTCTTTTACGGTGATCAGACCCTTGAGGTTGAAATCCTGGTCGACGACGAGAAGTTTTTCGATGCGATGTTTTTGCAGGATGCGTTCAGCTTCCTCGAGCGTGGTGCCGACCGGAACGGTGACCAGATTGTCCTTGGTCATCACGGAGCCGACAAGCTGGGAATGATTTTTTTCGAAGCGCAGATCGCGGTTGGTGAGGATTCCGGTGAGGCGGGTGCCGCGCGTGACGGGCAAGCCCGAGATGCGGTACTTGGTCATGATTTCGAGGGCCTGGCGAAGAGTAATGTCCGGAGAAATGGTTACGGGGTCAACGATCATGCCGCTTTCAGAACGTTTAACGCGGTCGACTTCTTCGCCCTGGCGGTCGATGGGCATGTTGCGGTGGACGAGGCCGATGCCGCCCTGGCGGGCGATGGCGATGGCCAAACGGGATTCGGTCACAGTGTCCATGGCAGCCGAGGCCAGGGGAATGTCGAGAGAAAGTTTGCGAGTGAAGCAGGTGCGTGTATCGACTTCGGCCGGAAGCACAGAGGACTTGCCTGGCAGAAGAAGCACGTCATCGAAAGTAAGACCCTCGGGAATCGGACCGTCGATCATTCCTACCTCAGTTCAAAGAAAATTAGCGTCCAAAAACAGCGCAGCCCAGCGGGTGGCCGCTGGGCCGAAAGATGAATGCGTCAGATTGCAAAAATCAATCACTGTGAAACTTCTATTCTAGGGGGCAAAGAGATTGGGGTCAAGTTGAGCCAAAGGGGGCGGGACAGCCAGACTTCGCGTACTTCGCGTCAGGCTGGAGCGCAATGTCCAGAGTCCTATGCTCACCTGGCCTGAGCCTGACCTCCGTACGCTCTGATTTGCGAAAGGTTCCGGGGAAGTACCAGGGCCTGTAACCGTCTAGCCAGATTTTCACCATTACGTTCGTATTCGAAGGCACGAACAGCTTGTAGTTTTGCTGCACGAGCCCGCTGCCACTTAGGAAATTATTAGGATTTGCGGAACGTCTGAATTCCACGCATGGGCGCAAGGGAGCGCCCGTTAGAGCGTCCGTTACTTTGCCCTCCAAGATCCCCGCCTTTGGTCCCATATGAATCCTTACGGTCGCATGGGGATTGGCGGGCGTCAATGTGACGGTTTCAAAACTTCCGTTGTCATAAAACTGAAAAGGCATACCCGGATAGTCTTCGGCTTCTTTCGCTGCAACTACTGCAAATTTTGCAAACCATGACCGGGGGATATGGATTCTGAAGTTTCCGGCCTCGTCGGTGACGGCGTGGGGAAGCATTGCGCCGAGGTCAACCCCCAGTGGGTCGGCGTAGACGGTGGCACCATTAACCGGCTTCCCATCTTCATCGTAAACAGTTCCGTCAATCCGTCCGTCATCGCTTTCAAGCGGAGCAAGTGGCTTCGCCTGTTGCGGGTGTACGCTTGAGCTAATCTCTGCGGCCACGATCAACAGAGTTATGAGTTTGACCCAACTCATGAACTTCATTCTGTCATAAATCCTACTGCGCTAAGTCAAGTAACCTGAGGATGGTCCAGCGCGGCGGCCGGAGGTTGCGCGCACACTCGCCTGTAGGTGTCGGTTCGTTGTGCTTCTTGAGGCTCTCGATGTGGGCCGATATGGCGTCTCTGGCCATGCTCTTGGCTTCGGAAAGAGTTCTGCCATACGTTACGCAGCCCGGCAGCACGGGAACTACGGCGGTAAATCCGCCCTCGGGTTCAGGCCGGAGGACGACATTGAAATGGGCGCGTGACTTCTTCATTTGAATGTCGTGTTCGCCGAACGGCCGGAGGCGGTCAAACTTTCTTCAAGTCGTTAGCTTGCCTGACGTGTACTACTGAACTACAGTCAATTCGTGGACTGCGAGGGAGAAAAATTTGAGCCGCACCGCTTGCTGCGGAACCGGCATGCGATGACGATCGCGGCGGCGTTTGTGCGACGCAAATTTGATCTGACTCCTTTTGAAGAACGGCTGTTTGAAGTCGAGCCGGGATCGAAGATTATTGGACGGTGCCACTGGCAAGCGGGAAAGCGGCGGGATGCCCCTGTCATTGTGATTTTGCACGGGCTAGAGGGTTCGAGCGAGTCGAATTACGTTTGGGGGATCGCGGAAAAAGCATATCGGCTTGGTTTTCACGCGGTGCGGTTGAATCAGCGGAATTGCGGCAGCCCGGAAGCTTTGAAGTTGACGCCGACGCTGTATAACTCCGGAATGAGCGGCGACTATGAAGCGGTGTTGGCGGAACTGTCGAACGGGGATGGATTCAAGCAGATTTTCTTCGTTGGGTATTCGATGGGCGGCAATCTGGTTACGAAAATGGCCGGCGAATTTGGAGAGGCGGTGCCGAAGGCATTGCGCGGTGTTTGCGCGGTTTGCCCGGCGATGGATCTCGGAGCTTGTGCCGACGCGTTGCAGCTTCGTGAAAACTATTTCTACCAGCGGCATTTTGTGAAGGGCTTGATGGAGCGTTATGCGCGAAAGGCACAGCTCTTTCCCGAGCGCTATCCGAAAAATGGGTTCGGACCGGTGCGCTCGGTGCGGGAGTTTGACGACAAGATCACGGCGCCGCACTTTGGCTACGATGATGCGCAGGATTATTACGAAGCGGTAGGGGCAAAGAAAGTCGTGGCAAAAGTGTCCGTGCCGATGCTGATGATCACGGCACAGGATGATCCATTTGTCCCCTATGAACTTTTTCAGCGCGCCAAT
Source organism: Candidatus Solibacter sp. (assembly GCA_035499815.1). Classification (GTDB taxonomy): domain Bacteria; phylum Acidobacteriota; class Terriglobia; order Acidiferrales; family UBA7541; genus Acidiferrum. The sequence goes on along the minus strand of DATJXZ010000048.1, from coordinate 18,916 downwards.
CCGGCGCAAAATCCGGCGATACAGTTCGTAGCACCGGAGCACGGAGGGCACTGCGGATTTATTTCAAATCGCAGCGGCGCGGAACGCTTCTGGGCAGAACAAAAGATCGTCGAGTTTTGCAATGCGATCCGAAGCGCATAACCTCATCCCATCGGTTTTTCCAGTGAAACCGCGAAGTGCGGCGTCAAAAGCTGCGCCGGGCCATCAGGCATGACGACCATATCGTCTTCGCAGCGCATTCCGAATTCTCCCACGACATAAATTCCCGGTTCATTGGAAAAGGTCATGCCGGGCTGGAGATTGGTGGTGCTGCCCTTCACGAGATAAGGATGCTCGTGGCCGTCGAGGCCGATGCCGTGGCCGAGCCGATGCGTGAAGAATTTGTAGCCGGGGCCATAGCCGCCATTGACGATCACGGCGCGCGCTGCGTCATCCACAGTGCCGGACAATCGTCCAGCGCGAGCCGCATCCAAGGCTGCGTCCTGGGCTTGGCGTACAAGCTCGTAAGCCTTCGCGACTTTGTCCGAAGGTTTACCCATCACCGTCATCCGCGTCACGTCCGAGGCGTAGCCATCGACGCCGCAGCCGCCATCAATCAAAACCACATCTCCTTCCTTGAGCGTTTGCGGGTGCGTGGTACCGTGCGGCAGAGCCGCGGAGGGTCCGAGGAGCACCAGCGCGCCGCCGCGCAACCCCATTTTCGCGAAGCCAGTTTCGACGAGGTGTGCAATGTCGTTCTGCGACATGCCCTCGCGCAAGGCCGCGAAGACCGGTTTGTAGACGTCGAACGTCGCCTCACATGCCAGGCGCATCAACTCGAGTTCGTGCGCCGATTTTGTTCCGCGGCAGGCAATTGTCACGGGATCGGCGGAGACGTATTCGAATCCGGGAGCAGCCGCACGCAAATGATCGTAGTAAGTGAAGTAAGCGGTCTCTTCCACACCAAGCCTGCCGGTGCGGATGCCCTGATCAGCCAGAGCTTTAGCAGCGAGTTGTGTTGGGCTTTCGTCTTCCTGCCAGACGCGGACTTCGATGGGGAAGCGCAATTGTTCACGAAAACGGCCTTCTTCGAAGCCGGGGCAAAAGGCCACAGGTTTGCCGGTGCGAGGCAGGACTATGCCTGCAAGCCGTTCGCTTAAACCCCAATGAATGCCAGTGAAGTAGTAGAGCGAACTGCCTGGAGCAAAGAAAAGCGCCTCGAAGCCTGGCTTTAAATCGTTCATCAGCTTCTGAGCGTGTTCCATGCGTCCGCGAAACTCAGCGGGCGTGATCGGTTTCAGACGGGCGCCGAGCGGCTTCAATCCAGAGAAGTCTGCGGCGGGATGATGTTGCGCGGAACGCGCGGCAACTTCGAGGCCGGGCGCGAGCGCAAGAGTGGAAGCAGCGGCGGTTTGCAGAAAGCGGCGGCGATTCGAAACGAATCTTGTGGACATCGGTGTTTTCTCCATGATGCGAATGAGCTTTATCTGGCGAGGGCACCAGTTGTCAAGGAGGATGAAGAAAAAATATGGACGAGTGGGCGTGCGCGATTCTGGTTCAGCAGACTCGCTCGAACTACTCCATCCGGATGGCTTGAATATTTTTTCCCTGGATGTTGAGTTCGATGCCCAGCGGCGGCCGCAGGTCCGAACCCTGGACGATGGCCCCGCGCACCCAGACATCTCCTGGAAGATTGGTCAGCTTCAGCGGGTCATAAACTGTGCGGCTGCACGGGTTGGCGACCATGGGGTGCTTTGCGGCCTTGAAGTCATAGTCGCTTCTTAGTTTCGCGAGATCCTTAACGTACTCGAGCTGGCAATCGCCGTAGGGAGCTTTCAGCGAAAGCGCCCAATATCCGTTCGGCTGCGATGCGGAGCTGGCAGGCAATCGAATCAGCAGGGCCGGAATATTGTCCCCGGTGAGTCCGTTGCGTATGAAAAACTGTTTGGAAGACCAGGGCTCGGACATTTCTGAGAGTGTGGCGATGTCCGGGTTTTGTTCGGTGGCGTGCGGCAAGGCAGCCATAGGATCCGGTGCGGGCGCGGGGACCTCGATTTGAGGCGGCGGCTCTGCCGGAGGAGGATCCGAGTGTTTCGGGCGGAGCAACCATCGAGCACCAACAAAAATCACCAGGAGCAGCGCAAGAAGACCGCCGACCAGCCGCAGCGTCGGATTATTGAGCCATGTGCCACGCGACCCGGCCGCGGAAACTCCCGGAATCTCAGGCATCTCTGCCTTGTAGCGGTCAGGTGGGGACTGGTCCGACATGGTTATTGGCGAAGCTTTTGGTTTTCCGCGAATCCGTTGCTAAAGCGCAAGCGCTGTCCACGCCAGCCGGGCGTAGGATCCGTCTGTCGGCTATTGTAGAGCCGGCTGCAATTCCCAGCAAGCTTGGTATTGAGCGTGCGCTGTAAGCCGCAACAAAGCAAGCGCCTAGAGCGCACCATGTTGGTGCCCATTTTGCAAACACTCTGTTATTGAGAACGTTACAATCTGCGCTTCAATACTTGTTTGTAGCGCACGAGGCCTCTACTGTAGTAGGAAGCATGGGGAGGACCGGCTTCCTCGCCGGATAGAATGAGTCCCGAATCTCGCGGGGGCGCGCGGGCTTTTGTCCGCAGCCTGAACATTTTGTTGAAATTCGCGCGTCTCTATGAGTTTGGCCACGTGCGAACGGCGGCGCAGTTTGAAACCGCGTGGAAAGAGCTCCGTGGTGCGCTTGATGAAAGCGGCGGAAGCGGCCTGCTGCTGGGCGCTTCGGGAAATCAGATTTTGCTGGACGGCGTACCGCTTGGCGCATCCGCGGGCGAAAAAAGTTTCGCGCAGCTTCTCACCGGCTCCGGAATTGCCAGCATCCACTTCTCTCCGAATTTGACGCAGCCACAGTTTGCCCGTTTCGTCCGCGCTTTTCCCAGCGGCAACGCTAAGCCCTCTTCTCTCGCCGAACAACTGAAATCCGCCCTTGCCGGTGAAACCAGCATCAAGGTCAACGAAATTCGCTATGTGGCGGAAGATTCCTCCGTCGCGGGGATCAAGGTTGCAGCCCAACTCACCGCTAAAGCCCTTGGCGCGCAAGGGGATAAGTTTAAGGATTTCTTCGAAGACCCCAACAAACTCCTTCAAATGATTCTCGCCGCGGAAAGTGCGCGCGGCGCAGGTGGAGGCGGAGGTGGAGGAGGAGGGACCGGCCCCGGGTTTGGTCCGGGTGGCGGCGGTCCCGGCGGTGTGCCAGGCGGCGGAGGCACAGGTGCCGGCGGTTCCGGCTCGGGTGGCGGCGGAGGAACTGGGTCACCGAGTCAGGGCGGCAGCCTTTGGGAAGGTGGCGGGGGTGCTGGAACTAGCGGCGGCGGCTTGGGCACAGGCGGAGGTTCTGGCAGCGGGTCGGGCGGTGGTTCTGGTTCCGGAGGCCCTGGCGGGTCCGGTGGTTGGGGCACAGCTGCGGGTGGAGGGGGAGGGACTGGAACCGGCAGTGGATCTGGAATTGGTGGCGGGAGCGGCCCAGGAACCGGCGGAAGTGGCAGTGGGGGAGGTGGAGTAGCTGGCGCGGGGACGGGCGGCGGGTCCGGCTTTGGAAGTGGAGGTACGGGAGTTAGCGGAGGCGGTCCAGGACTTGGCGGTACCGGAGTCAGCGGAGGCGGCTCAGGATTTGGCGGAGGAAGTGGCTCGGGAGTCGGAGGCCCTGGAACAGGAGGCGGAGCTGGTGGCGGGGGAGTCGCAGAAACTGCGCCCGGAAAGTGGTTGACGGCTTCCGCGTTGCTGCCGCGCGGAACTCTCGGCGGCACACTAGGCGGGACGGGCACTGGGCCCGGCACAGGTGGTGCTGGCTTCGCTGTCGAAGAGGCCGATGTACGCGCAATGCTGGGGCTTTTCGCTCAGCTCGGGAAATCCAGAAAAGATCCGGAAGCCAAAATGGATGTTCCGACCTTTCAGTCGCGCTTGAGCGCGATGCCGGTGCGTGCCCAATTCACTTTGCAACAGGCTTTGGCCGGACTTGCTGCGCAAGCTCCCACCGAAAAGGCCGACAAGCCGATGTTGCTGAAGTTGGCGGAACACGTCGCGATTCGGTTTGCGCTGGACAGTTACGAGCGGGGCGAGTTACGCGTGAACGCCGTGAAGCAGTTGCTCGACCGCATGAATTCCGAGATCGAAGCGCTGCGCAAGATTCTCGGTTCGCAAGAAGAAATGATGGCGCAGGCAGGGCTTTCGGTGCAGACCTATACCGAGCTGCTCGATCAGGAGTTTTGGGAGCAGGTGCCCGAAGAGAACAAAAAAGAAGTGCTGACGTCGGACGAGGCATGGTGCGTGCCGCCACGAAATGTGCGCGCTTTTCTTGAAGAAATGTTGCGCCGCGGCGAACTGAAAACGGTCAATGAGATTTTGATGAAGTACGCCGCTTGCATTTCTCTGGAAGCCCCGGAAGCGCGCCGCACCACGGCGATCGGTCTTTCCGACCTTGCAGAGTTGTATGGTAGCGGCGACGGCAGCGCGCTGATGGAATCGATCCGCCGCCTGGGCAATCAACTCGCTCTCGAACGCGAGCCGGAATTGCAAACCTTGATCAGCGCAGCATTCGTGCGCTTGAGTCAGGAAGCCGCGTCGAAGCGTTGCTATCCCGCCATGCAGCAAGCTCTCTCGTCCCTCGATAGTATTGAACAGCAACGGCCAGGATCGACGCAAAGCCTTCGTCCGCGTATCGGCGCCGAGGAACGATTGCCGGAGTTCATCGAAGAGGCGTTGCGTGGCGGACACATCGCCGATGGCATGACGGAAATTCTTGGGCTAATGCCAAAAGCTACCCTGCACTATGTTACGAGCCGCTTCGGTCATTGCGGTTTCCGAGAAGATTGCGAGGTGCTTGGTCAAATCGTCAAGGGGCTTGGCGAAGATTCCACGCAACGCCTGCTCGAAACCTTACAAACTGCTCCCGCCAACGAGGCCGCGGAGACCATCGGCTTGCTGAGCCACTTCGCTCCCGAAGCCGTCGAAAAGATACTTCCGGTGCGCCTTAGCCAGTGGCCGCGTTCTTCTCATGATCGCGCCGTGCGCCAGCTTTCTTCGGCTCCCGCTGAACAACGCTCCAAACTGCTTGTCGCGCTTTACGATTCGCTGGATGCGCTCATCCGGCCGCTCGCCCTGGACGAGATGGGAATGAGCGGCGACCCGGAATGCATTCCGAAACTTTTGGAATTGGCGCAGAATGATCACACGCCGCCCTTTCACCGTTTGAAAGCTATCGAAGCGCTTGGACGTCTACGCGCCTCCGCGGCGAGCCCTACGATCCAGGGCATCATGGACGCAAGGCAGGTATGGCGCTGGGTTTACCCAACGGAACTGCGCATCGCTGCCGCACAAGCCTTGATGCGCATCGATCCAGCCATGGCTCTCGAAAAGTTGAACGCCAGCGGGCTTGAGCGCAAAGACTTGACGCTCGAACCCATCGACCCTGAACCCCACTCGTCGGTGATGCGACAACGGCGCTATGCACGGCTAAAGCTATCCAAGAATCTGATCGCCATAACGACCAACCTGCGCGAGAACTTCCGACTGTCGATTCCGGAGCTGAACTTGGGCGGGGGGATCGGCTCGGGCGAACGACATCTTGCTCCTGGTTCGCTTCTCTCCCTCAAGTTTTCTCATGGAGTGCGCCACATCAAGGCTCAAGCTATCGTGCGAGGCGCTCGTCCGCAGGCGATGGCGTTCGAATTTGTAGAAATGGATTTGGAAGACCGCTCCAGACTTCGAAAAATCCTTCTCGAGCTTGGGGGTCTGCCTCAGGTGTCGGCGGTAACCAATCGCAGCAAGAGAAGGGGGCGCGTGGCCTCCTACTCAAAAAATTAAAGCAGGAAATTGACGGCGTGCGGCAGCACGCAACATTCTCTCCTTCCACCTGTACTCATCCGGTGCGGAACCGTCCGAATGAGCAGGTCCGGCACCCGTCCTCTCAGCGGCTTGACAGCAGAGACACATGGGACCTCTGTACCATTGCCGCGAACGGTCGATAACCCTACGGTACTAGACAGGTAGTCCCATTGCGGACTACCGAAGCGGCGGATGATAGCGGATTCCAAGTCGGCGGCGGGTCGGGCCTTCGTAAGAAGTCTCAACATACTTTTGAAGTTTGCCCGATTGTACGGTTACGAGCACAGCCGTACCACCGAACAGTTGGATATCGCCTGGCGCGAGCTGAGAACCGCCATTCCCACTGGCACCGACTCCGGCCTCATGCTTGGCGCAACGGGGTCGCAGTTGCTTCTGGATGGCGTTCCCTTGGAAGGCGCCCCCGCCGAGAAACAGTTTGCGCAGTTACTTTCCGCCGCAGGTCTGGCCAGCATCCAGTTCTTCCCCGCTGTCACCCAGGAAGAAATCGGCAGGTTCGCCCGGGCGTTTCCGACCGGCAAGGCCAAACCGACCGAACTCGCACGGCAATTGAAGGCCGCCCTCGTAGGCGCTCAAGGCATTCGTTTGAATGAGGTGTGTTTCGTCGCCACAGATTCACGGCTGAAAGACGCGAGCGTCGCTGCGCAGCTCGCGGCCGCGTCTCTCGGCGAAGATCAAGACGAATTCAGGAAGTGGTTGAATGACCCGCAGAAACTGCTCGAGCTGATTGCTGCGGCCCAAGGATCGAGAGGCGGCGGGACTGCTGGGACCGGCATTGGGCCAGGTGGTGCTGATGCGGGAACGGAGGCTTCCGCCGGAACTGGGGGCGGATTTGGCACTGGCGCTGGAAGCGCGGGTGAACCCGGCTTAGCCGGAGCCGGAGGAAGCGGCACCGGGTATGGAGGCGTCGGGGGAGCAGGCGGCCCTGGAGGAACTGGTGGATCTGGCATTGGAGGCGCGCTGCCGTCCGGGCCGTACATTGCCGGAAGTGGGCTCGCTGGCATCGGCGGCCTGCCAGGACAAGTTGCAGGCACCGGTGCAGGTCTTGGCCCGGGCCTGGGAGCTGGGGTTGGCGGGGGCGCGGGCAGTGGAGTTGGCAGCGGCAACGGGCCATGGCGCGGAGGCCAGGGCAGCGGTCCTAGCGAAGACGAAATCTACGGCATATTGGGCGCACTTACGAGCTTCGGAAACGTGGGCGCTGGTCAGGGGGGAGTGGCGGCTGCCGGAGTGTTCCAGGAGCAGATGTCCCAATTACCCGGAACCGCACAAGACACGCTAAAGCGGGCCATTGCCGGCCTCGCGGCGCAAGCGCCGGAAGGCCAGCCCGACGAATCCGTCCTAGTAAAACTGGCGGAGCACCTTGCGATTAAGTTCGCACTGGAACGTTTCGAGAGTGGCGAAGTCAAGGTGAACGCTGTGCGCCAGATGCTGGACCGCATGAATCAGGAGATCGAAAATCTCCGCAAGATTCTCGGCGCCCACGAAGACAAAATGACCGACGCGGGTCTGATGGTCGAATCCCATCGCGAGATTCTCGACCGGCAGTTTTGGGCAGCGGTTCCGGAAAGCGGCAAGCAAGCCGTGCTGCTGTCCGGAGATGCGTGGTGCATCCCGCCGAAAAACGTGCAGTCTTACGTGGCTCACTTGATCGAAACCGGAGATGTCGCGCAGGCTATCAGCATCCTGCAAAATTACGCGTCGTGCGCGGACAGTGAAGAAGCCGATGCGCGCAAGAAGACGGCGATGGGTTTGTCCGAAATGGCCGAACTCTATGCCAAGGCCGATCCGAAGCTGCTTGGCGACGCGCTGCGCCATCTGGGACTGCGTCTGAGCGTTGAGCAAGACACAGAGCTGCAAACTCTGGTCAGCGCTGCGTTCGTCAGACTTAGTCAAGAGGCTGCGACCAGCCGCTGCTTCCCGGTGATGGAGCAGGCTCTCGATCTAATTTCCGGCGTCGAAGCGCAACGGCCGGGAATCGCGCGCAGCTTGCGCCCCAAGATGGGCATCGAAGAGCGCGTTCCCGAATTTGTTGATGAAGCCCTGCGCGCGCGCCAGGCGGCCGCGGGCATGACCAATGTTTTGAAGATGCTTCCGCAGACCGCGATGGAGCAGCTCGCCACGCGATTCAACCGATGCAGTCTGCGCGAAGATGCCGAGCATGTTTCCAATCTGGCCGCCGATCTAGGCGAAGAGGGTCTGCAATACTTGCGGAGCACGGTGCGAGGCGGCCCCATCGCCGAAGCCGTCGAGATGGCCGGCCTCTTGAGCAAACTGGATCCGGAAGCTGTAGAAGTTTTCCTGCCTGCCCGGATGAAGGATTTTCCCCGCACTTCGCAGGACCGCATTGTGCGCCAGATTTCGGCTAGCGGCGCTCCGGCTCGCTCTAGGATTCTTCTGGAGCTGCTCGATCACGTCGATCCACTGGTGATGCCTCTGGTGATTGACGAAATTGGCGTTAGCTCAGACCGCGAAGCGCTCGGCCGTCTCTTGACCATCGTGGACGGCGACCTGCCCGTGGGCGCTGGTCCCTTCTTGCAGGTGAAGGCCATCGAAGCCCTGGGCCGCATTCATGCCCCGGAATCCATCACCACCCTTAAGCGCGTCGTCGAAGCAAAGAAGTTGTTTGTTTGGGCTCATCCCCAGGAGCTTCGCGTCGCTGCGTTCCAAGCACTGATGACCCTTGATTCGGATTGGGCGCGCGAATTTTTAGCCAAGAGCGGAATCGACCGCGAAGACCTCGCTCTTGCCCCGCTCGAGATGGTTGCAAACTCCAAGTTTGTACGGCAGCGTCGCCACACTCGTGTCCGGCTCCGCAAGCCCGTCACTGCCGTGAGCACAAACCTCAAAGAAAGCTGCCGCCTGGAAATCAAGACGGCCAGCCTTTCAGGCGGGGTCGCCACCATCAGCCGCCATTTGGCTCCCGGGACGCAAGTGCAACTGAGGCTTCAGCTCGGCCTCCGCAACGTGCAAGCCACGGCCTTGATGCGCGACTACCGCGCTCAGGATATGGCCTTCGAAATTGTGGATATGTCCCTCGACGAACGCAGCAAATACCGCCGCCTGCTAGCCGATAATCATTCCCACTCGAGCCCCTCGGCCGAACCGAAATCCCCAAGCCCGGCCGCCGGTAGTGAGAGAACGTTACCCTCCTAAAGTCAACGATTTGTCGAGGCACACCTGACACGCGCAGTTGGTTCACCGTGGGTACGTGTCTTCGGCCCGGCATGTCGTTGTTTTTGGCGCTGGAGCATCCAAACAGTTAGAATAGAATGTTTGTACTGGCTGCGGCAGACCGGCCAGTCAGCTTACACTCGCGTAGAAGCGCCAGGAGACGGCGAAACTCTTCATGGACGTTACCAAGTTCCTCGACAATGTAATCGCGTTCTTTGTCGGCACCAAGCACGAACGCGACATTAAAAAATTGCAGCCGCTCGTCCTCGCTATCAACGGGCTCGAAGACGAAATGAAGTCGCTCGGCGACGAAGAGCTGAAGATTCGCTTCAGCGAGTTGAAGACCAAGGTCCAGGAAAAGCTCAAGGACGCCGATCCCAGTGAAAAGACCTATAAGGATCTCATAAAGCAGGCGCTGGACCCCATGATCGTTCCCGCGTTTGCTCTCGTCCGCGAAGCCGGCCGCCGTTTTCTGAACATGCGCCATTTCGACGTGCAGTTGATCGGCGGCATGGTCCTCCATGAAGGCAAGATCGCGGAAATGAAAACGGGCGAAGGCAAAACACTCGTCGCCACTCTGCCGGCGGCTCTGAACGCCCTCGCTGGCCGCGGCGTGCATCTCGTAACCGTGAACGATTATCTGGCCCGCCGCGACGCTGAATGGATGAGCCCGCTCTATCGCGCCCTCGGCCTTTCCGTCGGCGTCATCGTCCACGACCTCCACGACCCTCAGCGCCAGGCCGCCTATGGGGCCGATCTCACTTACGGCACCAACAACGAATTCGGTTTCGACTATCTGCGCGACAACATGAAGTACGACCTTGCGCAGTGCGTCCAGCGCGGCCACCAGTTTTGCATCGTCGATGAAGTCGATTCCATTTTGATTGACGAAGCCCGCACGCCGCTGATCATCTCCGGCCCTTCGGAAGAATCCACCGATAAGTACGCCAAAATCGACAAAATTATTCCGAAACTCATTCAAGATATTGACTATTCGATTGACGAAAAACTGCGCACCGCGACTCTGACCGAAGAAGGCTTCAGCAAATGCGAGCGCCTCCTCGGCCTGCAAAATCTTTCCGATCCCGTCAACATCGAGCTGATGCACCACGTTTATCAGGCGCTGCGGGCGCATTCGCTCTATAAGCGAGACGTCGATTATGTCGTCAAAGACGGTGAAGTGATCATCGTCGATGAGTTTACCGGCCGCCAGATGCCCGGCCGCCGCTGGTCGGATGGATTGCATCAGGCCGTCGAAGCCAAGGAAGGCGTCAAGATCGAGCGCGAAAATCAGACCCTCGCCACGATCACTTTCCAGAATTATTTCCGCATGTACAAGAAACTTTCCGGAATGACCGGCACGGCCGAAACCGAATCCGAGGAATTCGGCAAAATTTATGGCCTCGACGTCGTGGTCATTCCCACGAATCGCAAGCTCATCCGCGAAGAGCACCGCGATGTCGTCTACCGCACGGAAAAAGAAAAATTCGAAGCCGTCGTTAACGGCATCCTTCAGGAAGACAATTCCTTCGCCAACGGCATCAAGCATTATCACGACCGCGGCCAGCCCGTTCTCGTAGGCACCATCTCCATCGAAAAATCCGAAGCCATCGCGGAAATCCTGCGGCGCTCCGGCGTCCCGCATCAGGTCCTCAACGCCAAGCAGCACGAGCGCGAATCGGGCATCGTCGCGCAGGCTGGGCGCAAAGGCGCCGTTACCGTGGCCACCAACATGGCCGGCCGCGGTACCGATATTCTTCTCGGCGGTAATCCCGAGCAGATGACGCGCGATTATTGCCTGAAGAACAAGCTGGCCATGCCTTACGCAGCCGCCCCCGCCGTCATTCCCGCCGATGGCAATGCCGCCGCACAGCCTGTCGTCCAGATGGTCCTCTTCCAGCACGAAGGCAAAATTTTCCAGGTGCCCGCCGACCAGTGGAAACCTGTTTACGACCAGTTTGCCCAGCAGTGCAAAGCCGAACACGATGAAGTCGTCGCCCTCGGCGGCTTGCACATTCTCGGCACCGAACGCCACGAAGCGCGCCGCATTGATAACCAGCTTCGCGGACGCGCCGGACGCCAAGGCGACCCCGGCTCGTCGCGCTTTTTTCTTTCGCTCGAAGACGACCTCATGCGCATCTTCGGCGGGGAACGCATCAAGGCGCTTATGTACCGCTTCGGTATGACCGAAGGCGTCCCCATCGAATCGAAAATGATTTCGAATCGTATCGAGAAGGCCCAGGAATCCGTCGAAGCGCAGAACTTCGACGCTCGCAAACACCTCCTCGAATACGACGACGTGATGAACAAGCAGCGCGAAACGATTTACGGCATTCGCCGTTCCGCGCTCGAAGGAAAAGATCAGCGCGATTACGTTCTGGGCATCGCCGAAGACATCGCCCGCGAACTCGTTGACACGTATTGCCCGCGCGATCAGCATCCCGATCAGTGGAACACGACGCAATTTCTCGCTGAAATTAACAACCAGTTCGGTTTCGATGCCAAAGCTGCGGGCGCCGATCCCGGCACTCTCGGCCACGACGAATTATCCGAGGCCACTGTCACCGCCGTCACCAAGCGTTACGAGGAAAGAGAAAAACAGTTCAGCGCCGACCTGATGCGCTGGCTCGAGCGCCGCATCATTCTCGATGTCGTAGATTCGCAGTGGAAGGATCACCTGCTCTCGCTCGACCACTTGAAAGAAGGCATCGGCCTCCGCGGCTATGGCCAGAAAGATCCACTCGTCGAGTTCAAAAAAGAAGCCTTCGTCCTCTTCGAGGACATGATGGGCCGCATTGACAATGAGACCATCCGCTATCTCTTCCACATTCAGATGCAGCAGAGCGAGCAGCCTCCCCAGGAAGGCGCTAGGCAGCCGAGGCCGCCGCAACCTCAGTCGCCTCCGCGCACGGGTGGCGCACGCGCCGCAGTTGCGAGCGCCGCGGCCCGAGCAGAAGAGCCTCCGCCCGAACGTCTCCCGGCCTTCGCGCGCGAAATGGAGCGCAAACAGCAGCGCCAGCAAAAAGAGTTGCAATATCAGGCTGGCCCCGCGCAGGCCGAAGCCCCCAAGCCCGTCCGCGCCGGCGCAAAAGTCGGCCGCAATGATCCGTGCCCCTGCGGCTCCGGAAAAAAATACAAAAAGTGCCACGGTGCCAACGCATGAGAGTGGCACAGACTTCAGTCTGTGCGCGCTTCAACTGCACCGCGGTTGATCCCTTGGGCCGCGCCATTCGTTGGATATTCGGCCTGCGCGGGGCCAGCCTGATCTCGTTGGCTTTTCCGAATTTCGCTTTTCGATTTTCGTATTTCGACTTTTGCGATCTCGCGGAGAATTTCTGACCATGCCCCCAGCCCCCATGCCTCAACCCGAACGCCATCCTATCCCCGGCGTAAAAAATCTCGTGGCCGTGGCCAGTGGTAAAGGCGGCGTCGGCAAGACGACCGTCGCCGTCAATCTCGCGCTGGCCCTGGCAAAACTCGGCCACAAAGTCGGCCTCATGGACGCCGACGTCTACGGCCCCAACGTTCCCATCATGCTCGGCACGCTCCAAGAACCTCAAGCCACTGCAGATAAGCGCATCATCCCCGTGCAAGTTGCCGGAATGAAAATGATCTCCATGGGTTTGCTGAATCCAGGCGATAAGCCCATGGTCTGGCGGGGCCCTATGTTGCATAGTGTCATCACGCAATTTCTGCGCAGCGTCGAGTGGGGCGAGCTCGATTACCTCATCATCGACCTTCCGCCCGGCACCGGCGACGTGCAGCTCACGCTGATCCAAACGGTCGCCGTCACCGGCGCTGTCGTCGTCACCACTCCTTCCACCGTCGCCCTCGCCGACGTCCGCAAAGCCATCGAAATGTTTCGCCAGGTCAACGTCGAAGTCCTCGGCGTCGTCGAGAACATGAGCACCTTCTCCTGTCCCCATTGCCACCAGCCGATCGACATTTTCGGCCACGGCGAAGGTTCAAAAACCGCCGTCGCTTACGGCGTTCCCGTCCTCGGCGAAATCGAAATCGATCCCCGCATCCGCATTGGCGGCGACACGGGCAAACCCGTCGCCGCTCTCGGCGAATCCGCCCCCGCCGCGCATAGCCTATACGCCCTAGCCCGCGCCGTCACCGCCCGCCTGGCCGAAGTCAGCGCCACCTCCTCCGGCCCCAGCGTCACCATCGACTGACATCGTGTTAGAGTGTTTCAGAAAGGATCCTCAAGAATGATCGCCAGCAGGAGCGCGTTGATTGTCTCCTTCTTTCTTTTCTCTGGAACTGCAGCCGCGCAATCCATCGACAAGGAGCCAATCGCAATCGTCGAACTTGGCCCGGCAGCTTCCTGGAATTTCAAGGGTGGCGGATCAAGTTTTGGCCCCTCTGCCGCCGTTGAGGTCACGCCCGTTGAGAACTGGCTCGAGCTCGAGGCTGGCGTTTCGCCCCTCTTCAGCCCCCACTCTGTGGAGTGGGATACCGACCTGCTATTTAAGAAGCCCTGGACCTTTTCCAAAAAAGTCGAGTTTATGGTCGGCGTGGGGCCAGAGTGGGTTCACACCAGCCAACATGGAGTGACCACGAATTCCGTTAGCGGCGAGGGCGCTTTGGACTTCATGTTCTGGCCCTCCGGAAAGCACAGATTTGGCTGGTTTATCGAGCCCGCTTACGAGTACAACTTTGGTCGCGGGCACGAGCAATCGCTCGGCATGAGCGCCGGCCTATTGATTGCCATACCTTAGCGATGCGAACGGATCCCCAGCCCGCCCGCGAGAACACTCGAAGGCTCTTGCAATCCTCAGCCGTCGTGCTAAACTCCGCTTTGGAATAACCTTGGCAAGCGTGGCAGTGCGGCAACCCGGTTGCCGCATTTTCTTTTTGGGGACGTGCGACCCGGAGTCACCGTATCCTGGATTTTAACCAGATTTCAGTGCGAATTATGTTTCCCTCTAAGCCTTTTAGAATGAATACTTATGAAAATTGCTAGTAAGTGTTCATTCTAAAGGTCTTGCAGAAAAAGCTAAGTTGTTTAGAATCCGCACTTACGAAAAAACAGGGGGGAGGGGTCTTATGGTTAACCAAAATTCTGGCTCGAACCCCGCGCACGGCTCGCCCGATCTACGCCGCCAGCCCGACATTCGCCCCTATCGCGGCAAGCATCCCCAAATTGCCGCCTCTGCCTATATCGACCCCGCCGCCGTCATCATCGGCGACGTGGTCATCGGTGAAGACTCCAGCGTATGGCCCTGCACTGTGATTCGCGGCGACGTCCACTACGTCCGCATCGGCGCCCGCACAAATATTCAGGACGGCTGCGTCCTCCACGTCATGCGCGACGAACACGCACTAGTCCTCGGCGACGACATCACCATCGGCCACAGCTGCACGCTTCACGGATGCAAGATCGAATCGCGCTGCCTCATTGGCATGGACGCGGTCATCTTGAACGGCGTCACCATCGGCGCCGGCAGCATCGTCGCTGCCGGCACGCTCCTCCTCGAAGGCGCCAAAATCCCGCCCGGCAGCCTCGTCGTCGGCCACCCCGGCAAGGTCAAACGCGCCCTCACTCCGATTGACCAAGCCAGCATCGACGCCTACGCCGCCCGCTACGTCGAGTACAAAAACATTTATCGCGAGGAGTCCAGTAAGTGAGCGAAGGCGCGGCAAAAAAAGGCGAGAGGCCACGCAAGTTTCAGGCGATACGCGGCACGCGCGACTTGCTGCCGCCGGACACAGCGTTGTGGAATCACGTCGAGCAAACCGCCCGCGAAGTTTTCTCCACCTATGGCTTCGGCGAAATCCGCCCCCCGATCTTCGAATCTACAGAGTTATTTGCCCGCTCTATCGGCGAAGAAACCGATGTCGTCGCAAAAGAGATGTACACGTTCGAGGATTACGCGCTTCCCGGCTTCGAGGAAGACCGTGGAGAACTGCTGGCTGCCGAGATCATAGACCTCGAGAGCGTGTTGTACTTGCCGAGCAATCTAAACATCCTGGTATCTCGATTGAGGCGCGCTAAGGCAGACGCCGGATTGGGGGAGGAGAACGATGCGGTTGTCGAGGAACTGATAGCATTGGAAGCGCGGACCGACTTTGGCAGGCTCGTGCAGAACTTTACCAAGGAACTCCCGGATAGTTTCGATATGCTAGACAACGCTCTACGCGAAGTGAAATATCTGGTTCGGAAAATTGTTCTTGGTAATGTAGTGACTCTGCGGCCCGAAGCTACCGCCTCCGTGTGCCGCGCGTACATCGAGCACAACATGCAGCAACTGCCGCAGCCGGTGAAGCTGTATTACATGGGCCCGATGTTTCGGCGGGAACGGCCGCAGAAGGGCCGCTATCGCCAGTTCTACCAGATCGGCGCGGAAATTCTTGGCGGGCCGGATGCTCCCGCCATTGACGCCGAACTTATCGAAATGTTGATGACGTTCTTTAGCAAGTGTGGTCTCCAAGGCGCCGAACTCGATATCAATTCCATTGGCCACAGCGCCCCGCCTGTGGACGGTAAAAACGTCTGCCGCCGCGCCTACGTCGCCAAACTCAAAGCCGAACTCGAAAAAGTGAAAGACCAACTCGGCGCCGACTCCCAGCGCCGCATTGAAACGAATCCGCTGCGCGTGCTCGACTCGAAACTCGAGCACGAGCAGCCCATCATCGAAAAACTTCCGCGCATCGCCGATCATCTCTGCGATGAATGCAAATCGCACTACGCCGCCGTAAAACGCGAACTCGATCTCCGCGGCGTCGCTTACCGCGAAAACTGGCGCCTTGTCCGCGGCCTCGACTACTACATGCGCACCACGTTTGAAATCACCGCGCAAGGACTCGGCTCGCAAAACGCCGTCTGCGGCGGCGGCCGCTACGACGGCCTCGTCGAGCTCCTCGGCGGCCCGCCCACCAAAGGCATCGGCTTCGCCATCGGCGAAGACCGCCTCATTTTGTCGCTGCAGGAAAGTGGAAAATCGCCTGCCGCGCACGGACGCGACATCTATATCGCGTGGATGGGCCAAAACGCCTACGCCACGGCGATCCGCGCCGCCAAGACTCTGCGCAGCGCCGGCCTCAGCGTTGAGCTCCCGCCGGTCGAGCAAAAACTCGGCAAAGCTCTCGAGCGCGCCAGCAAACTCAATGCGCGCTTTGCGCTGATTCTCGGCGACGACGAAGTTGCCTCCGGCCAATGGACGCTGAAAACTCTTGCAGACGGCTCGCAACAGAAACTCACCGGACCAGCTCTGCTAGAATATCTCCGCAAGCCATAATGCCTGTTGGGGTGGCTTTGCAGTTGCCTTTGTAGTGGCTGTTGTAGTGGCGGGTCTTTAGACCCGCTCTTGCTTTTTGTTTGGTCGTGGCGGGCGCAGTGCGCGTGAATCGGCACAACCGCAGATCTAAAGACTCGCCACTACAAGGGCACACAGGCAAGAGTGCCTGTGCTATTGGAGAAGAAAACCCTTGCTCGATTTTCTCGGCAACCTCGAACGCACACACTACTGCAGCGCATTGCGCGCTTCCGACGAAGGCCGCGACGCCATCGTCATGGGCTGGGTTTCCGGCCGCCGCGATCTCGGCAATTTGCTCTTTCTCGATATTCGCGACCGCACCGGGATTGTGCAGGTTGTTTTCAACAAGGAGTCGCAGCCGGCCGCGCACGCGAAAGCCGAACAGGCGCGCAGCGAATTCGTCGTCGCGGTCGAAGGTAAAGTCTCGAAGCGCCAGAAAGCGAATCCGCATATCGCCACGGGCGAAATCGAATTGATCGCCACGAAACTCCACATTTTGAATAACGCCAAAACGCCGCCGTTTCCCATCGAAGACGAAATCACCGCCGCCGAGGAAACGCGCCTGCGCTTCCGCTATCTTGACTTGCGCCGCAATCAGCTCAACCGCAACATGCGGCTCCGCCACAAAATCGTTCTCGAAATTCGCAAGACCATGGACGAGCTCGGCTTCATCGAAGTCGAAACACCCATGCTCACGCGCTCGACGCCCGAAGGCGCGCGCGACTATCTCGTGCCCAGCCGCGTGCATCACGGGCAGTTCTATGCGCTGCCGCAGTCGCCGCAAATCTTCAAGCAAATCCTCATGATAGGCGGGCTGGACCGCTACTTCCAGATCGTGAAATGTTTTCGCGACGAAGATCTGCGCGCCGACCGCCAGCCGGAATTCACGCAGCTCGACGTCGAAATGTCGTTCCCCCGGCAGGAAGATATTTTTCATGTCATCGAAACGGTGATGGTGCGCGCGTGCGCGGTCGCCGGAATAAAAACGCAAGGCCCGTTTCCGCACATGCTTTACAAAGACGCGATTCGCAAATACGGCAGCGACAAGCCCGATCTGCGCTTTGGAATGGAGCTGCACGACGTCACCGATTGCTTTCCGGAAGAAGCGAAAACCAAATTGGGGATCGAAGGCAGTGTGTTCGCGCTCGCCGCTCCCGGCGCGGCTGGCTATTCGCGCAAGCAGCTTGACGAATTGACCGAAAAAGCAAAGTCCAACGGCGCGCGCGGCGCGTATTTTGTGAAGCTCGCGGCCGAAGGCACGACCTCGACCGTGGAAAAACTAATCGGCGCGGAAAATGTGAAGAAACTCGCTGACGCTTGTGGCGCAAAGACCGGCGATCTCGTCGTTGCGGTGAGCGCGAAGCAGCAAATCGCGGGCACGCACGCCGCAGCGCTAGTCGCCGGGCAATTGCGTTTGTACATCGGCGAGGCGCTCGGACTAATCGACCGCACGCAATGGAAATTTCTGTGGATCACCGGCTTCCCGCTCTTTGAATGGAGTGAGAACGACAAAGCCTGGGTCAGCGCGCAGCATCCCTTCACCGGCATCGTCGACGAAGATCTGGAAAAGCTCGAGTCCGCGCCGTGGGAAGTGCGCTCGAAAGGTTACGATCTCGTCCTGAACGGAAACGAGCTCGGCTCCGGCAGCATCCGAATTCATCGCCAGGATATTCAGGAGCGCCTGTTCAAAGCGCTCGGACTTAGCGAAGAACAACTCCGCCGCCGTTTCGGCTTTTTTCTCGACGCGCTCACCTACGGTACGCCGCCCCACGGCGGCATCGCCCTCGGTATCGACCGTATCGCCATGCTTCTCGCTGGCGAAAAATCCCTGCGCGAAGTCATCGCCTTCCCAAAAACCGCCAAAGCCCAGGATTTAATGGCAGAATCTCCCTCTGAAGTGGACGGGGACCAGCTTGATCAATTAGGAATTGCAATTAAGACAAAAAACTAATGCGATCTTTTCTTGCAACTACCGCCGTGCTTCTTACTTTCGCGGCCTGGCGTGAGAGGAAGAATAGGCTCATATTCTTCACAGCGATTGCGGGCCTGTTCGTATGTGGAGCGGCTCTTGCGGCGGACGCCAAACAACCGGAATGGATTGTAGTTTCGTTGGGTACGGGGTGGTTGATCTCCGCACTTATCGCACTTTGGTTTGCGATCAACAAGGCTCTTCAATATTTAAGTAAGAGGATGAAGCCGACATGATCGAGTGGAACGGGGGACACTGAACCCAGAATGTCGCGTATACGGATTCTGCCGGAAGCGGTCGCAAATAAAATCGCCGCAGGCGAAGTTGTCGAGCGGCCGGCTTCGGTTGTCAAAGAGCTGCTCGAAAACGCGCTGGACGCCGGCGCGAAGATCATTCGCGTCGAAACAGAAGTCGGCGGCAAGCGCATGATCCGCGTCATCGACGACGGCCACGGCATGACGCATGATGACGCGCTGCTGGCCTTCGAGCGCCACGCAACGAGCAAACTGAAATCCGCCGATGATTTGCTTTCGATTTCGACGCTAGGCTTTCGCGGCGAAGCGTTGCCCACGATTGCGGCGGTCTCGCGCCTGCTGCTTGAAACACGCGACGAATCCGAAGCCGAAGGCACGCGCATCGAATTTGCCGGCGGAAAACT
>DATJXZ010000047.1:0-180202 GCA_035499815.1 Candidatus Solibacter sp. | reverse complement strand
CGCTCGTCGGGCATCTTCCGCCCGATTCGTACGGCTATTGGCTCGTCGCGTCAGTTCCATGAGCTCGGAATTCGTCAACGTGATCGTGTCTCTCATGGACACGATTATAGTCTATAAATGGTTGTTACAGTCAACTAGTTGTATGCCCGTCGCCGTCGCTAGATGATTGGAGATCGCGTTCGACTCGACGCATCGGTCCGCGCCTTCCCAGAGAGGACCGTCTGCGAAAAGATAAAACGTGTAGTCCACCTCGCCTTGCTCGAAAATGAGATGCGCTTTTTCCCGCCCGCCAGGTGACACATAGCAAGCCTGTCGCCGCCCCGTTGAAGCGTCGCCGCGCTCCACGATCTTGGCTCTTCCCAGTCTCGCCGCCGCACGGTCGAACATATTGTCACCCAGACTGACCCCAAGAACGCGAAAATTTGATGCCATAAGCTCGCGTGCCTCGGTATTGTTTTCCTCCCCGGATTCAGAGCTGCGATTGGAGGACCACCAATCAGAATTGTCCGACAAGCGAATCGCGTCGTCCGCCTGCGTCGCAAGACCCGCGAAAGGGGCACCCAAGAGCAAAGACAAAAGGCCCCATCTAATGCTCGACCAGAGGCGACGGCGTCCTTTGCGTGTGGCGCTCTTTTTTGGCCTCTCTCCCCTCATGCCCGAAAAGGTCACTCGCATCAATCAAAATGAAAACGGCTTACTGCTGCCCGGATGCATCGGGAACAAAGGGAACGCTGGCGTCGCCGGTGGAAGACCGCTGATGACGTTCATTGTGCCGCCACCTGCTTGACATATTGCGTGTCGTTGCGGCTGACCGATGATCATGCATCCCTCCGAAGCGGTCCACGCTCCGTTCTGCCGCCCGCCATGAATCAGGAAGCCAGGCGAACTCATAAGCGCATCTGGAGAACTTCCAAGCATCGGAGTCAACGGGATTACGTCTGGCATCTTCTTCCAAGTCATGCACTTGCCAAAACTACAGTACCCTGTCGGGATCGGGCCAGAATAAGGAATTCCCTGAGCTGACGGATTGTTGGCACAAAGTGGACACTTACCCTCATTCCCGCCCGAGTACCCGCGGGTGTTCACGACGACTTTACCGGTCGAATCATCTGTGCAACGAAGCTCTCCCGAACGCTGGTTGTAGGTACAGGTCACAGTTAGCCCCGTGGGGTCTTCTAGGTTCACGGGATCGTCGAATGAATACCGGTACACATTGATGTCGCCGCCTGAAAATCCGATGGGGTCTTCGCCAAGAAACCTTCCGGTGGCTGGGTCGTAGTATCTGGCGCGGTAGTACGACGAGCTGGCCGAAATGGTTTTCTCGACCATCTGTCTACAGCGGTCCGACTTCTAGAACTCGGCCGGACCGCAGAAACAGAAGAGCTTCCGCGCATGCGGGCATGAGCGGTAACAAATCCTTCATGCGATTCGATTTCGCGCACAGGATCACGATGGAAACGGTCCGCCCCGTCATGTTTTGCTGATGCTTGATATTTCGATCGCTGGTGAGCAACACGTCCCACTGGCCTTCCGCAAGCGCCAGGAGTTCACCGTTCTTTTTTGAGCCAAATCCCGCTCTTCGTACGGTTTGGCAGGCATGACCCATGGCCGCGACGGTTTCTCTGAGCTCGTCGGGAAGGCATTCGTCGAGGAGGATCTTCATTTCGCGAAGCGCGCCAAGAGAAGGGTCTTGGCCTCTTCCAACGCGGCTATGGCTTGCTCGCGGCTTACTCCGGGATATTGTTTCAGAAATTCATCCAGAGTTTCTCCGCCCTCCAAATAATCTAGCAGAGTCTGGAACGGGACGCGGGTGTCGCGGAAGACGGGTTCCCCGCTGTGGATGTCAGGATCTTGGACGATTACGCTTTGAGAGACGGTAGCCATCAGGCGCCTCCTAGTCGAACGTTAATTATCTCACTCAGCCGGAAAAAGTGCTCCGGAAAGTGCAAACGCCAGAGAGCCGGATAATTCTAAACCCTCAAACACAACAGGGACGTATGCTGCACCAAAAATCGTCTTAGAATTTATCGTGCGTGCCACCTTCCTGCCCTAAGAATCGGAGTCCTCGACGCAACGCGTGGTTGGCGGCACTTTCTCGATGGGCCGTCTGAAGGGGTGGTATTTGAACGTCAATGTGAAGTCTTGTTAAGTCCGACAGACCTTCGCCATCGGAGCTCGCTCCAACAGGCCCATGCGATACCGATTACGTAGGTAACAACGAATATGTTCAAAGTAAGATTCCTCTCAGAACTATGCAAAGCGAATCCCATACGCTGACACGTGCGGGAAACAAAAAGGAGGCTTCCGAGAGACGTGCACCCGATCACGACAAAGCCACCCCCGAGTGCAAGAGGATTTCGCGCCCTTCGGTACGAGCGTGTTAGCAAAAGATATAATCCGAATACACACGAGGATATGGCTGCGGAAATAAAGCCAATTGAGGCAACTAACGTGATCGGAGTCACAGTGCTTTCCTATTCGTCAAGTACAGTGTCTCGGTTAACTGCGTAACTTTCTCGCGTACCGCTCAATTCAGAGCAATTCCAGAGGTTATAGCACCTAAAATATTGGGCAACGCGGGCTTTTGGTTCGGGCATCCACACGGCGTCCTTGGTAAGCCTGCGATAGCGCCCACAGCGTTGAACCCGAATCCGTACATTCCAGTCGTTCCGTTTACGAATACTGTCTGACCAACTTCGGACCCGCCCGCTGCGAATGTGGTTAGAGCCGGAGTGAGAGCGCCACCGATAGCACCACCAACTCCGGCTCCTATTGCAGAGCCCCAGTTTATAGGTTTGCAAGGGCCGACGCCGCCCCCAGCTAATACCTGTCCTCCCAGGTCGGCTACAAAAGCGCCCCCTCCTGCGTAGAGGGCCAGGACACCAACTCCCATTGCGGGATCGATGAGACCCACTGCGCCACCAACTACTCCACCGAATAGCGCGCCGCGACCGATATCTGCCCAGCTGCCACCTTGTACTGCTGCTCCGATTCCTCCGTAGACGGCTCCGACGACGCCTCCAACTATTACGCCAATGACAGGATCCTTTCCTTTGGGGTCGCGGAATCTGGTTGGGACGTTGTAAACGTAGGTGTAAAAATTGATCCCTGCTCGAAAATTTATTGGGTCCTCACTGAGGAACTTCCCGCTCTGGAAATCGTAGTATCTGGCGCGATAGTAATACGAGTCGAGAGCTGAGGCAGATTCTAGAGCTCTGAACCGGATGCCGATCTCTCGATTATTGTACATGAGGCTTAGTCTAAACCCGCACATGCAGAACCGGCTTATGCGGCATTCAAAGCCGTCTCGGAGTTTATTGTCTGTGCCCAGCGCACTGCCACCGCTAGGCCTTGCTGTCGAGTCCGACCAATTTTCGCCAACGACGCTCGGCTCTGACAGCGAAAAATAGCACAAAGATCCAGCCGCAAAAGCACGCATAGGCGGCGACATATTGGGGAAGGCTATGACGCTTGATGCCAATACGCTCATCGAAAAGCTGTAGAAGTAAGAGCCAACCGACACCGGTTGCCAAGACGACGATCTGGCCAAGGTGAACCATAAGTCGCTTGTTAGCCATTCGATAGGACCGAGTAAAAATCAAAAATGAGGCAGCACCTCCTCCCCACGCAATTCCAAACAATAGCCCTGCAAACGCTGTCATCAATATGGACGTCATGTGATTCGCTCTCTCGACATCAAAGGATCCTCATCAACCATCGAAACTCCGGCCTAGTTCTGGATCACATTCGGCATCAAGGGAATAGTGGGTGCAGGCGAGGTGCCTGGGTTGCCTGATCGAGATGAGCCAGCGTCACAACCGCATTCAGGTGGAGTGCTCGGCTCCAGCAGTTTGCCCCCGATGCCGGGTAAGAGCGCTCCAGGTCCGCCTGTTAGCGCCCCTACCCCGGCTTTCCCAATCCAGCCATCGAGGGCCTGAACACCTCTAAAGACTCCCCCGCCCCAAGCCCCTAGAGCACCTCCGGCTGCAGCGCCAAGCGTGGAGCCCCAATTGTACGGTTTGCATTTATCGAATCCGTGCCCGGTAGCTAACTGGCCGACGGCATCGCCACCGGCCGTAATCAGAGTGACCGTCGCAATCCCTAGAGTCGGATCAAGTGCTCCGATGAGTCCGCCAGTCCCGGCTCCCGTTATGACTCCTGCAAAGATATCTCCCCAAGTTGCTCTATTGTCGGCCGCCGCGCCTAACCCTCCGTAGATTCCGCCCAAAACAGCACCGATTACTGCTCCGGCGACTTCTTTCCCCTTTGGATCTCGGAATCTGGTCGGGTCGTCATATGCGTAGCGATAGAAGTTGGCTCCCGCTCTGAAGTTGATCGGATCTTCGGATAAGAACCTTCCGGACTGTGGATCGTAGTATCTGGCGCGGTAGTAGTACAGGCCAGTTTCGGGGTCCGATTCGCGCGCCGTGTACTGGAACGGGTTCATCAGCGAACCAGAAGAGGCGGTCTGCTTCCCAAACGAGTCAAACGTGTAGGTTTGGGAGAGCGCCCCTGCACCGCTGCTTAGCGAGGTGATAGATCCGAGACCGTCTGCCTGATAGTAGCTGGTCGTGGAACTCCGCAGCATGGCCAAGGGCTCGTCGATGTTCAGGCCCTGCGAGTAACGAGCAACCACGGTGCCACTGGAATTAGTCTCCTCGATGAGATTATCTCCGTCATAAGCGTACACACTGGTGGCCGAGGACGACGACTTGTATATGCGTCTGCCGAAGGGGTCGTACTTGAAGCTGACTGTCCCGCCGGACCTCGGCAAGGTAACGCTCGTCATCCGGTTCTCGTAGTCCCAGAAATACTGCGTTGTTCCCGCCGAGTTCACTTTCGTCGCGAGATTTCCGTCGTTGTCGTATGTGTACGTCGTGCTCGGCGTCGAGGTCAGCTCATTCGAGGAATTGTTCGCATACGGAGAAACTCCGAGCGAACTGAGGCGGTTGCCCACCGGGTCGAAGCTGTAGCTCTCCGTCGTGGTCGTTGCCTGTGTGACCTGGGTCAGTTCGTAAATCGCATCGTAGGTGTAATTTGACGTTACGGAGGCACGCTGATCAGTCTTCGCCGTGCGATTTCCAGCGTTATCGACCGTGTAGCTGGCACCGTCCAGTGTCGTTGAGCCGCTCTGGTGCAGTACGCTGAGCAGTCGGGAGAGATTGTCATAGCTGTAATTGGTTGAAATGCTGTTCGGACGCGTCATCTGCGTGCGGCGGCTCAAAGCGTCATAGCTGAAGCCAAAATTGCCGCTCGAAACTGCCGTTGGCGGCGTGAGCGTTTGCAGACGGTTCAGCGTGTCGTAGGCATAAGTCGTTGAACCGTTCTCCGGATCGGTGAAGCCGGTGCGGTTCGAGGCTGCGTCGTAGGTGTAGCTCGTCGTGAAATTGCGTCCCGTGAGGAACGTGTATTGCGTGGCCGCTTGCGTGAGCCGCCCCATGTTGTCAAACGTAAATTGGTACGTGCCGCTGGGGTCGGTCACCTGCGTCAGGCGCGAGTCGTTATCGTACGTGTAATTCACCGCAGTGCTATCAGGATAAGACTTTTGCAGCAAGCGATTCAACTGGTCGTAAGTGTAGGTAATGGACTGGTTCTTGCGGTCAGTTTTGCTGATTAGGTTGCCCACCTGCGTTTGACAACCTGATTTGGCCCACCTTTGATACTTTCATTTGGCCCACCCTAAGGCCGTGATGTTGCTCTGCTTCCGGAGGTTTTCTTTCCGTGTCCCCGGAGGGAGCGGAGTCCTGCGGTCCGGTTTTCAGGACCGCGTTTAGGACGGAGCGGACGCCGGGGCCACGGAGTCGCGTGGCGCGGTGCCCGACCCGGCCCGTTTACGAAGCTTTTTTCTTTTGCCGCCCTTCCACCGTGCGCCGGAAGCGATACGACTCCGTGCCGGTTTCGATGATGTGCGCGCGGTCGGTGATGCGGTCCAGCAGCGCCTTGCACAGCCGCGGATTCGGAAACACTTGCGTCCACTCCGAAAACGGCAAGTTGGTGGTCACGATCAGCGTGGCCCGTTCGGCCCGCTCGGCGATCACCTGAAACAAAAACTCCGCTCCGATCTCCGCCAGCGGCACGTAACCCACTTCGTCGAGCGCGATCACGTCGTAACGCATCCAGCGTGCCAGCACCCGACGCACTCCGTGGTGCTGGCCCGCTTCCACCAGTTCATTCACCAGGTTCGCTGCCGTCGTAAAACGCACTCGCCGCTTCTGACGGCACGCCGCCACGCAAAGTCCCGACGCCAGATGCGTTTTGTCCGTGCCACATTCGCCGATCAGCACCACCGGTTCGGCTCGCGTGATGTAGCCGCCTTCGGCCAGTTCGCGAATCTTCGCCGCTGGTATCTGCGGTGCTCGCGCGAACTCGAACTCTTCCAGCGTTTTCATCCGTGGCAGCTTGGCATCGTGCAGCCGATGCGCAATGGCGTGCCGGTCGCGCTCTTCACTCTCCATCGCCAGCAGCGCTTCCAGGTAGCCGATGTGGCTGCGATTTTCTTTCACCGCTTGTTCCGTCAGACGCACGAAGTTCGCGCCCACCACCGGCGCCTTCACCGCCTTGCAAAACTGCCGCACCGAAGCGTGTTCCAGTGCTTGTGCTTGCTGGTTCACGGCCGCACCACTTCGAGCAACTGGTCGTAGTCGTCCAACGCCGGAAGCGGTTGCTCGCCATGTGCCAGCGTGCCGCCGCCATCTACAGCCTGATCGGTACCGCGAAGCTGAACGACATCGA
Organism: Candidatus Solibacter sp.; assembly: GCA_035499815.1. GTDB lineage: Bacteria > Acidobacteriota > Terriglobia > Acidiferrales > UBA7541 > Acidiferrum. The sequence goes on along the minus strand of DATJXZ010000047.1, from coordinate 173,470 downwards.
CCCTGAAGCATACCTGCGCGACGTGCTCACTCGCATCGCCGACCATCCCGTCAACCGCATCGACGAACTCCTGCCCTGGAATGCCGCCTCTAGCTCAGAACTTGCTCCGTTAACGTAATCCGCCGTCAAGACGGCCAGAACCAGACGCTTACGATGTTCGAACCACCATGAACATTTACACCCAAGCTGTTCCTAGTGCCCTGCGAGAGGCAAACAGCAAGGTCGTTCGCTTGGTGCTTCCTGCGCAAGTCGCCTAGCGTTAATGGCCCCTTGTGGCCCCTCGAAGAATTACAAGCTGTTATTTATGAAGGAGATATTGGTAGGGGCGGTGGGGATCGAACCCACGACCTTCGGCTTAAAAGGCCGCTGCTCTACCACTGAGCTACGCCCCTAAACTAATTTCTCTGCTGCAGCTTGCATTCTTGGTTGCTACGAGGTTCTGACAAGGACCTTCGCAGCATCATTTAATAGGACTAGGAAGCATTCTCGTCCGCGGGATGTCAGGACATCCTTCCCATCTAGTCTACCACGTCCGTCTCAAGTCCGTAGGAAGGCCCTCGAATGAACCTCAGACGGCAGTCGACTCGGCTTCAAACATCACATAATTCCACGGCTTCCCTCAGGGAGGCAAGGGGATCGCGAGCGGGAACAAACTCATGGGCGACATAACCATGAAAGTCGGTTTCGGCGATTCCGCGCATCACGCCATCCCACTGCACTTCCTGAGTGTTGTCGAGTTCGTGGCGGCCGGGAACGCCGCCCGTGTGAAAATGAGCGAGCCACTTAATGTTCTGCTGAATGGTCTGGATAAGGTCACCTTCCATGATCTGCATGTGGTAGATGTCGTAGAGCAGTTTGACGCGCGGCGAATTCACAGCTTGGACCACCTGCACTCCCCAAGCAGTGTGATCGCACATGTAATCCTTGTGGTTCACCTTGCTGTTCAGGAGCTCCATGCAAATGGTGACGCCGTGGTCCTCGGCAATTTTTTTAACACGATTGAGGCCTGCAATCGTGTTTTTGGCCCCCTCGTCGTCGGACATGCCCGCCCGGTTTCCGGAGAAAGTGATTACATTGGGTACACCTGCTTTGGCAGCAAGGGGGATGTATTTACGAAAGCCTTCTTCGATCCCGGCGTGATTCTCGACGCGGTTCAGCGCACTGGAAATTTGGCCGCCTCCTGCATAGCCCATGCTACAAATGAGGCCAAAACGCGCGGGGACCTCGTATTCATCGGGCTGCAAAAGATCAACTGCTTTCAAACCGATCTTCGCCGCGTAGGCGCATAGTTCCGTGAGCGGGATTTTCTCGTAACACCAGCGCGAGACAGATTGTTGGATTCGGCCTTTCCGTTGCACCGAGGCATCTTGCTCCGCCCATGCCACGGAGGGGATGGAAACCATTGTCGCTCCAGAGAGAGCGGTTTTTAAGACGGAACGCCGCGAAAGCTTAGTCATAGTCATCCCTGTCGCGCTCAGCGTAATCAGCCCAAACTCGACGCGTACCTCGCCAGGTGCCGCCTAACGCGATCATGATTCAACTAAGAAGTTCATCATCCAATTCGTTCGAGTGCTCCTGCAAATCAGAGATCGATTCCCGGGCAAAATTCTCTCATCGAACTTGCTCAGCCATATCTTTAGCTCAACCAGGAAAGCAATTTCTGGAGATCCGCCTGCGAGTTCGATCCGGTCCCACGCGGCATAGTCGGACCAATTAATAAAGCCTGGCTGTGGTTCTCAAACCAAGCCAGGAACGAAGACTGCTCGGCTCCCGGCAGCCGCTGCTCATTTAGCCAGTTGTAATAAGCCCCCATGTCCGCATCGACAAGCGAGCCGATAGGATCAAGTTCCGTTTGCGTGTCGCTACCTGAGAGCATCTCATTCATTGGCTTCTGTCTCTGCCTCGGAGAAAAGCGCACCAATAGCGTCAGCGGCTGAGCCCGCCTTAGCGCTTCGCGCGCAGCCCATTGCACGAACGTGGTGCTGAAGATTTGCGTGCCGGAGCCCTCCGTCAGCAGCTTGACCTGAAATCGATCCAGCAGGGCGTCCCGGCGCTTCCCATCGCTGCCGCTCGCCGCCTCTTTCATTCCCTGTTCCATACCAAGATCCGCCGGGCGCAATTGAGCCAATAGTGTTCGTAGCGTTTCAGGGCCCATGCCGGGCCTTTCAATCTCCGTCCGTATTTTGCGCGACAAGATTGCCCTTGCCCCGGCGAGCGCGTAATAAGAAACGCAAGTCAAAGCCGGATCATGCTCAGCTTCTTGGCCGCCATCGATGTACCAGTGGCCGTATTGGACCGGATGCGCTTTCGCTCGAGCCGTCACGGCATCCAGAAGCATCTTCCATCCGTTCTCGGGCTCAACACGGCTGAAGTACGCGCCGTGAGGCCTCAACTTGCGAAACAGGGTCTCGTCAGTGGTTGTCACGCCCCCGCCAATGACCGCGATACCCAGCCGAGGCAATGCAGGCTGTTCGGGCGGCACAGTAACTCGCAAGCGGTCAGCATATGCGATCGCCGCCGCACGAAAGGCATCGAGCTGATGTGTCGTCCAGAGATACGCGGAGAGCTGTTCCACAAACTGCGCAGGCGAGTTTATCCAGTCGAACTCCTCGAGCTGCGCGGAAAGGTGGATCGCGGCAAACCCTTGAAACCACTCCTTTGTTTGCTCCGCCGAAAGTGAGCTGAGGTTGGCCAGTTCCCTTTCCAGCGTCCTGCGCTCGACCGGAAATTTGAAATCGTACTCGATGACTTCTCGCAATAGGCTCGGCAAAAAGCTCAACGGAAGCCGCTGGAACGCTGCGAGGTCACTCGCAACGAGTTTCTTTGCTTCCGGTGGATAGCCGCTGAACTGTTCGAGTTTGAGCTCTTCAGGAAACATCGCGTTATACAAGCTCGCCGATCGGTTTGCCCTGTGCGAGGGAGGTGGAAAAACCGAGGATCGACCCGATCGTTGGCACAAGATCGGTGGAATCCAATGCCCGATCGTAAACCACTCCTTCGCGGACACCAGGCCCCATGGCCATCATCCAGGTAGTCCGAGAGAGAGCGTCGCCGGTGCGGTGATGCTGAAATCCGTTCCCGCCCGAATCTTGATCCGAGTCGCGCCCGAAATCCGGGAGGATGAAGACAGTAGTGTTGCCGGCATATTCCGGCAGGCTCTCGATAGTCTTCCATAAGTCGGCACAAAGCCGGTCGGTGCGGCGAATGCCATCAATATAGAGCGAGTAAGCGCCGGCATGCGCGATATCGATGTCGTGCATCGTTATCCACAAAAGGCTTGGCGAAAGCTGCCTCATCAGTTGGCGAGCGATGTAGACAGAAAGCTCATCGGGGCTCGAAAGCGTGAGCGCGTGTTTCTTGAAGTCATCCACAGAAAGCTTCAACAACATTTCGAGCTGTTGCAATTCAAACTCGCCTCCGCCCAGTTCAGGCGTGAAAAAAGGTGTTTCGTAGTTGTCCCTCAACAGGTGCTCGTAATCAGCGCCCCCGGCGTTTGCAGCCGCCAACAAATGTTTCGGCAATATGACTCTGGCTCCAGAGCCCGGCCCAAATGAGCGGTAGTCGCTTTCCCCTATGCGATTGAATCCATTGCTAGGAGCGACGACCCACGCATCCGTCGAAGGCCGCTTTAGCTCCTTGCGGAAATATTCGAACGCCGTCGGGTGCTGCGGTGGAAGAGCCGCAAAATTGTTAATTGTCTCGTAGACGCCAGTCGCCAGACTCGCTGTAGCAACGTAGTGGCCTAGGATGCCGCGGTTGACTACCTGAGTGAAGAAGGATGCCCGAGGGATGAGTTCCTTCATCAAATGTGGAATATTCTCCTGGCCTTCGGGCGCAAATGTCTCCTGATCGCGCGCACCGCCACCAAAGGTGATGACCACAACTTTCCTTTTCTTCTCGGGAATGCCCGTGCGGGCAGCCAGCCCCGGGCCAAGCAGTGCGCTGCCCAGCGCCACTCCAACGGCGCTTCGCAAGAATTCGCGTCGGGTAAAGGCGAGTTGCCTGGCAATTTCGATGGGGCTGGCTCCACGAAAGTCCCCGGCGATCGCCGACGAAATGGGCGAGCCTTGCTCGGTTTTACGCCGCGGTGGTAGGAGGTAGGTCATTGTAAATACAATGCTTAGCGTAAGCTACGCCGCCCGTTTCGTGATGTCAAGCACCTGCGCAAGCATAACTAAGCTCCTGCCTTTCGGATTCACAGCCCCTAGGTGTAGCGTCCTCGGTCACGACCCCGCAAGCCCCTTAGCTTGCGATCTCCCTTCTCGCCCTCTCCCGTTTCTTATTCATTGACAATCGATGACCTACCGCTCATAATATAACCTAGGTAATCTTGTGGCTTAAATAGGCGCCGCCAGCATTCTTGCTGGTTTTTTGCTTTTAGGTGCTCGTCGGAAGCCTCCTCTGTTGGCGCGGCGCGTCTCCGATCCAATTTTCAACTCGCAGATACTCGTGGATCCATAAGTTCTTTACAACCAACACTTGCAGAACTGTATCAAAAGACAGGACTTTAACTCCTGTAAAATCTGCACTTACGAAAAAACCCGGGGCCCACTCGTTGCTCATGAGGGTCCAGGCTGGTCTCCACCAACACCCTGCGGTCTTTGACCTACGCAATCATTCTTTGCTGGCCAGTCTGTCCTTGGCCGCATATACGAACTGTCGGATCTCCGCCCTCTGTTTTTCAATGTCGGCCAGATGTTGTTCATTCATCTTCTGGTAGACCTGGAGTTGTTCCTGGGCTGCGGCTTTTTGGCCAGTGCGTACATACGCCTGCCCAAGCCGGTAATGCGCATCCGCGAGATTCGGGTCCAACTCCAAAGCTCGTACATACTCCGGGATAGCTTCCGCATACTGATGCTGGTCGGAGTACAGATTGCCTAACTGCAAATGGGCGTCGGCCAGTTTGGGATCGAGCTCAATGGAGTTCTCAAGGAGCTTTTCGATTTGATGCAGGTCCAGCGTAGGATCTTCGGCCCGCTTCCCTTTCCACAGGCTCATCGCGTAATAGTAGAGTGCTTGGGCATTCTTCGGCTGGAGCTCGGAGAAGCGCCGGAATCGCTCGACCACTTCGTCAGCCTGACTCGGCGAGCTGTAGTACGCTCGGGACAGAAAAAGATAGCAGCTCGGATCGTTCGGATTCAGATCAGCAGCTCGCAGCAACGACTTGACCGCTTCGTCGTAGTTCCCGTGCGCATATAGCGCCATCCCAAGCCCGATGGCCAGCCGTGCGGACCCCGGATATCGATTGACGGCGTCCTCGAACACTTCGATCGCCGGTCCGAGTGTCCGGTGGATCAGCAGTTCGCTGCCCCAATCGAAGAGGTTGCTCTCGCTCGGCTCGGCATGCGCGGCAAGCTCATATTCGTTCGCGGCTTCGACAAACTTTCCGTCCTTTTCCTCCACCGCGCCGAGCAAATTGTGGAGTTCTGCCGTGTCCTTCTGCTTCAAGAGCATTTGGATTTGCCGCCGGGCATCCCCCAGCCGGCCAACCAGCAGGTAAGCCAGAGACAAGTCATAGCCGTTGTCGTAAGAAGTTGGCTGGATCTGCTGGGCATTCTCTAAATAAGGGACCGCATCGGCTATTTTCTTGGATTGCACGTAGAATTCGGCCAGGTTGTGATTTGTGTCAAAGCTCTTGGGATCGAGTTCAGCCGCCTTCTTGAACTCGTCTCCAGCGCGTTCCAATTTTCCCAGCCGGACGAGGTTGGCGGCCAGATTGGTCCGTGCGGCGGCAGAAGTGGGCTGAAGTCGCGCTGCTTTTTCGAGATGAGGATTGGCAGCAGCGTCTTCAGACTGCGCGGAATACACCAGCCCAAGAAGTTCGTGAACTTCGAAGCTTTCTGGAATCTTCTTTACCAGGTCCTCCAGCTTTGCCGCAGCTACGGCATACTTTCCCGCGTCATACTGGGCGACCGCGGACTGGAATTCACTATTAAGACTTTGGCCTTGGCGCGCAAGAGTCGGCTTCAAACAGGCAAACACCAAGAAGATGAGAAAAATAGGCCTTGTAGGAGGGAATCCGATGAGCACGACGTTCCTAGGTTAACACCTCGGGGCCACGACGGAAAATAGCGAGCTAAAAGGGTCCCCCGCAGAACGCCCTCGACGAGCATTCTGCGGGGAGTTGTGGAGAAAAACTACCAATAAAACTTCAAAGCAAACTGGATCTGCCGCTGGTCGTATGGATCATCTCGAGTCGAGCCGATCTCGCCGAAGTTGCTGCTGGTGAAATTCCCCGAACCGGATATCGCAACGACGCCGTTGCCGCCGAAATTGGGTGCATTGAAGTTTGGATGGTTGGTGATGTTGAAAATCTCCGTACGGAACTCCAGGTGATATCTCTCGGTAATCTGGAATTGCTTGAAGAACGAGAGATCCAACCGATGGAACCCCGGTCCGGGTACTTGCGTAACGCCACCCAGGCAGCTGGGACTGTCGTTAAGCGTACATGCCGCAGGCTGCGTGAACGCTCCAGGATTGCCGAACCAGCTTATCAGACCGTTAGAGTCAGTATGCAGTCCGAGTTTAAGTGGCTGCCCGGTATAGAGGGCGCCGCACCCGAGGTTTGAGGCGGTGCCGTTTGGGCAACCAATCGAGATTGGTTGACCATCCTGGAGCGTGGTGATCCACTGCATGCTCCAGCCTCCAATCAGCTGGTTCATGGCGCCGCTGGCATCGCCTGCGAACTTCTTGCCCTTGCCGAAGGGCAATTGATAACCGCCGCTGAAATGGAACACATTGCGGATGTCGAAGTCAGCCAACCCATAATCGAAAGCCATTCCGAGGCCTGGGACGGCGGACGCGCGATAGCCCGCCACGCTTCCGCCGTTAAGCAGGTCGCCTGCATCTGACATCGTTTTCGAGTACGTATAGGTGGCAAGGAAGTTTAATCCGTTGGCGAACTGTTTTTCGACCTTGGTCTGAAGAGAATGATAGGCGCTCATACCAGCTGTGGCCGCGTAGCTGGAATTGAATCCGAAATCCGGATAGGGTACGAGCGTGCTTTCCGGCGTGCCGGGCGGAGCAATCGAGGTCGGGTTGTTTGAACCTGGGAAGGACTCAAGATGTCGAGCCAGGGACGTTACATAGCCCGCTTGCACTGACATGGTAGGAGTTAGCTGATACTGAAGCGTAAGATTGGCTCCCATCGTGTACGGCGTGTCGTAGTTGAATTGGATGCCTCGCAACGCCAAGCCGCTGGCGTTGACTTGAAGGGGACTGAGCGGAGTACATGAGAAGCCGGTCTCGAAAGTGGCGCTGCCACCCGGGCCTGCTGTCGCGCAACCCGCGAAGATGTATGGATTGACGTCGTTTGGCGGTGTGAAGGAAAAGTTGAACTGGAAGGGATAGTTCTCACCCAAGTTTGGCGAAAATCCGCGGTTTTCAAACCCATTGTAGAACATACCGAAGCCGCCGCGAACGACGAGCTTATTTGTGGCTTGGTAAGCAAAGCCAACTCGGGGTGCGAAGTTATTGTTCTGAGAGTGCCCAAGTCCCTTCCCGTAAGCGCTGGTGACATCGTAGTTGATTCCGTCCTGCGCCAGCAAATCGGTGAAGCATGTTGGACAACCGCTGGAGACATTCCCGGAATTTGGCCCCTGCGGCACAAGATACGTCGCTTGGCTGAGCCCCGCGCCAGCCGGCACAAAGTTGGCCTGGTTGGCGTGATGTTCGTAGACCAATCCAAAGTAGTCGTAGCGAACGCCTAGATTCACGGTCAGCTTGGGCGTGAGCTTCCAATCGTCGTTGACGTAGCCGCCGTAGTAATTCTTTCCGTTGTCAGTAAGGGAAATGTTAGAGACAAATACCTCGCTGGAACCCCCAACGTAGTTTGTTCCACCAACCGTGGAAGTTGTCGGGATCAACAGGAAATCCGCGCGGCCGGTATTGCCCTGGTCCGCCGATACGCAGTTGGCTGGGCTGTTGCATCCTGTCGAAGGAATTGCCGTGAAATTGCCATTGTAATCGAATTCGCCGCGAGACCACGGCGGTTGAAGAGTCGAGAACTTTACGTGCTGCCATTCGATCCCCATTTTGAAGGTGTGCTTGCCATAAATTTTGGTGACGTCGTCCGTCAACTGGAACGTAGACGTAACTTCGTTGGAGGGCAAGAAAGCATTACTGCCCAAAGTCGAAAGTCCATTGATTCCGAAAGCTGGTAGACCACCATTCAGCGACTGTTGAGGGATGTCCTGAATGCCAAAGTCCGCGGGGATGCCGTTTCCACCTGTTCCCATCAGATTGTTGGCTTCCGGGGAATAGCGCGAGGTATGCAGGTAGTTCAGGCCAGCGCGCACTTCGTTGATGAGAGTCGGGGAAAAAGTGTGCGTGTACCCTAAAGCACTCTGTTGAGCGATTGCGGTTTGGGTTCCCTGCTGGAAGCCTCCGCCATCTGCGACTCCGCCGAAAATACCAGGAATAAATTGCGGATCGTCCACCAGGCTGAAACGGAAGAAGAGCTGGTTCTTTTCATTGAAGTTGACGTCCATCCGCGTATCAAACGAATTGCTATGTTCAAAGAGTTTCGGGGAAGCAGCGTAGTTGGAAAAGAGCGACCCCGGCGAGTTATTGGTCGGCGAAGGATAGAGATTCAAGAGGTTGATGGCGTTTTGATCCAACCGCGTGGAAGAGATCATGTTCAAGTTGCAGCCCGCTACTGTAAACGCGAAACCCGCCGGAGCCGAACCGCAAGTGCCGAAGGGATCGCGGACGTAAACGCCGGGAGCAATCTGCCGGGTTGTAGCAGGATCCAGAATTGTGCCTCGGGGCATTGTGCGGCCCAAAGCATCGGTGAGGGTGCCTGATTGAGCAGCGATGAGATCCTGGAAATTGGTATATCCGCTCGTGCGTTCCGCGGCGCTGGGAACCGACCCCGAAAGCACCGTGCCCTGTACGCGACGCAAAGCCTGGTAGTCTCCGAATATGAAGACCTTATTGCGACCGTCGAATACCTTGGGAATGTAAACAGGGCCACCCGCGGTGAAGCCGAACTGATTCTGCCGGAGTTCGCCCTTTGGAATATTGTGGGCGTTTTCAAAGAAGTTGGCGGCATCCAGCTTATCGTTGCGGAAGAATTCCCACACATCGCCATGAAATTCATTCGTGCCAGATTTAATCGTGGCGTTGAGCACTGCCGCCCCCGAGCGGCCAAACTCAGCGCTGAAGTTGGAGGTTTGCACTTTGAACTCTTGAATCGCATCGACAGGGGGAAGCACGACATAATTGGTGCCGTTCAAGAAGTCCACCGTATCTGAATTGTTGTCGATGCCATCGAGGAGATAATTATTCTGCGCCGGCCGATCACCATTGGCAGCGAACGCACCGCTCGCGGCGTTGCCTCGTGTGTCTGCCTGGGGCGTATTCACGCCAGCAGCGAGCTGGGCCAGGAAGGTGAAATTGCGTCCGTTCAAGGGAAGATCGTTGACGCTTCTCGAGTCCACGACCTGCCCCACCGAAGCGTCCTGGGATTGCAGCACCGGCGCAGCGGCGGTGACCTCAACAGACTCAGTCACCTGGCCTGGCTTAAGGTTGAAGTTAACCACCACGTTTTGCCCGATGTTCACGTTGACATCCAACTGTGTAACCGTGTCGAAGCCTTTCAGGGTAGCCGTAAGCTTGTAGGTTCCGATGCGCACAGGCGTGAATTTGTAGGACCCATCCGAGCCGCTCACCGTCGAAAGTGAAGCTCCGGTGCCCGTGTTTGTCATGGTGACCGTGGCGCCGGCGACCGCCGCGCCCGAGGAATCAGCAACCGTGCCCAAGATGCTTCCCGTATCCACCTGCGCGCGAACCAGCGGGGCGCTAAATGCCATCGCTGCCAGCGCAGCGGCCACAGCCAACGAAGCCAGCCCGATTAACTTCCCTATCGCGTTTCGATTCATCGCCTATCCTCCAAAGCTCTCTTACCCACGACTACACGGCAAAAGCCGACTGTACCGTCCCATTCCCCGACTACGAATGAGCTGGTAACAACGCCTCGACAAATTGAAATGGATGGAGGAGCAATACGCCACTAAGAGTCGGGGCAAAAGCCCCACGGGAATAAACAATCTTAGTATTCGGCACCCCAAGCCCCTCATGCACCGTGAAACGCTTAACCACAAGCAGCGCACAACTGCTTAACCGCTTAACCTGTTTACGTGTAATAGACATTTTGTTGGATATTGTCAAGCATTTTTTTTAATATACCCAGACCCTGCTCCCGCATCTCTGGAAATGCGCTCGCAGCGGCTTGCATCAAGACGGGGAATCCGCCTATGGCTCTTACGATTCGTGATGTCGCCAAAGCAGCCGGCGTTTCCACAGCTACGGTATCAAACGTTTTAAATAAGACGGGTAAAGTGGGTCCGCACACCCATCGTCTCGTGCTCTCAACCGTCAAGCGACTCGGCTATTTCCCTAATGCCCACGCTCGCCATCTCGCATCTCGCGACAGCCGCACTCTGGGGATCATCGTTTCCGACATCGTGAATCCTTTCTTCCCCGAAGTTATCAAGAGCTTCGAAACGCGCGCTCGCCAGCTCGGTTACGACGCCATCCTCAGCGACACGAATTACGATCCCCGAAGAACTCGCGAAGCTGCAGAGCGGATGATGGAACACAACGTTCGCGGCGTGGCCATCATGACTTCCGAAATCAGCTCGCGCTTGATAAAGGAACTTGAGCGCAGAAAAATTGCCGTCACTTTCCTCGACCTTGCCCCCGTCCGCGGTTATGTAAGCAAGCTCCGCATCGACTATTTTTCGGGTATCAAGCAAATCGTGGATTACCTCCATCGCTCCGGTCATCGCCGGATCGCCTTCATCGCTGGCCGGCCAAAACTCAAATCCAACGTCGCTCGTCTGGAAGCCTACGAAAAATGTATGCACGACCTGGGATTGCAACCCGGCCCGATCGTGCACGGAGACTTGCGTTTCGAGGGTGGTTTGGCAGCCGGCCTGAATATCGCAAAGCTCTCGCCACGTCCAACGGCCGTTATGGCCGTCAACGATCTAACCGCCGTCGGCGTAATCAAAGGACTGCTAAAAGGAGGCTGCCGCGTGCCGCAAGATATTTCAGTAACCGGCTTCGACAACACTCGACTCGCCGAATACAGCAATCCTTCCCTCACGACCGTCGACATCCACCGGGACATGCTCGGCGAAATGGCCGCGGATGCGCTCCATGAGCTCTCCTGTTCCGCATCTCCCCAGGGAAAGGAGTATCAGATTCCCGCGGAACTGATTTTGCGAGATTCCTCTGGACCCGCTCCCGTTGAATAGACTTGATCGAAATTTCCTGGCTTTCTATTTTGCGCGGCTCTGCCAAAAGTTCTCTGCTTATATCGCTGCTCCGCAGCCTCGTCAATTTTTGGATCAGGCTTGGCTCAGTGTTAGCATGCGAACTGCGAGCGATCGCCGCGGAGACATTCGAAAATGACTGGTCACAAGAAAGACGGGTACGCTCACTCGCGACGCATCTTCCTGCAAAAGATGCGTTGGGCGCCTCTGCTATTCATGCCCGCCCCAATCCATGCCGCCGCCTTTCGCATTTCGCAGTCGAAGCCTCAAGCCGGGCCTAACAGAACCTTCGACCTCTCCGAATTTCGTGTGACGCCTCATTATCCTGCCAAGTCTCCCCTTGATGAAGTTCTTCGCAAAGTCGTTCCAGGCTCGGATGAGTTCATCCCCGAGAAGTATGCCTTTGAGATCATGCGGCCACTCCACGAATGGAGCCAGACTCTACAAAAAGGCTCGCCGGCTCTCGAAATCTTGACAACCTTTCTGGATCCTGCCCTGCTGGCGAGTTCTCTCCGTCCGATTCGTGAGACGACGCTGCGTTCGGGCCATGGGATCGAAGTCATTCGAAAGCACTTTTCGAACGACACCGCTTTCGGACGCGAGCAGTTCCTTCGGGAGATGAAAACTTACCTGGCTCCGTTCTCGCAGGTAGAAACGGCTAGATTTGAAATTACGAGCATCGAGGAACTCACTGCTCCATCGTTGGCGGTTCGCGTCACAATTCGCTTTCAAATTGCAGGCGTTTTGAAAGGGGAGGCGCGCGAGCAACGTATTGGAAATTGGCTTACCGAGTGGACCAGCGCCAGCGATAACGCCTGGCGAGTGCGTCGCTGGCAGGCGCAGGAAGAAACCCTCAGCCGCGTGGGCGCCGCAATATTCATAGACGTCACTTCTCACGCGCTTGGGCAAGTCGAGTCGTACGAAAAGCAAATGCTTCACGGAGTAGACTATTGGCGCACCATCCTGGATGGCGCATCCGGAATCGACGTCTACGGCAACAACGGCGTGGCGGCTGGAGACTTCGACAGCGACGGCTACGACGATCTCTACATCTGCCAACCGCCCGGCCTCCCCAACCGCCTCTACCGCAATCGCGGAGACGGCACCTTCGAGGACATCACGGAAAAATCCGGAGTAGGAGTGCTGGACGGCACTGCCTGCGCACTCTTCGCCGATTTTGAAAATAAAGGCCTCCAGGATCTCCTGGTGGTTTGCGGCAGCGGCCCGCTTCTCTTCCTCAATCAAGGCAACGGGAAATTCTCGCTGAAACGCGACGCCTTCCAATTTGCGCGCCCTCCGCAGGGCACATTCACCCACGCAGCCCTCGCCGACTATGACGGCGACGGTCGCCTCGATGTTTATTTCTGCCTTTATAGCTACTACCTTGGCCTGAACCAGTATCAATATCCTTCTCCCTACTTCGATGCGCGGAACGGCCCTCCAAACTTCTTGATGCACAATGAAGGCCAAGCAACTTTTCAGGATCGTACCGAGGCCGCGGGTTTAACCGCGGAGAACAATCGCTACAGCTTCGCGTGCGCATGGGGCAACTTCAATTCGAGCGGCCCTCCCGACTTGTACGTCGCCAATGATTTCGGGCGCAACAATCTCTACCGCAACGATGGCGCCGGAAAATTCACCGCCATCTCTGCCGAAGCTGGCGTTCAAGATGTAGGCGCCGGGATGAGCGCCTCCTGGCTCGATTTCGACAACGATGGAAATCAGGATATCTATGTCTCAAACATGTGGTCCGCAGCCGGCTTGCGAGTTTCGGAACAAAAGCTCTTTCACGAAAAAAATCCGGAGAGTATTCGCGCGCTCTATCGACGCCACGCCGGCGGCAATTCCCTCTATCGGAATCAAGGAAACGGAAAGTTTCAGGAGGTTAGCCACGCTGCGGGGGTCGACGTCGGCCGCTGGGCCTGGTGCTCCGACTCCTGGGACTTTGACCACGACGGCTACGCGGACCTTTATATCGCCAACGGCTACATCTCCGGGCAAGCCACATCCGAATACGGCGACACGGACGTTTCGAGCTTTTTCTGGCGGCAAGTCGTCGCGAATTCCCCTCCAAGCCAGACGCCCTCAGAAAAATACGAGTTGGGGTGGAACGCCATCAACGAGCTCATTCGCTCCGACGCCTCCTGGAATGGCTTGGAGCGAAACATTCTTTATGCGAACAATCACGATGGCACCTTTTCGGATGTATCCTCCATCGCCAGGCTGGATTTTCCCGATGACAGCCGCTCCTTCGCCCTCGCCGACATCGATCACGACGGTCGCCTCGAGGTTGTCCTCAAGAACCGTAACGCCCCGCAACTGCGCATCCTTCGCAACGCGATGAAAGATCTCGGCAACTCAATCGCTTTCCGATTGCGCGGAATAAAAAGCAACCGCGACGCGATCGGCACATCCATCACAATTGAAACTGATGGACACGGCCAGACAAAGTACCTCCAAGCCGGCACAGGGTTTTTGTCTCAACACACCAAGGAACTTTTCTTTGGCATCGGCAAAGCGCAAGCAGACATTCGCGCCACCGTTCGCTGGCCAACAGGGCTAACGCAAGTCTTCGACCATCTGCCAGCAAATCATAGGTTCGAAATCGCAGAGGGCTCCCAAGACTTTGTCACGAAACCATTCGCGGCCGCTCCCGACTCTTACCTCCGCGCAGACTCTCCTAACACGCAGGAATCCTTGCCAGCATCCGCCGAAACCTGGCTCATTGAGCCACTCACCGCTCCGGAGTTTTCCTTACCTGACCTCTCCGGCAAAATGCGGGAGCTGCGCTCCTTCCGTGGCACTTTCGTGCTTCTCAATTTCTGGAAAGTAGCCTCCCCCGCTTGTCTCGAGCAACTGCGGGCCTTCGAAAGACACCACTCCTCACTTGCATCGATGTCTTTTCAATGCTTGGGTGTAAATGTAGACGACCCCGCCGAAATCGAAACCGTGCGGTCTCTAACCGCTAAGCAACGATTTCCCTTCCCCATTCTGCTCGCCAATCAGGAAGTAGCCGGCATTTACAACATCATTTATCGCTATCTCTTTGACCGCCGCAGAGATCTTCCACTCCCCGCTTCCTTTCTCCTGAGTCGAGACGGAATGATCGTCAAGCTTTATCAGGGGCCGGTTAATCTGGACCGCCTCGTTGAAGATCTTCGTTCCATTCCGGAAACCGCCGCCGCCCGCATGCGCCGAGCACTGCCGTTCGAAGGAACGCTTTACCAGGACGAATTTCGGCGTAACGACTTCACCTTCGGCGTGGCCATGTTCCAGCGCGGCTACCTGGACCCGGCCGCCGCCGCCTTTCAGCAGGTCATTGCCACGAAGCCCGACGATCCCGAGGCTTATTACAATCTTGGAACGCTCTACCTTCGCAAAAAATCTCTGGATGACGCGCGCCGGTATCTTGAGCAAACTCTAAAACTGCGCCCCGATTACGCCGAAGCCTGGAACAACCTCGGGATGATCGCTGGTCAGGAACGCCAAAACGAAGAAGCCATTCGAGACTTCCAGCAGTGCTTGCAACTGCGCCCCGACTACGTCATTGCCCTTCTGAATTTAGGAAATCTATACCGCCGTCAGGGGGAATCCGAAGGGGCACAAAAACTCTTGTCCCGGGCTCTCGAACTCGAACCCGAGAATCCCGAAGCGAATTACAGCCTCGGAATGCTTTACGCCCGCCAGCAGCAGCTCGATCGCGCCGCGAGCTATATGGAAAAAGCCGTTGACCTGCGGCCCGATTACTCCGACGCGCTCAATAACTTGGGCGTCCTCTATGTCCGTGAGGAACATTATTCCCAGGCCAAAGAAAAGTTCGAAACATGCATTCGATTCGCTCCGAAGTTCGACCAGGCTTATCTCAATCTCGCTCGCCTCTACGTGCTCTTGAATGACAAAGAAAAAGCTCGAGAAGTCTTGCAAGCTTTGCTGCATCAGCAGCCCGAGCACAAATTAGCTCAGAAAGCGCTGGAAATGCTAAATTGAAATTTCAACTTTCGTTCAAATTTGTATTCGAAGAGATGTTGCGAAATGTTTTTTGTCCGGACCATGCGGCATCCATCTAAGCGCGTCATGCCCCGTTCGCGGTTGTGCCGTATTTTTGCGCTCGTCGCGATTCTTATTCCCGCCGCTGGCTTTGCGCAGCAATCGGTCCCCGTCCGCGAGAAGTCTCTTCAATCCGCGAAAACACCGCCATTGCTTCAGGAAGCTGGAGAATTGCTCCGCCAGGGCTCCTTAGATCAAGCCAAAGAGAAAATTCAGCTGGAACTCCAGCAAAATCCCTCAAGCGTCGAAGCCTACAATCTCCTTGGAATCGTGGAGACCGACCAGAAGAACTATCCGAGTGCTTTGCAGGCCTTCCAGCAGGCGCTAAAGCTGCAGCCCAGTTCCATAGGGACGCGCAACAACTTGGGTAATCTCTACGTCGCCGAGGAAAAGTTTGATCTGGCTGAAGCAGAATTCAGGAG
This sequence comes from Candidatus Solibacter sp., assembly GCA_035499815.1. Taxonomy (GTDB): domain Bacteria; phylum Acidobacteriota; class Terriglobia; order Acidiferrales; family UBA7541; genus Acidiferrum. Next base: position 157,722 of record DATJXZ010000047.1, on the reverse strand, counting down.
AGTCTTGCGCATCGAGCCCGCCAATCGCGACGCCAACTATAATCTGGGCCTTGTCTTGCTGGCCAAAAATGAGCCCGTGCAAGCGATCGCTCACCTCCAGCGCGTCCATCCACAAGACCCCGCAACTCAATTCAATCTCGTTCGCGCGTACTTTCGCGCGGGCAAAATCGCGGAAGCTTTGAAGACAGCGACAGACCTTTCCGCGCAAAACAAAACAGACGTTCAGCTGCATTTCACTCTCGGCGTTTTGTTGGCCGCCCAAAAACAGTACCGCGTGGCTCAATTGGAATTGGAACAAGCCGACGCATTGCAGCCGGAAACAGCCGATATTCTCTATAACCTCGGACAGGTCTATCTGCGTGGCGGAGACTCTGCGAGAGCGGAACTGGTTCTAAATCGCGCCTTGAAGCTGAAGCCCGATTCACCCCAGACTCTTTACATCCTCGCGCAGGTCTATCAACAGCAGAACCGCTCTGTCGATGCTCTCGATGCGCTGGTTCACGCGCATAAGCTCGCTCCCCAGAATACGGACATCATCTTTCTGCTCGCGCGCGTCAGCATGACTCAGAATTATTTCGAAGACGCCATACCTCTTCTGGAAGCGGGTGTGAAAATCGCTCCCCGTCGCGCCGACCTCCAGGCTGCCCTCGGCGAAAGTTATTTCATGTCTGGCAAGGAAGAAAAAGCGATTGAAGAGTTCAAGTCATTGGTCGCGCTCGATCCATCACCACGTTCTTACGCCTTCCTCGGACTTTCCTACAGGCACCTCGGACGCTTCGATGAAGCGATGAAGTATTTCGAAGCTGGCCTCAAGATAAATCCTCATGATGCTTCCTGCCTCTACAATAGGGGCTACATCGAAGCACGCCAGGGAAACCAGGCCCGCGCGGAAATAGACCTTCAGGAAGCCCTCCGCGCGAACCCCGATCTCTCCGATGCCATGCTTGAACTTGCGAATCTGCGAATCGCCAGGAAGGAATTCCAGCAAGCCGCCGAGCTTCTTCACCGTTACGTCAAAGTCAGCCGCGAGCCGTCGTCCGGCTACTATAAACTGGCCATGGTCGAACGCAGTCTCCATCAGCTGGATGCGGCTCAACGAGATTTGAGCGTCTTCCAAACACTTTCGAAAAATGCTCCCACCGGTCCATATCCCTATCAACACCTTTTCGACTATGTGGACAACCGCGCGAATCTTTCCAGCAAGGACCGTACACAATTCGATCTTACGCAACTGACGGAAGAAATCAGCAAGCATCCGGACCAGCCGCAAAATCTCTACCTTCTCGCAGAGACCTATCTGAAACTCGGCAGGCCTGATGATGCGCGCAAAACGCTCGTACAATTGGATCAGCTGAGTTCCGGCGACTATCGCACGCAGACCGGCGTGGGTGTGTTGCTCGCGCGATACCGTCTATACGACGACGCCATCCAGCATTTCCAGACGGCGCTCGGCGTGAGTCCCGATTCCGACGACGTGAAATTTGATCTCGCCGATGCCTACTTCCGAAAAGGCTCCTACGCCCTGGCGCTCGACACTGCGAAGCAAGTCTCAGCCCAAGGCCAGCAGGATGGCCCATTCCTCTCCTTGCTCGGCGATATTCAGTCTCATCTAGGCGACACCGCCGACGCCGCCCAAATTTTCCAGAATGCGATCACTCGCAATCCGGACAATGATCAGTATTACCTCTCGCTCGCTCTCGTACAGTTGCGCGAAAACGATATTCCCTCAGCCGAAGAAACTCTGCGCAAAGGCTTGGCGCGCATTCCCAGTTCCGGAAAAATCTTTTGGGGCTTGGGACTCGTCTCCGTTTTTGATGGCAAGACTCTGCAAGCGGCTCAAAATTTCGAGCGCGCGGTCGATCTGCTGCCTGAATGGCCTGGCAGCTACTCAATGCTTGGCTTTTTTTACTTCCGGACCGGCGAAATCGGCAAAGCACGTGAAGTATTGGATCGCTTCAAAGGCAGCAACGCTGCCGGAGGATTGGACATCAACAGCATCGAAGAAGCGCTGGCCCGCGCTCCTGAAACTCCTTCCACGATCAATGAACCGCTGCCCATGCCCGCGAGATTGCAGCTATTACAGCTCGCACTCTCCCTCGCCGACCGCACTCTCTAGACTCGTCCCTGAAAACTCGCGGTTGAACGACTTCATGGCGGGCGCTAGAATGCAGCAAGCGCCTGCGCTCTCGAAATTACAGAAACTGGAACGAACGCGCATTGGGGATCGGACGAACACCGTCGAGATAAGCTTGGAATAGTGCAAAAACTGGAGACAGGCACGCGACGGTTCTTCGTAAGCATGTGTGGCGCGATTCTGGCGTTGGGCGCGCTTCTTACGCTCGCTCTCCGTCAAGAAGTCCTCGCCGCCCAGTCTCCCAAATCGCAAGACCTTCCAATTCCCGTACGCTTCACCGACGTTCGCAAGCAAGCCGGAATCACTTTCCTTCAGGACTCCACGCAAACCGATGAAAAGTACTACCTCGAGACCATGGGCACGGGCGTCGGCTGGCTCGATTACAACCAGGACGGCCTGATGGATCTCTACTTCGTGCAATCCGCCGCCACGGATGCTTACAAAGCTCCCCATCCGCTGCGCTCCGCGCTTTATCGCAACAATGGCAACGGGACCTTCACCGATGTCACCGAAAAAGCCGGGGTCGGCGGCGAAGGTCATTATGGCCAGGGCGTCGCGGTCGGCGACTTCGACAATGATGGCTATCCCGACCTCTACGTCACCGGCTACGGCCGCGCGATTCTCTATCACAACAATGGCGATGGCACCTTTACCGATGTCACAGCCAAGGCCGGCGTCGCCGATGAAGGCAACTGGTCCACCAGCGCTGGGTGGTTCGATTATGACAGAGACGGCTGGCTCGATTTGCTCGTCACCAACTACATCGATTGGTCCCCAAAAAATAATCTTTGGTGCGGCGACCGCAAGCCCGGGTATCGCTCTTACTGTAATCCCGGCAATTACCGCGGCCTGAAAACGAAGCTCTACCACAACAATCACGACGGCACTTTCACCGACGTCAGCGACTCCTCTGGAGTCGGCAAGCCCGAATCAAAGGGCATGGGCGTGGTCCTCGCCGATTTCAACAACGACGGTTGGCCCGACATCGCCATCGCCAACGACACTTGGCCCAATTTTCTTTTCCTGAATAAGCGCAACGGCACCTTTCAGGATGTCTCCCTCGTTTCCGGTCTCGCCGCCAGCGAAGACGGCCGCTTCGAAGCCGGCATGGGCATCGACGCTGCGGACGTCGACGGCGATGGCTGGCTCGACGTCTATATCACTCACCTCGATTTTGAATTGAATCGCCTCTACCACAATAATCACGATGGAACCTTCGACGACTTTACCTATCCCTCCGGCCTCGGTAACAAAGCTATGCTCTTCAGCGGTGTTTCCATGAAATTCCTGGACTTTGACAACGACGGATGGGAAGACATCGTCCAATTAAATAGCGCGATGCTGGACAACGTGCAGCTCTATCACAGCGAAGTGACTTACAAAGAGCCTCTCTTGATGTTCCGTAATCTGGGAAAGGGCCATTTTGAAAATGTTTCGAGTTCACTCGGCCCCGATTTTTCTCGCTCCATTGCTGGCCGCGGGATCGCCACCGCCGACTACGACAACGATGGCGCCATCGATATCGCCATCAATAATCGCGGCGATTATCCCGAACTCCTCCACAATGAAGGCGGCAACCGCAATCATTGGCTAGAAGTCTTGCTGATCGGCACTCGCTCGAATCGCGATGGCGTCGGCTCTTCGCTGAAGCTTACTTCCGAAGGTTTCGTTCATGTCGAGCAAGCCAAAGGCGGAATGGGCTATATGTCAGCCAGCGATCCTCGCATTTTCTTTGGTCTCGGCAGACGCACGAAGATTGATTCCCTCGAAATCGCATGGCCAAGCGGCCAAATTGATAAACTGACGAATGTGCCTGTCGACAAGATCATCGCCGTAAAAGAAGGCACCGGAATCGTCGCGCGCGCCTTTCCAAAGATAACGCCGAAGGCAGCGGCCCAATGATACGTACAGATGCATCAAATCTGCCGAATGATTTGCTCTTGGCAGCCTCTGCTCCGCCGCGGCTTGCATCCGGGAAGATACACATCCCATGAATCTCTTGCGCCGCCGTTTCCTCGGCAACTCTTCCCTTCTTCTCGGTGGCGCCTTGCTCGACGCGCTTGCGAGCCCGCTCTGGAAATGGAAACGTTCCCTGCTTCTCGAATCGTCCTCTGCTCTGCTTCCGAACGCCTCGAATCTCGGCGTTTCCGCGTCGCCATCGGCTTCGCCAGTCATCTTCGTTGACGTGGCGAAAGAAGCCGGCCTCAATTCCCCAAACGTCTGGGGCGGCGTCGACCACAAGAACTACATCATCGAAGCCAAAGGCAGCGGCCTAGCCTTCTTCGACTATGACAACGACGGCTGGCTCGACATTTATTTTACGAATGGCACGCGCTTCAACACCAAATGGCCTGCCGGCCAGGAGCCGACTTCCCATCTCTACAAGAACAATCGCGACGGAACTTTCACCGACGTCACCGCAAAATCGGGGCTCGCGCGCACCGGCTGGCAGACCGGCGTCTGTGTCGGCGACTACGACAACGACGGCTGGGACGATCTTTTCTGCTGCTTCTGGGGACACAACATCCTGTTTCACAACAATGCTGACGGCACCTTCACGGACGTGACCCGCGAAGCCGGCCTGTACGACAACGAAATTCGCTGGGGCTCCGGGTGCAGTTGGCTGGACTATGACCGCAACGGCCATCTAGATCTCTTTGTCGCTCACTACATCAAGCTCGACCCGGAGAAAACTCCTTCGGCGGCTCCTCCTCCCGTTTGCCAGTGGAAAGGCATTCCCACTATGTGCGGCCCTCGCGGCTTTCCCGGCGACACGAATTCCCTCTATCACAACAACGGCGACGGCACTTTCACGGACGTCTCTGAAAAATCCGGCATTCTCAAGCCCGGCCCGCGCTATCACATCACCCCGGTTTCCTACGACTTCGATAACGACGGCTGGCCCGATCTTTATGTAGCCGTGGATTCGGAACCCAGCATCCTCTTTCACAACAATCACGACGGCACTTTCACCGATATCGCCGTGATCGCCGGCTGCGCTTACAGCGAAAATGGCCACGAACAAGCCGGCATGGGCGTCGCAGTCGCCGATTACGATTGCGACGGCTGGTTCGACATATTCAAAACGAACTTTGCCGACGACACCTGCAACCTCTACCACAACAACGGCGACGGCACTTTCAACGACGTCACCTTTTCCTCTGGAATCGGAATCAACAATCAGTACGTCGCCTGGGGCTGCGGCTTCATCGATTACGACAACGATGGCTGGCAGGATATTCTCCAGGTGAATGGCCACGTCTATCCCGAATTGGAAGGACACGACACCGGCCAGAGTTTCAAGAATCCGCGCCTCGTCTATAAAAATTTAGGCAACGGACGATTCAAAGACGTCTCTTCCGAATTGGGGCCCGGGATCAGCGAGCATTTTTCCAGCCGGGGCGCGGCGTTCGGCGACTATGACAATGACGGCGACATGGACGCCGTCATTTTGAACATGAACGATTTGCCTTCCCTGCTTCGCAACGATGGCGGAAACAAACAGAATTGGATCAAGATTAAATTGATAGGCAGCAAGTGCAACCGCACCGCAATCGGGGCCCGCGTTCGTGTCGTCGCCGGGAAGCATGCGCAGATGGACGAAGTGCACAGCGGATCGAGCGTCATGTCGCAATGCGATTTGCGGTTGCACTTCGGTCTCGGAAAGGCTTCGACTGTGGACTTGATCGAAGTGAAGTGGCCGACAACACAGAAGATCGAGCGTTTCACAGACGTGAAAGCCAATCAAATCCTAACCATCCGCGAAGGCAGCGGAATCATTGGCAGCGTGAAGCCCAAGTCCGGCTAGCGTTCCGTGCGTCGCACTGGGCGTTCAATTGGGCTGTGGTGGGGCTGCCTTCGGCTGGCCGTTCAGCAATATCACAAATTGCCGCAGCTCGCGCTCTTCCTTCTCCGTCTCGGCAGCTTCGGATTTTGAAATCCGGTCGTACTCCGCAAATTCCGCCTGCGCCTTGGCCGTCTCTCCATTGCGTTGATATGCCAAGCCTAGTTGGCGGTGCGCCTCGCCGAGCAGCGGGCTTGCTTCTACGGCTCTCTGGAAATCGCGAATCGCTTCGTTCCTATTGCCGGCGGAAACGTGCAGCAAGCCGAGCTGCAAATCCGCCTCGCCGAATTTCGGATCGATCATTCTCGACTTTTCAAACAACGCCTCCGCCGCCTTCACGCCCGCCGTATCGCCATCTGTCTTCGCCCGCTTCCACACACTGATCGCGTAGTAGTAATTGGCCCGGGCATTTTCCGGCTGCTGATTCGCGAATCGCGCGAGCTTTGCTTCGCTGCATGGCAATGGCCCGGACGTCGCGACCTCGATCTTCCCCAGGAAGAGATAAGTAGTCGGGTTCGTCGGCTGCAAATCCGCGGCGTGGCACAATCGCCGCGCCGCTTCATCCGCCGATCCGCTTGTGTAGAGCGCTGCTCCCAGTCCCGTTAACAGTCTCGCTGAATTGGAATGCACGGTCGCCCCGCGCGCGAACACTTCCGCCGCCTGCTTCGCGGCCTTGTGTAGCAGTAACTCCGTCCCCCATTCAAAGTAATTCTGTTCGCTCGGATCCATCCGCGCGGCTTTTTCATACTCGTGAACGGCGTCGAGTGGATCGCCGAGCTTCTCATTCAATTCGCCGAGCAGCCGGTGTCCTTTCGAATCGTCGCTCGCTGCGAGTTGTTTGCGGACTTCCTCTCGGGCTGAACCGAAATCGCCCTTCGCGTTGTACTCCATCGCCAGCGCGTAGCGCTTATCAGGTGCGCCTGACGCCATCGCGTCCTCAGGTTTCAACTCCAACGTCTCTTTCACCAGCGATTCGCTCGTCCGTGAAGTACTTGCGGAGCCATGCAGCCCCAAATCGCTCCAGTCCGTCACGCCCGCTACCTGAAAGCTCGGCTCATCCTTGAACTCCATTCCGTCCGCAGGATTCTTCGCGGCGTCGTGCGCGTCTTCCGATCTAATTTGGAGCATTTTTTCCGGTGTGAGCACGAGATCGAGCTGCCTTGTATTCCCAGGCTCGAGAGCAATAGGGTCTGCCAGCGTGGCGAGCCAACCCGTCTTCTCGGCTCTGACCGTGTAGCTTCCCCCGTGATTCACCGCGAACGAGAAAGCACCATCTGCTGCGGTTTTTGCCCGCAGCACGTTTGCGCTGCCCTTTTCTTCGAGAACAATCGTTGCTTCGGCGACTGGCGCGCCCGCTGAATCGCGGATTGTGCCTCGCAAGATCGCCGAAGAAGCCGCCTGGGACGTTCTTGCCCCATTTCCATTCGCAGCTACGGCAGGATGAAGCGCCGCGAGTGTAAGCGCGGCGATGAGAAGTGCGCGAATCACAAATTCCTCGAACCGAGTCAGACCGTTTCCGCGGGCGCTGGCGCGATCTCGATGCGAACTTCCTGTTTGCCTAACCTCGGGTGTGCCGCCGTCAACCGTACCGTCCCCGCCTCTTCCTTGGCGCGAATCCAAATCGCGCCAGTGCCTCCGATAAGCGCGAACGGATTGTCGCCAATAATTTCCGCCGGGCCTTCCAGCTCGAACCTGATGGAGTCGTTTGCAAAAGGACGAATGGCTCCAAATTCATCGGTGACGCGCAAGACGACGCGCGTGGAATCCGCTCCATCGGCGTTCAGGTGCGTGTCATCGGGCCGCAGCTCGAATCTCTGGTCGATCCCCCTGCCGGAAAGAGTCTTCACGATGGCCTGCTTGCCGTTCAAGTAGCCTTCGATGCGCAGGTCTCCCCAATGGTCCACGAGATGCTGCAAGTCGACCCAAAAAGGAGGATGCGGAAGATTGGCGAATTCGGTCTTATCCGGATCAGCCTCCGCCACGAGCTTGCCCGCAATGTAGAACTTGAGGTGATCGCAATTCGAGCAGACGTAGGCTTTCGTGAATCCAATGGACTCATCTCCGCGCGCCCAGTGGAAAGCCGGTTCGAGCACGACTTCATCCGACGGATCGCATTGCGATTTGTAAAAACCCGCGGCCGGCTTCGGTTCGCGGAAAATGTCGGTCACCCCGTGATAGCAGATGCGGTCGCCGCTGCCGAAATCCCCATGGGTGTTGTAGTCGAAAGCACACCAGCCTAAACCTCCGGCATACTGCGGATCGGAGCCAAGCTGATTATGAATGCGCGCGTGGCGCAACATGTGTTCGGTCAACCGTTCTTTGTTGTCGATTGTCTTCGTCGGAAAGGTATGACCCACGAATTCCGTATTCAGATAGCGAGGGTGATTCGGCGGCTTCAATGGAAACCCGAAATCGTTCATCGTAAAAACATCCTCGAGAAATTCGGAGGATTGAAAATAGCGGATACCGCAGGTCTGGCGAGTGTTATCGAGGCTATGCGCCAGCGCATTGGTCCGCGTGTAAAAATCGTGATCGTCCCTCGATTCGTTAATGCGAACGCCCCACAGAATGATGCTGGGATGATTCCAATCGCGACGGATCATGCGGCCGACGTTGTCAATGGAAATCAGTTTCCAGGCTTCATCTCCGATGTGCTGCCAGCCCGGGATTTCCTCAAGAACCAGTAGACCCATTTCGTCGCAAGCGTCCAGGAAATGCCGGGACTGCGGATAGTGGGAGGTGCGGACGATGTTGCATTTCAAGTTCTTGCGCAGGATGCGACCGTCGCTGCGCTGGGCGCGGCCCGGCATGGCCTGGCCGGCGAACGGAAAAGTCTGATGGCGGTCCAAACCGCGCAGCTTGATGACCTTTCCATTCAACTCGAAGCCGTGCTCGGTAAATTGGGCCTCGCGAAAGCCGATCGTGCGCTTGTCCTGATCAACCAGTTCCGATCCCCGAAGTAGGCGCACATGAACGGAGTAAAGATTCGGATGTTCGAGGTCCCACGGTTTGATTCCTCTCAGATTGTCAAAGAGGACCCGGTGCGCAACGGCTTGTTTGGTGGCTTCGGAGGCCGAAACATGCGCCACTGAGTTTGCCAGGACGCGCTCACCTTCGCGAAGTTCGGCTTCCAGGGTGAGCGCGTCGTGCGACGCTTCCGAATGTTGCAGGTAGCATTCCACGTCCAGCCCTGGCCTTTCGGTCAGCACGGCCCTGGGCTTCGCAAAAATATTTTCAATGAAGGTCCGCGGGACAACACGCAGCCAGACTTCCCGGTAGATTCCTCCGAACGTCATGTAGTCGATTTGATAGCCGAATGGCGGAATATCCGAGCGCTCCGTAGAGTCCAGATCGACGGCGAGAACGTTTTCTCCATCAAAATCGATGTGCGGCGTGAGATCAAAAGAAAACGGGGTGTAGCCGCCTTTGTATTCGCCAAGGCTAACGCCATTGATCCAGACGGTGGAAGCGGTCATCGCACCTTCGAAATCGATGAAAACGAGTTTGCCCCGAGCCGCCGCGGGCAAACGGAATTTGCGCCGGTAGATGGAGACGAATTCATAATCCTTATCGTCGAAACTGTGCCACGGCAAGCGGATGTTAGTGTGCGGAATCACGACGCGCTCAAACGCAGAGTCGTCGAACTCCTTTCCGTGCGCTCCCTGGACAAACGACCGGTTGTAGCGCCAATTCCGGTTTATCGGAAAAACCATCCGGCCTTCCCCTTTGGACGAATCAGGCAACGGATGGCCTGACAAGAGGCCGGGGGCAAGAGTGGTTCCCGCAAGCACGGTGCTCGTCGTTTTCAGAAAGCCGCGTCGGTCCATATTTTCCCTTTCATGCGCGATTCGCAGAGTTCCGCGCAAGAAGTTTGCGCCGCGCATCTTACCAGTTTCAGCGCAACTTTTTTGCGAATCTTCCGCGCGTAACGATCCAGAGGCCAGCGGAGCGGAAACCGGTGCCGGGCTGCACAGCGAATTTACGAGAGCGCCGGCGCGGCGGCACGCGGCCGCTTGCGCTTCCATTCGTAATCCTTGCGCAGAAGCGCCTGGTGTTTCTTCACTTGCGACTGCAACTCGCTGAAGGCTTGTTTGCAACTGGCGCGCGCGTTAGGGCCCTTGCCTGTTGCGTGCAACGTGCCCGTAGGCAACGATAGATTCAGAGAAAACAAAAGTTCCGGACGATGCGGATTTTTTGAAAAGACTCCGTGCAATTGCACCAGGTCCGGTTCATAGCTCGACAGAAGCCGGTTCAGCTTGCCCGTGCAATGTTCCAGTTCTTTTTCCGAAGCTTTTTGCGGCTCGACGTTCTTGTACGTGATAGAAAGTTTCATGAATGCACCTGTAGAAATTCTTATAGAAGAGGCGGGTGACGCGGTTTTGCTGTTTAATCCGCATCCTGATGCAAGCCTACCACCGCGCGGGAAACGCGGCAATCGAACTCGAAACTTTTTGCGCAGAAGACTCTCGCGTTGGCTATACGTTGACATGCTTGCCCGCTCCACTCTACGCTGACTGCGCCGGATGTTTTGCGTGCCCTGAACATGACTCGCTCCGACAAACCCGCGCCGCGCGCGACGATCCGTGTCGGCCCGGCCGGCTGGTCCTATCCGGACTGGGCAGGATACGTTTATCCTTCCCGCCGGCCCAAGGGATTCCACTACGCCAGTTATCTGGCGGAATTTTTTGACACGATCGAGATCAACTCCTCCTTTTACAATCCCATTCGGCCCGACCACGCTGCGCAATGGATCGAACGCGTGGCAGCGAATCCGCGGTTCATGTTCACCGCGAAGCTCTGGCAGCGGTTCACGCACGAAATTTCCCCAGGAGCAGAACAATCCGCGATTGCCGCGGCCACCGCCGAAGATGAGCGCGCGGTGCGCGCCGGTTTCGATGTTCTGCGCGCGGCGGCAAAACTTAGCGCCGTGCTGCTGCAATTCCCTTTTTCGTTTCATCGCACGCGCGAAACGGTCGCTTATCTCTCGGCGCTTTTGAAGCGGTTCGCCGATTATCCACTGGTCGTCGAGGTGCGGCACGCTTCGTGGCATACGCCGGAAACGTTTGCGCTGCTACGCAAGGCCGGAGCGGGATTCTGCAACATCGATCAACCCATTATCGGAAAGTCGATTGAGCCATCTGCGGAAACGACTTCGCCAATTGGATACGTGCGGCTACACGGGCGGCGATATGACACTTGGTTCACGGACGATGCCGCGATTCCTTCGCACGAACGGTACAACTATCTGTATTCGACGGAGGAACTTGCGCCGTGGGCGAAGCGCGTCGAAAAGATGGCGGAACGTTCGCGCGACGTGTTTGTGATCACCAACAACCACTATCAGGGAAAAGGGGTGGTCAACGCGCTGCAGTTGATCAGCATTTTGAAAGGCTCGAAAGTGAAGGTGCCGGAGCCGTTGCGGCAGCAGTTCCCGGAACTCGAGGCGATTGCGGATTCGCCGCCGGCCGAGCCGAGCCTGTTCCCAATGGGGAAGAGTTGACCTGTGGGAAGTTGATGGAAGCGGGCAGCGCCACTCCAGCCCCACTGTTTTTTGTAAGTGTTGCAGATACAGGAGTTAGAGGTAAGACAGTCGATAAGTGTTGATGATAAATAGCTTAAAGTGGCTGCATTTTCATTGAGTTGCGCCACGTCTGTAGCTGCTGCAGATAAAGAATTTACTGGCCTCGTATCCGCAAATACTGCAGAGAAAGGACTTACTCCAGAACTTCCTTGCGAGGAGAACCGGGATTGGTACTGGTGGTTAGAAATCGCGGTACTGTGTCCATGGAGGATGAACAGCGGAGAGATTGCTGGGCGGTGGTATTCTGGCCAAAACATAGAGAATGATAGAAGTAGCGTTACTATTTGTCAATACATTTGCATGTTTACTTGTCGTTCATTCAAATCGGGAGGGACTGGCCGGGTTGAGGGCGGCGGAAATCAAAGGGATGAAAGGAGTTGGCACAAATTTCGGCGGCGGTGTGAGGCTGTGGAAAAGCAGAGAAAAGTCCGAGAGCCCAGTACCGGGCAGGCATCTGGTGAGCGGGGTTGCAATCTGGAACTTTTTGAAGCCTTGGACGTAGTATTGGGCAGGGGGAAATCATGTACTGCGATGCTTGCGGAACGCCGTTTAACGCGGATGCACAATATTGCCGTTCGTGCGGCAAACATTTGAAGCCAGCGCCAGCCGCAGCGAGCAGGGCCGGGGCACCCACAGGTGGCCCAAGGATGGCAGTGCCAGTGAGCGGCGCGGGCGATGGACGAGTCGGACGCAATATAAATATTTTGGCAGGATTGTGGGTGGTGGCCGGCCTTCTGCGGTTATTGGCGTTCGGCGGGCTGCTGATGTTCCGAAGGATGTTTTTTCAATCTGGCTGGGACTGGATGGGGTCGGGAGGATGGCCGTTTAGCAACGCGATTGGGCTCAGGCCGTTCCTTATCGGGGGATTGCTATCTGGCGGAGTGATCCTTGCGGTGCTTGCGGCGGCATATTTGGTGCTGGCGTGGGGTTTGCTGGAGCGGCAGCCATGGGCGCGGATACTGGGGATTGTGCTGGGGTTTTTGACGCTGCTGCGGATTCCGTTTGGGACTGCGCTGGGAATTTATACGTTGTGGGTGCTGCTGCCAGAAGGTTCAGGGCGGGAGTATGACGCGATGGCGGGAGTGAGGGCGCGCTGAGTTTGTGGCAACAAGAATTACTGTTTTTCAGGAGAAGGGGCAGGTTGCGGGAGCTCTGCCGGGGCTTTCCATCGTTCGAGCAGGTCGTCCAACTCCTGTGGGCGGATGGGCTTGGAGAGGTAAGCGTCCATGCCGGCGGCGAGGCAGCGGTCTTGATCACCCTTCAAGGCGTGAGCCGTCAAGGCCACAATGATCTGGTGACCGCCACGAATCCTTTCGTTTTGTCGTAGCAAGGCGGTTGCTTCCATCCCATCCAATTCGGGCATCTGCACATCCATGAAAACCAGGTCGTACATGGACTTCTCAAGGGCATTGAGGGCCTCGCGTCCGTTGGACACAACGGAGACGAGATGGCCGCGCTTCTCCAAGAGTCTGGTGGCCAAGCGCTGATTGACGAAATTGTCTTCGGCAACAAGGATGCGCAGGGCGCGCGAAGAAGCCGGAGCGTCGTGACCCACCTTAGGGGCAATGAGCGAATCGACAACTTTGTGATCCCCGGCCGGGAGGATTTCCTTACCGGAAAGTACCTTTGAAATGGCATCGCGCAATTCCACACGGCGGAGGGGCTTAAGAAGGCAGGCGGTGATGCCAAGTAGCCTGCAGCGAGCGAGGTCGCCGCGATGGCCCGCGGAGGTGAGCAACATGATGGTGGCGGGAGAGAGTTGCGGCAGGAGGTGAATTTTCTCGACGAGAGCGAAACCATCCATGTTGGGCATGTGCCTGTCAATAAGGATGAGCGCAAAATGCTGACCGGCGTTTCGCGCGGCGACGAGCTCCGCGAGCGCGGCGTCACCACCGCCGGCCGATGTAGGGTTCATCTCCCAGCGAGCGAGAAGGGACTCGAGGACGCGCCGATTCGTCCGATTGTCATCTACAACCAGGACTTTGACGCCACGCAGAGGTTCCGGGGAGACGAGCGGTTCTTCCGCAACGGCGGCGTGGGAGCGGTTGAATGCAACCGTAAAATGGAATTCCGTGCCGCTTCCGGGCTGGCTTTCCAGCCAGATTTTGCCGCCCATCATGTTCACAAGGCGAGAGGAAATTGTGAGGCCCAAGCCCGTGCCGCCGTACTTGCGTGTGGTGGAGGTGTCCGCTTGGGTAAAGGGATCGAAAATGAGTTTTTGCTTCTCCGGGGGAATGCCGACTCCAGTGTCGGAGACCATAAAGTGAAGAAGGAGAGTCGTACCATCCTCTGATTCCAGATGAACCTTGAGGGCAATTTCGCCTGCCTGGGTGAATTTCATGGCGTTGCCGAGAAGATTGGTGAGTATCTGACGAAGGCGACTCGAATCGCCCTGAACGAATTCCGGGACTTCAGGAGCGATGTCGCAGAGAAGCTCGAGACTTTTTTCGTGAGCGCGGAGAGCAAAACTTTTCAGAAGATCTTCCAAAAATCCCGTCAAGTTGAAATCCATGGATTCGAGGTCAAGCCTGCCAGCCTCGATTTTGGAGAAATCGAGAATATCGTTGATGACCGCAAGCAAAGAGTCGGAGGAAGTCTTGACGGTCAGCAGATATTCGCGCTGCTCGGAGGAAAGCACGGTGTCGAGCGCGAGCTCGGTCATGCCGATGATACCGTTGAGCGGAGTGCGGATTTCATGGCTCATGTTAGCCAGGAATTCACTCTTGGCCCGATTGGCGGTTTCGGCAGCTTCCTTGGCGGCGTGAACATCGTTCTCGGCGTTGATTCTGAGGACAAACTGGGCGATGCTTTCGGCAACGGTGGAAAGAGACTTTGGAAATTCTTCGGTAAGAGGACGGCTGACAAAAAGGGCCACAATACCGACAACTTGGCCGCCAACGACTAACTGCTGACGGGCAAAAACGGCTGGACCTGCTTCCCTGAGAAGCGGGGAATCGGAAGAAGTGCCTTGCTGAAGGATGTGAAAATGAAAGGGGCGGGAAGATTCCTGTATGAGCAAGCCATTTTGCGAAACTAACTCGGCCCATTGAGCCGAGCGCGAATCGATCGAGGCCGAGGCCGCAAGATCGAAGGCGCCGGTGGTTTTGTCGAGACACCATACGCCAGCGAAGATGAGTTCCAAATAGCGGACGATGCATTCGGCGCACGGCTTTAGCCCCTCCTCCAGGCTTCTCGCGCGCGTCAAAGCTGCCCCGATCTCCGCCGCAAACGCCTCCATTAACAACCGCTTACCGAGCTGGCGGTCGGCACGCTTTCGGTCCGTGACCACAGCCCCCAAACAGAGGCCGGTCGTGCCGAGGGCCAGCATTGCGAGTTGAAGGCGGGGGATTGTCCCCTGATGAACCTGAGTGAGCCAAGCGGTAAACATTAAGCCAGCGTTCACGAAGAAAATTGTAAACGCCGAACCACGGACACCGTGGCGAACGGTCACCCAGATTACCGGAATGTAGAGGAGGTATAGGGGCTGGTATGGAATCGCAGGAGGGAAATCGAACAGCAGCCAGATGGCCACGAGGACCGAAGCTGTCTGGGCGATGGCCTCGAGAAAACCGCGCATTGAAGTATGAAACTTTGGGTCCGGCTGACTCGGGACAGGAGGTTGCGAGGACAACCAGGAACGCGCGGAGGGAACGATAAATAAGAGAAGGAAGGGAGAGCAAGTGAGGATGGCCACCGAGTCGCTAGCCCACCAGTCGAGCGCGGTCTTGAGAATGTCGGAGCGGCGAATAAGGTGGTCGCCGAGGAGGGTGAGTGCTCCGATGGTGGCGCTATAGATGGCCGCCGCCAATAGAGTTGAAACAAAGCGGCCGACATCGCGCAGTGTGCCAAGGTTAAGATCGATGCGCCAAGGTCCTCGAAGCAATATGGCGGCGCCTATATAGCCGAGATACAGGGCAAGAGCGCCCGGAATGCCGCACCAAGAAAGAAGGGGCCGGTGGTAATTGACAATAGCGGCGGCCAAACTAGAAATGAGGACCAATGGGACAAAGCGCAGCCCCCCGGCCAGGAGTAAGGCAACGCTCAAGCCAACGGGCAGATACCATGGTGGGGCCCCGTCCCAGGAGCGGGAGGCAGTGGAGGAACCATCACAGAGAAGGAAGGCGGAAAAGAAAATGATGGAGAAGAGGCATTTTTTCAGCAGAGGAGCATGGCCCCACTGCGGAGGAGAAGCTGAGCTCTCAGTCGAGAAATGTGCGCGCACACCAGCCGCCCGACCGCGAAGTTTGCGGTCCATTGACGAAGGGGTTTGTGAGCGGATGGCAGAAGCCCTGAACGACAAACGCGAGAGCGGTCCACCGAGAGGGATCCGAGAGTCAGCACGAGGTACGGTGCTGTGTTCTTAATACCACGGCGCGGAAATAAAGCTGCGAGTACGTCAGGCGGGATGACGAAAAGAGCAAGTCAGAGAGGGAGGCCAATTGAAGGAGGCTCAGCGACGAAAGACTAGAGGTAGCAGGAATGCACTATTACGCGTGAACTTCGACAAAGCAAGGCACCGCCGCTTAATTTCGAGGGAAGCTCGGCTGTCGCCAACGCACGCTAGAATCGTGGCGTTCTGCGGCTGGATCAGAAATGTGGAGCAGGATCGGTGGAATTGTGTGCAACAGTCGGTTGCTGCTGGCTGACCGAGGCCGAGGTTACAAAGATCTCGTCAGGGGTCGACGTGCGATGGTAGGTGAGCTTGGCTTGATGACCTTCCATGTCATTCAAGACAGCGGGATTCGAGACTTTCCAGACGTGGTGGTCCTTGTCACACGTGAAGCTTTGGCCGTCCGGGCTGATGGAGCCCGAACAGGTGACGGTCTTTTTCGACTGACCATCCTGAGCGAGAAGGGGCATCGCACTGATGAGGAGTACAGCGAGTGAAAAAGACATTCGTTTGTTCATTGAAACGCTCCAAAAATAGATTTTGTCCAGGGCCGACGAACTTGGGAGTATGAACGCGTCACCGGATGCGAATCCGGGAAGTATGTCGGAGAGGAGTGTGAAATCATCGGAAGGGGAACGCAAACGCAACTTTTAGATAGAGAAGATTCAGGATTTGCAGATCGCCGTTTGGCCACGACGGATGGAAACAAAGGCGATGGAGGCGAAAAAAACGAGACCGAACTTGTGGACAATGTGGAGAAAGAGGGGATGCGGTGGGCTACTTTTTGAAGAGATCCTCGAAGGCCTGGCGGGCGTCGTTGGTGCGAGGCGGCGGTGCGGCGGCGGCGACTTGGGCAGGTTGGGCGTAGGAAGTGGGGGCGGTGTCCTTTTCGATGGTCATGCGGAATTCGTAGAACTTACAATTATTTTTTGTGTCTTTCGGAGTGACGCGCTCGGGGATGGGCTGCGTGCACTCGAACTGCGCGCCAGAATCGAAAAAGCGGCATTGCTTGCAACTGTGCAGCTCAAACTGGCACTTAGGACACTGCCCGCTGGGGTCGAAGCCAGCGGTCAGGACGGCGCCGCAATTGGCGCAGCGACCGCGGGTGACGGTGCCGACCATGCGAGGAGTGCGCGGGCCGAACTGGTCGGAGCGCGGACCACCTTGCGGAGGTTTGCGCTCATGCTTATCTCGTTTTTCGCCTTTTTCTGTGTCGCGATAACCGCGGTGACCGTACTTTCGATCCACAAACGCCTCCGCCCGGGCACAAGGCCGGACATGGACTACAAGAAGTTAAAATTCCGTGTTGATACGCACTCTAACCGTGACATTTATCCGAACGGAATGTCACACTCGGCGCACAGCGCAATCATTACCCAGAGGTTCCAAACAGGATTGGCTACGTCCAAGCAGGAGATGGGACATCTATGTTTTTAATCCTCTGGGAGTTCGATGTCAAGCGGGGAAGCGAAAAAGAGTTTGAAAGCATATATGGGCCGAACGGCGATTGGGCCCAACTCTTCCGGCTCGATCCAGGGTACCAGAGCACTTCCCTCCTGCGTGATATATCGCGAGTGCATGTCTATTTGACGTGCGACTTCTGGAAATCGCGTGAAGCCTATGAATCTTTTCGGCGAAACCATTTAGACGTGTACCTTGCGCTCGATAAAAAGTGCGGAGAGCTAACTATCGCAGAGCGCAAGATTGGCGCGTTCGAGCAGATTGAGGACGAGCATCCCTGAAACTCGCCGGAAGTTCCACCAAAACCTGCTTTGCGAGTGAGCCCAAAACTCCGGATCACCATGCTAGCTCTTTGCCCAGAGGCTTGCCAAACCGTTGGGCTTAAGATCCGGTTGAAGAAACTGCTTGGACTCGCCTGCCGAGCGCAAGACTGCTTCGGCGGCAAGATAGCCGCTGCGAACCGCGCCTTCCATTGTGGCTGGCCACCCCGTTGCGGTCCAATCGCCGGCGAGAAACAGACCAGCGATGCTGGTCTGCTGCATTGGACGCCAACGGTCAACGCCTGGTTGCGGAGAAAAGGTGGCGGCCGCTTCTTTGATGACGGTGGCTTTCAAAAGGTTCGCTGCGCGGGCGGCGGGAAGAGCGTGGCGAACTTCGGCGAGGCAGAGATCGATGATTTCCTGGCGGGGCTTCTGGAGGAGATCGTAAGAAGCACTGATTACCAACTGGAGATACTGGCCCTTATCGGGAGAGCCCGCGGCTGCGCCGTTGGAGGTGGCGTAGAGGGCGGACTTGTTGAAAATCCATTGAGTGGTGGTATCCAGCAGGCTGAGGAATGGCTCGGTCATCACGTGGCGGTCAAACCAGAGATGGACGCCGGTGATCGGGGCGACGGTGATTTTGTCGAGGTTGCCGAGAGCGGTGTCGGTTTGTTTGATGCTCTCGGGAAGGAGTTCCGAAAGAACGAGATGGGGAAGGGCTAGGACGTAAGCGTTGGCGGATTCCTGCCGACCTTCGTCAAAAAGTACGGCGATTAGCTTGCCGTTTTCGATGCGCAGGCCGCGGAGCGGAGAGCGAAAGGTCACTTCGCCACCTTTCTTTTCGATGGCGAGGCGGCAGCCGTCGTAGAGATCGCCGAGAGCGACGGATGGAACGCCCATACGGTAGCCATTCTTGTTGGAGAGGACGGCTTTCCAGAAAACGTCGATGCCGTAGCTCGCGTCGATGCGGTCGAGTTCTTCCGAGAGAGCGCTTACGAGAACGACGCGCCAGAAACGGCTGATGGCAGCGGGAGTCTGTTTGCGGCGCTGGAGCCATTCGAGCATGGAGATGCGGGCGGGGCTGTCGAGATCGGATGGATGGCCACCGCTTTGCAATATGGCGTAAAAGGCGCGGGCGATGCAGAGTTTGTCTTTGAATGCGAGAGGAGAAAAAGCGAGGAAGGAGCCAGTCATATGGAAAGGCGCGGGGAGAACGCCGGCGTGCATTTCGCCGCGGCGGCCCTGAGGATCGAGAAGGATGAGGCGGTCGAAGAATTTGATTTTGTTTCCGGCACCGACGCGGCGGTAGAAGTCTTCGAGGTTGGTGCAGCAGCCAAAGGTGACGTGCTGGCAATTGTCAACGTGCTCGCCATCGGGCAAGACGTAGGAAGCCGCGCGTCCGCCGAGAAAGGGGCGCTGCTCGAAAAGGCGGACGCGCCAGCCGGCTTCAGCCAGCGCGACGCTGGCCGACAGACCCGCCAGCCCGCCGCCGATCACGATCACGTTTTTCAAGGATATTCTCTTCCGAGAGGCGGCCGAAGCGCGCCTTTGCGATGAACAACATTTTTTCAGATTTGGAAAGACGAATGCGTTCGCCGAAAACTGCGAAATCAAGAGATTCAATACGGGCCAGGAGCGCGCTGTACGTGTGCACGAGGAGCCAGAGAGCGGCGCGGCTTTCCGGATCGATCAGACTAAGAAGTTTTGCCCCTTCTTCGTAATTTTGCCAAGCGCGATCGGCCTCGAAGCGGAGAAGCTCGCGGACGCCGAGGGTGGCCTCGGATTTGGCGAAATCCTGGGGGGAAACGCCATAGCGCGCGAGGTCTTCCTCGGGGAGATAGACGCGGCCTACGGCGAAATCTTCGTGGACATCGCGAATGATATTGGTGAGTTGAAAGGCGAGGCCGAGCTTTTCGGCGAGATCGAGGGCGCGAGGATCGTGGAAACCAAAGACGTGCGTGCAAGTGAGACCGACGGTGCCGGCAACGCGATAGCAGTATTCGCGGAGGCGGTCGAAGGTGGGATAGGAGTGGATGGTGAGATCCATTTCGGCGCCAGAGATGAGATCGTGAAGGTAGCGGGTGGGCATTTTGTAGCGGCGGATGGTGTCAACGAGCGCAGGCAAGACTTCCGCTGCATGTTTTGGAGCGGCGTCGAGAAGAGGCAGAGCGGCGGTGCCATCAAAACATTGGCCGAGGCCGGTAACAGCTTGATCCAGTTCGGCGCGCCATTTCGCTAGACCGCGTTGTTTAGCTGCGAGATCGAGGCCGTCGTCGGCAACGTCATCCACGAGCCGGTTGAAGGCGTAAAGTGCGGCGAGAGCGTCCCGCTTGGGCTTGGGGAGGAGGAAAAAGGCGTAATAGAAATTGCTGTGGGCCGCGCGCGCGATGGCGTGGCAGTTGTCGTAGGCGCCGGAGACCCATTTGTGAGGCAAAGGAGCGATTTCTCCGCGAAACTCATTCGGGATCGGCGGGATAGGGGTGGCGTCCTTTTCCTGCACGGGCAGCGTATGAGTATTCCGAGAAAAAAGGTAGTGGAAGACAGCACGGCACAAAAGGCTTGCTTGTTTGGATTTGCTGATGGATGGGCGCGCGTGGAGCGTGTCGTAGCCCATGATTTCGATGGCATCGAGAACGGCAACGCCGCCGCGGGTGAACATGTCGAGGTCAATGCTCAGACGGCCACTGACCTTTGTCGCAAGCGGAGCGCCTTCGGCGAAGAGAATGCGCGTGCGGGCGATCAAGTCTTTCATGAGGTGAATGTAACGATTGTCGAAACGGCGCTCGACAATATCAGTTTCAGTGAGGCCATGAGACGCTGCGACGTCCAGGGGAATGTAGATGCGGCCCTTTTCGAGGTCTCGCGAGACATCTTGCCAGAAATTGGCGAGTTGCAACGCGGTGCATGTAGCGTCGGAGCGGGCTTGGCGCTCTTCGTCGCGGTAGCCGCAGAGATAAAGAACGAGGCGGCCGACAGGATTTGCAGAATAGACGCAATAGCCGATCATGGAAGCCCAGGTTGGATAGCGTTTTACCGTCTGATCCTGACGGAAAGCTTTCAAAAGATCGGCGAAAGGCTGCTTCGGAATACTTTTAGCGACTATCGTTTCGCGAAGTGCGATGAAGACGGGATGCAAGGGTCGACCGTCGTAGCAGGCGTCGAGTTCGCGCTCCCACCAGTCGAGGAGTTCGAGGGCACGGTCTTTCTCGGGGATTTCGTCGCCGAGATCGTCGGCCCAGCGACAATAGGCATAAAGATTGTAGAAGTGCTGATGAAGATTTTTCGGGAGCAGCCAGGAGACCACGTTGAAATTTTCATAGTGATGAGTGGCGAGCCAACGGGTGTATTGCTGGGCCGTATCCCGAGAGCAGTTACTCTCCGGAGCCTTTGCGGCAATTTCGAGTTCACCTGAGCGCAGCATGGAAAAGCAGATTCCTTCCCACCTGAGTGGATTTCCCGGTCGCTTCGCTGGGAATGACAGGAACGCTGTCAGCGCCGCTTAAAGAAATCAAGGACGGACGGCCAGTTTTATTTCGCCGCTGCGACTCTTCATGCGTTCGAAAGCCTGCGGCAAGTCGCTCAGCCGGATTTCTTCGGTAACGAAGTCATGGCCGACAATGTCGCCGCGACGAATGGCTTCGAGAGCTTCACGGATGAAGCGCGGCGTGTGATGAAAGGGCGAAATCAACTTGATTTCGGAATAGTGAATGGCGGCGGGGTCGATTTCGACGCTGGTGCCCGAAGGCAGTCCGCTGAAGAAGTTCACCACACCACCTCGACGGACCATGGCAAGGGCTTGCTGCCAAGTGGCGGGATTGCCGGCGGCTTCGACGACGGAGTCCGGTCCACGCTGGTCATCGGTCAGAGATTTTACGGCAGCGACAATGTCCGGAGTCTCCTTGACGTTGATGGTGGCAATCGCACCGAGGCGGCGCGCCACGTCGAGGGGAGCAGTACGGCGGGCGAGCGCGATGACACGCAAGCCGCGGCGCGAAAGCATGCGGACGAATGTTAAACCAATAGGACCGCAACCAATTACGGCGACGGTGTCTCCTGCGCGAACTTCCATCTCGTGAATGCCGCGGAGGACGCAAGCGAGCGGTTCCACTAGAGCCGCGCTGCCGTCATCGACGGAGTGGGGGACTTCCAGCATATTTTCCGTGGCGATGCGGCCGGGAATGCGCATGAATTCGGCGTAGGCGCCATTGTTGAAGAGCAGATCCTCGCAAAGATTTTCCTGGCCGCGACGGCAATGGTAACAGCGCAGACAAGGAGCGGAATTTGCGGCGATGACGCGCATACCGATACGCCAACGAGCGTCCACTCGTTTGCCGACGGCGGCAATGTCGCCAACGACTTCATGGCCAAAAACGGCAGGCGGCTGAATCATCCTCGCGTGGTAGCCGCGCTTCCAGACCTTGAGGTCGGTGCCGTCGGTTAGGGCGAGGCGGACTCGAAGGAGAACTTCATCGGCGCCGAGATGAGGCACGTCGATCAACTCGACGCGCAAATCTTCGCTGCCATAGAGAACGGCGGCCGTCATCTTCGAGGGCACGGCAGCTCGCGCGACGGCAAAATTCACTTCGTCCGCAACTTCGGGCTTCTTCGTGATGGATGTTCTCATGCGTGGGTGATCAAAATCTTCAGCGATTCGGCTGTTGGCCGGGCCGCGAGCTCCAAAGCTGCCTGGATTCTATCGAGAGTGAAGCGGTGCGTGACAATTTCCATGACCGGCAGTTTCTTTCCCAGCACCAAGTCCGCGGCTGAGTCTTGGATGTCTACCGCGGCGCTATAGCTGCCCAGGATCTCCTTCTCGTCGATGCCGATGGCCGCCGCGGGGAATTCAATCCTAGTGACCGGATCGTTCGCCGCGAAGAGCAAAACGCGCCCCCCAGGCCGTGCTGCCGCCAGAGCATCCGTCACCACCGAGGGATGCGCAACCGCCACGAGAACTGCATCAGCCCCTCGACCGTCCGTGCGGGCCCGAATCTCTTCCACTAGCTTACCATTGGTTGGGTCATACGATTCAAGGGCACCCAAGGAGAGGCTCTTTTGGCGCCGTTGTGAAATTGGATCGCTGGTATACAGTTTGGCGCCTTCGAGATTGCTGACCATGAGCAATTGGAGACCGATCGGGCCGCAGCCAAGGATTAGAACGGTTTCGCCGGCGGTGATGCGGGCTTTCTGGACGGCTTTGACAATCGTGTTGATGGGCTCGATGAAAGTTGCTTCCTCAAAGGTGACGTTATCCGGAAGCGCAACGATGCCGCGTTCCGCGACCCATGGCATGGCTTTGACGTATTGGGCGAAGCCGCCGCCGTTGGGAGTGAAGCCAGCGGTGAGACCGGTGGTCTTATACTGTTTGCATTGGGAGAAAAGACGCTTCTCGCAATAAAAGCATTGGCCGCATGGGGTGTGGTGAAAACTCATGACCCGATCGCCGGGAGCCCATTTTCTGACGCAGGGGCCGACGGCGACGACCGTCCCGGCGAGTTCGTGGCCCAGAATTTGCGGCGGCTCGACGTAACGCTGGAAGATCTTCTTGATGTCCGTGCCACAGATACCGCAGGCTGCGACTCTGATCAGGACTTCGCCAGCGCCCACGTCCGGGACGGGAACTTCTTCGACTTGGACGACGCCTTTGTCCCGAAAGACGCCAGCACGCATGGTCTTCGGTATGGGTCCGAGGGATTTGAGCGTGTCAGCAGCTGTACTGGTGCTGCTCATGTCGCGGAAACCTCTTCCACTGTTGAATGCAGGACTCTCGAGCCGTAACGCGAAATGGCCGGGATATAACGATCAAGAAAATCGGCGAGCGATTTTGCGGCGGCGCGGCTCTGGCGGCCAAATTGGATCAACATAGGAATGCGGTACGGACTGAAGCCAACTTCCTTAAGAAGTCCGCCCATTTTCAAATGGCCTTGGGAATCGAGAATGCGCGCGAAATCTACTGGCAGGTCTTCGTCCGCGGCGTCGCTGATGGTGCGGATCGCCACACACGGTAAAAGCCTTTGCGCAGCAGCTGCGAGAATATGAGCCGACTCCATTTCGACGATGCTTCCCTTCCCGCTTATCTCGCGCTTTTCCTCGGCGGTTGCCACGATTTTCTCAGAAGTGAGGGAAACCTGGACAGACTTTGCGCCGCAAGTCACGGCAAGGTCAACAAGTGCAGGAGTGCTTGCGACCTTCGAGACACCGTCAAGCGTTTCCAAGTCGCGCGCGACAACCGTATCGCGTGGCGCCAAGGCCGCGTCGAGGGAGCCAGCAAGGCCGGTGGAAATACAGAGATCGTGAAGTTCGACGGGGATGGAGGCCATTGCTTTTATGGCGCTCTGAGCGCCGATTCCAGTCAAGAGAACGGTCACCTCATCCGGACCTATGTTGGCCTTGAGGAGATCGAATTCGCGGCGGCGTTCCCAATTCTCGAATTCATAGGGAACAAAGGGATGGCGAGCGGCCCATTGGGAGAACTCGGCTTTGATAGCGAAGGTGACGAGAATGTGCATCGGTTCAAGAATCTAAGATGCCGGGCTGAAGCCCGGCGCTACATAAGCTATGCATGCTTTAACCCAGTGACGAATGGAACCCGCACAATCTAAAATCTATGTTGCCAAGATCTAAGCCGAGTCGCGCAACATCTTTTTGGCGCGGCGGGGCTTCACGTAGCCGTTCGTTTCGTACCAGCGGACAGCACGTTCCAGAGCCGCCGGCACTGAGCCGGGTTGAAAGCCAAGTTCGCGCTGGGCCCGCGTGCAGTCCACGAACATCATGTGCTGCGCAATTTTCACGCCCTCGACTGGGATTTGCGGTTCCTTTCCGACGAGGCGCGAGAACGCCGTGCTCATGTAGGCTACACCCAAAGCGAGTCCGTGCGGAATCTTGAGCGCTGGAGCGCGCAGGCCTGTGATCCTGGACAGCGTGTCCAACATTTGCTTGAGCGTGAGGTTTTCTGCGCCAAGGAGATAACGTTCGCCGACTTTACCTTTTTCGGCGACGAGCAGGTGGCCGGCCGCGCATTCTTCGGCTCCAACAAAATTCAGGCCCGTCTCGACGTAGCCGGGCATTTTGCCGTTCAAGAAATCGAGAATGATCTTCCCCGTGGGCGTAGGCTTCCAATCACCTGGGCCGACTGGCGTGGTTGGCATGGCAACGACGACGGGAAGACCCTCTTTCGCGGCATCGAGAGCCTCTTGTTCCGCCTGCCATTTTGAGCGTTTATAGTGGCCGACCATCTCGTCGAGGCGCGCGTTGGTGGATTCATTGGGCAACTGAGGGCGGTCCACTGCGATCGTGGCGACTGTGCTGGTGTAGATGAACTTTTCGACGCCAGCACGTTTTGCGGCGTCGAGCAGGTTTTTCGTGCCACCGACATTGGAATCGTAGATTTCACGTGATTTCCTGGCCCACAGACGATAGTCGGCGGCGACATGAAAGACGCATTTGACTCCGGCAAGGGCGCGTTCGAGGGAAGCCGAATCACGAAGATCGCCGGTAACGTATTCAAGAGAGAGGTCGGCAACGGCCCGATTGGTGCTGGAAGGGCGCATCAAAATACGGACGTCGTCACCACGAGCGACAAGTTGGCGTGCGACATGGCTGCCGAGGAATCCTGACGCGCCTGTAACCAGAGTGGTCATCCGGCTTCAACGCCTTCGCCGAATCTGTTTCGCTGCGATTCTGGAGCGGATTCACAGCTCAATTCCAGGGAGTTTCGAGGGTGAGCGTCCGAAGCATGCTGGTCCAGCAAGGAAGAAAGCAGCGCCCAGCGGCGAGTCAAGAAACGGTGGCGCGCCACATGGACCTGCGCCTCTAACTCAGGAGTGAGCGCGGCTGGTGCAATCAAAAAACCGTCGATATCAAGTTTGCGAATTTCGGAGTGCAGGTTTACGACAGCCGTCGTGGCTGTGTTCGTGTGAAACACGAGATTGGCGCAAGTGAAAAAGCCTGCCAGCCTAGACATACGAACAGCTTCGAGGCCGATGCTGAATGCATCTTCGGGATTATCCAGCCCTCCATGATTCTGGGTAAGGGCATTGAAGCGAACAACGAAGTAAAGGCGCGAAGACGGCCGAAATTCGTGCAGGCGAGGTTTGAGCGACGCACCGGAAGTTTCGAGGAAGACGTGGCGTCCCGATGCTGCGAGCGCGTTGGAAAGACGCGCCACTTCGAAATTATCCAAGGGTTCTGGACCGCCGATCCATACGATCGGCGAAAGATGCCGCGGAGACAGGATTTGTGCTGGCTGAGTCTTCGTAGCATTTGAATCGGAGGCCAAGTCCAAGTTTTCGTCAGCGGAAAGTCGCAGGATGGGAGAAGAGCTTCGCCTTTTGGTGAGTGCGCGTGCTGCCAAAGCAAAAGTGAGATCCGCGGTGAGCCGCAGAGTGAAAGACATCGCGGGCTCTAGAACCCGCTCCGCAGCCTGAATTCGGCTGGCTGGAATTTCAGCGCGCAATATTCGTACGGACCTTGCACCTGATTGCGGAATCGGGCTAGGGCGTAAAGCGGGAACGAATTTCTGTAAAGGTGATACTTCAAGTAGAAGACTCCCGGGAAACCCGTGCCGGTGAAATCGGATTCGCTCCAGGAGCCATCGGAGTTCTGTTGGTTGACGAGGTAGGCGACGGCTTTTTGAATGGCTGGATCGTTCGGCTGCGCGCCAGCGAGCAAGCCAATCAGCCCCCAAGCGGTTTGCGATGCCGTGCTGTTTCCCTGCCCCTTTGTCGAAGGATCGGTGTAGCTCCACAAGGATTCGCCGAAGCTCCCATCGGCTTTTTGAACTGCACGCAGCCAGCTCACCGCACGTTGGCAGAATTCTCCGGCTGTAAGTGAAACTGTCTCGAGGGCGCGGAGAACGCCGCTCGTACCGTAGACGTAGTTTACTCCCCAGCGGCCGAACCAGGAGCCGTCCTCGCACTGATCCTTCAACAGAAATTTGACGCCACGCTGAACTGCAGGATGTTCCGCGGGCCAGCCAAAACGCCCAAGACCCTCGAGGACGCGAGCGGTCACGTCCGCGGTGGAAGGATCGATCATCGCGTTGTGGTCAGCGAACGGGATGTTGCACAGAAGCGCGCGGTCGTTGTCGCGGTCGAAGGCGCCCCAGCCCCCGTCTTTATTCTGCATGCTGAGAAGCCATTGAATCCCGAGTCTTATGGCTTTTTCCATACGCTCTGGCTCGGGATGCTTGACGCGTTGCAACGCCATGAGGACGAAGGCGGTGTCATCCACGTCCGGGAAGAAATCGTTGCGAAATTCGAAGGCCCAGCCGCCGGGTTCGGCGTCCTTGTTCTTAAATTGCCAGTCGCCCGCTCCGAGAACCTGCTTGGAAAGGATCCAATCGGCGGCCTTCACAAGAGCGGGATGATCCGCAGGCACGCCTGCTTCTTCCAGGGAGACCATAGCAATGCAAGTATCCCAAACGGGAGAAACGCACGGCTGCATGCGGATGGTGTCACCTTCCTCGATCTCGAAGCGGGAAAATTCACGAATCTCGCGAGCGGTGAGCGGATCGTCGGGACCGTGGCCAAGGGCCATCAGCGCGAAGATGGAATTCATCATCGCGGGATAGATCGCGGCAAGCCCTTCACTGCGCTCCATGTGAGCGAGCATCCAGGCTTTGCATTCGCGCAGGGCACGGTTGCGAAGCGGCTTCCAGGGAAGTTTTTCATAGAGCTTCAAGCCGCGATCGATCGCGAGGAAAAAATTGCGCCAGGAGATGAGTTGCGTGCTCCAATCGAAGGCGGCGCCTTTGCACGAGATGTCCTTGAAGAGTTCGTCGACGCGAGCGCGTTCCGGCAAGCGCCAATCCGGCCGCAGCGCGGAGAGAATCGCCATCGGGATGACGATGCCGCGCGTCCAAGACGACATTTCATAGATGTTGAGATAGAACCAGTTTGGAAGGAGCAGCAGTTCAGGTGGAATCGACGGTACAAGTTCCCAGCCAACCGCACCAATAAGCGCGAGATAAAAGCGTACGTAAGAATTTGTGAGTTCGAGACCGCCGAGACGATGGATCGTTTCGCGCGCCTGCGTCATGTGCGGCGCATTCACATCGTCGCCAACGAGTTTCAGAGCGAAATACGCCTTGCAGCTGGCATTCAGGTCTGACGGACCGCCAGGAAAAATGTTCCAGCCGCCATCGGGCATCTGACGGCGGCGAACGCAATTCGCCAGCTTAGCGATACGATCGGGATCCGCTTTTCCGAGGATATACAAATAGTAGATGTAGTCGGATTCGAGAGTTGTATCGGCCTCCAGTTCGCCGAGCCAGTAACCTTCCTGAGCTTGGAGGGAGAGAAGATGATTAGCGCCGTTTTCGATGGCCTGCTCGAGCGAGCCAGCCAGTTCTTTCTCGTGCCAAAAAGGCGGTACGGCAGGACCTGGCCGGTCTAGACCAATGCGTGTGCCTGTCGCCAAAATACGTCCCCCCAGCGCAAAGTCTACTAAAAGGCAGGCGTATTAGATTCGCCCAATGTTATTGCAACTGGCCTAACTACTGTATTGCGAGCCACTTCCCACAACTTCTAGAGAGAGCATGGGGCCCATTGCAAGACGGAGTAACACGAGTACCAGTCAATTATCGCTGTGTTCCGGCAAGCGGTCAACTTCTAAGATGCGGCGGCGTTACAGATTCGTTGTCAGAGCGTGATACTTGGCGGCGCTAGTAATGCCCTCTCCACAAGGATGTGAAGCGGCTCGGGCAGCGGTTCGCCTTCGCGCTGAGAGACGGATGGTTTGGTGCGCAAGAGATTGGCCGGAAGTTTGAGCCAAGGTGGGGCAGCGGAAGAGGCGTCCATGGCACCGCGGAGAACCAGAGCGTCGGCGCGATCGAGCGCGACGCGAGCAGAATCCTTGAAATCTTCACGCGCAGGATCAATTACCGCGAAATAGAGGCTCGGTTTAAGAAATTGCAAAAGAGAATTACTTTCGAGAATGAGCGGTGGCGAACCGTGGGTTGCCTCAACCAGTGTTTTCTGAACAGCGGCGCGCATCAGCGGCAATCCTTCGGCCAGAAAACCCTGTTTGGTTCTCAGCCAGAACGAGCGCTTGGCGCCTGCGGCCAAAAATCGCGCGCTATCAGTGCCCGACTGCGGATGTGATTCCCACTCGATCGCGCAGATGTGTTCGTCAGGGGCGCAGTCGCAATCCTGGCCGTTCTGGGCGCAAACGCCATGGCCATATTGAGTAATCTTTCCCGCGATCCAGTTGGCTTGCGGGAAGGCGCTGATAATGTCGCAGACCAGTTGCGTCTTCCCGATGCTGCGAGTGTGACCGCCGACGACGATCACGCGCCAATGTGCAGCTGCGCTCACTTCACTTCCCTTCCAGCTTGGATTCCAACTTTTTAATGCGTGCCGCCAATTCCGGGAGGCGCGCTTGCCAGGCGAACTGCTCCTTGAATTTTTCCAGGGAGCGTGCCGGAGTTCCCCAAACGGTTTGGCCGCTGCGAATGGTTTTGCCGCCGAGAACGCCGGATTGGCCGCCGATAACCGCGCCATCTTCCAGATAACACTGTTCCCCGAAACCGGCCTGGCCCCCGACGACGACATGTTTGCCAAATTCACAAGAACCAGAAAGGCCAACCTGCGCAGCCATTACCGTGTGAGCACCAATCTGGCAGTTGTGACCGATGTGCACGAGGTTATCCAGTTTAACGCCTTCGGCGATGCGTGTGTCGTCGAGCGAACCGCGGTCGATGGTGGTGTTCGCGCCGATTTCGACGTCGTCGGCAATTTCCACGATACCCGCTTGCGGAAATTTCCAGTAGCGGCCCTCCCCCTGCGCATAGCCGAAGCCGTCAGCGCCGATGATCGCGCCAGAGTGAATCTCGACACGATGGCCGATACGTACGCCTGCATAGAGAGTGACGCGGGGGTGAATGCGGCATTGATCGCCGATCCAGCAACCCGCGCCAATCACACTGTGCGCGCCGATTTGCGTGTCTTTGCCGATGTGCGCGTCCTCCCCGATCACCACGAACGGTCCAATACCGGCACTTGAGCTGACTTTCGCCAGCGGCGCCACAATCGCGGAGGGGTGAATCCCGGTGGCGATGGGCGCTCGACCTAAAATCAGCGCGGCGGCTTTGGCAAACGCCAGTTTCGGTTGCGCAGTTCGAAGCACCGTCTTCCCCGGCAGAGCGATGCCTTCCGAGGAGATGACGCACAAAGCGGCCGAGGTTGCGGCACGATCCGCGTGCTTGGCTTTTTCGAGGTAAATGAGATCGTGCGGGCCGGCGCGCTCGGGTGCCGCAACGCCGCGCAGCTCGATAGCGCCGTCACCCTCGAGTTTCGCGCCAATCGCATCCGCAATGACTTTTGCCGTTTGCATCATAGGAGACCTCTCTTAGAAATCATAAAGCCCAGCCTCGCCTTCCGGCCTCGTCTTCCATCGTTGATGAACCCAAACCCATTGGTCGGGATGTTTGCGAATAATCGCTTCGATCACTTTTGCAAAGAGCTGCGTATTTTCAAAGATGTCGCGCTCGACCTCGCCACTGCGGATCAGATCTACCTGTGGCTCAAAGCGCAGGCGATATTTGTGAATGGTTTCATCCCAATAGGCATAGCCCGGAACAACAGCCGCATCAGTATGAAGCGCGACGCGCGCGAGTCCGCTTGTGGTGCAGGCCAATTTGCCGAAGAAATCGACGAAGACACCTTCTGCTGGAAGAGTGTTCTGGTCCGCGAGAATTCCGACGGTGCCAGCGTCCTTCAGAATTTTGAGCATGACGCGTGCGGACTCATTCTTGAAGATGGGGCGGTTGCCGGAAAGACAGCGGTACTTGTTCACGAGCGTGTCCAGGCGCGCATTGTCGAGAGGCCGGGCCATATAGTGCAAAGGATAGCCGTAGAGCGCGTGCGCGAAGGAAGAAAGCTCCCAAGCGCCAATGTGTCCGGTTAAGTACAAGACGCCTTTGCCGCGGCGCTGGCCTTCGAGAAAGTTTTCGTGGCCTTCGAGAATAACCACTCTTTCGATATTTTCTTTCGTCAAGCGCGGGAACCGCGCAAATTCTGCGGCCATCCATCCGAGATTGCGCACCATTCTTCGCGTTACTTCCTTGCGCTGCGTGTCGGTCCAATCGGGAAAGGCAAGCCGCAGATTGAAATCCGCCGTCTTCCTTAGCTTTGGCTGCAAGGAGAAGATTAGGCGCGCCACGAACGCCGCATAACTTCGAGCAAAGCGCCGCGGAAGGAGCTCCATTTTTTTTAAAATCAGCCAGACAAAGGCGTACTCGAGCCATTGCTTCATTTTGTTCCGATGTGGCCAGCCAACAACCGACGCGCGACAGTATGCAAGATGTGGCGGGCTCGAAGATAGAGGTTCAATGCTAGACTTTCTCTTCCGTGAGCGAATCGCCTACTACTTTGCCTGAAAAATCGTCGACACAGATAGCGTCCCGCATCAGCTGGGCTATTCTCATCGTCGCAACACTCTACGTTTGTTACTTCAGCCATCTCGGGGCGATCGGGTTTGTCGGACCAGACGAGCCGCGCTACGCATGGATTGCCCGAGCCATGACGGAAACGGGCGATTGGGTGACGCCGCGGCTCTATGGAAAACCGTGGTTCGAGAAACCGCCCCTCTATTATTGGGAAGCAGCGCTTAGCTTCAAGGTTTTTGGTGTGAGCGAGGCTGCGGCGCGATTGCCAAGCGCGATTTCGGCTTTGCTTGCGACACTCGCCCTGGCCTGGCTTGGGTTGCGGATGTACGGAGAGGAGACGGCGCGCTGGCTGTTGCTGCTGCTGCCTACAACCGTCGGCATGATCGGATTTTCCCATGCCGCTGCTACGGATATGCCGTTTAGCGGAATGCTGACGATTGCGATGGTTTGCGGGGCGATGGTGTTGAGGTTGGACACCGGCTTTACTAACAAGACGGGCCACGGCCCTCCAAAATCCCCGACGCCTTGGGTTGTACTCCTGCTATTCGGCTTTTTCATGGGACTGGCAGTGCTCGCCAAAGGGC
Source organism: Candidatus Solibacter sp. (assembly GCA_035499815.1). Classification (GTDB taxonomy): domain Bacteria; phylum Acidobacteriota; class Terriglobia; order Acidiferrales; family UBA7541; genus Acidiferrum. Next base: position 126,084 of record DATJXZ010000047.1, on the reverse strand, counting down.
CCGCTGGGATCATTCTTTGTGGCGGCGCGGTTTTTTTCTGGGCCATCTTTACGAAGCGCTGGCGGGACGCATTTCGCTTGCTTCATCCAGCGGCTATTGCTGCTTTCGGCGCAACGGCGCTGCCCTGGTACATCCTCTGCGCACGCCGCAATCCGGATTTCTTCCGCATCTTCATCATCGAACACAATTTCAAGCGCTTCCTCACGCCGGAATTCCGGCACATCCAGCCGTTCTGGTTTTACTCCGCAGTTCTGGCGGTTGCATTGCTTCCCTGGACAGCTCTGGCGCTTTGGGGGGCCTTTGTAGGCTCCGCGCAAATCTGGCGCTCAAGACGGCTCTCGCCTTACTCGCTTTTCCTTTTAGCGTGGGCTCTTTTTTGTATAGTGTTCTTTACCATCTCAAAATCAAAATTGCCCGGATACATTCTGCCGGCCATTCCTCCGATTGGTCTGCTGATGGCGGTTTCGCGCATCACGCTCGCTGGCGGGAAAACCAGATCCCTCGCTATGCCGTTACTCGTCCTGTCTCTATTCCTTGTTTGTTGTCTGGTTCTCGTTGGATTTCTTGCTCCCCACGTTTCGCAGGGCAACCCGCGTTTCGGCATTGCCGTTGGTGTCATTCTCGGGGCACTCGCTCTCGCGAACTTTTTGTTGGGAACAGGCGTATCGCTTCCCGCGAAAAGCTGGCTCGGCCGAGGGTTAGCGGCTTGTTGCGTGTTGCCGGTTCTCTTTGCCGTTTCCATAACAGGCAGGCTCGCCCACTCCTTTTTTTTGCGGGACCCGTCTGGCCGGACTCTCTCCCAGGAACTTCGGCGGCGCGCTATTCCAACTGCAGAGCTCACCCTCGTCAAACCTTTTGGCCGCGGTCAGCTCTATAGCCTCAGCTTTTACCTTCACGAGGAGGTTGCCGAACGCGACAGAAAACATCCCCAAGAAGGCTACGTACTCACCGCAGGACGGTACTCAAAATCTGAACTCGGATCGGAGTTCACGCTACAGCAAATCCCCTTCGATCTGGATAGGACCGGTTTTTTTCTATACAGAATTGAAAAGCAGTCACCGGCCAGTAGCGGGAAGCTTCACTAGGAAAAAGCTGAGGACGCGGTTCTCGTAGTCGCGCTTGTCACCTTCGTCCATGGCTGCAAAATTGCCGTGAGCAATCACCATCTGGTCGCGCGGCTCGGGAGCCTTATCAAACATTTTGCGGGTGATATCCGCCAGTTCGGGGTCATCCGAAGCTTCGATGAAGAGCTTGGGCACGCCAGCAAGCGCAATTAGTTTTTTGGAAAGCGGAGGATCTTCGCGGTATTTGTAGTTCAGCCAGGTAAAACTAAATTCCGCGGAGCGCACCATCAACGGGAAACCGCCCAGTCCGCTGCGCTCAACGCCGATCTTCACCATCTGCTCGGGTAAGTCGTAGACCGAATCCAGCACGATGGCGCGAATACGGTGATCATTTTCCGCCTCGCGCAACGCGGCATACGCACCCAAGTTGTAGCCCCACAGCCCAAACCTGCCAGGATCCACGTCGTCCCGCGTCGCTACGGCATCAACTGCGGCGCGCACCTCGACGGCTTCTTTGTAACCAAAGGTGGTGATGCCATCGCTCACGCCATGCGCTGCAAAATCAAAAGCAAACACATTGTATTGATGGTCCTGCAACGCGGAAACCAGAGTCAGCAACTCGCCACGGCTCGAGCCATAGCCGTGGCAAAGGATGATGGTCGGAGCGCCGCGTAGCCCGGGGAAAAACCAGCCGTGACGTACCCCCAACTCCGGAACGGTAAAATCCACCAAGTCCGGCTTGCCCGGGAAGCTGTTCATATCGATTTCGCTGCCGATTCGCTGAGGCTTGACGATGCGGTAGACAAGAAACCCGGCAATGGCAGTCGTTGCGAGCACGGCAAAAAAGATCAGCGCCAGAAGGGCCGTGAGAAGTTTCATATACCACTTGGTTGGATAGCGCAGTTCGTACAGGATGGACATTCTTGGTCTACGCAGCTGCGCGGCCGATGCCGCGGATTTTCACTCCTCACTCAGGAAACATTACAAGCGCGATGTTAACACACCTTTTCGGTACCCTCTCCCGGCGACTTGCCCCATTGTGTCGGAGTTGTATCCGACCGGCCTCTCGGTTGATTGCGGGGCCACTAATTCAGTTATCATAGCCACTGAGCGGCAAGGGCCGCGCGGCAGTACTCTCCTCCATGAATATTGTCGACTTGCGCCAGACGACCGTCCGCCAACTTGAGCCGCTCCTCGAAGAAGAGGCGCGGCATTGGCATGACGAACTCCATTGGGACTATCGAAGCGCGCTGGAACTGATCAAGCGCTTTCTAGATGCCCATGCGCTGGCGGGATGCGTGGCCTTCGAAAACGGGAACGCTGCGGGTTATTCCTTTTATGTGCTCGAAGAACAAAAGGGCCTGATTGGCGGACTTTATGTGTCCGCGAAATTCTCGCAAGCGGAAATTGGGCAGCGCTTGCTTGACGAGATGCTTTTCTCCATGCGCGCGATTCCCCAACTTTCACGTATCGAAGCGCAACTCATGCCGTTCTGCGGGCCAGTAGAAGTCCCTCTCGGCAACCAGGGATTTCGGCTGTACTCCCGCCAATTTATGCTACAGGACCTGCAAAAGCTGCCAGAAGCCAAGCACGGAGTCGCCGCGGGAATGCGACTGGACCGCTGGAATGACCGCTATTTCGAGCCATGCGCAAAGCTGATCTTTCTGGCCTACGCGAACCACCTCGACGGCGAAATTAACGATCAGTACCGCAGCCGATCAGGCGCGCTGAAATTTCTAAAGAACATTATTCTATTGCCGGGATGCGGCCGCTTCGTTCCCCCGGCTTCGTTTGTGCTGCGGCAGCCCGGAAGCGACGAACTCGTCGCGGCGGTCTTAACAAGCGAAGTTTCTCCCGGCGTGGGCCACACAACGCAAATCTGCGTGCTCCCCGGTTATCAAGGACACGGAATCGGACGCATGCTTATGCAAACGTCCGGGGAAACGTTGCGCAGCATGAAATTCAGAGAGCTTACCCTGACGGTTACCTCAGAAAACTACGGGGCTGTGCAGCTTTATGAAAAGCTGGGGTTCACGACGATTCGAACGTTTACCGCAGGCGTCTGGCCGCGCTAACGGCGGACTCACTTTTTCGAGCGGTCTTTCAATAAATTCTTCAGCTCCGACATAAATTCCTGGACGTCCTTGAAGTCCATGTAAACCGAGGCAAATCGAACGTATGCAACTTTGTCGAGTTTTTTCAGCCGGTGCATAATCATTTCGCCGATTTCGGTCGTGGTTAGTTCACGCTCCGTCGCTTCATGCACCACGCTCTCGATTTCGTCCACAATAGCTTCGAGTTTCGGCGTGGCCACGGGCCGTTTCTCACAAGCTTTCAACAAACCCTGCAAAATCTTCTGACGCTCGAACCGTTCCCGGCGGCCATCCTTCTTGATGACCATGTACGGAATTTCATCGATGCGCTCGTAGGTCGTAAAGCGGCGGCTGCACTTGAGACACTCGCGCCGACGGCGAATGGTGTCGCCGGCACGGCCCTCGCGAGAGTCAATTACTTTATCGTCCAAATGCGCGCAGAATGGACACTTCACTCGATGTTTCTCCTCGCCATTCCCTCAACTGTCTCCGGCGCCGGTCTGTTCCCGCTCCAGCTCCATGATTTCTTTTTCCTTTTCCTGTTCCGCAAGTTGCTTCAGCTTGCCTAGCGAGAGCCCTTGATGCACAAGCAGGGGCGCCCCTACGACGCTGCATGCAGCAAACGTAATGAGCCACAAGACGATGGCCGCCGCCGTGGCAGGCTCCGTTGCAATCCCGAAGAACTTGTATACGGAAATCGCCGCCAATTGCGAACCGCCGCCCGCCAATGGCAATTGAAAGACCGAACCAGCGAGCGTAAACGCCATCAGCAGCAATGCATCCGCCCATGAAAGTTCGCCGAGTCTTCCCCCGAAGCTATGCGTAATCCAAACATACACCAGGAAAACCAGGCCCCAATGTGCCGCCGACAGAAAAACAGTCCAAACGAGCTCGCCCCAACTCCGAATAATCTGCACGCCGCGCGCAAAGCCCAAAATAATTTCGGCGACCTTGACCCGCCATCCGGAAGACGTGCGCCAGCCGTGCAGCGATTTTTCCAGCGCCGCCGTTCCGTGCAGCCTGAAATACGCCAGGAATCCGATAATCCCAACGACCCCGCAAATCAGCACCGCCCCGGTAGTATTCGCTACCGGAACGTTTCGCTTTTCCACAAGAAGCGCGATACCGGCAATGGCCGCCGCACTCACAACATCGAAAATTCTTTCGAGTGCGTATATGCCATACATGTCCGCGACCGGCAACTTTTCTTTTCGCGCGAGCAGCAGGGGCCGGATCGGCTCCCCAGGACGCCCCAAGAGAAATACTGCCGCAAAGCCCGCCAGCGTCATTCCGTAAATAGACCAGAAATTCGATGCACCAAGGTTCTGTTGAAACATGCCCCAACGCAGTGCCCGAATCGCATAACACCCGTAGATGGCCGCGACGGAAACCAGCAGAAGATACGGATTGGCCTGCCGGACCGCCTGCCACAATTTCTCACCGCTAAAGCTTGCTCCGTGAAGCGCCCCCCCAAATCGGTAAATGGCAAACCCTATGGCCAGCAATGCAGCAAGTAGCACAAGAAGCTTCCGCCAGGATGAGCGCATGAGCTTGTCAGACTAGCGGTCGCGAGCGAGAGCGTCAAGCCGGGGCGCGTAGCTTTTCGGACGAACCAATGGAACTCATCATGTCATTGAGCAATGTAGCGGGGTTCACGATGTCCCGAGGAAACCCAGAATTTGCAAGCTTACCTCTTCCGCCAGATCCAGCGACATCCAATGCCGCGCGTGCGGGACAACCGCAATCTGCGCATGAGGAATCATCGCCGCGGCCTTTCTCGCATGATTCATGGGGAAGTGTTTATCGTGCTCAGCCCACAAAAAAAGGGATGGCGTTCTGATCGCCGAATACAACTGTTTCAGTCGCGGCAGAGCGCCCTGGTAACCAGCGCACATCCGCACCACAAACTTTCTGTCCGCCAGCTGCCGAAAGCTTTCCCAGAAATCGTCACGCAATCCGGGGCTGAGCTTGTAACCGCGCGGTAGGAACGTCCGCAAGGCGCGATGGAAAACGGATCGAGGCAATCGTTCCAGCAAGACACGGTTCCAACCGAATCTCCTGAGCAGCGTAATCTCCCATGAAGTTTTCTCATCCCAGATGAGCAGCGAATTCATCACGACTAGATGGCTGACTCGATCGGGAAATTCGGCAGCAAACGCCAGAGCCGGTTGGCCGCCCATGTCGTGCCCGACGATCGCAGCTTGTGGAATCCTCCACTTATCCATCAGGTCGCGCAGCCGCCGCGCAAAGTCGAAGGGAGTCGCGCCGCCGGGCCATGCTTCACTGAAGCCCATCCCCGGCCAATCGAATGCGGTTACTTGAAAGCGCGACGCGAGGCGTGGTGCAATTTCTGACCAGACTTGCAAATTGTCCGGATATCCGTGCAGGAGAATCATTGAATGCCCGCTCCCAAGATGCGCCGCACGCACCTTGCGTCCACCGTGGATCTCAGTCACCGCCTCGAGCATTAGGCAAAGTCCTTCCGCAAGCAATCTGCGGCCAATATGCCAGAGATCGCGCAAAAGCTGACCCACTGCCCCGGATGCGTCGCGCTCCCCGCGAGATACAATCCCCGCAAATCCGGACTGCGATGGGCGAGCCTTCCTTCACGCATGAATTTCGCCGTCATCACGGGGTTCATGCTGTCGCGCGCGAGCGAATATTCCGCGCCCCATTGCACGGGGGTCCGGCGCGCAAGGACGCGGTACTCATCAATTCCCTTTTGCCACCATTTCTCTTGCAGCAGCATCTCCAAGTATTCAGCCTGGGCTTGCTGCCCCATGCGTTGCGCTTTCACATGCTCCATCGGCCCGAGTAGCCGCGCCGGATACCATTCGCCGTGCTTTTCCTCAGGATTTAGAACACCGGGAAGAATAAGCAGGCGGCAGCGTTCTTCCCCACCGGGCAGCATGAAACGCAGGTATGGCGGCTCCATCTTTCTCCTCACGGCCAGATAGGCGCATACTCCCGGTGATTGCAGAGGAAGTGTCTCGCAGCGTTTGCGGCTCGCGCTTTCGTTGTCCTTCAGCAACTCGAGGTAGGTTGCGATTCCACAATCTGAAACTACGGCGTCTGCAGGAATCTCCTCTCCGCTTGCAATTTTCACTCCCGTGACTCGCCCGGATTCGTTGCAGATCTCTTTCACCTTTGTCATATAGCTGAATTCCACGCCGGCGGCGACGGTTGCTCTTCCCAAAGCCTCAGGAATAGTGCGAATCCCGCCCTTCGGGTAGAAGCATCCGACGGAGTGCACAAGGGCGGGGACAAACGCGAGCGGGCTTGGCGCTTCTTCGAGACGTTGCCCTGCCACATGCGTCCAGATGGAAAGAGCGTCAAGGACAGGCTGAGGCAGCTTCGATGCTCGCAACACTGACTGCAGAGAGCGCATGAGAAAAGCAGCGTGTCGCCACCGCCCACCACCGAGAAGCGAGACGGGACCAGGGGCAGATCCATATAAGAGCGGCCGGAGCGATGATTCGATCGCTCCCGTCCGGCGTACGAACTGCAAATAAAGTTCTTCTGTTCCCGGCCGCCTATGTTCGAGTTCTCGCGCTGTCTTCACGTCGCTGGAGTAAATGTTGACATTGGGACCGTTCGGGAATGCGACGCTGTACGTGTGGTCTATCGCACGCAACTCAATGTGTTCGCCGAGCTTTAGGCCGACGGATGCAAAGGCCCACTCGAGCCCCGGCCGGTCCAGCAAAATATAGGCGCCTGCATCGAACGCGAATCCATCAAAACTTTCTCCAGACACCAACCCGCCAACGATCGCGCGGGCCTCGACCACGCGCACCTGAAAGCCATTTTGCGCGAGCCGCAGTGCCGCCGTCAGACCGCCCATGCCCGCGCCAATGACAACAACTTTTTTCTTCACTGGACTGCAGCCTTCGCAGGCTGCCTTGTTTTCGTGCGAGGAAAATGCAGTCCGAGAAGTCTGCGTAATGCCGCGCGCAGAACTCTTTGGGAAATTGATACTCGCTGGATTGGAGGAAATGCCTGCTCATCCATCTCTGGAACGAACAACGAGCCGCGTCCACTTCCAAAGACATACACCGGATAAGCGACAAAGCTTAGCATGGTCGAAAACTCGGTCTCGTACGGCGAGCGCCAATGTTGCAAGAGCTCGTTCGTGCCCACGACTTCGATCCGCTCGCGCGGATCGCCGAACCAGTGGCAGGCTGCTCGCAAAATATTGGTTTGCTCCGGCTCGCGGACGCCCATGTGTCCCGCCGCTATTAAATCCACGGAAAGCGCATCCTCGCCTGCATATACCCTTCGCGGCGCGGGCGGGCACGGGCACCCCATGATTCCCACAAGCCCGTCGGAGGCCTGCTCATACGCATCGAGCAGCACAAAATCCGGTGGAAATCCGTCAAGAAGCATCATCAACGCCGTTTCGCGATGTGCCTGGCGCTCCACAAAAAGAAATTCGTCGCAGCGTCCGCCCATCCACTCGAGATTGCCAATCGTTAGATAGGCCATCTCAATCGGATGGCTGCGCATTTTGCCAAATGAAATGCGGTAATCCGCCTCTTTCCAGCGCTGCGAGATCGTGTTTTGTGCCATTCCCCGAATATAAGAATGCGGCACTTGATCCGCAGACGCGTCCACGATCGGCAATCCGCAGACTTCCATTCCAAAATAAGCAGCCACTTCTGCGACACTTCGGTGTTCAAAAAACTGGTCATAAATATTCGCCGATTCGACAAGCACAGCGTTTCCGAGAGAGTTCTCTCCTAGAAAGTTCGCAAGCGCTCGAAGCAAATCGGCGTCCGTGATAATGGAGCGATCCTTCTGCGCGTACCCCAACATGAAGGACGGCTTGATCACGATCCGCAATTCCGCCGGCTGTTTTCCAAGGGCAGCAGCGCGCTTCCGGAGTTTTTCCGCCAAGCCGCTCATTTCCAGAAGCCTGCGGAAAACACTGCATTTCTCTTCCGCAGATTTGCCCTCCAGCACAAACACGCGCCCGCCGCTTCCAATTTTGCTGTTCGCGACAGTCCGCTTCCGCTGTGTCCACGGGAGGAAGTATTCTCCGACTTCTTGGATTTTTTGGATTAGCGATTCTTCCGTCTCTCCCGCAACCAACAGGTCTTTTTCATCCAAGGCTGTGGCGAGAATTTGGAAAATTTGTGCGTGCCGGTCCTCATCGTCGCGCACGCGGACAAAATCCTGGGCGAGTTCTGGACCAAGTTCGGGGACTTCTTGCGCGAGTGCGATCATGCGGTCATAGCAAAGCCTGGCAGTCTTCTCGGCATCGACGTTGAAGACGCAGAACTGGCGGAAGGGCCCATAGTTTAGATATTTTCGGACGTCTTCAGGGACCTTTCCCGTAAGTGCCCCAATCCAAGTCACCAGCGTGGCTCCGGTTCGTGAGAATGGGGCTCTTGACCAGGGCACATGTTGGCGCACCGACCCCGCCCAGCCTCCAACTAATCCCCCGATTTGCTGGGCAAAAGTTCTAATTCGCAAGAAGGGATGACCGACTCGCAGAAGCGCGCCCCGTATGTAGATGGAATGCATCTCTTCATCCCGCCATGCCCAAATCAAGGCGTGTCGCATTAATTCGCGCACCGCAGGCGAAAGAGGCATCGCCGAGAGGCGCTGCGTCATCAATTCTTCGCGATAGCCAACGCTGACCAGCTCTTCACGCTCGAGCGCCAGCAGACACAACCCGATCAGCTCGTCACGGGGACGACCAGCGCACTTCGTCTGCCATGACTTAAGCTCTTCAGCGAATTGCTCGAAGACCGCGCCCAAGGAAGGGACCTCTTACCTCTCATATACGCACGAGTGTGCCGCCCAGACAAGCCACGCGCCAAGCCTCTGTAGGCGATGAATCATCTGAGATTTTCAGCGATTTCAACGATTTAGGCGGCCACTGGTCGAAAAAGTAGTCGGTAGGGGGAAAGAGCGCGCGTACCCAAAATGCTATGCTTGTGTCCTGGGGCAGGCGTGAGTAAGATGCCCACACTTGCAGTCGGTCGTCCGGGCCAGGTCAACAGGGAACTTTTGGAGAGCAGTTTGCGTTCCATAGTTGCAGGCCGAAGTTGGCTCCACGCAGCTTTGGGGTCAAACTGGTCACCGTAGCGGGATTCGAGGCTGATGATACGTTGGAGCAGGACGCCCAACTGGTCCAGCAATGCCTCCAGGGCGACGGTTCGGCCTGGGAGGAACTTGTGCGCCGTCACACGCGCCGCATCTTCAATATTTGTTACCGGTTTACTGGCAATGGCACTGAGGCCGAAGACCTGTCGCAAGAGGTTTTCCTCCGGGTGTATAAGACTCTTGGGAGCTATCGATCGGCGTATGGCGGTTTTGCGACTTGGATGACGAGCGTGACGCGCAATCTTCTGATCGACCATTACCGGCGGACCAAGCGCGATCGCATAACGGACTCGCTCGAAGACGCGATGCCTGTGGTTGAGAACAAGGAATCCGCCGGACGCCGGCCCGATCAACAGTTATTGCTCGGTGAGCTCAGTTCGCAGGTGCAGAGTGCGCTGACCAGGCTTTCGCCGGAACTGCGCGAGGCCGTAATTTTGCGGGATTTGCAGCAGCTTGAATACAATGAAATTCGGCAAGTCTTGGATGTGCCGGAAGGAACTGTGAAATCGAGAATCAATCGCGGACGAATCGAACTGGCGCGCATCCTGCAGCAGATGGGAGTGCGCCCATCATGATCGGTTTTTTGGCATCGGACCAGGCGCGGGGCGGGGCATGACGTGGACTTGTGAACAAACCGAAGCGCGGCTAAGCGAATATCTCGACGGGCTGATGAGCCCCGACGAGCGGCATGATTTCGACATGCACGCGAATACCTGCGCGAACTGCGTTCAAGTCGTGGCGAGCGTGTCCCACTTGCTCAGCGACATGCGCTCGATGGAGCAGCTCGAGCCGCCGCCACTTTTGGTCCGCGCGATTTTAGATAAAACCCTTGGCCCGCGCGAGACGAAGAAAGGCTGGCGTGGCGCGTTTGGCTGGCTCAACGGAATAACTTCGCCTCGCTTTGCCTATAGCGCCGTCTCGATTGCCGCTTCCCTGTTGATTCTTATTACGGCCTCCGGCATTTCTCTGCGCAAGCCGAAGCTCGCGGATCTTTCCCCCGTCAATGTTTATCGCAACGTGGATCGCCAGGCCCATCTCGTCTATGCCCGCAGCACCAAGTTTGTGAGCGATTTAAGGGTCGTTTATGAAATTCAGTCTCGCCTGAACAAAGACAGTGATCTGCCCACAACGCCAGAGACCACTCTGCCGCAGACCGCCCCGGGTAAGTCACCAGGCACGACGGATCGCACCAACCCCAACGCTCCGCGGCAGCAAAACCGGGCTAACAGCGTTCGGCGGGAGCTCGAGGTTCTCGCGATGGAAGTGCCAGGCATCAGCGCTGCGTGGTCTTCGCGGATGTTCGGAAGGAGAATTCCATGAAGTGCGCGGTCCATTCTGATGTGGACGCAACTGGCTACTGCCGCAATTGCGGCAAGCCGATGTGCCCTGACTGTGTACGCCCTGTACGCGACGTTCTCTACTGTGAGGACTGCCTGGCCAGTGGCATGGGGCATGCTGCTCCTGCTTCACCTCCCCCTCAAGCGTCACAAGCCGGATATCCGCCGCAAGCTCCCGCTCCTGCGTTACCCCCTCCCGCTCCCGCCGGAATTGGGCCGAGCCCCGCGCTGGCTTTCCTTCTGGGATTCTTGCCGGGTCTGGGGGCCTTTTACAACGAGCAGTACGGCAAAGGCATGATTCACCTGGCGATCTTTCTGGTTCTTTTTATCGCAGGTGTGAACGGCGCAATGAGTGGCGGCGCGGAAGCGGCTCTCTGGATCTGCATTTCTGCGCTATGGATTTACATGCCGATTGATGCGATGCGCACTGCGCAGGCCAAGCGGGCGGGCCAGACGCTGTCGGATCCTTTGGATAATTTCAGCAAGGGTCGCCCCATCGGCCCGATTCTGCTGATTGGCGCCGGCTTGCTGCTTTTGCTCAACAATTTTGATTGGTTTCCCTGGTACCGGATCTCGCAATTTTTCTTCCCGGCGATATTGATTGGTGTGGGCATATTGATGTTTCGAAATCGCATGAATCGAGGTCAATAGGAGGCTCCTTCGGGAGACTGAATTAACGATGAGCAATCATGTCCATTGCAACTGCCAGCGTTGCACCATTCGCGGCCTTCGCGGCCCGGTCATTATTGTGACGGTCGGCGTATTATTTCTCCTTCAGGAAATGCGGGGGGGATTTTTCGACTTTAGCAACACATACCCGGTGATCATTATAGTGATCGGATTGATGAGCCTCGCCTCCGCTCTTGCTCCCAGCGAAGGCCATATTTCATCGGCTCCCCCGATGCAGCCTGTCGTTCCTCCTGCGCCCAGCGTGCAGCCTCCTCCGTCGAGCGCGACGCCCACGACTTACTCGGGACAGGGACAATAGATCCAGATGGCCAGAAGCCGCCAACGTACAAGCGGAGTTTTCACAGGCCTCGTTCTCTTAACCGTCGGCGCGCTTCTGCTTCTCCATAACTATCGCGGCCTGGAGCTTGGCGATATGCTGCTTCATTGGTGGCCGCTCGCACTCATCTTTCTCGGCCTGATCAAGCTTTATGAACGGATGGTTGCAAGCCGCACCGACGACCCCGGCTCCGCCCGCATTACCGGCGGAGAGGTGCTTCTCGTTATAGGCATGATCACCCTGTTGAGCGTCGTCGTTGCCGTCGATTACGCCAAGCGCACCATCCCCGGCCGGCTTCCCATCGAATTTTCGGGCGACGCTTACCCCTTCGACTTGGATGTCACACCGATGAGTGTCCCGGCGAATGCCCGCATCACCGTGCGAGGCGGCCGCGGCGAAATCTCCATTCGCGCCTCCGATACTGTCGAGATTCGCGTATCCGGCAAGAAAAATGTTCATGCTTGGAGCGAATCCGACGCACAACGCCGCGCCGGCCCGATTTCCGTAGAAATTGTGCAGACCGGCGATGGATATGAGGTTCATCCCACCGGAATGGGTGTGGGCGACGATCGCATCAGCATCGATATGGACATCCAGGTCCCAGCGAAGGCATCTGTCACCGTGCGAAATGAGCAGGGCGACATCAATGTTTCTGATATGGCCTCACCAGTCGCCGTTACAAACACCAGCGGCGACGTTGAAGTTCGAGATACCTCCGGCGACGTGAGCATTGAAATGCACAAAGGTGATGTCAAAGTCTCGGACACGAGGGGGAACGTAAAGATCTCAGGAAATGGTGGCCAGGTCGATGTCACTTCGGCTTCCGGGAGTTTTACGCTGGATGGCGAATTTTACGGCCCGATTCGCGCCGATAAGGTGGCAAAAGGCCTTCGCTTCATTTCTCAACGTACCGATCTCACCTTGACCTCGCTCACGGGCCACATGGAAGCTAGTTCAGGCAACCTGGAAATTGCGGATGCGCCAGGCGACATCACTCTCCGCACGAACCGCTATTCCGTGACCATCGAAAATGTCACGGGCAAAGTGCGCGTCGATAATCGTGACGGCGACGTTTCATTGCGCTTCTCTTCCCCGCCGAAAGAAGACGTCGGCGTGACCAACACCAACGCCAGCGTCACTCTCACACTCCCCGAATCGTCGAGCTTCAGTGTCCTCGCGGATTGCCATTCCTGCGATGTTGATTCCGAGTTTTCGTCCGACGCCCTGAAGAAAACCTCCACGGAATCTGGCGATTCTCATCTGGAAGGCCATTACGGCAAGGATCGCGGGCCAAAAATCACGGTCAAAACCAGTTACGGCTCGATCTCCATCCGCAAAACGAGCTAGCTCACACTAGAAGCATTAATCTGACCTACCGTAGGTGGAAAGCTCGCGGAGACGTATTGCCTTCGGCCAGTGCGGTCATCTTTCGGCCAGCCGATTCAAATCCTCGAAAAATCTCGGGTAGGAAACGCCCGCGCAGTCCGCATCGCGAATCACTGTCGGGCCTTCCGCCGCTAATCCTGCAACCGCAAACGCCATCGCGATGCGATGGTCGCCGTGCGGTTCAATCTCTGCGCCGTGCAATTTTCCCGCGCGCCGTCCTTCCACTTTTAATCCATCTGGGCGCTCTTCAACGCTTGCGCCCATGCGCCGCAAATTCTCCACAAGCGCTGCAATGCGGTCGCTTTCCTTTACCCTCAGTTCCGAAGCGTTGCGAATCTCGATGCCCCCTTCCGTGAACGGCCCCAGCGCCGCTAGTATGGGGAGTTCATCGATCAATAGCGGAATTCGCTCGCCCTCAATCACTCCGCCCTTTAGGGATGCGCTTTTGACGGCCAGGTCGCCCACGATTTCACCGTGCGAACTCTTCAGCGAAAGCATCTGGATAGATGCGCCCATCTCGGCGAACAGATCAAGAATCGCCGTGCGCGTCGGGTTCAGGCCCACGTTGTGTATCGAAATGCTGGAATCCGGCAGGAGCGAGGCCGCCGCGATGAAAAACACCGCCGAGGAGAGATCGCCCGGCACATCCAGCGACTTCGCCACAAGTTTTCCGCTTCCATCCCCGCTGGAATATCCACGAATCTTCGTCGTTCGTCCATGCCGTTCAATTGCCGCGCCGAATTCTTCCAACGCCAGTTCCGTGTGGTCGCGTGTGCGTGCTGGCTCGGTCACGCTCGTAACGCCCTCGGCGAACATTCCGGCAAGCAGCACCGCCGATTTCACTTGCGCGCTGGCCATCGGCATTTGAAAGTCGATCGCGTGTAGGTGCGCACCTCTTATTTCCAGCGGCGCAAAATTGTCGTCGCGCGCCCGAATGTCCGCGCCCATTTCCCTCAGCGGTCCCACCACCCGTTTCATCGGCCGCTTCTGCAAAGATCCGTCGCCGGTCAGTTTTGTCCTGAATTCTTGTCCCGCCAGAATTCCGCTGAGCAGCCGCATCGTCGTTCCGGAATTTCCGGCATCTAGCGCCCGGCGGCTGCTTGTAAGTCCTCGCGGCCCCCGGCCCGAGATGCGGACCGTGTCCTTATCAATTTTCACTTCCGCGCCGAGTGCTTTCATGCATGCAAGCGTGCTGTGGCAATCCGTCGCCGTCGAAAAATTGCGCAGTTCGCTTGCGCCCTCCGCAAGCGCGGCCAGCATCGCGTAACGATGCGAGATCGATTTGTCGCCTGGAGGTTGCACGCCTCCCGCCAAGTGTTTTGCCGGCTGCACCGTTTGTTTTTTCACGCTAAAAGTTTATCACGCCGCGGAAATTCCTCACCTTCGGGAGTATTGTCTATGGCCTCCTTTATTTCCTTTATTTCCTTTATTTCCTTTATTTCCGTTATTTCCTTTATTTCCGTTATTTCCTCTACTTCCTGTCCATCCGTACAGTTTTGTGCAGGAACCGCGCCTCCTCGAGGCCGAAATTTCCGTGTCCCATTTTTCGTATTATTGAGTGAGGAGATTCGTCATGTCAGCCCGCAGAACATTGTTTCACCTCGTCGGAAAAGCCGTCATGGTTTTCGGTGCCATCTTTGTCGTCACGGTTTTGCTGGTCGCCATGCCAGGTCACCACGCGCCGGCGACCCAAGACCAAGCGCCCCAGGCGACGCCCGCGCTTCAGCAAAAACCCATGGCGGGTATGGACATGAGCGAGGAAAAGACGAGCGAAAAAGCGGCTGTCGAGGACATGACTCACGGAGGCCGCGGCTCTCACAACCTGCACATGTTTATGACTTCCATGCGGCCGGAGAGGGCCGGAGATGTCGAGCGAGCCAACGAACTCGTTACGGAGCTCCGCGCAGGCATCGAGAAATACAGGGACTATCGCGTCGCGCTGGATGACGGCTTCAGAATCTTCATGCCGAATATTCCTCAACCCGAATATCACTTCACGAACTATCGTAATGGTTTTCTGGAGTCCTTCACGTTCGATCCCGCGCGTCCGACTTCCCTGCTCTACAAAAAGACCGCCACCGGCTACGAACTCGTCGGCGCTATGTTTACCATGCCCAGAAGCGCCACTGAGGACGAGCTCAACGCTCGCATCCCGCTAAGCATTGCTATGTGGCATTTGCACACCAATCTCTGTCTCCCACGGCTTGGGCAGCTGCGGACTGCCGATTGGACAAAGTTCGGACTGCAGGGTTCCATCGCTACAGAGGATGCATGTTCGGCGGCCGGCGGCCGTTTTCACCCTGTCGTGTTTGGATGGATGGTCCACGTCTATCCCTACGAGCAAGGCTTGGACAAGATCTTCGCCATGCACCATCACATGGACTAAACTGGGCCTGTTCCAAAAATCCCACGCTTACACATGTGCATGACGTGCGGCGGCGCCCGCTATTCCTGATTCTTGAGTTTCAGCCTGCTCTTGTTCTCTTCCAGAAACGACCGCAACCCGTCTGACGCATCCAGCAGTCTCACCCATTGTTCGTAATAAAGCGTCACCGGAAACCGGCCTAGTCCGTACACGCTCACCCCGCCCTTTTCTCCCACGCGGAATTCCAGGCTGCCTTTCTTCCGCGATCCCGCCTGTTTCTCCAGCTCTGCGATCCGCGCCAACAATTCTTCCTTCGTCGGTTCTGACATGATCCTGGCTCCCCTTCCGTGACTCAAGGACTTCCCGGCCCCGGGTCACCTTGACGAATCCTATCAGGTTTTCTTTCGGGCTGGGCTTGAACGCTTGCCAGTTTGGAGGCCGCCTGCGTTTACATCAAGGACACCATCGATATTCGGACGTTGCCGGGGCCCTTCCCGCGATGTAGCATTCCTTTCAAGCGGGGTACGAAATCTGCGTAGGATCATATTCCAAGGGGCACGCATTTCGAGTTCGTCGTAATTCGTGAGGAGGCATCGTCAAGCATCACTTCGCGTGTTTCCTCGCCGGGTTCTTTTCGACAGATTAGGGTCTGATCGTTCTGGAGCCTGCGGTTGTGTCTTGCCATAGTGCGTTATTACTCATTTGTTCTGCCAGTGGCTGGTGGGTGGGAGCTGGAATTCGAGTCAATTCTGGGCAATCGCATGTTTTGGTCCGGGGCTTTGCATCGAGCAGGAAAACTTAGAAGGCGTTCGCGAGGAGGATTATGATGAACTCGAGGGAAAATAAGACGGCCGTCGGCCGGTGGTTCTCCCTATTGTTGGCTCTATTGGTGCTTCCACTATTTGTTTGCGCCCAATCTCAGAAGCCGGAATCGAAGAAACCTGAACCAAAACCCGCCGCTCCTCATGCTGCTCCCCAGCATACCGCTCCGCCGAGACCTAGCGCGCCGCCTACGAACCCGCCTCGGGGAAACGAATCTCGTGGTGGCGAGGCTCGCGGCAATACCGCTCATGGCAATGCTACTCACAGCAACGAAGTTCGCAGTGGCCAGCCTCAAATCAACGCGCCACGCGGCAATGAGGTTCGCAGCGGCCAGCCCCAGGTTAACGCGCCACGCGGCAATGAAGTTCGCGGTGCCGACTCTCGCGGCAACGAAGTCCGGGGCCCAGAGTCCCACGCCAACGCAACCCACGGTAACGAAGTTCGCAGTGGCCAGCCTCAAATCAACGCACCACGCAGCAATGAGGTTCGCAGCGGCCAGCCTCAGGTTAACGCGCCACGCGGCAACGAGGTTCGCAGCGGCCAGCATCAGGTTAACGCACCACGCGGCAACGAAGTTCGCGGTGCCGAGTCCCGCGGCACAATGGTACGCGCCGGCAGGAGTGTTAATCGTCCCGATGGAAGCGTCTACCACTTCAATGATCGTGGCGCCAGAACCAGTGTCAGGACGAGCAGCGGAGCCGAGGCCCATTTCAACTCGAGAGGACATCTCACATCGATCCGGGCACACGATATTACGATCAATCGTGGCGTCCACGGCGAGAGGCGCTTTGAAACCAGGCGAGCCGACGGCGCCCGGCTGGTCGGGTACGGCCGTGACCATGGTTACATCGAGCGCGGCTACGTGCGTGGCGGCCGGCCCTACATTCGCCGCACCTACTACTACGGCGGACGAAGGTACGCGTACGCGTATCGCGGCGCCTATTGGCATGGCGTTGCTTACTACGGGTATGTTCCGCGTTATTACTACGGCCGTGCCTTTTATGGATGGGCTTACAATCCGTGGCCGGCGCCGATCGTGTGGAGTTGGGGATGGAGCGCAGCGCCCTGGTATGGGTATTACGGAGCCTACTTTGCACCCGCTCCCGTTTACGCATCACCCTCATTGTGGCTGGCTGACTATCTCATCGCCGCAAACCTGCAGGCTGCCTATGAAGCTCGTGCCGCAGCCAATGCTAACGCCCAGGCCGCGGCTGCAGCGGAATCTGCGGCGGCGGATTCGGAACCTGACGACCAGCCCGTCGCAGACAATAACGGGCCCGTAACCCTCACCCCAGAGGTGAAACAGGCGATTGCTGACGAAGTAAGAGCGCAAATCGAAGCTGAGAAACAGGAGGCAACGAATCCCAATCCTCAGCCCGCTTCCAGCGATCAGATTCCCGCCGCGCTGGATCCTGCGCACCGCACTTTCGTCGTTTCCACTGTGCTGAATCCGGAGATGGCAGATGGAACGGAGTGCTCTCTCTCCCCGGGTGACGTTCTTACCCGAATCCAGGACACACCCGACGCAAGCCAAAACGTCACTGTCCTTGTAAGCAGCAGCCAGAGTGGGGACTGTGCCTCTGGTGCGCAAGTGCCGGTTGCCGTTCAGGATTTGCAGGACATGCAGAACGACTTCCGCGCAAAAATCGACGAGGGCCTCAATCAAATGGCTGAAAATCAAGGCAAAAACGGGATGCCAGGCGGTCCCGCCGCTGCCCGAAGGCCTTCGCCCGATGGCCAAGTCCAGGCCGATGCAAACGTGGCGGACGACTTGAAAGCGCAACAAGATGCCGCGAGACAAGCCGAACAAGATGTGAAGCAAGCATCCAGCGGCGACGGCAGCGGCGGAAACGACTGAAACATCTGCAAAAGTTGTCGTCACCCGTGATGGCTGGCGGGCGCTCAACGTCGATGAAGCGCCAGAGAGCTGACTTTCTGGCGCTTCATCCAACCCTCTCGCACTTCTTGTATCACTAGAATCTTCCCTGCTGCGATCCCCTCGGTGTGGGCGTTTTCATTTCTCCATTTGCCCGGCGATCGTGGTTTCCCTTCGGACACAGACCGTTGCCTCTTCCCTTTACCCAGGTGTAGGATACCTGCCTGAGCAGGTCTACCGACCTCGTGCGAGTGCGGGTCTTCGATTCCGAAGAGGTTTGCATCTCAAGTGAAATGGATCGCGGGCGTCGCTCACTAATCCCTTGGGTGTGAGGAGTACTTCCTTATGTCGAGAATTCTACGTTTTCTGTGCATTTCGGCTCTGATAGTTCTACCCTGCGCCGCGCAGCAAGCCGCGCAGCAGGCCGCGCCGACAGCAGCTCCAGCCGGACCAAAAAAGCGCGTGGCCGTGCTGAACTTCGATTACGGCACCGTCAAGACTGTCGTTGCCTCCATCTTTGGCACAGACCAGGATGTCGGCAAGGGCATTACCGACCTCATGGTTCAGAAGCTCGTTCAAGACGGCAAGTACTCCGTCATCGAGCGGGCCGCGCTCGACAAGATTATCGCCGAGCAAAATTTTTCTAACAGCGACCGCGCCGATCCCGCCAGCGCCGCCAAGATCGGCCGCATTCTCGGCGTGGATACGATCATCCTCGGTTCCATTACTAAGTTCGGCCGCGACGACAAAAAGGTCGGCGGCGTGGGCGGCGGTCACAGCGGCTGGACCGGAGCTCTGGCTGGCATCGGCAAGAAGGAATCAAAGGCTGAGGTTTCTATCACCGCACGGATGGTAAACACTACGACCGGCGAAATCCTCGCCGCAGTCACCGGAAACGGCGAGTCCTCCCGTTCAGGAATGTTCCTCGGCGGTGGTGGCGGCACCGGCTACAGTGGGGGCGGTGGCGCCTTCGACATGAGCAGCAGCAATTTCTCCGAAACCATTCTCGGTGAGGCCGTGAACAAAGCCGTCGCGGACTGCGCCACGCAGCTGGACAATGCTTCGGCGACATTGCCCACTTACAAGGCTAACTACTCCGGCGTCGTTGCGGACGTCAGCGGTAGCACGCTGATCATCAATATCGGCAACAAAGTGGGTGTCCGCGTCGGTGATACCATTGATATCAGTCGGGCCGTTCGAACCGTAAAGGATCCCACGACTGGCAAAGTCCTCAAGACCGTCACCAACAAACTCGGCACAGCCACCGTTACAGAGGTTGATTCCGACTCCGCCACCGTCACCTACAGCGGCTCAACGCCTCCTAAAGTCGGCGACGTCGCCGCCAGCACCCCCTGATTCACTTTGTCCGCAAGATTTGCGGCATCTCTATGCACTTCACTGGTATTCTCGTTTCTTGATTTCGAATAGGCGAGGTGGCGTAAACTTCTTCGCCTATTTCCTGTTGGAAGGGAGCCACACAATGAGCCAGGACTACACGGTCGGCCAGCAGCTTGGTGACTATGAGATTCTAGGCATTCTCGGTGCCGGTGGCATGGGCAAGGTCTACAAGGTCCGCAACACCATCTCTGACCGCATCGAGGCCATGAAGATTCTCCTCCCCGACCTCGCCGGCCAAAAAGATCTTGCCGACCGTTTCCTTCGCGAAATCAAACTCCTCGCCAGTCTCTCTCATCCCAATATTGCGGCTCTCCGCACTGCTCTCACTCTCGACAATCAGCTCGTCATGATTATGGAGTACGTGGATGGCGTGACCCTCTCTTCCCGTCTCCAGCAGGGGGCTATTCCTCCCTCGCAGGCCATCAAATATATCGATCAGGTCCTCGATGCCCTCAGTTATGCACATAAGCAGAACATCATCCACCGCGACATCAAACCCGCCAATATGATGCTCACCGCCGATGGCGCCGTGAAACTCATGGACTTCGGCATCGCCCGCTCCTCCACGGACCGCAGCTTGACCATGACTGGCACAACTCTCGGTTCGCTCAACTATATGCCTCCCGAGCAGGTCAAAGGCGATCCGGCTGACAATCGTTCCGATCTCTACTCCCTTGGCGTGTCACTCTACGAATTGGTCACCGGCCAGCTTCCCTTCCAGGCCGACAGCAACTACGCAATGATGGCTGCCCACCTGCAGGAAGAGCCTAAGCCTCCCATCGTTCTCCGTCCCGGCATTCCCCAGCCGCTTAACCAAATCATCCTTATGGCCCTCGCCAAGGATCCGGGCCAGCGCTTCCAATCCGCGGACGCATTCCGCGGCGCTCTCAAGAGCGTACAGTCCCAGGGCGGAGGCACGCAGCCCGCTCTCGATCCGAGGTCCTTTGCACCGTCCAGTGCGGCGAAATCTGGCGGTGCCACGGCTCTCCTCCAGGAAACTCCCGCGTCCACGTCCCCGACTACACTCGTGGATACTCCCGCCTATCAACAGTCCCGGCCCGAGGCCGCTGTGGAGGCTCCCATCGCTCCTATTCCTCCGCCTCCTGTCGTCAGTTCCGGCGGTCATCGTGGTCTTTATGTGGCTCTTGGTGCATTCATTGTCGTCGTCGTGCTCGTCGCTGCGGGCCTGTACCTCCCAGCCCACCTAAAAACGCTGGCTGGCGCTGGCAAGAATTCTGCCTCTTCTCCACAATCCCAGCCGCCCAATTCGTCCGCCCCACCACCCGCCGCCTCTGCGCCTTCAACACCCGCCGACCCGGCGGCATCGCTTGCCGCAACCCCTAATTCGACAGATGCTTCCCCGACAGCCACTGCTGGCGCAAATCCCGCGCCTGCGGAACCGCCCGCGCAACAAGTATCTCCTGCGGCTCAATCTTCGCCTGACTCTGCTAGCTCTGCTTCTAGCCCCGGAAGTGAATCACCTGCTCCTTCAGGCTCCACTGCGTCAGCCCAGCCGCCCAGGAAGTCCGCCCCGGCCAAATCAAGAAAAGCAGGGCACTCAGCTTCCCTGTCACAGGACGCTGGGCAGCCTCCTGTGACCAGCACAGACAATGCACAACCTTCGCATGCTCAGGCTGAAGCCGCCGCTCAGGAAGTCGAGCAAAAGTACGACGATATTGATAGCCGTTCCGCCGCCGCCATTCAAACGCTTGATAACTTGCAACGTCAACAAGCCGCATCCGGCTACGGCCTTCGCGGGGACATTGTTTCTGCTCAGCAGCGCATGAAGACGGACCTGAACAAAGCA
This sequence comes from Candidatus Solibacter sp., assembly GCA_035499815.1. Classification (GTDB taxonomy): domain Bacteria; phylum Acidobacteriota; class Terriglobia; order Acidiferrales; family UBA7541; genus Acidiferrum. The sequence goes on along the minus strand of DATJXZ010000047.1, from coordinate 104,822 downwards.
CAATACTTCATGCAAAAGCAGGATTCCAAAAATGCTCAAAAGTATTTAGGCATGGCCGAAGCCGAGCTCCAAACCATCGAAAAATTCCTCGGCCACTGATCGCCACCGATTCGCAAGAATCGGCGCAAGAATAGCTCGACCGAACGCTCCGCTGTTTAAAGCTCAGTCCCTGTGGTAGATCGTTTTTCCGAGGATTTCTGCTTTTCACCGTGCCAGCAACCCCTGCTGGCGTTCTTGCTTTCCGGTATTTGCTGGAACCCATCAGCTGAACCTTGCTGGTCCGACGTGGATAACCCCGGTTTAAATGTCCCGTGGAACCGCATGCAGCCCCCCTGCAATCTTAAGTTATTTAGAATCAACACTTGCGGATTACCCCGTAAGCGTTGATTTTAAATCACTTACAAGAACGCTAACTCTTTTAGATGCGACATTTACGAGAAAATTGGGGGAGGAGCCGATTATGGTGGTACAGGCCGGCGGGCCTGAGCTGACTTTCTGAAGGCACCGCACGGAAAGACGAATTTTCCCCTTGCTTACCGAGCAGAGTTTTTGTACGCTGCTCTCGGTAACCGAGGTGAATCCGTGAGCAAACCTTCCGATTTGGTACAGGGCACGCTGGACTTGCTCCTTCTGAAAATTCTCGCCCTGGAGCCCATGAATGGCTACGCCATCAGCCTCCGCCTGAGGCAAGTCTCCGGCGACGTCCTTCAAGTCAGTGACGGGTCGCTTTATCCTGCCTTGCACAAGCTCGAACAGGAAGGCTGGATCACCGCAGAATGGAAGCCCACAGAAAATAACCGCCGCGCCAAGTTCTACTCCCTCACACCGCCCGGCAGAAAGCATCTGGAAAAAGAATCCGCCAACTGGGACCGCCTCTCAGCCGCCATTTCGGGCGTCGTAAAACTCAAGGAGGCCTGAGCGCGCAGCGTCGTCGCAAGGAGATCTCATGCGTCCTACACATTGGCTTTACACTCTGCCGCTCCGCATCCGTTCCTTGTTCCGCTGGAACCGTGTGGAACAGGATTTGAGTGAGGAGCTGCAGTATCACCTCGAACAGAAATCGCGGGAACTCGTGGCTGCCGGCTTTTCTCCGGAGGAAGCTCGCCGAGAAGCCCTGCGCGATTTCGGCGGCCTCGAACAATCCAAGGAGATTTGTCGCGACGCTCGACGCGTGAGCTATATCCAGGATTTTCTACAAGATTTGGTCTTCGGCGTTCGTATGCTTCGCAACAGCCCGGCCTTCGCGCTGGTTGCAATTCTTACACTCGCTCTCGGGATTGGCGCGAACACCGCCATTTTCAGCGTTGTTCATGGAGTCTTGCTGCGGCCACTTCCCTTTCCCAAGCAAGACCAGCTCATGATGCTTTGGGAAAAAGATAAAGACGGCACACGTTCGAACACTTCCTACGCAACATTCATCGATTGGAACAGACTGAACCATTCGTTCGATGGCATCGCCGCCATCAGCTTTTGGACGCCTACCATCATCGGCACTCGCGACGCCGAAACGTTGACCGGATTCCGTGTCTCATCCTCTTTCTTTGATCTCCTTGGCGTCCGATTAGCACAAGGCCGCAACTTCCTCGCCGCCGAGGACGTTCGCGGAAACAATTTCGTCGTCATCCTCAGTTACGGATTCTGGCAAAGAAGATTCGGAGGTGATCCCGCAATAGTCGGCAAGTCCCTACAGCTGGGAACGAGGAGTTACACGGTTGTCGGCGTCCTTCCCGACAATTTTCCTTCAGTGCTTTCTTTTGATCCCCGCCGGGCGGCGGACATTTATACGCCCCTCGCCTACGATGCCACGCTCCCTTACGCCTGCCGGGATTGCCGCCACCTCCGCGCCTTCGCCCGCCTGAAGGACGGTATTTCCAAGACCCAGGCAGAAGCGGAAATGAATCAAATCTCCGCAAATCTCTTCCGCGAATATCCCACGGAGTACTCCGCCTCTGGCGTCATTCTTACGCCCCTGAAGGATTACCTCGTTGGTGACGTCCAAACAGCCCTCTGGATATTGCTGGGCTCGGTCGGGTTCGTTCTCCTGATCGCGTGCGCTAATGTCGCGAATCTCCTCATGGCGTGGGCCGCTCGCAGACAACGAGAAGTCGCCCTTCGCGCCGCTCTCGGCGCTCGTCGGACTCGCATGGTTCGCCAATTTGTCACAGAGAGTTTGTTGCTCTCTCTCACTGGCGGTGGCCTCGGGCTCTTCCTCGCCTGGGGCAGCGTCGTTTTCCTTCACCAGCTTCGTCTCGCAAATCTGCCGCGTCTTCAAAACGTGCAGATTGACGCCACGACCTTTGCTTTTACCTTCGGCGTCTGCCTCATAACCGGCCTCGCCTTCGGCCTGCTCCCTGCTTTCCGCGCCTCCAAACTCGATCTCAACGAATCGCTGAAGGAATCTGGCAAGAGCACCGCCGGGAAAGAACGCCACCGTTTGCGCAGCATGCTCGTTTTTGCCGACGTGGCCCTCGCTCTCCTTCTCCTCACGGGCGCCGGACTTATGATGAAGAGCTTCGTCCGTCTCCTGGAGGTGAAGCCCGGCTTCGATCCATCCCATGCCCTGACCTTGACGATGTCCCTTTGGGGTCCAAAATCGGAGGACGCTCCTGCCGTTGCATTCTACGATCAGGTTCTTCAGCGCGTCCGGGCAATTCCAGGGGTGAAAGCAGTCGGCATCGTCAGTCAGCTTCCATTGGGCGGAAATCTGGATATGTATGGCATACACGTCGAAGGCAAAACCTTGCCAAATCCCGAGGAAGATCCCAGCGCGGACCGCTATTCCATCAGCCCGGGCTACCTGCGCGCCATGCGCATTCCCTTGCTAAGTGGACGCGAATTCGAAGCTCGAGACGTTGCGGCGTCGCCCAAGGTGGTGCTGGTGAATGAGACCATGGCTCTAAAATTCTGGCCCGGGGAGGACCCCCTCGGCAAGCGCCTCAGAATGGGCGATACGAAAGGGCCGTGGAGGACCGTCGTCGGCGTCGTGGGCGACGTTCTGCACCGCGGTCTCGACGCCCCGCATACCTTGCAGATCTATCTGCCAACCGCACAATTCACGGATTCCACGGCCGTTTTGGCCGTGCGCACTGAAACTGACCCCATCGCGGTCGCCGCCGCTGTGCGTTCCGAGATCAGCTCGATTGACCCCCAAGTTCCGGTTTCCGGAGTTGCCACGCTGGACGAGGTGGTTTCCGCCTCGGTAGCCAATCAACGCTTCACTGCGCTTCTCTTTCTGCTTTTCGGCGTAATCGCTCTTCTGCTCACCGCCGTCGGCATTTATGGTGTAATTTCCTACGGCGTTTCACAGCGTACGCATGAGATCGGCATTCGCCTGGCGCTCGGTGCGCGCCGTCGCGAAGTACTCGGCTTGATTGTTGGTGAAGCGATGCGGCCCGCGCTCCTCGGCGCGCTGCTGGGGCTTTTCGCTGCGTTCGGCCTTAGCCGCTTGTTGACGAATCTCCTCTTCAACGTCAAACCGACTGACCCACCTGTATTCGCTGCCGTTCTCCTGCTGCTTGTAGGCGTCGCGTTACTGGCTTCCTACATCCCCGCCCGCCGCGCCACGCGCGTCGATCCGATGGTCGCTCTGCGTCACGAGTGATTGGGCGCGTGAGTGCTCGGCTGAATGGGCGGCTCTCTTTACGAATTCTTGGCCAAGAGCTTTTTCCAACGCTCCCACGCCTCGTTTCGCGCCTTCTTATTGGCGTCGTTGGCGTCGGGCGCTTCTCCAGCTCTCATGAAGCCGTGCCCTGCGCCATCATAGGTCACTGGCTCAAACGTTTTTCCAGCCGCCTTCATGTTTGCGACGGCATCAGGCAGCATGGCACCAATTCGCATATCGTTTCCTGCAAAAAATCCATAAACTGGCGCCTTGATGCGCTCCATCGCATCTTTATCTGGCGGCGCCCCGTAGAAAACAAATGCCGCCGTCAAATCGCCGCGGCTCGTGGCGAATCGAAACGATTGGCTTCCTCCCCAACAGAAGCCCGCGACATACAGCTTTCCGTTCGACGCCGGAATCTTATTCGCGTAATCCGCCGCCGCATTCAGATCCGCAGTCACCTGCTCAGGATTTAGCTTGCTTACCGCTTCCGTGGCCTGGCCTTGCGGAAATGACGAACTCCGTCCCCCGCCTGGGCCCATTCCCGAAAGCAAATCCGGCGCGACCGCGATGTACCCGGCCGCTGCGACTTGATCCGCCAAATCCTCGACCCAATCGGTCATCCCGAAAATCTCGTGGATAATGAGCACCACCGGCCGCTTATCCTTCGACTCCGGATACACAACGAACATCTCCACCGAGCGTCCATCGTGCTTGACCGTCACCCATTCCTGGTGCCGCGGCGACTTCGCCAGTTTCTCTTTGGCCCAATCCTGCGCCGAAACAACTTGCGCCAGCGCGAGAATCACTACTCCGAGCAACATGCTCTTCATTTTTCCTCCTGCGTGCTCTTCCTTTTCGGCCGCCGTTTTTCTCCCGATGGATTCACTATTGCCGACCGCCCGCATCATATCTTGCGTCATGTTCGTTCTTCAAATTTCTCTTGCTTGTGCACCTCGTTTTCAAGAGACTGTGCGCCTGTTCCATGTGGTTCGGAGGCGCCATGGCCCGGCTTCGTACTTTCTTCCCGCTTCTTGTCCTATGCCTATTTCTTCCCGCACTCGCACAACCCCCTCAAGTGCCCACGCCGCCAAAGACTGCGCCCAACGCTACGATCGCGTCGGCTACGCCAGCGGCTACTACTCCTGCGCCCGCTGCCCACCCTCTTGAAAAAGCCGACCTTGAAGCGTTCTTCGACGGACTCGTTCCTCTTCAGATGGAGCGCAGCGACGTCGTCGGCGCCACCGTTCTCGTGATGAAAGACGGCCAAGAGCTGCTCAAAAAAGGTTACGGCTTTTCTGACCTCGCCAAGAAATCTCCGGTCGATCCCGATGCCACCATGTTCCGCCTTGCCTCCATCTCCAAGCTTTTCACTTGGGTTTCCGTCATGCAGCTGGCCGAGCAAGGTAAGCTCGATATTGACGTCGACGTAAACACCTATCTCGATTTCAGAATTGCTCCGGCCTTCAACAAGCCCATCACTCTTCGTAATCTCATGACTCACACGGGCGGCTTCGAGGAAGTAGTCAACGACATCATTTATGTCAACCCGCATAAGCCCACGTCACTAAGAGATTTTCTGATCGCCAATCAGCCTCGCCGCATGTATCCTCCCGGCGAAATACCCGCCTATTCAAATTACGGAGTCGGTCTGGCCGGCTACATCGTCCAGCGCGTCAGCCTGGAACCTTTCGAGCAGTACGTCTCTGAACACATCTTCCAGCCCCTAGGCATGAAGCATTCCAGCTTCAATGAACCCATGATCGCCGAGCTTGCGCCCGACGTCTCCGACGGCTACCCATCCAATACAACCAAGCCTGTCATCGGTTTCGAAATTTTCAATCCCGCTCCAGCCGGTGGCGTCTCCTCTTCCGCTGGCGACATGGAAAAATTCGCTCTCGCTTTGCTAAATGGCGGCGAACTCGATGGCCACCGCATCCTTAAAACTGAAACTCGCGATGAAATGTGGACGCCGCAATTCCGCGCCTCCAACGACCTGCCACCCGCCTGCATGGGCTTTTACCAGACCTGGCGCAACAATCTGCGGTTCATCGGCCACGACGGCGACCTGATCGCCTTTCACAGTATGTTCCTGCTTGAGCCCACGCAAAAACTCGTGCTCTTCGTCTCCTACAACTCGGCCGGCTCCGCCGCAAAAAATCGCGCCGAACTTCTCGACGGCTTTGCGGACCGCTACTTCCCCGCTTACACGCAGCCAGCGTTCCAATCGATTCCCGTCGCTCAACTCAAGGACATTGCTGGAAACTACCAATCCACTCGCCGCGCCGACAGCACCAAACTCGCCATTGGGAATCCCTTCGGACAAGCCGTCGCCAAAGTTGATAAGGACGGCGTCCTCACCGTCGATAGCTCAAAGGACCTCCGCGGCCACGTCCGCAAATGGAAACCGATTGGAAAGGATCTCTGGCAGGATGAAAACGATCAGGCGCGCGTCTTCGCGATTCGAGATTCCTCAGGAAAAATCGTCCGCGTTGCCGTGAATTTTCCAGGAGTCCAACTTCAGCGCGTTCCCTGGTACGAAAACAAAACATTTATTTCGATTTCTCTGGCTGTCAGCGTGTCGATTCTCCTCTTTGTCGTTATAGCCAGCCTGATCCGTTTGGGGAGGAAGCTGTTCTTCAGCAGCCGGCCGCCATTCAAGCCCCAGATTGGCACACTATGGATCACCATCGGTCCGCGCCTCGCCGCCTTCGCGTGGGTTATCGTTGGAATTTGGCTTTTGGCGTTGGCGCTAAATCTGCAGAAATCCGATCTGCCGGCGTTCCCTACCATCGAACGCTACTTTTGGCTGATCAACTGGTTTTCTGTCCTCGCGGTTTTCTTCAGCATCTTTGCGCTCGTCGCCGGCATCCGCATCTGGCGCCGCGCCGAAGTTCGCACCATCTCACGAATAAAATTCTCGCTGGTGGCCGTAGCCTGCGTTTTCTTGACCTGGTATTCGATTCACTGGAACCTGATCGGGCCTATCCATCGTTTCTGATTCGGCGTTTCTAAATCTCCCAACCCTTGCGTCTTTCCGGGGCCACGAATTTCTGCGCCGCGTCCGAATTTGTCACTTTCAGCCCTGCGCGGTCCCAATGAAGCCGCTCGCCGGTCATCGTGGCCACATTGCCAAGTAGCAGCGATTCCGTCACTACTCCAGTAAACTCAAAATTCGCGCCCGGCTTGGTCTTATCTCCCTTGCAGGCGTTCAGCCACTCGCGTTCGTTACCGGGCGAACGCGGCAAAGTCTTTGGTGGCTGCTGGAATGCGTCCATCTTGCTCTGCGGGATCAGATGGGGATTCGATCCGTTGAAGCCGCACAAGATCTTTCCTCGGTCTCCCACAAATAGAAGCCCCTCGCCTTCCTCGTCCTCGTTGGTGAGCGTCTTTCCTTCCTCTAACTCGTCAGGCCGCGGCGGCTTCAGTCCGCCGTCGTACCAATTGAATTTCACGGCAGGCATGTCTCCACGCGCCGGAAAGTCATATCGGACGATCGAAGCCATGGGATACGTCTCCGGATAACGGTCCGTCGAGCTGGCCTCGACCGTCTGCGGCGCCTCCAGCTTCAACACGCGGAAAATCGCGTCGAAGCTATACGAGCCCATATCCCCCAGCGCTCCGCAGCCAAAATCGCTCCAGCCTCGCCACACAAAAGGCAAGTACGCTTGGTTGAATCCTCGCTCCGGCGCAGGCCCAAGCCACAGGTCCCAATCCAGTCCGGCCGGTGCCGTCTGCACGTCTTTCGGCCGCTCGATTCCCTGCGCCCAAAACGGTCTGTTTGACCAGTTGTAAACTTCGCGCACCGGCCCGATCGCTCCCGCCCAAATCCATTCGCAAAGCAGCCGCGTCGCTTCCGACGCTTGATTCCCAACTGCAATTTGCGTTGCTACGCCCGTCTCGCGCGCCACTTCCGCCATCCGCCGCGCTTCATAAATCGTGTGCGTCAGGGGCTTCTGACAAAACACATGTTTCCCGTGCTTCATCGCCGCTATCGAGGCCGCCGCGTGCAAGTTGTCGGTCGTGCATACCACCACGGCGTCCACATCCTTCTGTTTCTCAAGCAATTCCCGAAAATCAATGTACGCCGCGCAACCGTTGTACGTTCCCGAGCGCTGCTGCGTCCCGTAATATCCATTCACGATCTTCTGGCAAGGCTCGCGCCCCGCCACTCCGCTCGTCACCCGCAGAGAGTGCGTCAACTGAATTGGCTCGTTCGGGCTTAGCCATTCCCATCCGCTCTCTACGCCCAGCAAATTCCGCACGGATTTCATGAATTCGTGGTCATCCCATTGCGGATAATTCGCCCCGCTCGTGGTCACGTCGCACACCGCCACGCCCTGCACGTCCGGCTGTTTCAAGAAACCCAGCATTACGCGCAATCCCTGCGCCCCTACTCCAATAAACGCGATGTTCACCTTGTCGCTGGGCGGCACATATCCCGCCCCGCCCAATACGCGCCGCGGCACAATCGTAAATCCCACCGCCGCCGCCCCCGCCTTCCCCAAAAATTCCCGTCGCGACACTCCGCCGTTCCCGGCTTCATCTGCCACTTCCCTCAACGAGCTATTCAATCGTTTCAACTCTCCCATTTCCCACCTCGCCGGCGGAATTCTACATCTCCTTTGGAAACACGTCGACAACTCTGTTCCAGGCTCCGGACCTGCGCTCTTATCCTTCATGTAAACTGGTGGTTGTCCCTGAACGCATAAAGCGCGCGGGCCTTATCGCGCGAACTTTGCTCGCCACTCCGAGGCATCACATGACGCCAGTGCACAACGAGCTTCTCAAGGAATTTCAATCCTATGCCCAGAATGCTGGCTCGGCCCACGCCCTGATGGAGCACATGGCCATCCACCTCCATGAAAAAATGACTCGCTACAACTGGACTGGCTTCTACCTCGTCGATCCCGCCGACTCCAACTACCTCATCGTCGGCCCCTTCGCGGGCAGCTTCACGCCTAACACTCGTATCCCGCTCGATCGCGGTCTGTGCGGAGCCGCCGGCAGCAGCGGCCAGGTGGTAGTCGTTCAAGACGTGTCCAAGGATCCGCGCTATCTCGCGGGAGCGACTACGCTAGTCAAATCCGAAATCGTCGTCCCCATCTTCGTAAACAAAAGACTCGCCGCCGAGCTCGACATCGAGAGCTATTTCGCCGACACATTCACCAAAACTGAACAGGAGTTCGTCGAGTCCTGCGCCGCCGTCCTAGCAAACTACCTCGCGAGAGGCTAGCGTGCCGGAAAACGGTGAAACGGAAGCCGTCTAAGGCGCGTCGCATTTGCGGACAAAGCCGCTGGAAAAAGGTGACTGTATGCTTCGGCTTGTAGTTGTACTCATGATCTGTGAGAGAGTTTGCCGCCCGCCCGCGCCCAGACTCCCCTCAACTTCAGGATCATGTTCAGTTCTAGGACGCCTAGCCTCTTTCTCCTACTTCCGGCCCTCCGCCGGTTTGATTGCTTCCCCGTACCTCGCCGCGTATCATTAGCGATTCATGCTCTCGGCCACGTCTAATCTCTCCATGACTCGCCTCCGCTCCCGATTCCCCATCCTTCTTGCAGCCACAACTCTGGCCGTCGCGGGCGCCATATCGCCTTTCTCCGCGCGCGCTCAAGCCCCCTCCTCGACAGAAATCCTTCCCCTTAGCCAAGTCCGCCCCGGAATGCAAGGCTATGCCTACACTATCTTTGCTGGCGACCAGGTCGAAAAGTTCGACCTCGAAGTCCTCGGCGTAATGAGCAATTTCCTTGGCCCCAAACAGTCCATCATTCTCGTCCAACTCAAAGGCCCCAAAGTCGAGCATACGGGCGTCGTCGCCGGCATGAGCGGCAGCCCCGTCTATCTCGAAGGGAAACTCGCCGGCGCTCTTTCCCTCAAGCTCGGCGTCTTTACGAAGGAGCCCATCGCGGGCGTCACTCCCATCGAAAATGTTCTTAGCCCTGAGCCGCAGCTCACCTCGGAAGCCGATCCCTACCAAGCGCCCATGCCGCAAATCTCCCTTTCCCAAAACACAGCTTCGAGCACCAATCTACCCACCGGCTCCGCGCTCGAGCCTATCGAAACTCCTCTGGTCTTCTCCGGCTACGAGCCCGAGGCCCTCCGCCAGTTCGCGCCGCAACTACAAAGCTTCGGCGTGGTCGCAGCTCAAGGCGGCACTGCCCCATCCAGTCACAATCATGACAGCGCTCGCCTCGTCCCCGGCGACATGGCGGGCATGGTCCTCGTCCAAGGCGACTCTTCAATCGCCTCCGCCTGCACTGTCACCGCCGTCCGCGCGAATGAAATCTATCTGTGCGGCCATCCTTTCCTGAGCCTCGGCAACGTCCAATTCCCCATGGCCCGCACGGAAGTTGTCACCACGCTTTCCTCGGACCTCGCCTCCACAAAAATCATCAATGTCGGCGCGCCCATCGGCACGATTACCGGTGACCACCTTACCGCCGTTACGGGCGAGCTCGGCACTCCGCCTCCGATGATTCCCATCGACCTCACGCTCTCTGTTGGCAGCGCCGAAAAGAAGCTCCATTTCGAGATGATCAATCATCCCAAGCTCACTCCGCTCCTCATCGGCGTCACTGTCTTCAACGGCCTCACCCAAAACTCTCTCTACGGTGAGGGAACCACGCTCCATCTCTCCGGTGAAATCGCTCTCAAAGGCCACCCTCCCGTCCAGATAGAAAATACGTTCGCCCCTGGCGACGCCTTCACTCCTGACGGCCTACCGATCGCCCTCACCATCCAAAATGTTTTCACGCGCCTTTTCACCAACAACCACGAAATTCCCGTCTTCGATCGCATCTCTCTCCACGTCGCAAGCGTTCCCGGCCGCCATTCCTATGGCATTGAAAGCGCCTGGCTCGAAAAAGGCGAAGCCTCTCCCGGCGAAACTCTCCGCGTTCGCGTGCTGCTCCGCCCCTATCGCGGTCCCGAACGCATTGAAGAAACCACAGTCCACGTTCCCGACCAGGTCACTCGCGGCACTGCTCTTCGCGTCCTCGTCACCGATGGTGAAATGCTCAATCGCGCCTCGCGCGGCTTCGCCTTCGGCGCCGTGGGTGGCGGCTCCTCGGGCCTCGATCAACTCATCTCTCTCCTTAATCACGAACGCCGCAACGACCGCCTCTACGTCGGCCTTTTCACTCCCACACCGACCATCCTCTGGGACGATAAGGAACTCCCGAATGTCCCGCTCGACCAGATCAATGTCATTGACGGCCGCCCCGCTCCCGGCACCGTCCAGGTTCTACGTGAATCCCTCGCCAGCGAATCTTCCATTCCGCTGGACGGCCCCGTCACAGGGGTAATCTCTCTCAATCTCCAAATCCGGTGACCATTTAAATGTCAAAGCGCATGCAAGCCGCTCTCACTCCAACTCGCCACTCGTCACTCGCCACACGCCGCTTCCCCCGTTCCAAAAACTCTTTTCTCCTCGCTGGTCACGCCCGCTCCAGCCTTGTCCTTTGTCTCCTCTGCTTCCTTTGTCTCCTCTACCTCCTTCCCTCTTCTCTTCGCGCCGAGCACACCCGCCGCTGGCTCGAAACCACCTACGACGAATTCCTGAAAGGCACCGCCCACGGAGTAGCGGTCCGCAGCGACGGCCGTCTCGAACTCGCTCCCAAATTCACGCTGCTCGCCGACGCCGACGCTTCCTATCTCTGGTCGCTCAAGCTTGATCCCAAGGGCGCGCTCTACGCCGCAGGAGGCTCTCCCGCAAAAGTTTTCCGCTTCGACGGTTCCGGCAAGCCCACCATCGTTTTTGACTCCTCCGACCTCGTCGCCCAAGCCATCGCTTTCGATTCCAAAGGCGCTCTCTACGTCGCCACTTCCCCCGACGGCAAGGTTTATCGCGTCTCCTCCAACGGCGAAAAATCCGTCTTCTTCGCTCCCAAAACAAAATATATCTGGGACATCGCTTTCGCCCCCGACGGCATTCTCTACGTCGCTACCGGCGACAAAGGCCAAATCTTCGCAGTGCCTCCCGATGGCAAAGGCGAACTGTTCTATTCCAGCGACGAAGCCCACATTCGCGTGCTCGCCTTCGACGCCAACCACCAGCTTCTCGCCGGAACCGAACCCAACGGCCGCGTCCTTCGCATCACCCGTCCCGAATCCAAATCTCCGCGCAAAGAAGACCACTCCTCCGCCACTGCCGAAGGCTTCGTCCTTTACGAAACCCCCAAGCGCGAGGTCACCGCTTTAACGGTCGCACCCGACGGTTCCATCTATGTCGCCGCCATCGGCGAAAAGCAGCGCACCACCACTCCAGTCCCTACGACCATCCTTGCCACGCCTCAGGGCACCACAACATTCACAACCAGCGCGGGCGGCGTCGCCGGCACGATTACTGGGCAGATCCAGCAATCCACTCCCTTTATCGCGTTCCCGCCAGCCCTTTCCAGCAGTATCTATCGTCTCTCTCCCGACGGCGCTCCCGATGAACTCTGGTCTTCTCGCGAGGACGTCGTTTATTCTCTCGGCCTCGCCTCCGACGGCCGCCTCCTTGCCGGCACCGGCAACAACGGCGCTCTTCTCGCCATTGACGGCCACGGTGTTTTCGCGCAACTCGCCAAAGCAGGCTCCGCGCAAATCACTGGCATCGCCCGCAATGCCGCCGGCAAACTTTTTCTCTGCACCGCGAATCCCGGAAAAGTCTTCTCCCTCGGCCCCGAATACGAAGCCGAAGGCACGTTCGAATCGCGCTCCTTTGACGCCCAGCTTTTCTCGCAGTGGGGACGCCTCGATTGGTGGGGTCCGCCCGCAGACGCGGTTTCCGAAAAATCCGCAAAATCTTCCAGTGAGCCGCGGCTGGAATTCTTCGTCCGCTCCGGCAACACCGAAGATCCAGGCAAGGAATGGTCTCGCTGGTTCGGCCCGTACACCAAACCCGGCAGCGCCGTCGAAGCCCCTTCCGCCCGTTTCTTTCAATGGAAAGCCGTGATACACGATGGCCGACCCGGCGACGGCATCGATTGGGTCAGCCTTGCGTATCTCCCGCGCAACGTGGCTCCTGTTATCGATGCCATTGTCCTGCAGGATCCGGGAGTCCGCGCCCAAGGCGCGACGATCATCTCCACTGGCCAGTCCCCCAGTGTGACTCTCAAGACGCCGCCCACTCCCAACACTTTCGGGGTGTTCATTACTCAAACGACTATGCCGGCAAAATTTGAAAACCCGCCTCAGGGCTTCCGCGAAAAAGGCTATCAATCCGTCCTGTGGAGCGCCCACGACGACAACGACGATGATTTGCTCTTCAGTGTTTTCTATCGCGGCGAGAACGAACACGACTGGAAACTACTGAAGGACAAGCTCGATCAAAAATTCTATTCGTGGGATACGACCACGCTCCCAGATGGCGCTTACTATCTAAAAATTGTCGCAACGGACTCTGCTTCCAATCCGCCGGCGGTCGCCCGGAAAACCGAACGTATCAGCGAGCGCTTCGAAGTTGATAACACTCCGCCTGTGATTGAAGGACTCAAGGCCACCTGGGCGCGACTGCAAAGCGGTCCTAATCAGCGTGAAATGGTTGCGGTTGAATGCGTGGCCAACGATGCCGCGAGCAGCATCGATCGCGCCCAGTACAGCGTTGACGGCGGCGACTGGAATCTCGTAGCCCCGACCAGTGCCATCAGCGACGCTCTGAGTGAGCGCTACGAATTTACTTTAAACGGTCTCTCTCCCGGCGAACACACCATCGCTGTCCGCGCCTACGACCGCTTCGACAACGTGAGCAGCGCGAAAACGGTTTTCACCGTTCCATCTGCAAAGCCCTAAAAAAAGCGGGCTGCGTCGAGCGTCATGAATTTCGGAATTGTCATTCCGGGAGATGTGAGAGGGCTGATTATCTTTCGCGGATGGAAACCGTCATGCGGTTTGCAAGCCAAGCCTTATCGCGCTCATCGCTCTTGCACTGGCACCGAACTGAACTTTACAATCTCCGCCCCGAACCCGATCCTACCGTCCGCATACGCCTCATTTTTCACGTGAACAACTCGCGCCGCGCAATGTAACTCTTCGGCATGCGTCCCGGTCACTTCGCTGGGCATGCGCAGCGTCACGTCAATCGGCATCCCCACCTGCAACGGCGCCGACGACGCAAAGTAGAAGCCCCCGCGAGAAATATTCAGAGCTTCGGTGAAATGCTCGCTCTGGTCCGCAGCCACACCCGTCGAACGGAATCGCATCGGCGTGCGTAGCGGGTGGCGGGCTAGTTGTCGGCGTTCTGATCCCTGCATTTTGTCCTCCTCCGCGCGAGGAAGCTGAATTGGCGGCCCTCGCGCCGTTTGAGAAGGGGTAACTCAGCCTATCAAACCTGCCAGCACGGTCAAGCATCAATCCTTAGTACTAGGGGTACTCGTTTTGGCCTCTCGCACCACCCAGGTTGCCCACAGCAACGCATCTCGCTGCGAACTCCCTTCGTCTACCTCAAAAAAGTCTTGCAATTATTCGCGGGAATCAGAAAATGGCACCCTTCCCATCGGCGCAAACATCAAAGGGCATCTCTAAATAAAGATTCGGAGGGAGATTCCATGATCTTCGGCATGACCTACTTTACCTTTTTCCACGTCCTTCTAAGTCTGATCGGCATCTTCTCGGGTTTCATCGCCGTATTTGGCATGATTGCTGGCAAGCGCCTCGACGGCTGGACCGCGGTCTTTCTCTCTACCACCGCCCTGACCAGCATCACCGGCTTCCTCTTTCCCTTTCACGGCGTCACCCCGGGCATCATTCTCGGCATCCTCTCCATCATCGTTCTCGCCATCGCCTTCCCTGCCCGTTACGTCAAACATCTCGAGGGCCCCTGGCTCAAGACATACTCCATCACTGCCACCATCGCCCTCTACTTCAATGTCTTCGTCCTCATCGCACAGCTCTTTGCCAAAGTCCCCGCTCTCCACGCCCTCGCGCCCAAAGGCAACGAGCCTCCTTTCCTCATTTCCGAGTTAGTCGTGATGGCGCTCTTCATCCTTCTGGGTGTCGCCGCCGCAATCAAGTTCCACCCCGAACCTCTTCGCGCCTCCTGAGAGGCGGCTCAACCACTGCAACGCCGAGAAGCCCTGCCATTCATCCCGCTAGGGCTTCGCCGCCAATTTATCCAACAGCTCATACTGCCCCCGCTGCCGATCCTTCTCCGCCTTCGACTTGGCGTTCAGGTGCATCACCTCAAATCCATCGCCCGCATCGTATCCCGGCCATTTCGCTAATCCGGCTCCGTTCGGATCTCCGGTCTTGGCAAAATTTGTCCAGTACTTCCCCATCTGCTCCGATAATTCAAAATCTTGCGGTCTCCATGGCAGATTCTTCGATTTCAGCATTCCGAATACAAACTCAATTTCCGATGAGTGGTACGCCGTCGGCACCGCCCCGGGAGGCGCTCCCGTCTCCGGAAGCGGTGGCGCATCGTCAAATTCATATCGGTACACTGCCGGCCCGTCTAGCTTCGTCTGCTCCTCAATCCACTTCCAGGTGCTGTACCCGATGAAGTTCGCCGTCGCCAGCAGCCCCGCAGACTCCTTCGCTTGCTCGTCCGTTTCTCCCGGAAAGTGCTTCATCACTTCCGAGGCCTTGTCTCCATACGTTTGCTCGATCTTTTTCGCGTAGTTTTCCTTCGTCGCCTCTTCCTTACCGAAAAATCCATGGTAATTCCCCTCGTCGTGATTCCATCCCGCCAGCAGCGCTACGTGCGCCTGCTCCTTCTTCGCATAAATCTCCGCCGGGCTCTCCGGAAAGAAGTACCCATCAATATCTGGCCCGAACCGGAATGCGTTCCTGTCCTTCTTCGCATCTTCCATCAGCTGCTCCGCCGGTATTGCACGCAATTTCGCCAGCGTATCCGCTCCGATCGACGCTCCCCACTTGGCGCCGTCCTGCTCGCTCTCCTCCAATGGCTTCGCGGGCAACGTCCTCCCAAAAAACGCTCCGCTCTCTCCAATCGCTCGGTGGATCAACTTCTTCGAAACTGGCGAAGCCATCAGCGCGCTCACAGAAAACGATCCCGCTGACTCTCCAAATATCGTCACCTTCTCCGGATCGCCTCCGAACGCCTCTATATTTTTCTTCACCCACTCAAGCGCCGCCGCCTGGTCCAGCAATCCATAATTCCCCGAGGCATGATGCGCGGATTCCTTTGTCAATTCCGGATGCGAGAAAAATCCAAACACTCCCAACCGGTAATTCATGCTCACCACCACCACGCCCTCGTGGGCCAGATGCTCGCCATCCTGCCTCGGCTCCGACGTCGCGCCCGCCTGAAATCCCCCGCCATAAATCCACACCATCACCGGCAGCTTCGCTTTCGCCGACGTCTCCGGCGTCCACACATTCAAGTACAAGCAATCCTCGCTCGGCCCGGCGTCGCGAAACACCATGTCGCCAAACACGTTCCACTGCATGCACCGTGCGCCAAATTCCGTGGCCTTCCGCACGCCATCCCAGCTCTTCACCGGCTGCGGCTCCTGCCATCGCAGCGCGCCCACCGGCGGCGCCGCAAATGGAATCCCCTTGAAAATTTGCACTTTCCCATCCGCGCTCGTCGTCCCTTCGACAACGCCCGATGCCGTTCGCACCTCATTGGCCGCCGCAATTTCCACCCCTGTGAGCGATAGCACGATCGCCAATGCACCTGTCACCCATCGCAGCTTCTTCGCCTGGATTTCCATGTGTTCTCCTGATCTCTCCGCTTCTGCCTCTTCAAATTCCGCGACGATAGTAACTCCCCACCGCCGCTCGCGACAATTCACTTTCTAATTTTTCTTGCTGCCGCTTATCGCACGCCATTTCACCGTCGCAAACTTGTACTTTTGCATCCACTTTGGCCTGCCGCCCACCCTGATCACTCCTGTCATCCCTACCTGCAACACTCCATCCCTGTGCCATAATGAGTCTCGTTCCCATGCTTCGCGCACTTTCAATCAGATTATCTCGATCGCTTCAGAGCGTCCTATGACCACAGCTCCGCAAATCGATCCCATCAACTATCAAGCTCCTACGTGGGACGCCATCAAGGAAGCTCACGCCTGCATCGCTCCTCGCATTCATCGCACTCCCGTTCTCACGTCTCACTCACTCGACGCCATCGCCGGCGCCCAGTTCTTCTTCAAGTGCGATAACTTCCAAAAAACAGGTTCCTTCAAAATTCGCGGCGCCTCAAACGCCATTCTCTCCCTCACGGACGCCGAAGCCGCTCACGGCATCGTGACTTCTTCCAGCGGCAATCACGGAGCCGCCGTAGCCTGTGCCGCCTCCTGGCGCGGCGTCCCCGCCTATATTGTCATGCCCAAAAATGCTCCCGCCGTGAAATGCCGCGCTGTGGAAAGCTACGGCGGCCGCATCACCTTCTCAGAGCCGACCATGACTTCCCGTCAGGAAACCTGCGCCCGCGTCCAGGCCGAAACCGCCGCCATCCTAATCCATCCCTACGACAATGACCGCATCATCGCCGGCCAGGCTACCGCCGCAAAAGAGCTTCTCGAAGAATTCTCCGATCTCGACGCCGTTATTGCTCCGGTCAGCGGCGGCGGTCTCCTCAGCGGCACATGCCTCAGCGCGAAAGCCATGCGCCCCGACGTTCGCGTCTTCGGAGGTGAACCCGCTCGCGCCGATGACGCCTATCGCTCTCTCACCTCTGGTACTCTCCAGTCTCTCGATTCCAGCGACACCATCGCCGACGGCCTTCGCGCCTCCCTGGCTCCTCGCACCTTCTCCATTCTCCGCCGCTATCTCGACCGCGTGCTCCTCGTCAGCGAAGAAGAAATCATCTCCTCCATGCGCCTCGTCTGGGAACGCATGAAAATCATTATCGAGCCAAGCAGTGCGGTTGCCATCGCTCCACTTCTACGCCCAGATGCACTCGCAACTCTAAATCTTCCTCCCCGCCCAGACTCAGCCCCTCACAAACTCGGCGTCATTTTCTCCGGCGGCAACGTCGACTTTTCTGCGCTCCCTTTTTGATCAGACTCACGCGGCATAGCTCCAAATTCTTCATGACCTGTCTCACGAATCGTCTCAGCGCACGTCTTTTGCCACTCTTTTCCGCCGCTTCCTCTTTGTTTTCTTGCTCTTGCCCCACCTCCGGAGCCAGGTACTACGCTTCGCGATTCGAAATCAGTACCACACAGTCAACTATTGACTGGATATATTTATCATGATATTATGCTTCATGCCCTCTGAACTCTCCGCCTCCGGTGCTCGGCAACACGCTGTGAGTCGGCCCAGATTGATGAACCTGACTCGCTTCTCGCGTTTCGCTTTTTCACTCTTTTGCAAAAAGAGTCAAAAGTTAAACCCCTTATTTTCTATTCGTTGCGCACTCTTCAAAAAAGAGTATTTCCACAACTCTTTTTTTATCAATCGTTTCCGCACTCTTTTGCAAAATGCCGGGGGTGTGCCCACTCTCTCCAGTTCCCCACTCACCAATCTGCCAGCAAAAAACGCTAAGTCCAATCTTTTCAACAGAGCATCCGGCGAGTATTTCTCGCCATCTAAGTGTTTAAGTGCAATGGCCGAGAGCACAACTTCGGCAAGGCCCCAGGTCGAGGGGAATTCTATGAATTTTCAGCCGGCATTCTTGAAGGGAACGGCATGGCTCTATCGCGGCGCATTCATGGCGACCATAGCGCTTTTCCTCAGCGGACTGGCGCTCGCTCAGCAAGATCAGCCGCCTCAGACTCAGGATCAAGCTCCGCCCCCGTCGCAGCAGCAATCGCAGAAGCCGCCTCAACAGTCCGACCGGCCACCGCAAAGTCAACAAGCCCAGCCGCAAAATCAGCAGGCCACCCCTCCTCCGCCATCCGAAGACAGCAACCGCCCGCCAATTACGTCCGTGGATCGCATGCCGCAGACCTCCCAGCAAAACGCCCCGCCGAACGGGCAGCAGAGTGCGCCTGACGAATACGGTGGGCAGTACGGACAGCAGAACCCGAGCCAGTTTCCACCGCAAAATACACCAACTACCCAATTCGCTCCGCCGCCCGCTCTGCTGACAATCCCAGCCGGAACTGTCGTCATAATGCGCCTCAACGATCCTCTTTCGAGCGACCACAACCAAATTGGCGACCAATTCAGCGGCGCCCTCGATCAGCCCATCGTCGTGAACGGCTGGGTCGTGGCGCGGCGCGGCCAGGTCGTGATGGGCCAGGTGAAGTCGGTCCAGAAAGCCGGCCGCATCAAGGGCACTTCTCAGTTGGGAGTTGAGCTAACTGACATTACGCTCGTGAATGGAGAGCAGGCGCCGGTTCTTACGCAACTCTGGAGAGCTTCCGGAGGCACATCGCATGGAGCCGACGCCGGGACTATCGCCGGAGGGACAGCTCTTGGCGCAATCATAGGCTCGGCAGCGGATTGGGGCCGCGGCGCCGCCATCGGTGCTGGAGTTGGCGCCGTGGCGGGAGTCGGGGCGGTGCTGCTGACTCGAGGCCGGCCAACCGTACTTTACCCAGAATCCGTGCTGTCGTTCCATCTGGTGGATCCGGTGAAAGTGGACACGACACATAGCCAGCAAGCCTTCTACCCGGTTTCACAGGAGGATTTTGCCAGCGCTCGAAACGGCCGTCCGAGTCTGCGCTACGGACGCGGCTATTACGCTCCGTATGGGCCGTACGCTCCGTGCGGCTACTACTATCCGTGCTACTACGGCCCCGGCTACGTGGGCCTCTATCCTAGTTTTGGCTTCGGCTGGGGATGGGGCGGTTATTACGGCAGGGGTTGGTACGGCGGGCGAGGTCGTTGGCGTCGCTAGCCGCATCCAACTGCCCGGCCGACGATGGTATTTCACGAACTGTGCGGGAACCGCTCAACTGGTTTTACGGAATAGAGAAGCGTCCAGCTCCTTTTGGCAATAGCGGCCAATGTCGTCGAAACAGGTGAGCGCCGCAAGTTTCTCTAGTTTGGTGTTGTCGGTGTGCTCGGGGCGTGCATGGGTGAACATGTCGTCTGGTCAATGGGGTACCGGGGAATAGTGAAACTTAGAAAAACTGCTCCTGAACTGATCCAAAGGGTTGCGTTCGGTTCATGCTAACCTTTTGTGTAGTTTCTTGGGAGTATAAGTGTTCGGGCCGGCCCTGCCCAAGCAACCATTTCGGGGTGAAACCAGTCTTCATAGCGTACGGTTGCTCCCTTTGGACCGAAAGCGGTTCCTTGAAGTGAAGTGCACACCAAATATGCAGCGTGGGCGGACCATGAAAATCAACTCTCCAAATTTTCGCAATCTAATCTTGTCTCTCGCCGTCGCAACTGTTTTTGCTGTGGCGCCCGTGTTTGCACAAACCACGGCGCAAAGCACTTCACCATTATCCCAGGCGCCGTTCGTTTCAACGCGTATCACTCAGGCCATCGATCAAACCAATCTCGTCACGCTGAAGGGAAGCGTACATCCGCTCGCGCGGCCACAATTTGATCAAGGCATCGTCGCTGACGCTACGCCAATGAACAGGATGTTCTTGCGCTTGGAGCGCAGCCCGGAACAAGAAACAGCGCTGCAGCAATTGCTGGAAGAGCAGCAGAGCAAGGACTCATCGAATTATCACAAGTGGCTGACGCCGCAACAATTCGGCCAGCAGTTCGGCCCGTCAGACACCGACATCCAAACGATTACCGATTGGCTCGCGCAGCAGGGGTTTCAGCAGGTCAGAGTTGGCGCCGGACGAACTACAATCGAGTTCTCTGGCAACGTGGGGCAGGTGCGAAACACCTTTCACACCGAGATTCATCGCTACCGCGTGAATGGCAATGTGTATCAAGCGAACGCCAACAATCCCCAGCTTCCGGCAGCGTTGACGCCGGTTGTGGCGGGCATTGTGTCGTTGAACAATTTCCCGAAAAAATCAATGCGGCGCACGGCTGGCGCGTTCACGCACACTGCGGATGGTCGCATCATCTCTCAATTGACGGGCAGCACCAATCAATTCTTTGCCTTAGGTCCCGCGGATTTCGCCAAGATCTACAATGTCCCCGCATCGCTCAATGGCACTGGCTCGAAGATTGCCATCGTCGGCTTCTCCGACATTGACGTTCAGGATGTTCGTGATTTTCGCACCTTGTTCGGACTCCCGTCTAATGACCCCAATATTGTTCACAACGGGCCGGCTCCCGGAATTATTGGCGAAGAGGGCGAAGCAGACCTGGACGTGGAGTGGGCTGGAGCGGTAGCTCCCAATGCCCAGGTCGATTTTGTGGTCTCAGAAGACACGCAGACCGCTGGCGGGCTGGAGTTGTCAGCGCTCTATGTCGTCGACAACAACTCCGACGACATCATGAGCCTGAGTTTTGGGGGTTGCGAGTCAGGATTAGGCTCGGAGAACGCGTTCTTCAATTCTCTTTGGGAGCAAGCGGCCGCACAGGGAATCACGGTAACGGTCTCGGCCGGCGACCCAGGTTCGGCAGGATGCGACGATTTCACGACTGCAGCCGCGGCAACTCAGGGATTGGCGATCAGTGGTATTGCATCGACTCCATTTAACATCGCCGTCGGCGGCACAGATTTTGATGATGTTGGTACGCAGGCCACCTACTGGAATCAAAATCCTGGAGCGAACGATCCAGTCACGCGCTTGTCAGCCAAAGGATATATCCCCGAAACAACCTGGAACGATTCCTGCGCGGCGACGGCCACATCAACGAGCTTGGCAACTTGCGTCAGCCCGGTCGGCAGCTTGGCCAACATCGTGGCGGGAAGTGGCGGTGTGAGTGCACTTTATGCAAAGCCATCCTGGCAAGGCGGCACCGGCGTTCCAGCCGATGGACACCGCGACATTCCCGACGTCTCCTTATTCGCCAGCGACGGCCCGATAACTAATAGTTTTTACGTCGTCTGCCAGGCCGATGCGCTTAGCTCCGGGAGCGCGCCTTCTTGCGATGCTTCCGGCGGAACATTCAGCTTCCTCGGCGCGGGCGGAACTTCGGCGGCTGCGCCGGCGTTTGCGGGAGTGTTGGCGCTAATCGAACAGGGGGAACGGAACGCAGGCAGAAGCGGGCGACAAGGAAATGCCAATTTTGTCCTCTACAAGATCGCGCAAACTTCCGCAAGTAAGTCGTGTAATTCGAGCCTGAGAACTGACCCCACGCAACCGGCTCCCGCGGGATGCGTGTTCAACGATGTCACCAAGGGCAACGACTCCGTGCCGTGCTTCGGAGGATCTCCAAATTGCAGCAGCACTACCACGGGAACCAACGGCGTGCTGGTCACCACAAGCGGCGCCACAAAAACGCCCGCCTTCACGACTACAGCCGGATATGATCTGGCGACCGGCCTCGGCACTGTAAACGTCACCAATCTGCAGCTTGCCTGGGGAGCTGCTGTTGGCACTTTCACAGCCACGTCCACCAGCACAACCGTGAACGGAAGCAAAACCCCGGCGCCAATCACCCACGGTCAATCAGTAACTCTGGCAGCCACGGTCACTTCCGGTTCCGGCACCCCATCAGGCGATGTTTCGTTTCCGGCCTCGACCGCGGTGAATGGCGGGGTGGGATCCGCGACTTTGAATGCTGGCGGGGTAGCCAGCCTCTCTACGACTTTCCTTCCGGGTGGCACTTACACCTTAAAGGCGCACTACGCTGGAGGCGGGGTCTTCGCACCAAGCGACGATCCTACTGGCGTTCCCGTTCTGGTAACCAAAGAAAATAGCAAACTGCAAGTCGGGATCGTCACTTTCAGCCCCACGACGGGGGCAATAACCAGCACCAACGCAACCACGTTTGCGTACGGCTCTCCCTACATTCTGAGAATCGACATCTTGAACAGCGCCGGGAATGCCACGAACTGCCAACCCCTCACTACTGGTGTGAGCACAGGGTGCGCTCTCGACGCCACTGGAAGCGTAACCATTACCGATGGTGGAGCTCCGCTGGATACCTCGCCGTTCCCCATCAACAGCGCAGGACACGCCGAGGATCAGCCCATCCAACTCGGCGCCGGCACTCATAACCTCTCGGCGACCTACTCGGGCGACATCAGCTACTTCGCCCCGTTGTCACCCGTCGTAGACTCAATTTCGGTCACAAAGGCAACAACCGCCACCCAAGTTGTGCCGAGCCTAACCAGCATCATGTCTGGAGGCAGCATCACGCTGACGGCGAACGTAACCACAAACAGCAACGGCGCGGGCCCAACCGGGACGGTGCAATTCAAGAACGGATCGAGCACGCTATCCGCCCCGGTGACCTGCACGCCAAGCGACGCCACTACCACAACTGCGGCGTCTTGCACCGCCGCACTAACGACAACTCTATCCTTCTTCGCGCCTCCGGTTATACCCCCGCAAATGCCCGGCCTTCGCATCTTGCCGATCCTGCTCGTGGCGACTCTGCTCTTCCTGCTTCTCTACTTGAGCCGGAAGCGCATGCCAATTTGGAGGCAGGGTTATGCCCTGGCCTGCCTGGTACTCTTTGTGTTCGTCATGGCCGGAATCGCGGGCTGTGGCGGCGGGAGCAACGGGGGCGGTGGTGGCGGAGGACAGACTCGAAGCATCACCGGGGTTTACAGCGGCGACGCCAATTACTCTGGTTCAACTTCCACGGCAGTCGTAATTACCGTGCAGTGAGGAGGACGCGCTAACAGGGATAGGGCAAGCGGCTCCGAATTTTAGGGCCGCTTTGCTTTCTCGGAAATTTGGCGGTTCAGTTGATGACGGGAGGAAAAAAGATTCCCCAGAAATTAGGCGAAGGCGAACTGAACTCGACGGGTACGAGCGACCCTTCGTGGGACATCTGCGGCGGCCGCACAACACGCGCTTCCACCTTGCCCTGCGTCTTCGGATTTTCAATCGTGAGCTTTGTGCCTTCCGGCAGACCTTCGGGAAGAATCAGCATGGCACCGCTCGCACTTACCGTGTGAGTGTGGCCTTCAAAGACCTTGTCCTTCCCGGCGACCTGCACGTTCACGCGAATCCTCAGCATGACGCGTTGCGCGCGGCGGCGTTCTTCCGCAGTGGGCGGACGGTTCGGTAACACTCGATGGGTGGCGGCCGGTTTGGCGTTCGGTTGCGGTTTCACAGCTCAAGTCCCCAAAAGTCCATCTCCGGCGCGATAAGCTCGACGCCGTACTCCCAGCCGTCGGGACGCGGAACCCCGCGCCAGACCACGACGGCAGCATTGCTGGTCTCCGTGGCAAGATTCGTTAGGGCGAGCCGGTGTTCGAGCTTCAATTCCTGCTCCAAAACCACCATGCAGCCATAGGGATTGACGACGCGCGTGTGCGCTTCCACACTGATGCGCTTGCCGGAATCGGCGTCCCATTCCAAGCGGACGGGAACCCGGGAATTCATGCGGCGGCCGCGGCGCTTGTCGCTGTAGCGCCCGTCCGCAAGCTTCGTCTCGCGCGTCTTGACCGACATTTTCGCCTCTAGAGGTCATGCTAGAGTTGAGAGAAAAAACGGTCAATGGTACGGTCGAGTAGTGGCGCACGAAAGGATAGCTGTCCGGAAGGACAGGGCCCGCACGGAAGGACAGGCGGAGTTTGAGAAACTTAATCGTCAATGCGGATGACCTGGGGTGGACAGAAGGCGTCAACCGGGGCATAGCGGAAGCACACCAGAACGGAATCGTAACCAGCGCTTCCCTGTTGGCGAACGGCGCGGCATTTGGAAATGGCGTGGAGCTGGCGCGCGCGATGCCGGGTCTTGGCGTTGGGGTGCACTTGAATTTGAGCGAAGGCGAGCCGGCCGCAGCAAGAGAGCTTGTGACGAGCTTGCTGAACGATCGAGGCGAGCTGGAAAACAGGCCAGAAAGCCTTTTGCTGAAGTTGGCGAGACGCAGCGTCGTGCTCGAGGAAGTGGAACGCGAATGGGATGAACAGATCCGCAGAGTGCGCAGCGCGGGGCTCGAACCGACGCATCTGGACGGGCACCGGCATGTGCATATGCTGCCGGGACTTTTTGAGATTGCGCTGCGGCTTGCGAAAAGGCACGGCATCGCCGCGATACGAATTTCGCACGAAGAATCCAGCATGCGGGTGGCGCTATCCGCAGGAGCAAAACAAAAGGGCACGGTAGTCATGAAGCAGGGAGTGCAGGCGCGGGGCCTGAAACTTCTGGCTCCGGACGCGCACGAAAAAGCTGAACGGGCGGGAATCGCAACCGCCGATTATTTCTGCGGAATAGCGCAGACCGGCGAGATGACGAAAGAAGGCGTGGTGCGGCTGCTGGAAATCTTGCCGGAGGGCACAACCGAGCTGATGTGCCATCCAGGCTACGCGGACGAGGCTCTGGCGAAATCGGCAACGCGCCTGCAAAAATCGCGCGAGCAGGAATTAAATATCCTGACGGACACGGACGTGCGAAATCTTGTCGCTTCGCAGGGGATTCGGCTGATAGACTATGGCTTCGTAGCCCAAGAAGCCTGAGGAAAGCCCAGAAGATCGAGAATGAAAAACGATCCCCCCATCCGCTACTCGATTGTCGTTCCGTTTTATAACGAACAGGAAAATATTTCACCGCTCTACGTGAAGCTCACGGAAGTGATGGACGCCATCGGCGAGCGCTACGAGCTGGTGTTTGTGGATGACGGAAGCAAAGACAAGACCTTCAAGGTGCTCTCCGATATTTATGAGCACGATCCGCGCGTGAACGTCGTGCAGCTGCGCAGGAATTTTGGCCAAGCGCCAGCGCTGAAAGCGGGATTCGATTTTGCGCGCGGCGACATCATTATTTCCATGGACGGAGATTTGCAGCACGATCCAGATGAAATTCCGCGTTTCCTCGAAAAGATCGAAGAAGGCTTCGATCTCGTGAGCGGATGGCGGGTGACGCGGACGGATCACTGGTTGACGAGGCAGCTTCCGAGCCGCATCGCCAACAAAATGATGGCCAGGCTATCCGGTGTGGATTTGCACGATTTCGGCACGACATTCAAAGCATACCGGCGCGAGGTTTTGTCGGAGATACATTTGTACGGAGAGCTGCACCGATTTATTCCTGCGCTGGCGAGCTGGGCGGGCGCGTCGGTGGCGGAAGTGCCGATTTCGAATATTGCACGGAAGAACGGGACGTCGAACTACGGAATCTCGCGGACGGTGCGCGTGCTGCTGGATTTGATGAGCGTGAAGTTTCTGCTGGATTATTCGACGAAGCCGCTGCAATTTTTTGGCTTGATGGGACTGGCCTGCCTCGCGGGCGGCGCAGGAATCGGTTTCTGGGTTTTCATCCGCAAGGCCATTTTGGACGAAGGCATTCTGGCGAATCACGGCCCTTTGATTATTCTGGGCATGGCCCTCGTGATGGGCGGCATCCAATTTATCGCCACCGGATTGATCGGCGAAATGCTGGCGCGCACCTATTACGAATCGCAGAACAAACCGGTGTACAGCGTGCGCGAATTCCGCAGCCGCCGGGAAGCCCTGGCCGGCCGCGATGAGCCGCCGAGAACCGCAGGAGCCGGCGGCTGGTAATCCGGGCGAAATTGCATAGCCAGGCAACGCGTCTAGCGGAAAACTGTGCGCCAATTTGCGTGGGCGACAAGAAAGTTTACCTTCCTTTTCATTTTCGGAAGAGCTCGCACTGCCCTTTTGGTTTCCAAACGACATGAGGCGGGAAGCGCTGCATTATTTTGCTTGCCCGAATTCCGGCAGAGACTGGTGACGCCGGTGGCGTACTATTTGAAGGAAGAGGGAGTGCGGCCGTGGCTGGCGTCTGGATTCAAGGATCAGTTGTTGCGTTCGCAGAGAGGCTATAGCTGGACGGGGCTGGCGAGCGTGGACCGACACTAAGAACTTTGCTGACAAGCCAATAGAATGCGGTGTGCAAGGCACCGCGGGTTTTGCAGTGTAACGCAGGCGGCGATCAGGGAGGGTTGCGTGAACCGAGAGCAGTTTTACGCGATTATGGGCGGCGAAGGGACGCTGGACTATGAAGTGTATTTGAGCACGAAAGCGCTGCTCTCCTGCCAATTGGATTACGACAAGCTGTGCAACGCGGATGAAATGCAGTTCCAGATCGTGCACCAAGTCGAGGAGTTGTGGATGAAGCTGATGGCGTACACGCTGCTGGATATTGATGAGTATCTGCAGCAGGAAAATACGAACCGGGTGATTACCTTGTTCCGGCGCGTGCATACGGCTCAGAGACTGATGATTCAGCAACTCGCCTTGCTGGAGACAATGTCGCCGAAAGAATATCAAGAGATTCGAAAGAAATTGGGAAACGGCAGCGGGCAGGAATCGCCAGGCTTTCGCGTGCTGCTGAAAATGTACCAGCCGATCTGGAATTCGTTCAAAGAGAATTATCTGGACAAGCACGGACTGACCGTTGAGAAGATTTACGATTCGGGGTACAACCACGGCGACGCATACATGGTGGCAGAAGAGCTGGCTGAATTCGACGAGTTGTTCCAGAAATTCCGGTACGAACACATGCAGCTGATTTACCGGACGATCGGATTTGGCGCGAAGTCGCTGAAGGGCCGGCCCGTGGAGATTCTCGAAGAGGGGATGCGGCACAAATTTTTTCCGGAGTTGTGGGAGATTCGCGGACAGATGACAGATCGTTGGGGCGCGGAATACGGCGTGAAGCGGGATTCGCTGGGCGGACAAGACTGAGCGCAAGTTGAGAGATAGCGCTTAGCAATTAGAGATGAATTTAAACAGCGGTCATCCTCCGAAGGACGACCCTGCACGAGCCTGCCTCGAGGGATCAGCGAGGCGGCGAGAGTTGGCGGTAGCGGCTGCGGAAAAAGATCAGCGGTTCGCCAGGGAAAAGTTCTGCGGATTGCACTTCACCCAGAAATATCGTGTGGTCGCCGGCAAGGTGGGAGTGAACGACCTTGCAGACGATTTGGGCCAGCGTGTCTTCAAGGAGCGGTACGCCCGCCGGTGTCCAGCGAAAACGAACGCCGAGCACGGCTTCGGCCTCGGACGTTTGTTCGGCTTGCGCAAAGTAGACGGAGAGGGCTTGCTGGTGCTCCTTCAAAACGTTAACACCGAAGAACTGGTTTTGTTTTAAAAGAGGCAGCAGATGGCTGCGCTGGTCCACGCAAACAAGGGTGAGGAACGGGTCGAGCGAAACGGAAGCAAAGGAATTGGCGGTCATTCCGTAAGCTTGGCGTGGCCCGCGTCCGACGGTAATGACAGTGACGCCGGTAGCGAATTGGCTGAGCGCATGGCGGAAGTCCGTTGCGGTGAGAGAAGTGGCCGTCATATCCGGAGTTTTTGAAGATACCATAAACACACTGCAAGGCGCGTTGAGAACCGGCGGCGGTTCACTACTGTGCGTTTGTTTCAGGTACGCTTGTGTTCTGGCACTACGTTTCTAGCAATTGAACTTATTTCTTCGACCGCTGGCGTATTCAAATAGTCCCGCAATATTTTATCGACTTTGGTAGGATGGCCATGCAGTTCACTTTCAGTCTGCGCGCGTGCGAGTGGCAAGCAGGCGAACGGAATGGAGACGCCATGCCACGCTGCAGGGAGCCGAAGATACCGCTCCGCCGTTGGTGCAGTGCCGGCGCTCGAATCGAAAGCTTGAACGGAAGCCTTAGCCGCGGTTTGGAGTTCACGCCCAACGTAAGGAGAAGGCCGCATCTCTAGGTCTAGCGGAAAGGAAAGCTTGAGCAAGCAGGATTCATGCTGGTACGTCTACCTCGTCGTTTTGCTGCTCGCCGCCGCTATCTACCTTGGCTGCATCTTCTCTCCGCCCTCTCTCATGGACGACGTGGACGCGGTGCAAGCTCAGCTCTCCAGAAACATGCTCGTTTCCGGAGACTGGGTTACGGCTCATCTGGACGGAATTCCTTATCTTGAGAAGCCTCCACTCCTCTACTGGTTGATTGCGAGCTCGTACAAGATTTTCGGCGCGCATGACTGGTCCGCGCGTATTCCGATTCTTCTCTCCATACTGGCGCTTAGTTGGGTCACCTGTGCCTTCGGAGTTTGGGCTTTCGGTAAACGAGCGGGGCTTTACGTGGGCATGTGTCTGGCCACTTGCGTCGGCCTGTTTCTCTTCACGAGGATCCTGATTCCCGACGTGATGCTGACGCTGACCACGGCGCTGGCCATGTGGGCGTTTCTGCGCGCCATTGATGACGACGAACCTCACCCACGATTCTGGGCCTTCCTCTGCGCCGCGAACCTGGGCTTGGGGCTTCTGCTAAAAAGCTTGATAGCCATCGTTTTTCCCGTTGGCGCCGCGGTTGTCTATCTTTTGCTCACACGCCAGCTGTTTTCCCTGAAAATATGGAAGCGGCTTCATCCTTTTAGCGGCGCTTTGGTCATCCTCGTAGTCGCCGCACCATGGCACATTCTCGCAACCTTGCGAAACCCTCCTTATTTCGCATTGACGCTGCACAGCGGCCCCAACGACTACCACGGGTTCTTGTGGTTCTTCTTCATCAATGAGCAATTGCTTCGCTTTCTCAATATGCGGTATCCACGCGATTACAATACCGTCCCGCGCGCCTACTTTTGGCTCTTTCACTTGATTTGGCTGTTCCCCTGGAGCGTTTATTTCCCAGCTGTCGCAAAACTTTCCTTCAAGCCTATGGATCGCGCCGGCCGCGTTCGATTGCTGTGTCTCTGTTGGTTTGGATTCATACTGGTGTTCTTCACTTTTTCCACGACCCAGGAATATTATTCGATGCCCTGTTATCCGGCGCTTGCTTTGCTGCTCGGCTCGGCGATGGCCACGGAGGATGCTTGGGTCCGTCGCGGAAATCGTGCGCTCGCGGCTATTGCCGCGTGCGCCGCCATCGCCGCATTCGCGATTTATTGGAATGTGCGCAATCTGCCCGCTCCAGGGGATATTTCTTCGGCCTTGTCTCGCAATCCGAGCGCCTACACCCTCTCTCTGGGGCATATGCTCGATCTGACGCTCCCTTCCTTTGCTTATCTACGAATCCCTCTCTTGATAGCCGCATTTGCATTGCTTCTGGGTGCGTTGGGAAACTTTCGTGCCACGGGTTCACGCGCGTTCCTCGCGTCCGCTCTGATGATGGTGTTTTTTTTGCAGGCAGCGCGCCTAGCCATGGTGACATTTGACCCGTATCTCTCTTCGCAGCCTCTGGCAGTCGTTCTCTTGAAGTCACCAGAGGGAACGCTGATTACCAAAGGCCACTACTGGCCGACCTCCTCCATTTACTTCTACACGAATCGCACAGGATTGCTTCTCAATGGTCGCGTCAAGAACCTTGAATATGGTTCCAACGCTCCTGGCGCCCCAGACGTCTTCATCAATGACGCGAAATTCGCGGCACTTTGGACGGGGACGGCAAGATATTATTTGGTTGCGCCGCAAACTAGCTTGGCGCGGCTCGAAGCCCTTGTGGGCGCCGCCCGTTTGAAGATCATCGCGCAAAGTGGCGGAAAGCTTCTCATGACAAATCTTTCCATACCCGGAATTGTTTAGTCCGATCCACCAACTACTTCTGGCAGAGGGCTGGCATGGGCACGTCAGCAGCCTTCGAAGTTAAGAATGCAGCAAATCAAACTTGATGCTTCAATTTTCGTTTAGAGGGCAAGAAGTGTGCGGGCGAGTTTGCGTTTGTCAGAGCGGGTGCGCATGACAGTTGGGAGAACGGCAACCTTCATGCCCAGGGCCTGGATGGTTGAGGCTTGGGCGGCGTCGCGGCGGTCGATGACGAATGTGCCGGTGAAATCGGCGTAGAGTTTGGCGACGGAAGAGGCGGACGAGCCGCAGCCGAGTTGGATGAGCATTTTGTCGGATGGACCTTTGAGCGATTTGCCGCCGACAATCGGACAAACAGCGATGACACTCTCTTTGCGCGCGCGCAATTGTTCGCGAACCCGCGGGACCGCGAGAATCGGGCCAATGCTGATGAGCGGATTGCTCGGGCAAATGATGACGCGGTCGGCGTCGCATATCGCTTCGAGAACGCCCGGCGCGGGATGCGCGTGCTTGATGCCGTCAAAATGAATGGCGCGGACCCCGGGCTCAGTGTGGTGCTTGATGAGATATTCCTGGAAATGGATGTTCCCGTCGCGAGTCTCGATCATAGTGGGAATCGGCTGATCAGACATCGGCATGATGCGGGATTTCACGCCGAGAGCGTGGCGAATGGATTCGGCGGCTTGCGATAGTGTTTTTCCGTGAGCGAGCAGATTAGTGCGATGAACGTGAGTGGCAAGATCACGATCGCCGAGATTGAACCAGGTTTCACGGCCGAAGACGCCGAGTCTTTTCAGGAAATGAAATGTTTCGCCGCGCATGCCCCAACCCTTGGTGGGATCGACGACGCCCGCCAGCGTGTAGGTGACGATGTCCAGATCGGGAGAAATTTTCATGCCGTGAAGAACGATATCGTCGCCCGTGTTGACGATAATGGTGAGGGCGTGCGGGTCCATGGCTTCGTAGAGGCCGAGAAGAAGCTTCGAAGCGCCAATACCTCCGGCGAGAGCTGTGACCGTGATTTTCTTTGCGGGAGACATGCAGGAATCAAGGATGCCCGGCGATGGGAGCCCAGGGCAAGTGAAAATCCATTTGCGATGCGCAGAAGCCTAAACCGTACGAAGTGCCATTGAGGCTAACGGAAGAGATCTTCATTGGCTGGGCGGATTATGCGCGCGGCAGGATCATGCATGGCACGATAAAGGTAGCCTCGAATCACTACCACGGGCGTGCCCGCCGATTTTTCCATCAGCAAGCCCGCTGCTGCGGCGAGTTCATCGGCAACAGCGAGGACCGTGGCGTGAAGCAATCTGCCATCGCGGTCGCGCGTCCCGCGCAGATCGACGAGCGCCGGCACGCCGTGCGCGCCGATGGCCACGTTGGTGAGGCCAAGACGCCAAGGGCGGCCGAATGTATCGCTGATGATTACGGCAAGCCGCTTGCCAGTCAGCTTGCGCAGAACCGTGGCAAGGCGCCGCGCGGATCTATCCGGATCCTTCGGCAGCAGCGTTACGCAATCTCGCCGGGGGACGTTGGAATGGTCCACTCCCGCATTCGCGCAAACAAAACCGTGATGCGTTTCGACGATCAGCACGCGGTCGGAACGAACGACGCGCCGCGATTCCCGCAACACAACTTCGATGAAGCGCGGATCGTTGGAAAGTTTTTTCGCGAGGTCGATAGCTCCTCGTGAAGGCAGAACTTTGGACAGCTGCACGACGCGCCCCTCCGCCTTCGAGACAATTTTCTGCGCGACGACGATAATGTCTCCCTCCTCCAAAGCATTTTTCGCAAGACGCGAAGCACGCAAGATGAGTTTGGCCAGGTTGTGGCCTTTGCGAATCTCCGGCAGCCCGGGAAGGATGAAAAGAGAGATTGGCGATAAATGGCGCGCAGACCGCTTGGCAGGAGAAGGAGATGTTCGTGTGCCGGCCATATTCGCAGTCTGGAATCTTACGCGAAATAGTGATTTGATTTAAATCCGGATACGAGCTGGCCGCGCAAAAAAGGGGGCCCATGCCTCTCGTAACAGGCCCTGATGGGAAACCAAACTTAAGCAGATTTACCGATCGTTCTTCTGTGGTTTCTCTTCTTTTGGCGGCTTGGAAGGTTTCTTGTCCTTCTTCTTTTCTTCACCCTTTTTCTGCTTCTCCTCGCCGTGAGGCTTCTCTGCTTGTTGGGTGTTCGGTTGCGGTCTTGGGTTGACTTGCGGATTCGGCTTCGGTGCGTTCACGACCGGTTCCGGCTTCGGAGCGGCTGCCGGTGGATTCGTGCGCGCAGCCGGCGGCGGCGAGTTTACACTTGGCTCGGGGCGCTCGGCGTTCACGGGCGGATTGGTGCGTGAAGCCGGCGGACGATCGGTGTAGACCTTTTCGTGTGTACCGGTCATTGGAGGATTGCCAGGATTATTAACGGCGTTGCCGGGCGCTCCCGGCCGCGCGGGATTAGGCCGGACGGCTCGATTGGTCTCGATGTTACGCGGCGTGGCTGCAGGAGCAATCCGCACATTTGCGCGAGGCTGAGTCTCCGCCGGCTGAA
The DNA here is from genome assembly GCA_035499815.1 of Candidatus Solibacter sp. Lineage (GTDB taxonomy): Bacteria > Acidobacteriota > Terriglobia > Acidiferrales > UBA7541 > Acidiferrum. The sequence goes on along the minus strand of DATJXZ010000047.1, from coordinate 72,355 downwards.
TTTGGCGAACTTGCGATGACGCCAGAGCCCTGCCGCCATTCGCTTGAATGGCCTGTTGGCTGCGAGCGAACGATGGCGGTGGCGGCGGAGGCACGCGACGGGCGACGACCGCCCGGCTTTCGACAACCACCGGCGGACGGACTCTCGCTGCCACGCCGGCGCCGAGAACTGCCTGACGTGTCGGAACAATCGCGGGAGCGCCGTAAGCAACCGGAGCGGAGGATACCTCTCTTGCATCGACGCGCACGGAGTTACGCGCAACCGGCTGCGCAGAGGTGAAGGCCACGGAAGTGGTAGCCATGACGGCACCAGGAACGCGCTGATTCACGTAGGTCACGTGGGTGACGGTGGTGTGACGGATAACGGTCGCGTCGTAATAGTTGTTCACGACCGTCGTTTCCACCCGTGTGTTGGAAACGTTGATCTTTGTCACATAGACACGGCTAACGTGATACGAAGGCACGTAAACTTCGCGCGGGCCGAGCGGGAACCACCCGACGTTGACGCCAACGCCAACTCCGAAATGCGGTCCGCCGACCCAGGCAACGAGCGCGGGCGCATAGACGGGGCGAACATAAACGGCACCGACAACCACAGGCCGTGGAGGCGCAGGCACCCAGCCCCACACGCCGCCAACGACAACCCATCGCCCATAGTGAAAGGGAGCAAAACCCCAGGGCGCATCATCAATCCAGGTGTAACCCCAAGGGGCTATGTAGGCCCAGTGTCCATAGTGATAGGGCGCCCAGCCAGCGGCTGTGACTCGCGGAAACCAAATAGCTCCGTATTCGGGAACGGGACGCCACGAACCATACTCGTCGAGATCTTCGTAGCCGATCACGTCGCTCGAAACGTATTGCGCGGAAACGGAGTGGTCCAGGCGGCTCTCGCGCTCAGAGCACCAGTTATCAAAATCGTCGCTGGTGTTATCCCAGCTCTGCACATCGCCAGTAATTTGGTCTGTGCCAGTAAACGTGCCGACTTCCTGCGGGTGGACGGTGTACGCCGATCCACCGCCGGTCACTTCACCCTGGCCGTCGCGGACCAGAACGACGGTGGCGTCGCCCGATTCGTTCACCGTGACTTTGTAATCGCCGGGACGCAAGAGAGTGAAGGCCAGATTCGGTGTGTCCACCTCAAAAGTTTCGTCGTCGCCGAGTTGCCGCACACGAATGTTTAGAGTGCCTTCGGTCAGGCTAACTTGTGCCATCGTGTCGGTGAGATTCAGGAACGAAATGCCCGTGTTGTTCCCAACGCGAATCGCCGCCGTGCCGAGTTGCAGCTCCGAGAGCGAATCATTGTCGTTCCATAGCTTATCGCCGGTGGTCAAAGGCCGGTTGACGACCGCGGAAACCCAATCTTCGGTCCCTGCGGGCTCGAAGGAAACTGTACCGCGGACGAAACTCAGGCGCGCTACGCGCCCCGGCGGATCCTCATCGTCGTCGGCGGCCGCGCGCTGCGGCACAAGGAAGGCCAGAGCCAGAGCCAGTGCGAGACCAAGCAAGCTCATGAATCGAGTCGCATGTCTTTTCATTTGCGAATTCCCCTCTCCCGAAATGCAGGACCCTTTGCTTTGGGTCGTATCAGGGCCTCGTCCGCAGGCGTTACTCGAACACTAGCATCGTCATCCGCATGTCCGGGTAACTAATTCCCGTTCATGTCTAATTTAGAAATGCTGGTGCGAGTGCTATTCATCAAACACCGAGGAACGGCGAGAGTTGTGGGGTGCTTGCATTCCTGGCCTTGCGGATGCCCATAAAGAGAAAGGCTCGCTTCGTCAGGACGAAGCGAGCCTTTCTGCCCATGTGAATAAGACGGCTTTCCTATCGGTGCGGACGTCCGCCGCCACCACCATGCGGTGAACCGCCGCCATGCGAGCTTCCGCCGCCGGAAGTGTGGCTGGGAGCTGAATAGGAACGGCTTGGCGCGCTGTTAGAACGGCTAGGCGACGGGTAACTGCGGCTGGGCGCGCTGTAAGTTCGATTGGGAGCCGAGTAGGCACGGTTCGACGGCGAATAAGAACGATTCGGCGCGGTGTACCCGCGGGACGGCTGCGCGTAGCCGCGATTGTTAGAAGGGGCATTCCGCTGCGAGGGCTGGTAGGTACGATTGCCACCCGAGTAGATGTCACGGTTAGCATTACCCGAGTTGCGCGGGCCACCGTCGTTCGCTGAGGCTCCCGGACCCGCCCAAGGCGGCCGGTCCGTGCGACTTGCGCGCGCATTTTCGTTTGCAGAGGCCGTGTTGGAACTGCCGAAGCCTTCCGGTGCGCGGCCACGATCGGTTGTGTTGCCTTGCGCGGACCAGGCGCGCGTGCCGCGGGAGACCCGTTGATTTGACGCGCCGCTCACAGGCCGATTTGCGCCTGTGTTGGAAGAAAAATTCTCACTTCGTCCAGGCTTAAGTCCCGCCGAACTCATCGTACGGACTCGCATGTCGGATGCGCCTCTTGCAGGGGCGGTGCGAGCTACTACCCCTCGGTTTTGCACCGACATGGGCGGCCGAGAGACGTTCCCTCGAGCGTTGGCGGCGCCAAACGCGCTTTGCCGTGAATGAGAAACGCCGATGTTATTGGAGACGCTTGCACCTCGTAGAGAAGCTTCTGTGACGTGGAATTCGCCGCGCCGGACCATCTGTCCACTAGCGAAGCCGGTTCGCGAGGTGGCGGTCACCGCGCGAACGTTGTGCGCGTATGCGTAATTGTTGTAATTGCGGAAGTTGCGTTCAGCGAAAATTCCGCGGTCGCGGATGAACGTGTTCCGAACGTTTACACGCTCGAGGTATCTCGGCCCGCAGTGGTACCAGGGGTGATATGGCTCTCCCCATCCGAGCGGGAACCAGCCCACGCCAAATCCAAAGCCACCGCCGAGAAAACCGACAAATGCCGGCCCATAAATTGCCACGCCAAGCCTCGGGCCTGGACACCAACCCCATCTGCCGCCGTAAAATCCCCAGCGGCCATAGTGAAAAGGCGCAAATCCCCACGGCTCGTAGTCTACCCAGGTCCATCCCCACGGGCCGATATAGCTCCAATAGCCGTCACTGTATGGCGCCCAATCAGGAGAGACATCGTTCGGATACCAAACAGGGCCTACATCCGGTTGTTCATTCCATGTCCCGTTGTTGTCGAGATCGGCGGTGCCGGGCATATCCGGAGGAACGTATTGGGCCGAAACTGCGTCCTGCTCTCGAAGATCGCGATCATTGGCCCATTGATCTAGGCCGTCTGGAGGTGGCGCTTGTGCAATTGTGGATTGGACATTGTCGGTGCCGTTGAACACGCCGCGCTGATCGGCTGCAAGATCGTACGTCTTCCCACTGGCGGTGACTTGCCCTTCGCCGCGGATAACCGTGATACCCGTCGAATCGCCATTCTCGTTGACATCAATACGAAACGCGCCCGCTTGTTTGACCATGAAAGCAGCATTTGGCGTATCTACTTCAAACACGTCGCCTTCGCGAATTTCTTTCACGCGGAAGTTCATGGAACCCTCCGCGATACGAATCTGTGTCGTAGCCTGGTCAAGATTGAGGAAGGAGAGCGCGGTCATGCTTCCGAGATGAATGGAAACAACTCCGGTCTGCAATTCGGCTCGCGAATCCTTGTCTGTCCACAGCTTATCGCCGATCGTCATCGGGCGGTTCAGCGCAGCGCTGCCCCAATCTCCGGACCCGCCTGGCTGAATCGAGACGGAGCCGTCGAGATAGCTGATCCGCGCCACGCGCGTCGGAGGATCGCCTTGGTCGTTCTGGCCGACCTGATCACTTTGGTCGCCTTGATCCGGTTGGTCGGCCTGCCCAGCTCTGGCCTTGGGAGCCGAGACGCATAGAAGACCAGCCAGACAGAGCAGCAGGCTCAGCCTAACCTTGCCATACCATTCGGTCTTCATCATGATTTCCCCTTATCTTCGGTCCGGACCGTGAGAGGTTCCGGCCGATGGAGCCTAGCCACTATATATAACTCGCATTAGATAAAACCCCAAAGTGGAAAAGAAGTTGCTAGGAGGGCAGACTCCGGCCAGAAGCTTTTTCTGTGCCGACACCTCGCATCTGAATGACTAAAGTATTTATTATCAATACTTTGAGAAAGCTCTAGGAACGGCCGCCAACTCGCTGTCGGAAACAATGGGCCACTTATTCCGGCCTGCGCTGAAGCGTCCTGAGGATTTCAGGCTAAACCCGGGCTTATCAGATTCTCGGAACTTTCAACTGTGAGCGCCGTTGCCGCCGATCTGGTATCCGACTCCACGAATTGTTCGGATGAGAGGACGGTCAAAACCGGTATCTACTTTCCGGCGCAGGTAGTTGATATAAACATCGACCACGTTGGTCATCGTGTCGAAGTTCAGCTTCCAGACTTGTTCGACGATAGTGGTGCGTGTCACCGCTTGCCCTTCGTGGCGCATGAGAAACTCGAGCAGCGCGAATTCCTTCGGGCTGAGGTCGATCGCGTGGCCTGCCCTCTGCACGATGTGCGTTACGCGGTCAACCTCCAAATCCGCAATTCTCAGAATCGCTCCCCCGGGCCGGCTTCCTCGCCGAAGCACGGCGCGGATGCGCGCCGCGAGTTCTGCGAAGGCAAAAGGCTTGGCCAGAGAATCATCCGCGCCGGCGTCGAGTAATCGCACGCGCTCTTCCGGCACGCTGGCCCCGGTCACGACGAGGACGGGTAGATCGGGCTTTTTCGCACGGATATTCCGGAGAACGTCCAAGCCGCGTTCAGCCAGCAGATTGAGATCCAGTATCACGAAGTCGTATGGCTGGTCCGAGGCCAACCGCTGGGCCTCTCCCCCGTTCGTGACCATTTGTACGGAAAACTGCTCCTGCTGCAGCCGCTGATGGAGAAAGTCCGCCAGCGGTGCGTCATCTTCAGCAACAAGAATACGCATCGGCACGCACCGAGTAGTAAATTTGGAAGGGGGTAGCTCCATATTGGAGGTGATGGAAAAAAGTGTCAACGAACGATCGGAAAGCGATGGCGCAAACGCCAACCCCGGCGAATCTCGTTTCTTACCGTGAAGAGCGATCAGCGTGATGGAGGAGTATTGGCTTTCTTCGAAGGCGGAACCGAAGAAGGTGCGGGAGTAGTGGGCGCGATGGACGGCTCTTGAGATATCGGATTCAAAATGACGACGTCGACGCGGCGATTCCGGGCGCGGCCTTCCGCGGTCGCGTTGGACGCCACGGGACGAAATTCAGCGTATCCAGCGGCCGATAGCCGGGCAGGATCGAAGCGGTACTTTGTAATAAAAAGCTTGATGAGATCGGCCGCACGGGCCGTGGAAAGCTCCCAATTGGAATCGAAGCGGGAGTTGTGAATTGGAATGTTGTCCGTGTGGCCCTCAATGCGCAGGGCCTCCGTGTGCGCCCGAAGAATGGCGGCAAGCCGGTCAATGGCTTCTTCGGAGGATGGGCGAAGATTTGCGGAACCGCTTTCGTAGAAGCCGATCTCGCGCAGACTGACTACAATCCCTTCGCGAGTAGCCTTTACTTCGACGACATGCTTCGAGATTTCGGGAGCGAGGGCCTTTTCCAGTTCTCCTTGCAGGCTCTTCATCTGCGCGGCGGATTGGCTGGAACTTAAGATTCCCTTCATAGGTTGAACGAAGTGCTCGATGTCGGTGTTGCGTTCTGCATTTTCCACGACCTGAACCTGCGAGAAAGGCACTTCTTCCGAATCGCTAAGCGGGATCTTCGTGTTCGATGTTTCGAATACGCCGAGCTCCTGGAACGCCACCTGGATGGAAAGCGCGAGTTTGCCAACTTTCCGTTTGTCCACTTGAGAGGAGGCATAGAGAACGACAAAAAAAGCAAAAAGCAGCGTAATGAAGTCCGCGTAGGATACGAGCCAGCGCTCGTGACTTGGTTTTTCCTCGTGTCTTTTTCTGCGCCTCATACGGCCAGCTTGCTATTGGCACTCTCATTGGCTTGCGAAAAGAAGCCCATGAGTTTTGTTTCGATCATGCGAGGATTCATTCCTTCCAAAATGGATATAACTCCTTCCAGGACCATTTCGCGCCGGGTTTGTTCCTGGCGCATGCGAATTTTGATTTTCCCGGCCACGGGGAGAAAAAAAAGGTTCGCTGCCCCGACGCCATAGATGGTGGCGACGAAGGCCACAGCGATACCTCGGCCGACTTCGCTGATGTCGTCAAGGTGCTGCATTACCTGGATTAATCCGAGGACTGCGCCGATGATACCGATGGTGGGCGAAAACCCGCCCGCGGATTCGAACACTCCCGGAATGTTGTCGTCGTGTTCGGACTGGTTATCGAGCTCCAGCTCCATCATTTTGCGAATTTCCTGAGGCTCCGTACCATCGATGGCCAGCATGAGAGTCTTCTTGAGGAATGGATCCTGGATGGATTCGAGCTCTGAATCCAGAGAAACAATTCCCTCCTTGCGAGCTTTGTGAGCGTAGCCAACGATTTCGCCGATCAAAGACTGTGGATTCCGGGAATTGTCGAAAAAGACCTGGGCCAGGTGCCGAAAGGCGGCAACGACGACCCGCAACGGGAATTGCAGCATCACGGCACCGAGCGTGCCGCCAAACACAATAATCGCAGCCGTAGGTTGAAGGACCTGCGCGAGCCTCCCGCCTTCGAGCATGAGCCCAAGCAGGATTCCGCCAAGCGCGATGAAAAGACCGGCAAAGCTGCTCTTATCCATGGGGTGCGCTAGCTCGCCTCCGGTTTCTGGAACCTAGGCGATACAGAAGCGGAACTGTCCGCCGCGGGCTCGGAGGATTCCAATCGCGGTCCGGAAATGATTCGCTGGCGAAATGCGACAATCTTGTCGAGGACCAGCTCTGCAGACTCGAGAACTATGACTTTCTCGCCGGAGATCAGAGTTAATACGGTATCCGGCGCTCTTTCTACGAACTTAATGAGGTCAGAATTGACCATCAACGGCTGGTTGTTGAGCCTTGTTAATTGAATCATGTCGGAACGCTCGAGCATCCAGAGGTGCACGCCAGGCGCCACTCAAAAGCCTCACGAGAAGCATCGGCAGGAACGTGTTAGGGTCCAGAAAAATCGCAACCCAGAGCCAGGAAATAAATTGGAAGTTTCTCATTGGCCAAAAGAGTGCATGTTTCCACAACGTGTGTCGCAGGAGAAAAATCACTCTCACTACGGCGTTCCTAACCATCTACTAATGAATAAGTTACCAAAATTAGGGCGCAGGATTTCCTCAGGGAAGCGAAAGTCTGGCCTAACGGAATCCATTTTGAAATTAGAAGTTCAATTCGCCATCACCGACGATCTTTTGAGTGCCCGGAAGCGAGAGACGAAATCGAGGATTGAATTCCCAGCCGGCGAGATCCAAGGCGGACGGGAGCTGTAGTTCCAAAAAGGAAATTCGTGTTTGGATCTCGAACGTTCCCCCGGTGATGGTGAGAGACTCGGACCGGGCGAACTGCAATAGGCCGGGCTGGGGAAAAGAACGGAAATAGCTCATGAATGACTTGCAACGCCGCTATATCCTCTTGGACAGAGACGGAGTGATTAACCGGCGCCGTTCAAACGGACCTGTGAAAAGCTGGGCGACGTTTGAATTTCTGCCCCGCAGCCTTGACGCACTACGCTTACTGGCCGCCAATCAATATGCGGCCATCCTAATTTCGCACCAGCCGTGCTCCTTGGATGGGCCGCAGACGGCAAGCGAATTGGATGCAATCACCCGCAGGTTCATGCTCGAGGTGGCGATATCGGCAGGCCACATTGCGCAGGTATATTACTGCCGCCACTGGAAAGAGGATGGATGTAACTGCTACAAGCCCAACACGGGATTAATCGAGCGAGCCAGTACGGATTACGGATTCTCATTAGAAGAAACTTATTTTGTAAGCGAGCAGGAAAGTGAGTTACGAGTTGCGGAGGTCGCAGGCTGCTCCTGCATCCAGATTCAGAGGGATGCCTTTCTGCAAACCCAGCCAGTGATGGCAGGTCGCTATCTGGTGGCTTCCACCCTGTACGAAACCGCAGAGAAGATTCTGACTCTAGATGCGGAGCGCGAGCATGGGCCCATAGCCCTCGCGCTGCGCCAGTACCGTTGATCTGGAGGCTCAGCGCGGACAGGCCAGACTCCGGAGCGCGTCATCGAGGCCTCCTTACGGCCCACCGAGCCTAAGAGGCGTGGCATTAAGCACTTCGCAAAGCTAAAGGCTTTTCGGCTTCCGCCGATAAACAGTGTGAGTACGTTGGCGGTACTGAAAATAAGCTCAAGAAGCCTGGGACCGTAGCAATGGGCTCAAGCCCCGAGCCCTAAAGGCTCCCGGACGCCAGACGGACAAAAAGACCAAAAAAAGGAGCCTTCACATGGCCATCAGTCTTCTAAACAACATCTCGGCACTGGAAGCGCAGAACCAGTTGCAGTCCACGCAGTCCAAACTGCAGAACACACTGTTTCAGCTTTCTTCCGGTTCGCGAATCAATTCCGGCGCGGATGACGCGGCGGGCCTCGCAATTGCGAACGGCTTGCAGGCGAACATCACGGCGCTGACGCAGTCTTCGGCGAACGCGAACAGCGGCGTCGGTTCCTTGCAAGTTGCTGACGGAGCTCTCGCCCAGATCACTACGCTTCTCAACCGCGCGGTAACTCTGGCGACCGAGGCGGCGACGGGCACGGTGTCAACCACGCAAAGACAGGCACTGGATACGGAATATCAACAAATCAACGCGGAAATCGCGAGCATCGGCCAGTCCACGAACTACAACGGGACGGCCGTTTTCACGTCCAACGCTCAGAACGTCTTCCTGAGCGACGGCGTGAGTAACAGCACGATTTCGACAACCACAGGATCTCTCACGAACGCCACCTTAGGTTTGGCGGCGGGGACCACGACGGTTGTTACTCCGCAAACTCTAGCGACGGGCCAAATCACTCTCGGAGCCCAACCAGCGGTTGGCGACCAGGTGACCATCGGCGGCTCGACCTACACGTTTCAGAGCACGGTGGCAGCGGCGGGAGACGTACAAATTGGCGCCACCGCCAACGCAACCCTGGTAAACCTGGCGAACGCCATCAATGACTCAGGCGGAACGAACGGCGCCGGCGGAACCTATGACGCGACTGCGGCGAATGCCAGCGTGACCGCGGTAGCTCCTGTGGGCACCACCTTGACAGTCTCGTCCTTGGCTGCGAGCAGCGCAGCAACTGCAAACGCGGTAGTTCTAACAATCCCGACGAACACAAGCGGGGGCATCTCCGTGTCTGGCAGCGGGACTCTTTCCGGCGGCGTGGATGCAACTTCGACACCGACGGCGGTTACGAACACCTTGTTGACAGCGGCGGGAATCAACCCGGGCGCCAACGCCCAGGCCACACTTTCGCTAGTCAACGCGGCCATCGCGGATGTGGCCAGCCTGCGCGGCGTCATCGGCGCGAACATCAACCGGCTGCAAGCAGCCAGCAACGTGGAAAGCGTTCAGGTGCAGAACCTGACTGCTGCAGAAGACCAGATCACGGCTGCGAACATCCCCCAGCAAGTGACCAACCTGTCCGAGTTCTCGATCCTGAACCAGTCCGGCATCTCAGCACTGGCCCAGGCGAACTCGGCTCAGCAAAGCATCCTCAAGCTCCTCCAGTAAAAGGAGCAAGGAAAGAGCAAAGGGACGGTGGGCGGAGCCCTCAATGGGACTCCGCCTAAGTCCTATCTAGGAGCCGGTCATGAATATTCCGACGGGTCAGATCCCCGGGGTCGCGCAAGACCCTCTCAGCACAGCGGGAAGCCGAACAACGCAGACTCGGGCCGCTGCTGCTGCAGAGTCCGTAGCCATCGCCCGGAAAGCCGAAGCGCAAGCAAGCGACTCCGCCGCGAAGCCAATTATTCCAGGGACGGATGTAACCGTGCGGCGGGATAACAACGGCCGTGTGTATTACGTGGTATCGAACGCAAATTCCGGCCAAGAGATCCTGGAAATACCGCCCAAAGCGCTTCGCGACGTCAGCCAAGGCATCGAAGATTATCTGAAGCAAGAACAGGCGAAAGCCAGCGCGCACATCGAAGTTAAAGCTTAAGGAGTCCGCTAAATGTCGACCACGAGCGCCATCCCTTCCCTAGCGAGCAGCATCGGCGGTACAACGGGAACGGGAACCACAGCCGGTGCGGGACTCGGGCAAGGCATAAACGTGCAGCAGTTCGTGCAGTATGCGGTAGCCAATCAGCAAGCTGCGATTACGGCATTGCAGACGCAAGAAACCACCCTCGGATCGCAAGCCGGCGAAATCTCAACAATCGTCTCGCAATTGAATGGCCTAGGAGACGCCGCATTCGCCTTGAGCAACCCTCTGGGTGCACTGGCTGCGCAGTCGGCAACGTCGTCGGCTCCATCGGTGGTGAACGCAACGGCCGCGAGCACGGCGGTGGCGGGCAATCACACGATTACGGTTTCCAATCTGGCGACGACATCGTCCTACTACACCAAGAACGAACTCCCGAGCAGCACCTCGACGATCTCTTCCGGCAGCTTCCAGCTTCAGGTGGGAAGCAGCGCGCCGGTAACGGTGACGGTGGATTCGAACAACAACACTCTGTCCCAACTGACTTCGAGCATTAACGACCAGAACCTGGGAGTGGCTGCCAGCGTCATCCAGGACGCAAATGGATACCGGCTCGCCCTGGTGAGCAACAGCTCGGGGAGCGCAGGCGATGTCACGATTTCCAACGATACGACAGGGCTGAATTTCACAAAGGCCGTAACTGGCACGAATGCAAACTTGACCGTGGACGGCGTGCCCATCAGCAGCGCAAGCAATACAGTGAGCAATGCTCTCAATGGCGTGACGCTCAACCTGGGAGCCACAACTGGCAGCACGCCTGTAGTCGTAAACGTGAGTCCGGACACATCGCAAGCGACAACGGCGATTAACAATTTCGTGAGCGCCTACAATACCGTGGTGACGGAGGTCAACAATCAGTTCAATGTGGCCTCCGACGGGAGCGGCGGGGGAGTTCTGGAGTCAGACAATACACTCCGGGAAGTGCAAAGCCAGCTCCTGGGAGCGATCTCTTATTCAATCGGCGGAAACAACGGGGTCGTGAACTTGGCCAGCATTGGCGTGAATTTGAACAATGACGGCACGCTTTCCGTGGACAGCAACGCGCTTAACACCGCGTTATCGAGCAATTACGGGGCGGTGCAGAATCTGCTGCAGAATGCAACAACCGGATTCACACAAAATCTGCACAGTGTGATCTCGAATCTTACCGGACCCGCGAACGGCCTTCTGACGTTGGATTCCCAAAGCATAACCAGTACGGCGCAAGGCCTGACGAAGCAGATCAGCGATCTTCAGGCCGCGCTGGTGCTACAGGAACAAAATCTCACGGCAGTCTATTCACAGGTAAATGCGACGCTACAGGAGCTGCCGCTATTGCAGAGCCAGGTCAGCCAGCAGTTCGCAGCACTCGGATGAGATCACAAACCTCAGCAGCGGCGTATCACCAGGCCAGAGCTCTAGGCGCCACGCCTCTTGGCCAGGTCATCGCGCTCTACGACACAATTCTCCGCGACTTGCGGCAGGCCGTCGTGGCGCTGGACGCTGGACAAGTCGAACAACGCGTCAATTCGACCAACCACGCGCTCATCGTCATTGGCGAGTTGCAGGGCGTACTCGATTTCGAGCGTGGAGGCGAATCAGCGCGGCATCTGAACAGCTTTTATAACGTTGCGCGAGCGATGGCCACGGAAGCCAGTATCGCGAACTCGCGTGAGAAGTTTCAGGAACTGATCTCGATGATTGCGCGGCTGAGAGCTGCGTGGTCGAAAATCTCTCCGACGGTGACAGCTACGGAAACTCCGGAGATCTCGAGAAGCGCTCCTAAACCAGGGACTGATTTTGCGCGAACAGCACTTCCCACCCCCGACGGTTCCGCAAGTGTGAGCACCGGCAAGTGGGAGGCCTAATGACGGATGCGCCGCGCGAGACAGTGGAACGGGTGAGCGGCCAATTAGCAGCGCTTTTGGAAAGCGCGCGCGGTGCGCTACGCGGCGAGCGAGATTTTAGTGTAATTGATGTTCGCCAACTCCAGGAAACCATCGGACAGATGAACGTGCTGGCGCTAAGGTGGAGAGAACTCCAGCGAAGCGATTCCGAGTTGGCAGGACGAATGGAGCAGTACAAATCGCAGTTGGGCGAACTGCAAACAATACTCGAACAGATCCGCATCATGCTGCAATCGAAGCAAGCCGGCCTCGGCATTGGCCAAGCGCACAATACCGCGGTGTCGCGCTGGGTCTCGGCCTTTCAGCAAACACGTTAATGGACCTATTTAGTCCAGACATTCTGGGGTCCTGAATGGAATTCGGACGCTAGAGGCGAGCCGCCCGAAATTTCAGGGGCGCTCCGATCTACACAGCTTTACGTTACCCACCCTGCAACACTCCGACCTCTATTGGAGCAAGATCAGGGAAATGGGCGGCGAACGAGTCCAAGGAAACTTCCCTTCCCTAAAAGCTGCGAACAGAAAGAACGGGCTGGGGCGGAAAAAACTTAGCTTCGGTTTATGGTGGGGGCAGATAAGAGAGCAAATTCGGCAGGCTAAGGGTCCTGCCCGCGGCATTGAGCGTGGCCTGCTCGGCGGTTTGCGCTCGGACGAGATTGGAGGATGCCGTTGCGAGGTCGGCACCGATCAGGGAATTCTCCTGAGAGCTAAGATTGACTTTGTCTTGATTGAGAAAGTCCTCGCTGGACGTGATTTGGTTGAGGGCGTTGCCGTAGAAAACGCGCTGCGTGCTAATGGTGGAGAGCGCGCTCTGGATTTCGGTGACAGCGCCGCCGATATTGGTGTTGGTTTGCAAGGCCGTATTCAGATCCTGGATGGCGGTGAAAACATTGCCAGAAGCGTTTTGGAACAGTTGGCTGCCGGGAAGATTGGTCTGTATGGAATTGCCGTCGGAGATCCGAGTCGAGGCGACACCTGTGTTCCCGTTGTAGGTGACCGTGCCGGTGCTGGGATCGAGAGTAAAGGGCTGGGCACCGACGGCAGTGCCGCCGAAAAGATAGGTGCCCTGATAGCTTGCATTGGCGAGACTGACGAGTTGCGACTGAATTCCCTGCACTTCGACGGCGATGGCCTGGCGATCGCTGCCATTCAAAGTGCCGTTGGCGCCTTCGGTGCCGAGAGAGAGGGCGCGAGTGAGCGCGGTGACGACGTCACTGAGGGAAGAATCGGCAACCTGGAGACGCGGCTGTAGCGTGTTGTTGTTCTGAAGGAACTGGTCGTCCTGGCCTGACTTAGCGTGATTTAGGACGACGGAGGATGCCGCGGCGGGATCATCAGAAAGCTGATTGACGCGGCGGCCGCTGGAAAGTTGCTGTGTAGCGATGTTGGCGTTCTGCTCGCTTTGTTGAATGGCCGCGAGCAGATTGGGAAGAGGATTGGGATTGAGTCTGATGGACATGGCTTATGCCCCAGGGATCATGTTGATCGTGATTTGCATCAGTTGATCGATAATGCCTGAAACTTGCGCGGAAGCCTGGTAGGCGGCCTGGAAGCGAACCAGGTTGGCGGATTCTTCGTTGATATCGACGCCGGAGACTCCGGCTTGAAGATTCTGCAGTTGTTGAAGAACCAATCCGCCGGATTGCTGATTGGCCTGGGCAGTGGAAACGCTATTCCCGATATTAAAGACGAGGGAGGAGTAGGCGTTCAGCGGAGTCTGGCCGTTGACTATGGCTTGATTCTGAATGGCGAGAAGAGCGTTGACATTGGTGTTGTCGCCGGGGCTGCCTGGGGCGGGACCACCGCTTGCGGCAATGAGAGAAGGATCGGTGATGGCAACGGCCAGCGAATTGGCGGCTCCGACGCCTCCGGCGGGGGGCGGGACGAAAATATTGCCTCCGACGTTACCGTTGAGATCGTAGCCCTGCTGGTTCTGTGTGTTTACCGCAGTGGCGAGATTCGAAGCCAAGGAATCGAGAGAAGAGAGAATGGAGGGGATTTGCTGGTCACGAATCTGGATTTGCCCAGCTAACTGGCCGCCAGTGATGCTCGTGGTGATGTCGGCGCCCTGTGAGTAGACGTCCAGAAAGCCGGTGGCGGGATTGGTTTGGGTGGTGAGCTGATAGCTCTGTCCGCCGACGACCAGAGGAGCGCCGCTGCTGGTCGTTAGAGTGAGGCTGCCATTGCCCGCATCGATCGAAGAAATATCGACGAGATTGGAGAGTTGGTTGATGAGCTGTTGGCGCTGGTCGATGAACGGACCCGGATTTTGTCCGGCGCCGGTTGCGGCGGCGACTTGCGTGTTGACGCTTGCGATTTGGGCGGTGAGGGTATTGATTTGATTGACGGACTGGGTAACGGCGAGATCCTGGCTGCGCTGAATGGTGGTGAGATTGTTGGAGGCCTGATGGAAAGAGGAAGCGAGATCTTGGGCGGCAGTCAAAACGCCTTGCCGAGTGTTCTGATCGCTGGGATTCGCAGAGAGGGCGGAAAGGCTATTGAAGAAAGAGGACAAGGAGGATTGGAGGCCCGAACCTGAGGGTTCGTTGAACAGCGATTGTATCTGCTGGCCAGCGCTGATGAAGGAATTCAGCGCGCCTTGCTGCGAGGTCTCCTGATTAACGCGAAGATCAAGAATGGAGTCGCGGAGACTGGTAACTTGGCTGATGTGAACCCCGGATCCCAGGGTTAACGTACCAATAGTAACGGGAGGATTGTCATCGAAGTTGGCGGCCTGGCGGGAATAGCCGGGAGTATTGACGTTGGCGATGTTGTTCGAGGTGGTCTGAATGGCGGTCTGCTCTGCTTGAAGCGATTGCAGAGAGATGTTCAGACTTGCTGACAAGCTACCCATGGCTAGAGTCCCTCTCCGGCGACCGCATGCACTTCGGCAGGTAGTTCGGCACGAAGTTGAGAAGGCTTGGAGTAGGTCATCGCAAAAGTTTGGTAGGAGTTCAGAAGCGCGCTGACGGTGCGGCGCGAGCGGCGAAGGAGCGCCTGATGTTCGTCGTTGAGTTGCTTGACGGTGGCTTGAACGCGCGATAGGCGGACGAGGATTGCGCGACGGCGAACGGCAAACTCGTCAGAGATCGCAGCGGCGGGTTGGATTGAGGGGGCCCCAATGTGGGCAACGCACAGGCGCTGGACGCGATCGAGTTGGACATCGAGGGAACGAATCTGATTGCAAAGATTTTCTTGCTCGGAGATGCGGGCTTCGAGACCATTGATGTCCAGAGAGACGATATCGAGACGGGCGGCGGTAAGAGCAGTGGCCAGCGAGCCGAGGAGGGCGAGGCGCTCTTCAAGGAGTTGGAGATAGCGTGTGGTCTCAGCGCTCATGATTCAGGCCCGTTCGTCCAACTTGTGACGCTCCTCTTTTTCCAAATCCAGTTCAGGCGGTTGCGGTGCTTCGCGCAAGGCTGGCAGGTGCTTGGCGGGTTTCAGAACCCGCGGGTCGCTTTTGCCTCGTTCTTCGCCAGCCATGGAAGCCTCGATGCGAGCTGGCGGCGATGAGCTAAGATCTCCCACCGGCGAATCACCTTTCGGCGCAACTAATGCTTGCGACCGGCCTGGTCCAAAATAATGGCATCCGCCACCTTCTGGCTATCGGGTTGATAGGAGCCGGTACTGACCCTCTGCTGGAGTGCGGAAACGCGAGAGGTGCGGACTTCGGGCACGTTGACGAGGTTGGCCGTGAGAGCTTGAATTTCTCCGTGAGTGCTGGAAAGGCTGAAAGTGTCTTCCGCATTCGGGGAAGAGACACCTGAGGCGCTCGAGGAGCCCTGAGATTGCGCGGCTTTGCCGGTGCCGCTGGTTACGCGATCCGATTGTGGATCGCTAGGAAATTGAATTGTGGGGTCAATCTTCATAGCCAAACTCCTGGATGACGCGTTCCCTGAACGACCGAACTTAAGAGAATCAGATCTACTGCTCTTCTGGTACCTATCGGCCGAGCCTCAGAAAACTTTAATTGTGGCGATTTTTCTGGCGCCACTCATTAATAGATATCGGCAGGCACGGCCGGACCTTTACTGGTATCGATGGTGTTTTGGGCCTCGGACTTGGCTAGCATTGGCTCTAAGTGCTTTAGAATCAGTTTTCCAAGGCCGAGGCCGCCGGCTTTGCCAACAGCGTTGGACATGGCCTGGATACTCATGTCATCGAGTGAATCGTGGGCGGGATCGCCGGAATCGTCGTCGGGGGCGGCAAAGGTCGTTTTCATGGACTTCCAAAGGGAGGAAAGCAGCATACCTTCGAACTCGGCGGCGGCGCGACGTAGCTTGCGACCTGAAGGAGAGTCGGCAACGGAGGCGAGCTGGGACGTATTTCCATTTTGGGAAATAGCGGAAACTGCGTTTTGAGAAAGGGCGGAGGTGGAGGTATCCGAGAAGATCATCAAATCACCTCGAGGGCTGCGTTGAGTGCGCCCGCAGCTTTGATGGATTGGAGGATGGCTACGACATCACGTGCAGAGGCACCCAGGGTTTGGAGGCCCCGAATCAACTCCTCGACGGTGGCACCCTCTTTGAGTTGGATAATTTGCAACGGATTTTCCTGCGCCTGGACATTCGTTTGAGGAACCACCGTAGTCTGGCCGGTTTTCGAAAAAGGAGGAGGCTGGGAAACCTGAAATTCGGTGGTGACCTGGATGGAAAGATTGCCGTGAAGAATGGAGCAGGCGCTGATGGTGACGTTTCCACCCAAGACGACGGTACCGGTGCGCTCGTTGACGACGACCCGCGCGGCAGGTTTGGTGTGAATGGTGAGATCGTCGATGCGAGTGATGAGAGTTTGCACGTCTGGGGCGTCGGCTTTCACGTCGGGAAGTTCGATGCGGCGGCTATCTACGACGTGAGCGGCGTTTGTGCCGAGTTCCTTGTTGATGGCGAGAGCGATTTCGCGAGCGGAATCAAAATCGGCGTCGCGGAGCAAGAAAGAGAGAGAGTGCATTTGTGTAAGGTCCAAGGAAGTGTCTCGCTCGACGAGGGCTCCGGAGGGGATACGTCCGACGGTGGGGTGATTGACGACTTTGGAGTTCGCGGCGGTGCCGGCGCTGTAGCCTCCTATGATCAGGGGACCTTGTGCGACGGCGTAGACCTGGCCGTCAGGAGCGGATAACGGGGTAAGGATTAGCGTGCCGCCGGCGAGGCTCTTGGCATCGCCGATGGAGGAAACTGTGACGTCCATTTTCATTCCTGGGCGGGAGAAAGGCGGGATGTCGGCGGTGACGAACACGGCGGCGATGTTGCGGACCTGAATGTTGGTGATCTGGGATTTGACGTTGACGCCCATGCGCTGAAGCACGTTGGCGAGAGTCTGGATGGAGAAAATGGTTTGCTGTTTGTCGCCGGTGCCGTTGAGGCCGACGACCAGACCGTAACCAAAGAGCTGGTTGTCGCGTATGCCTTCGATGGTGGTGAGGTCCTTTATCCGGGCGACATGCAATGGCTCAGGAGTCGCGGCGGGATCATCGTTTGTCGCGGCGATGCCGGGAAACGAGAGCTGCAGAAGTTGAAGAGCGAGCAAGAGATGCAGGCCGCGAGACATGAACGGTCTCCTCAGAAAGTCAGAATCTTCAAGAGCCAGCGAATGATGAAATTCGGCTGGCGCGTAGCATCGGCTACAGCGCCCTTGCCCTTTATTTCGACTTCGAGATTGGCGACGGAGCTGGAGGGAATGGAATTGTCGGCGGCGAGATCTCCAGGGCGGACTAGACCGCGGAGGATAACGGTCTGGCGGTCGTTTCCGACGGTGATGTCGCGGGCGGCCTGAACGACAAGGACGCCGTTGGGCAAAACCTCGAGGACTTGAGCGGCGAGATTGAGAGAGACGTTGGAACTGAGTGTTGAAGAGCCCTTGCCGTCGAGGCTGGATTGAGAGCTGCCGCCGAAGAGATTCTGCAGGCGGTTACGCGTGCCGATATTTCCCACGAGGCCGGTGATACCGGATTGAGCGGCGAAAGCGCGGGTCTGGCTATTTTCTCCGGCGTTGGCGGCAGTGAAGTTATCCGTGAGGTGGATTACGATGAGATCGCCGGCGTGGATCGCGTGGTAGTCCGCTGCGAGAGAGGCCAGAGGGCCGGAGGGAACCCACAGGCTGCCCGGAGTGGATGGAGAAGGAAGATTCGTGCTGCGGGCGCGCTTGAGATACTCGTCCAGAACGGTGGAAGTGGCATTGGGTTTGGATTTCTTGGAGTGCGGAAGAGCGGGGGAACAAAGGAATAGCGCTCCGGCTAAGAGCAGGGCGATGGAGAGGTTACGAGAGATGTGTGCCGTCAATTTTGGCTCCTAGAGAGTGGCATCGAGGTATTCTTCGCCGGTGACACGTGCCTGGAAGGTGCGCCCCGTACCGGGGAGGCGGACACGAATCACTTCGCCAAAGTGACCGCGCTGGAGAGGACTGACTTCGAGGAGCATGTCCAAACCGGGAGTGTGAATATGGAGTCGAGCGAGACGGCCGGTGGCAACGAGTGCCGGCGCTGAAACAAGACTTTTGATGGGGACATGAGCTGCTGCCGGGAGAAACCGTGCAGTTGTGGAGCGTTCGGAAAACGCCGAAGGAACTTTGGCCGTAGCGTAGAGCGGCAGAACGCCTGGGGTAGAAGTCGGCAAAAGGCGAAAGCGGGCGCGATGCAGGAATTGGTCGAAAGAAATCTGAGTGACTTCCAAGGCCGCGTCGCCAGGCGCTACACGGACGGCCGCTTCGAAACTGAGATCCTGAAGTCTAAGGCGAGTAAGGCTGGGTATAGGATTTTTCGCGAGCGCGGACTTGATCGCGTCGAAGACTTCCTGGCTGGAGAGGAGACGGCTGTCGCGGCGAACCGTGACCGAGCCGGGTATGGCGAAATCCGCAGGAGACAAGCCCGCGGAAGAGATCGCGGCAGTTAGGGAGTCGCGCGTAAATTCACGAATGGTACCTCGCTGAGGGGCTGCACCGAGAGTGATTTGTCCCGCGACGGAGCGTATGTGCCGAGTAGCATTCGCCGGGAGCAGACTCGCGAGCAGGATGGTGTCACCTTGGACTTCCGCGCTTGCGAGAAGAGCAATTCGCAAAGCACCGGCTTCAGAGGCAGAAGGCAGGAAGGTCGCAAGTAGCGCGGAAAACGCGATGAGACGCAGGGTTCGCATGGGCACCTTTCTTAGCTCGTCAAACCATTCACGGTCTGGAACATCTGATCGGCGGCGTGGACTACGCGCGAATTTGCTTCGTAGGAGCGCTGGGCGAGAATCATCTGGATGAATTCGCCAACGACGTCAACATTGGAATTTTCGAGAGAGCCTTGCTGGATTGTGCCAAGGCCTTCGGCGCCACCGGGAGTTCCAGTGATGGCGTTTCCGGAGGCGGTGGTTTCGAGAACGAGATTGCTGCCGATGCTGTTCAGGCCGCCAGGATTGGCGAATGTGGCGAGCTGAATGGTGCCGACCTGCTGGGCCTGCTGCTGGCCCGGAAGCTGAACGCTGACGGTGCCGTCGTTGCCGATCGTGACATTGGTGGCGCTGGGCGGAATAGTGATGGCGGGCTGAAGCTGGTACCCGTCGGAGGTGACCATGATACCGGTGGGATCGAGATGGAACGCGCCGGCGCGAGTGTAGGCAAGTTCGCCGGTGGGAAGCTGAACCTGAAAGAATCCCTGGCCCTGAATGGCGAGATCGAGAGGATTATTCGTTGTGTTGTAGTCGCCCTGGGTCTGGATGATTTCAGAGGATGCAGTGCGCGAACCGAGGCCAATCTGGAGGCCGGTTGGATAAGTGGTTTGCTGTGTGGAGGCAGCGCCGGGAAGGACCAGGTTCTGGTAGATGAGATCCTGGAACTGCAGACGGCGGCTTCGGAACCCCGCGGTGCTGCCATTCGCGAGGTTGTTGGCGACGTTTTCAAGATTTAACTCCTGGGTTTGCATGCCGCTTGCGGCGGTGTAGAGAGCTCGATACATTTGCGCGTTTCCTCCTGAGAATTTCTAAACGACTGGAATCTGTTGAGCAGCTACCTTGTTGAATTCGTTATGAAAGATGGAGAGGGCTTTCTCCATCAGGCCAGCAGTGCGCTGCACTTCGATGAGCTCGACAGCGCCCATGACGGGATCGCTGTTGGAAGTTTCGAGGTTGCCCTGGCGAACGTTACTAGCGGTGGCGGGCTTGGCGGCGTTTTGTGGAGCGACGAAATAGGAGTTCCCTTCCATAGTGAGCGGAGTTTGCGGAGGAAAATCAGTGATTTTGAGCTTGCTGACGAGGGTGCCATCCACGGAAATGGTGCCATCGGGGCTGACAGAAAGCTGGCCTTCAGGAATTTGAATAGGGCCCTGATCGCCGAGGACGAGGTCGCCTTGCGCAGTTACCAACTGGCGTTTCGTGTTCAGGGAGAAATTTCCTGCGCGGGTGTAGCGAAGCCCGTTTTTGGTTTGCACAGTGAAGAAGCCGGCGCTTTGCAGCGCCATGTCCGTGGGATTACCGGTGGGAGCGAGTGGGCTGGGAGAAAGATCGAGGCTTGCGCCGCCGAGGACGCCGAACTGATTCACAGCCTGATTGATAGGGGTGGTGAGAGACGGCTGGAGCCATGCGGAAAAGGAACGGTAGAACTCGTGCTGGGCTTTGTAGCCGGTAGTACTGATGTTCGCGAGATTATTGGCGACGACGTCGAGAGCGTCCATGCGAGCAGCGAGGCCGGCGAACGCAGAATAGAAACCACTGTCCATTGGGAACCTCCGAGAAGAGAAGGTGCACAAGCGAGTCCAATTAAGCGGATTGTAAGGTTCTGGAAAGTATTGAAGGAAAAGGGCCTAGGAAGGGGCGAAAAGCGTAGTTATTAAAATTTTGAGAAAGCTGGTCAAGTTTGCCGGGGGAAGAAAACGGAAAGGCAAAGCTTGCCGAGTTTTGCGGACTCATCCGGCAGCGGAGGGAGAGAAATCTTGTTTCAACTCCGGGCCGGCGGCGGAATTGGAGAGACCGATCTGCACAAGAGGGAGCAGATGAATATATTCGGTCTGCAACATTTCGAGGACGGCTTGCCGGTCGGGTTCGGGGATCTGCGGAAGGCATGCTTCCAAGAAAGTAGGACCCTCGGGCTCCAGAGAGGCTGAATCGGAAGCGGAAACTTGTGGTGATGGGGGTTCCGCCGACAGGGGAGGAATATCTGCCGTCTGCGTTATCAGAAATTGGTCGGCAGCCGCAATGATCCCGACGAGATAGGGATCGTGTTCGGCGCGCTCCGGAGCGTGATGATGTTCGAAGACGTCGACGTAGGAAGGCATGAAATTCCAAGCGACGGCCATCCAACGGCCGACTTTGCAATGGTCCATTCCAAAGTATTCGCGTTCGAGGAGAACGTTATCGAGCCAATTCTCGGGAGGAAGGCGGCGTTTTTTGGCTTCCTCCTCAAGAACGAGGATGGAGAGAGGAAGCTGGCCGATGTCGTGGAGCAAGCCGCAGAGATAGGCTTGCTCTTTTTCGAAATAATCGACCTGGCGGGCGATGCGCTCGCTGAGAAGAGCTGTAAGAAAGCTATGCTGCCAGAACGATACCATCAGGGTGCTGGGTACGCGCTTGCCAGCAAATTGCATGAGAGAACACGTCAGGACGAGAGTGCGGAGGCGCTCCGTACCGAGAAGGATAGCGGCTTGTTCAATACTGAGGACGCGACGGCGCAGTCCAAATAGGGCGGAATTGCACAGACGGAGAACTTGTGCGCTGAGGCTAGGGTCCGTGCGGATGACCTTGCCGACTTTTTTCAGGTCCACGGTCGGACTGCTCAGTAACGCGTTCAAATCCATTACATAGTTGGGAAGGGTGGGGAGATCCTGGCTGAGGATGCCAGTCAGCCGCTTTTTACGGCGCTCCTGCTCGGCGAGCATGTGACTGGCCGTGGGCTGGGGCGGGAGGTTCGCCGGTTGAACAGGAGAATTCATAGTGATGTCGAGGCGTTCGAGACGCCGCCCTTTCTACCATCGGCAGAAGCGGAAAATGCTTTAGTGCGAGCCGACAGTCGTTCGAAGTAATCCGAGTTATTGTCCGGAAGGATGCGGAAAAGGAGATCTCGGGAAGATTGGTCGCGAAAGAAACGGACCCAGATGTAGGATCCAGCGCGAGCCAAGACGAGGCGCTTGGCCTTGAGTTCGACGGCGTAGTTGCCGATTGTCCAAGTCATTTCCGAAGATTCGCGGATGGTGTCAAAACAAGTATCCATGCCGGAGGTAAGCCTGCGGAATTGTTCGAGCTTGGCCTGAAGAGCATGGCCGGAGGCCACACAAGGAAAAGTGCGGCAAAGGAGCATTTGCTCGGCAGCATAGAGCAGAGTGTGGTCAACGCGTTCGCCGAAAGCGAGATGAAGCACGCGCCCATCGGAAGATGCATACGCGGGAACGGCTCCAGCAGAAAGAAGCAGTGGCAGAGGAATTAGGTCACTCCAGGTGGCGGAAGTGACTTGATGTTCCAGAGGAAAGACGGGGCAGCCCCATTGCTGGCCGAGCGCAGCGGTGAGTTGCTGATCGCCCAAGCCTGCCGTCTGTCGAAGCCAATCGCCAAGCTTTCCATGCCCTGCTTCGCGTTGCAGGCGAATGGCCTCGCGCAATTGGGCCGGAGAAATCACGCCGCGATTGACGAGCAGCAAGCCGATAGGAAGGCGATGAGCCCGCGGCTTTTCGATGTGAAAAGAGGAAAGAAGCGTGTGAACGCGGGCGCCCAGAATGGCTTCAAGACAGCCCCGGCAGCAATACCAGCGGCCATCAAAAATGATGCCTTCTGACTTGTGCAGCCTCGACGGCCACAGCTTGCCCGATTGAGGACAATCCGGGCCGGCACAGCGTGAAGTGAGCTGGGACCACCACTTTCTGCGGCGGGCCAGCCAGGGAAGCGTGTTGCCGCGATCGGCGGCGAGCAAAGAGAAATCGGATGTAGCCATTCCTCGTGTCCTTTCTAGCGCCGCGCATTTAGCGCGGCTAGCGCATTGCCGTTGGCGACTTCGGAGACGCGAAGTCCAAAGCATCCATCTACAACGACGACTTCGCCACGCGCCACGAGCCTTCCAGCGACAAGCAATTCCGCAGGCTCACTGACCAACTCGTCTAACTCGACGACTGCACCCGCCATCAGCCCGAAAATGTCTCGGAGAAGCATCTGACATTCACCAAAACGGATGGTGGATTCCAATTCGACATCGAGGACCAGTGCAAGATTTGCTGGGGAAGGTGTCGAGCGCCCGGAAGGCCGAGCGACGGGTTCCGAAACCATGGAGGTGGCTGGGGCTGGGCCGGGCAGCGGATTCGGCTGCTCGGGGGTCGCGGGTAGCGGCAGGGCGGAAAGCGCAGCACAGAGATCTTCGTCCAAGAAAAGCCTGAGGCTTAGTTCTGAGAATTTTTCTCCGGAGAGCTGGAGGATCGTCGACTGCGCTGTCACAGGTGCTGGTTCGACGGTTGTCTGAAAAGCCAGGCCGATTTCCACCCCTGATTCGGCCTTGTAGGCCGCAGCGGCGTGAGCAGCAACTCGGCGAACGAACTCTGAATAGGCCTCACGGTGCGATTCCGCGAACTCCATAGAAAGATCGGGAGATTCGGACTTAGAGAGCTGCGCAAGCTGGAGCGCAACAGCCTTTTCCGCAGTCCACAGCAGTTCGCCTTTTAAGGCTCCGCTAGCGGAGAAGCGGCTGCAGACTAAACTATCGAATTCCTCCTGAGTGGGGGCCTGTGCGGAAACCGGGTCAGTGGAATGAACGACCGGAGACTCGACACCGAAGGATGCGAGCACTCGTGAAAAACCCTCGGCCCAGAGTGCGCAGAATCTCCTGATAGGAGAAGGATCAGCGGTCTCAGCCATCAGGCGCCCCCGGATTGTCTAACGTCTGGCTCGACTTTTTGTTTAAGCCGCGCACGAAGGCCAATGAGAGCGGCGGTGTGAATTTGGGAGACCCGCGACTCGCCGATATTCATAATGAGTCCGACTTCCTTCATGGTCATTTCTTCAAGATAGTAAAGGGCAAGAACCTGGCGCTCTTTCTCGTCCAGTTCATCGATCGCTTGAGCAAGATAGTTGCGCATTTCGCCGCGCAGCGTGACACCAAAAGGATCGTCCTCCGGGCGGACGGAGACACCGGAAAATTGTTCATCGGCTGCGCCGTCATCGGATGAGGCATGTAGGCTGCCGAGATCGAGGCCGCGGAGGTCGCCAAGCAAGCGCTGAAACTCATCGAGTTCGAGGCCGAGATGAGTGGCGAGCTCCGGCTCTGACGGGGCATGCCCCAGAAGTGCAGCGAGTTCGCGGTGAGCCTCTTCGATTCGTCTTGCCTGACGTCGAAGATTGCGCGGGCTCCAATCCAATTGGCGCAGACTATCGAGAATTGCACCGCGAATGCGAAAACGGGCGTAAGACTTGAGCTGGACATTCTTGGCCGGATCAAATTTATCTACGGCATCGATGAGGCCGAGGATGCCGGCGTGCACGAGATCATCAAATTGAACGTGGGAAGGGAGACGATCGTGAATGCGGCGAGCCATGTAGCGCACTTCAGGAAGATTTTCCATGAGGAGTCGTTCGCGTTCAGCGGGATCGAGCACGGTGGGGAGCAGTTGCTTGTCGGAAGAGGAGGTCACCACGGCGCCACCTCCTGACGCAGCGAATCTGTGAAGAGAGGGGTAGTCATCGGACTACTCCTAGAGATTGCACAGAGACGGTAGCGGGAATTTCCGCTGGAGAAAGGACGACGACGCGTGGAATGAAGGGCTCGAGAAGGCGTCGGAGATGGAAACGGGCAGGACTGCTGCAGAGCAGAATCGTAGAGCTGAGGGCGACACGGTCGCCTACGAGACGCTGAAGGCCTTCGAGGACATGGCGAAGAGGCGCGGTGGCTCCGCCAGGAGCGCGCTCGACACCGGGCTGGGGATCAATCTGGCGCTGAAACTCCTGTTCGATGACGGGATCGAGAGTGAGCACTTTCAGCTTGCGATCGTCGCTGAGAAGCGGATGGATAAGGGACCGGCCCAAGGCTTGGCGGACGGCTTCGACGAGGGCAATCTGGGACTTGTTGACCGGAGCGGTCTCCAGAAGAGTTTCGAGAATTGTGGAAAGATCCCGGATGGAGACTTGTTCGCGCAGCAGCTGTTGAAGGACTTTCTGAATTTCGCCGAGAGTAAGGAGACGCGGGAAAAGTTCTTCGACAAGTTTCGGCTGAGTTTCCGCGATGGCGTCGAGGAGACGCTTGGTTTCCTGGCGGGTGAGCAATTCGTGAGCATACTGGCGTACGATTTCCGCAAGGTGGGTGGCGAGAACGGAAGTCTGATCGACGACGGCATAGCCCGTGGAAAGCGCTTGCTCTTGCAATCCGGGAACAATCCAGAGGGCGGAGGCACCGAAGGCCGGTTCGTTGGTGGCGATCCCATCTATGGGGGACGCAGACGGTTCGGAGCTGATGGCCAACAGACGCTCCTGCTGCATTTCCCATCGAGCTATTTCGACGCCGCGAAGAAGGACGAGATACTCGCGAGGCTTTAGCTTGAGGTTGTCCGTAATATGCACGGACGGCACGAGAAAGCCCAACTGAAGTGCCAAGTGGCGTCGAAGCGCGCGAATGCGCTGAAGCAATTGGCCGCCCTGAGCCTGGTCAACAAGGGGTACGAGTGCGTAACCGACCTCGAGGCTAATCTCATCCAGCTTGAGCAAGCTTTCGATTTGTTGCTGCGAGTCGGCCTTCTTTTTGTCGGAAACGACTTCCGCGGCTTTGACGTCGGCGGCGCCGTGATGTGGTGCACGAGAAGCGAGGTAGGCCGTTATGGTGGCGAGAAGGAAAAAGGAAAACTTCGGCAGGCCGGGGATTAAACCGAGTGCGAACATGACGCCGGCGGCGATGCGCAGAGGCATTTTCCGCCCGATGAGTTGCCGGCCAAATTCGGCGCCGACCGTGGAACCGCTCGAAGTGCGTGTCACCACGATGCCGCCCGCGACGGAAACGAGCAAGGACGGAATCAGCGTGACGAGACCATCGCCGACAGTGAGGATGGTGTAGGTCTTCGCGGCTTCAACGAAAGGAATGTTCAACTGAAAAACGCCGATGAGGAAACCGGCGATGATGTTGATCGCGGTGATAAGGATGGTTGCAAGAGCATCGCGCTGGCTGAAACGGGCGGCGCCATCCATGGCGCCATAAAATTCGGCTTCCTTGCCGATTTGTTCCCGGCGAGTGCGGGCCTGGTGCTCGTCGATGAGGCCCGCGTTCAGATCGGCGTCGATAGCCATCTGCTTTCCGGGCAAGGCGTCCAAAGTGAAGCGAGCGGCAACTTCGGCAGTGCGCACCGCGCCGTGGTTGATGACGAGGTATTGAATGGCGATGAGAGCCAGAAAGATCACGAAACCAACAACGTAGTTGCCGCCGACTACAAACTGACCGAAGGCTTGAATGACGCTTCCTGCGGCAGCAGCACCTTCCGTGCCATGAAGGAGAATGCGGCGGCTACTTGCGATATTCAGAGAAATGCGGAACAGAGTCAGAAAAAGAAGCAACGTGGGAAAGACGGAGAAGTCCACGGGTTTGAGGATGTAGAGAGCGGAGAGGAGGACGACAACGCCGAGGGTGATGCTCACCGCGAGGAAAATGTCTATAACGATGGCGGGTACGGGAACGAGCATGACAAAAACGGTAGCGACCGTGGCCACGGGTACAAACCATTCGGCGGGGGCTGTGGTCTTCGCGATTGCAGGTGCTGGAGCCATGGCGATTTACTAGCGAACTCCCGTTCCGGCCGGAGCGGGGCGGCCTTGCATCCGCATTTGGGTGCGATAGATAAACGCCAGAATTTCGGCGACGGCAGCGTATAGATTCGGCGGAATCATTTGGCCGACATCGGCCGCACGATAAAGTGCTTGAGCAAGAGGCGGATTCTCGACGATGGGGACTTCGTGCCAGCGGGCCAACTCCTTGATTTTCTGAGCAATGAGGTTCCGCCCTTTGGCGACAATGACCGGAGCTGCCATCGTGGCCGGACGATATTCAAGGGCTACGGCGTAGTGAGTAGGATTGGTGATGACGGCAGTGGCGCGCTGAACGTCTTTCTGTAATGAGCGGCGGTGCAACTCGCGACGAAGACGACGTATCCGGCTTTTAATGACCGGGTTCCCTTCCATGTCCTTTGATTCCTGCCTGACTTCCTGCTTGGTCATGCGAAGAGACTTCTCAAACGTCTGCCGCTGGAGAAGGAAATCCACGCCGGACCAGCCAAACAATACGAGGCCAGATTGCCAGGCCAAGGCGAAAGACAAGTGGCCCAGCAAGGCCGTCGATGAGCGCGATTGCAGGCGAGACGAATGCAGAATCATAGGCGCGTCCTGGATAATCAGCCTAAGAACGAGATAGAAAATGAGACCGGAGGGGAGCAGCGAGCGAAGCACGCGGCTCAAGCCAGCGAGCGAAAACAATTGTTGGAGGTTGTGAGCGGGATTGATCCGGGACCAATCCGGCTTCAGCGCCTCGGCAGCAATCACGACGCCGCCTTGCGCCAGAGTAGCTCCGACAGCGACGAAGAAAGCGACAACGAAAACCGGAGCGACCCACTCGGCAAGAGTCAGGGTTGTCCAACCGATGACGGGAGCGGAATCAGACCAATCGGTTCGGATGCTGGCGTCCAACAGGCGCGCAAAGAATGCCTGCCAGTTGCTGACCCAAATCTCCGGATGCCAAGCGAGGAGGAAGATGACGGCGAGGAGAGAGAGAGCGGCAGCAAGGTCACGAGCGCGAAGCACCTGGCCTTTTTCACGGGCCTTGGTGCGGCGGCGGGGTGTTGCCTGCTCCGTGCGATTGTCTGCCACGCGTTAGATCCCCCTAGTGCGCAAGATGGAGCAGGTGTTCGCTCCATCCAAGCGCGAGAGCAAATTGCCTTTCAAGAAAAACCGGCCACAGACCCACGACGATCGCGAGAATTGCGTAGCCAAGGAGGCTCTTCACCGGAATGCTGAGAAGAATCGCGGGCATCTGTGGAGAAGCCTTGCTGAGAAAACCTACGGCGACGTCGATAAGCATCGTGGCGATCAAGATCGGGGCGGCAATCTGCACGCCTACCAGCCAAAGACCGCCCGTGGCGCGAAACAGCTCCCGAGTGGCCGGCAAACCCAGCGAGACTGCACCAACCGGAACGTAATCGAAGCTCTTCACGATTCCACGCAGGAGCCAATGATGAACGTTGAATTGCAAGAAGAGCAGGAGAGCAGCCAGCTGATGAAAGACGGAGAGCACGGGGGTATCAACATTGCTCTGAGGATCAATAATGTTGACCAGGGAGAAAGCGAACTGGAAACCGGCGATCTGGCCGGCCATCACCGCGCCTTCAAAAACGAATTGCATGCATAAGCCCATGCCAAGTCCAAGAACCGCTTCGCCCATCGCGAGCCGCGACAAGCCAATTAGGGAGAGCGCGAAATGCGGAATGGGACAAATGGGGTACAGCAGGGCGGTGATCGAGAGGGTGAAGACGGCTTTAATACGGATGGGGATGGAAGAGTCTCCGATGAACGGGGCAAAACTCATCAAGCCACCTACACGCAGGCTGATTGCCATGAAGCGAAAAGCGATCTGTTCGAGGACCGGCAACAAGCGCATTCGCTCCTTTATTGTGTGTAAACCCTAAAATCGCCGAAGAGGGACACGGTGAAAGTCACCAAGTGGTGCAAAATCCACGGCGTAAGGAAAAATAAAATCACTCCGACAGCGGCGAGACGTGGAACGGTCGAGACGGTCATGTCCTGAATGGAAGTCATGACCTGGCCGATGTTGATGATCAAGCCAACGACCATGGCGGCAAGCAGGATCGGCATGCCGATCCAGAAAGCCGCTTCGATCGTTTGCCGTGAGAGTTGGACCACTTGTTCGGGTGTCATCGCGCACTCTTAGTAATGAAAGCTCTTCATCATCGAGCCGACGACGAGATTCCAGCCATCGGCAACCACGAAAAGCAAAATCTTGAGAGGCGTCGAGATGACCACGGGGGGAAGCTGCAGCATGCCGATGGAAGTGGTCACCGAAGCCGTGACGAGATCGATCACCAGAAACGGGAGAAAAAGGACGGCGCCGATCTGAAAGCCGGTTTTCAATTCCGAAAGGATGTAGGCGGGTATAACTACGCGCATGGATAGATCTTCGGGCTTTTTGGGACGGGGCTCTTTGCTCATTTCGACGAAGAGCGCCAAGTCCTTTTCCCGTGTGTAACCGAGCATGAATTGGCGGAGCGGCTCGGAGCTTCGATCGAGCGCTTGCAAAGAAGTGATGCGGCCGTGTTCGAAAGGAACGATGGCTTGCATATAAATGGCGGCACCGACTGGCTGCATGATGAAGTAGGTGAGAAAAAGACCGAGCCCAATCAGAGTTTGGTTGGTTGGCGCGGTTTGCGTGCCGAGGGCCTGACGAAGGAAATGAAAAATGACCAGAATGCGGACGAAGGGAGTCATGGAGAGAAGAATTGCGGGGAGAAGTGTGAGGACCGTGAGAAGAAGAATGATGGTGATGGAAGTGGAGTCTCCGCGGACGGAGAGGCCGGGGAATTGGATGATGGGACTTTGTGGAGCGGCTGCGGATCGAAATGGCACAGCGAGTGCAAACGCTGCATAAGCAAGAGCGGGCCTCAAGCGACGCGCAAGGGCGGACGTGGCAAGGGGCATCAGTGAACTCCATTCAGGAAGGAGTTTTCCAACGATGGTCCGTTTTTCTGCTTTTTAGCGGGGATGGGATCGAGACGCTCGAGCAAAGAAATAGATTGATTGGTAGCGCCGATCAGGAACCGGCGCCCTTCGAATTGCACAATAGCCAGGAAACGTTTCTCACCGAGCGGCAGAGTTTCGCAAATCCGGAGTGATCTTTCGCGCCGATGAACGTGCACGCTGCGGAGGACATTGCGAAGAACCTCGAGCAGGCGGAGCGGCCACGAAGGCAAGGCGGCGGACTTCGAGTCTGATTGCCACGTATCCATGATTGCGAACCTCGCTCCTGGTCCTTAGAATTGCCTTTGGGCTAACCCAATTCGGTGATGCGGATACCGATGTGCTGTTCGACAACTTCAAATTCGGCCCAGCCGATGCGCTGGGAGTTAACGACGACAGGCACGTCAGCGCTGCTGGCGTATCTTGTCTCCAGAATGACGCCGGGCTCCAAAGTCAGCAGCGCGCGGACAGTAAAGAGGTGCACCGGCAAGTCCACGCTGAAGAGACACGGGAGCCAGTTCGCCTCCTCCCACAATTCCTCCGGGATAGGGACGGCGATTTCTTTAGAGATTGGAGTTAGAGCCGACATGGGTCAGCGCTGCACCAGGAATTCGGTGAAATAGATTTCGCGCACTCCGATTTCCGGAACACTCTTGTTCAGAGCAGCAATCAAGTTTTTCTTCAATTGCGTTTTGCCTTCTGTCGTCAACAGTTCATCGGCTTTGCACTGGGTGAGGACGGAGAGTATGGAATCGCGAATGCGCGGTATGGGAAGAGATTGAGCAGGCTTGTCCTTGTCCGTGCCATTCGGTAAATGATCGATGCCGAGGTCAATGGTCGTGCGGAGGAAGTGAGTTTCTTCGGGATCAGCAAGATTTACCGTAAAACCCTCGAGATGTACCACGTACTTTGGCCCGGTAGACGAATCCGAGTCCTTCGCGGCCACGGTGGTCCGCTCGTGCTGCTGGACAAACCAGGCGGACCCGCCGCCCAGAGCGAGCACAAGCACAAGCATGCCGATCACTCTTGACGCAGTCGATTTTTTCTGCACTTGTGCTGGCCCAACCTCGGAACCGGGACTCATCTTGTTCGCAGCCTCCCCCAATAAAGAAGAGGTGCAATTCAAACGCCGAATCGTAAGCTGAGGGGGATGCCGATTCCGCTTTTGCGTGTTCGGAAGTGATTGCAGCGCTGCGAGTTAGCCAAACATCGAAGTCCTGCGTGAAGACACCCAGAGCAAAAACGGAACTCGGGACGCAATTTCGGAAGAAACTCATTAAAGGGGTCTAAGAAATCAGGAATCTCGCCGCGAGCCGACCGACTGCGCGGCGAGACTGGCGATTGACCTGGGACGGTAAACTGTCTAACCCTGAACCAGATTGATAGCCGTTTGTGTGACTTGATTAAAAGTGGTGATGGACTTGGCGTTCGCCTGATAGCTGCTTTGAGCGACGATTAGCCGGGCAAACTGGGTGGCGATATCCACGTTGGACTGTTCCAGCGATCCTCCGGTAAGCGATCCGCGTCCTCCTGTTGCTGGTGCGCCAACGTTTGCAGCTCCGGAAGCCAGAGTGGAAAGAAATTCGTTGGAGCCATTGCGACTCAGCCCTTGCTCATTCGCGAAGGAGCCAAGGGCGATTTGACCGAGAGGGGTAGTTTGGCCATTGCTGAATACGCCCTGGATAGTACCGTCGCTGCCGATTGTGAAATCCACCAGCGAGCCACTGGCGTAGCCATCCTGCTGAGTTGCGGCGGTCGCGGATGGGCCAGAGACCTGGGTCAATAACCCACCGTTGTTCGGATCGTAGATATTCCAGTTGAACGTGAGGTTATTTGCCCCGTCAGCGAGGCCTGCGATGGTGATCCCTGCGACGTTGGCCGCGGGAGCGGTGAGTTGGCCGCTCCCATTAAAGGTGAGCGTTCCGGAGTTGACGACCACGGGAGCGCCAACCTGCCCGACGTCCGCTGCAGGAATTGTAATGGAGTAGGTCCAATTATTGGCGGACGTCTTCGTGAAATTGTAAGTGAGAACATGAGGTGCGCCGAGCGCGTCATTGACCGACACGGCCGTGCTGAAGGCGCCACCCACGGGGGTTCCAGAGTCCAAGTTCAGAGAAAGTTGGACGTTGCCAGTGGGCTTCGGAGGATTGGTCAAGCCCGTGGCGATGGACAACGGGCCAAGAGTGGCGTTTGCGTTGACCACCCCACCAACCGCCGGATAGCCCTGAACGGAAGCGCCGTCTTGAGTGAGCAATTGCCCGGTGGGCCCGAGCGAGAAATTGCCAGCTCGGGTGTAGAGAGTCTCGCCGGCTTTTTGGACGATGAAATATCCGGCGCCTTGAATGGCCACATCGGTCGGCACGCCGGTTGACTGGATACTTCCTTGCGTCAAGTCGGCGCTGATGCCGGCAACACTTGTGCCGACGCCCTCTTGGATGGCATTGCCGTCCCCGCTGGATCCGATCTGCTGATAGAACAGGTCCTGAAATTGGGTGGCCTGCCCCTTGAAGCCAACTGTGTTCAAATTGGCTAGATTGTTGGCAATGACAGATAGATCCGTAGAGCTGGCGTCGAGGCCCGAAAGTGGTATCGAAAACGATGGCATTTTTTTCTCCTAGAGTGATGGTGAATTCGAACTAATTTGGGAATACTGTCGGACTGCGGACAGCGGAAGAGCAGTTGTTACTGAGTTTCCGGCGGTTGTCGATGCAGAGCCTGTTCCACTTTGTGCCGGTTGAGTTGCACCGACGAGCGTATCCATGTCCGTGCGAATCTGCATGATCTGCTGCAAAGTATTAATGGACGTGAGTTCATTGACCATCTGGTCGGGGTCCATTGGGCTTAGCGGATCTTGTGCTTGAAGCTGAGCAGTCAGCAAAGTAATGAACGAATCCGGACCGAGCGTATTGCTGGGAGTGTTCTGAGGCGCGCTCGACGACGAGCTTGTGCCAGAGGTTGATGTATCGCTGGCGATCATCGGAATGGGCGAAATCATTGGCTCTCCTTAAGCGGCTTACGTCTAGGCTTGAACACTAAGTCTTCCATGGGAATTAAAAATTCCAATTTGTTCGGGGACGAACCAGGCGGCCGTGGTCAGGCTGCGCGTTTCATTCCAGAACGGGGTAGACGGCGGCGGCTGAGCCATCCCCCTCTGATTTTGCTGCGCATTTGCTCCCGCATCACCGGTTGTGGAGCCGAGAGAGCCTTGCGTCAAGGCGACCTGGTCAACGCGCAGTTGTCTATCAGAAAGCGCTTGCTGAAGTGCCGGCAATTCGACGGCGAGCGCCGCGTGCGCATCGCGCTTCTCGACGATGATTGCCGCGCCAACTTGATCTCCGCTTACTCGGGTGTGAAGTTCAATGGCCCCGAGTTTGTCGGTTTGGAGGGCAATGCGCATTTCGCTCTGACCCGCCGCATTTGTCAGCTGCGCGTCGCTAACGGAATGTCCCCAGGGCACGGCCGCATTGTGGAGATTCGGCAGCGGAGATTGTGACTGAGCGGACGGTGGTGGGAGAGGCTCTTGCGCGGGCTGTGTAGCTGGCGTGATTGGCTGCGGCTGTGTTGCGATAAGTTGGGCTGGAGCACCGGGGACTTGGCCAGCTTGAGAAGGGGCAGCTTTGGGAGCGGACAGCGCAGACAGTGCGTCTGGGAAGTCTGCCGATTGATTTTTCGAGAGAGCGGGAGGCGCGACCGAGGAATCGCTAGGAGTGGAAGAACTGGACGCGCCCTGCCCACCTTGATTTGCGGAAGAATCCTGCCCTGCCGTGTGGTGATTCACCGCCGAAGCTGGATTTTGCACGGCGACGGAGTTTGTCTTTAGGTCGCTGGGTTGCGCGGCACTTGCGGCAGTTGATGCGATGGCAGGCAGAGGCTGGAGCGAGTGCGGCACCGCTGAAGCAGCTAGAGAGGTTTTTTCAGCAATTTGAGCCAGTTGTGACTTCTCCGCCGTTTGTGCCAAATAGACATTGATAGAAGAGACCGGCGAGGGAGGCACGCCGGGGTCTTGCAACGTAGCGACATGTTGCAAAATAGTGGAGAGTCGCTGCCCTTGTTGAATACTTGGAGATGAGACGACAACTTGTAACGCAGCATTTCCTTGCTGCGGTGCCGACGGTGACGAGGCCGGCATGGCTGTTCGCGAGATGGCTGGCGTGGCCGGGCTCGCATCTTGTGAAGCAAGCGCTCTTGCTACGGCAGTCGAAAATTGTGCAGCCGCGCTTGAGTCCAAAGCAACCGAGTTTGCTGCTGCACCAACTGTGGGCGAAGGAGAGGCGGCAACGGTTGGCTTAGCTGGATCGGTCGTGTTAGGCGAGCTGGCGGTTGAGGTGGTTTCGCTAAGCGTTGCTGGCGAGGGTAGGCCCTCCGGCGCCCTGAGCGAAGCCTTGATCCGAGAGATGAACAGAATTGATCCAGCACCGTCAGCGATAGATTGGGAAATTTGCTGGTCCTTCTGTGCGGAGGTCGTGGGCGCAAGTCCCGCCGTGTGAGAATCACCCGCTGCGGACGAGGGGCCAACTGTAATTGTGCCATCGCCCGCGGCTTGTAACGACGCGGAACCACCTGGAGGCAAGAAAGCCTGAGATATTGGCATATCAATGAAGGCAGACTGAGATTGCGCCTGACCGCCTTGTTTCGAAGAGTTGGTTTTTTTCTCGTGTTCGGAATTCCGGAAGAATAAACTATCGAGCGCAGGCATGGTTGCGGCAGGCCCGTTCGAATTTGAAGAAGCGCTCTGCCCTTGCTCCGGCCCACTTGGTGATCTGTTGACGGCGTCGTCGACGACTTGGGCAAAGGCAGGCTGGCCATTCGCCGGTGGGAGATTGCTGATAAAGCTTGAAGACGGCGAGTTAGCCGGCGCTGCAGTTTGGCTTAAGAAGCTCGAGCTGGCGGAAATGTTAAACATAGGGTCCAAGTAGCCAGCCACGAAGGGAGCACGTCCTCGGCCATAAGACGTAAGGATTGGAGGGGGAGGGAGTTTTGACTAATTGATTGGAGACAGGGCAGTTACAACACCTCCGACTGGCACTCAACGATGAGAAACAAGGGACGTGTTCCTTGAGACGGCAAGGTTTGCCGAGGCAGACGGCAAGAATTATTCGTTGCTAAGGGAGTGGTGACAAATCAGAAATGCTTCATCCGCAGTTTGTTGCTCGTGCCGTGCAAATTCGAGTTCGTATGCCGCTTCCTGACGTTCGCGCAAACCCTCGATGATTTCGCGCTTCTGACGGACGGTTTGATATTCGCGCAGTTGAAGAAGGCGTCTGCGTTCTGCTTCCTCGAGCTGCAACCCCAACTTTTTGCGTGTGGCTTGGAAAGCCGCTCCGCAAACGGCGGCGAACTGAAGCGACGCGCCGTGAGCCATCCCCGCCATTTCATTTAATTCCGCGCGTCTGGCCATGACGTCGCTCTGGTTGAGCTGTTCGATCTCCGCGCGCAAGCGGGCCACGATTGCGGCAATTGCGAAGAGGCGCTGCTCTTCCTGGCGCTCGAGACTCTGGCGTAATCGCAGCAACGGCTGGAGCGCATATTTGAAAGCCATAGATATCAGCCGGGCAAGGCCATCAGAGCTTGAAGAGTCTGCTGGAGCGGCGCGGAATCGCCCTTTCGCTGCTGAAGGAAGGTGGTGATCGCGGGGAGGGCGGAAATAGCTTTATCGAGCAACGCATCAGCACCTTTTTGATAGGCGCCGACGCGGATCAGGTCTTCCGAAGCGGAATACGCGGCCAGCAATTGGCGGAGACGGCGGGATTTCTCGAGGTGTTCTGGGGTGCAAACCGAAGGCATTAAGCGGCTCAGGCTATCGAGGATAGAGATCGGGGGATAGTGACCTTGCGAGTGGAGCCGCCTGTCGAGTATCAGGTGGCCATCGAGAAGCGCGCGGACCGCATCTACAAGGGGATCTTGTTGATCATCGCCTTCCATCAGGACGGTATAGAAAGCGGTGATGCTTCCAGTCCCGAAATTGCCAGCGCGTTCGATGAGGCGTGCCAGCAGCGTGAAGACAGAAGGTGTGTAGCCCTTGGCCGTTGGAGGCTCACCGGCGGCGAGGCCGATTTCGCGTTGCGCCATGGCAAAACGCGTGAGCGAATCCACGACGAGAAGCACACTCTTCCCTCGCGCGGAGAAATATTCTGCGAGGGTCGTGGCCGCAAGGGCGGCTCGAATTCTGAGCAGAGGGGATTGATCGGAGGTCGACACGACCACGACCGAGCGCGTCAAGCCTTCCGCTCCAATGGCCTCTTCAAGAAACTCACGGACTTCGCGGCCGCGTTCGCCGACGAGTGCGAGCACCGTTAAATCTGCGGACGTGCCGCGAGTCATCATGCCGATGAGCGTGCTCTTGCCGACACCGCTGCCACCGAAGATTCCGACGCGTTGCCCGCGCCCACAAGTCAGCAGCCCGTCAATTGCACGGATACCGCAGCCGAGAGGTTCACGAATGGGGACTCGCTCCAGCGGCAGTGGCGGATCGCCATGAAGAGGCCAGTAGTCGCGAGCGCGATACGTGGGCCTCTCATCGATAGGCCTGCCGGAACCATCGATAACACGCCCGAGGACTTCTGGGCCGACGCGCAAAGCCGGCTGCGTGCCGCGAGACACGATCCGATCGCCGTAACGGATTCCGCTCGGCCGTTCGAGAGGCATGGAAAGCACGGTGCGCCCGCGGAAACCCACGATCTCACCGGAGAAGGCTTTTCCATCTTCAGTGAGGATGGCGCATCCCTCCCCGACAGAACAGAAAGGTCCCTCTGATTCCACGAGGTATCCGACGGACTTGGTAACGCGCCCTGTCCAGCGTAAGGCCGAGAAGCCCTCCAGGCGTCGAAAAAAAGGCCCGAGGATATCGGGATCTTCCATCAGCGCACCTGAGGACGCTGTTCCAACAGATCAAAAAAGCCTTGCTCAATCTCCTTTAGCTGAGTCTCAAGACTAATCTGCGTGCTGCCAATTTCCGTCTCGAGGGTGCATTCACCGTGCTTGAGGGCTGGATCGCCGATAATTTCCGGGGAGACAGGGTTCGCTCCACATTCTGAAAAATGCCTGTTCCAAAAATGAACTTCATCCGGATGCGCGCGAAGCCGTATTCGCGTGCCCTGGTCAAGTTTTTCGAGTGCCACGTGGACCATCCCCGCGAGAAGTAGAGGGTCCATCTGCGCTTCACGGTGGAGAATCTTGCGAGCAATCCCGAGCGCCAACTGAACCACTTCGGGCTCGACACGATTAAAGTAGGCGGCTCGCTGCATTTTAAAGTCTTCGATAGCTCGGCCGACCCCGGTGCGCGCAGTGGCTAGATTTTGCTCAAAGATTTTCTTTGCGCGCGCTTCGCCCTCCTGAACGCCGCGCTCAAACCCCTTCTGTTCACGCTGTTCAAGTGCGCGTCCCGGCGCGATGCTCGTCGCGCCCCAATCCACAAACGTGCCGTCCGCGACCCCCGCTTCGCCTCCATCGCCCGAAGGCAAGTAAGTGTACGGTTCGGTTTGAGACTCCCGATTTGGCATGGCCACCCGGTCAGACGACATACGACTCCTCCTGCTCGGATTTTAGATACATCTTCCCTTCCCCCTCGAGCTTCCGCGCGGTGTTGACAACTTCCTGCTGTGCGGTGTGAACGTCTCGCGAACGCATCGGCCCGAGCGCTTCCATATCTTCCTTCAGCATTTCCGCCGCGCGCGAAGACATGCATTTGAAAAAATGATTTTTCAAGCTCTCGCTGGCTCCCTTCAGAGCCGTCGCTAGAGTCTTCTTGTCAACCTGCCCGAGAAGTTCTCTCATGCCGCTGTCTTCGACTTCGAGAAAATCTTCGAACGTAAACATCAGGTTGCGGATCGAGGTAGCTAGTTGGGCGTCATCTTCCTCGATTGTTTCGAGGATATTTTTACTTGCTTCCTGCTCGATCTGGTTTAAGAGGTCTGCGACGGCCTTTACTCCGCCGAAAGCGCGCCTGCTTTGTTGGCCAATGCCGAGGAATCTCCGGTAGATGACTTGAGAAATTTTCGTGACCATTTCGGGCGAGAACTGCTGCATCTGGGCTACGCGCTTTACGGTTTGACCACGCACTTTTTCTGGCAGCAGCATGAGGACCGCGCGCGCAGCCCGCGAATTGATGTGCGCAAGGATTAGCGCAATCGTTTGCGGATGTTCGCCCTGCAGAAACTTGGCCAGCTGCTCCGGATCACTTTTTTGGAGGCTGTCCAGTGATTGAGCACTCGCCTCCTGGGCCTTGTTCGACGCCTCCAGAAAAGCTTGCGCTCCCTGCTCTCCAAATGCTTTCACCAATAATCTGTTGGCGTATTCCTGCCCCCCTCGCGCCGTGTACTCGTGATCGGAATACTTGCTGCTGAATTCCTTCATCACATGGGAAGCTGCAGTCGACGAGACGGATCCGAGTTCAGAGATCTCCTGAGTGATCTGCCGGACTTCCGGCTCTCCAAGACTCTTGTAAATGCCTATCGCCGCATCATCGCCCAAAAGCATCAGAAAGATAGCGGCCTTTCGAGGTCCGTTGAGCGGCTCTTCATGGTCTGAGCTCATTTGCCTCCCTCCGGCTCACGGATCCAGTCGCGAATCACCATGCTCGCCGTTTCCGGATCTTCCTTCACCTTGCTGATCAGTTGCTTTTTCAGGTGAAGCGCATGCTGGACCTCGCCCGTGGCTCCGCCCAACTCTGAGGGAAGGGCTCCACGACTCCCTTCGCCAGCGGCCAGAGCTGCTGCGCTTCCGCCGTGCTCTGTGGTCCCGCCGCCAGCCAGAGCAAGTCGAGCCGGGGAATCTAGGACTTCAATGAATTTTTTCTTTACGGGCCGCAGAATCAGCAAGTAAACGACGCCAAACAATGCCAGCAGTGCCGCATACCGCAACAAACTCGTCCAACGCTCCACAAAGGTCAGGAATCGCTGTATCTTTCCGGGCGGAGTGACCACGTCTTCCGGCGGCACAGTAAACGCCACGTTCTCCATGGAAAACTCGTCTCCCCGCTGCGCATCAAAGCCGACAGCCGCTCTGGCCAGCGCCTCTAGTTGTTTCATTTCATCCGGGGTACGTTTCCTGCGCGTCACTTCCGTCTTGCCGTTGGCCGTTTTCGTTTCCACCACGTCATCGACGAGAATGGCCGTGGCGACTCTCTTCACCCGGCCGGCGGGCTCAAGCGTATGGTGCGTCGTCCGGCTTACGGCATAGGTCTTGCTCTCGCTACGAATCCCTTGCGCCGGATTGCTCGTCTTTGCCTGAGTCACAGCTGCTGCGTTGCCCTGGGAATTCGGGGTGTTGCTTGGCGTGCCGGGAATCCCCGCGGGCTCAAGATCGCTGACCGTTTCCTGAGAAGTCTGCTCCGTCAACACGGCAGTGCTTTTGGGATCGTAAAGTTCTTGAGTACTCTCGCCCGAGGTCGGGTCGTATTCGATGGTGATGCTCGACTTCACGTGCTCATTTCCCACGATCGGTGCTAGCGTTTGGACGACTCGCTCGGCTAGCGTGGTCTCGAGGTCTTCGTTCCAGGGCAAGTTCACCGCTCCATGGCCGTGGCCTGGGTTCGCGATTTGGCCGTTTGTCGTTACAACTGTGACGTTTTGCGGCGAAAGATCGTCCCAAGCGCTGGAGACGAGGTTGGCGACCGAAGCGGCGACTTGATCATTGAGCCGTGCGCCGCTCATCTTCAAAACGACCGCAGCTTTCGCCGGGCGCTCCTGATCGCTGAACAACGATTCGCGGGGAAGGACCAGATGTACGCGCACGGCTTCTACTCCGTTCAAGGTCCCGATCGTACGTTCGAGCTCTGCTTCCAACGCCCGCTGGTAGTTTACCTTTTCAGAGAAATCGCTTCCCGACCAGTTAGGTTTGTCGAAGAGTTCGAATCCCATGCGCCCGCTTGCCAGCGGACCTTGAGAAGCAGCGGCCAGTCGCGCCTTGTCCAATTGGTCGGAGCGGACAAGAACGGTAGTGCCGTCGCTGCTCAACTGGTATGCAATATTTTCCGCGCCAAGCCGCTGCGCAAGACTTTGCGCATCTGCAGGAGCCATGCCGGAGTAAAGCGTTTTGTAGTCCGCTCCAAGAAAATAGACGAACAACCACAGGATTCCACCAACCAGCACAACACTGCCGGTCAGCGTGATCCTCTGCCGCGTGCTGAGGCCTTTTAGAAACGCGATGATCTGCTGCTGGATCTTATCCATGACGGTCGGGCGAGGTCGCCGGCTCCGTGGCCCTCAATTGCACTAAAACTGCATTCCCGACACTTGCTGGTAGGCCTGCACGATTTTGTTTCGCACTTGCACCATCATCGAGAACGCCAAACTGGCTTTCTCCACGGCGATCATTGCAGAGTGCACATCTTGCCCGTTGCCGCTCAGGAGTTGCGCGACCTTGCCGTCGGCTTCGGATTGGAGCTGCCCCACCTGGCCCATCGCATCGTTCAATGTGCTCATGAAATCCGATTGCCCCGACGCGCCGGGCTGACGCCCGAGCCCTGCACCGGCTGAAGAACCAAATCCGCCCTGCGGCAACCCCTGAATCGTGATGCTCATGGATTTTCTCCTTTGTCGAGTTAGGTCAAGATCGTGATGGCCGACTGAATCATATTTTTCGTGCTGGTGACTGCGGCGGCATTCATCTCGTAAGCTCGCGCCGCGCCCATGAGGTTCACCATCTCTTCCGCCGGATTTATCGCTGGATAGGAAACGTAACCCTGCGCGTCCGCGTCTGGATGGCCCGGATCAAATCTCCGAATCGGAGGAGTCTGGTCCGCCACTACTCTGAGTACGCGCACATCCTCCGCGTGCAAATCGGCAAACGACGCCAGCATCATTCCAAAACCGGGCATCGCGGCCGGTCGCGCTCCAAATACGACGTGCATGCGTTGGTACGGCCCGCCGGAATCGGTGCGCGTGGTTTCCGCATTGGCAAGATTGGCGGAGACAATCTCCGCGCGAAGGCGCTCCGCCAGCAGCGCTGACCCGCTGATTTCCAGCACTCGGAATAGATTCATGCTACTGGCCCTCCCTTATCGCCGTATTGATTTCTGCAAATTCCGTGCGGAGGACTGCCGTGGCCGCTTTGAATTGGAGCTGGACTTCGGCGAGCAGCAGTGACTCGCGGTCCACGCTTACGTTGTTGCCATCGGGCCGCGCGATCAATCCTCGCACGGGCATCACGAATGGACTCGTCAAGCTGGTGTCTTCGCCGTTCATCGCGCGTTGCAGCTCGCCGCGGAAATCGACGTCGCGCGTGTGATAACCCGGCGTGTCAACGTTCGCAAGATTCGTTGTGACCAACGTTTCCCGCATGCTGGTCACGTCCAGATACCGCTGCAATAGGAGGAATGGTGCGGTGTTCAGCCAGCTCACGACGGCCTCCTCGCAGGCATGCCATATTCCCGAATCTTGTTTCGCACCGTGCGCAAGCTCACGCCCATCAATTCCGCGGCTTTCGTTCTGTTCCCTCCCGTCGCATCCAGCGTCGCCTCCAATAACTGGCGTTCGACTTCTTGCAGCGTCACGCCTGGCTTGAGGCCGGTACTTTTATCCGCTGCGGAACGACCTCCGCTTGGCTCGAGCGCCTGAGGAGCTAACGTCATGCCGCTCGCCAGCGCCAGACTCCGGCGAATCACGTTCTCCAGTTCGCGTATGTTTCCAGGCCAGTCATAAGCCTGAAGCTGAGCCGCAAGCTCCGGCGAAATCAGATAAGCGCTGGGCCGGCCCGAGTCAGTGTGTTTGCGCACAAAATGCTCGGCGAGAAGCAGAATGTCGTCGGGGCGCTCGCGGAGCGGCGGGATCGCCAAAGGCACAACATGTAAACGGTAAAAGAGATCCGCGCGGAATTCGCCTGCCTCCACCTGAGCGCGAAGCGAGCGATTTGTCGTCGCGATGACACGGACATCTACGGCCAACGGCCGCGTGTCACCCAGCCGATCGACTTCCCTTTCCTGCAAAACGCGCAAGAGTTTTGGTTGCAAGCTCAGGGGCATTTCGCTGACTTCATCGAGTAGCAGAGTGCCGCCACCGGCAAGTTCGAATTTTCCAGGCTTCGAAGCGTTTGCACCGGTAAACGCACCCCGGACATGGCCGAAAAGCTCGCTCTCGAGCAGATTTTCCGGAAACGCGGAGCAATTGACTGCCACGAAGGGTCCCCCAGCGCGCGGGCTGGCCC
Source organism: Candidatus Solibacter sp. (assembly GCA_035499815.1). Classification (GTDB taxonomy): domain Bacteria; phylum Acidobacteriota; class Terriglobia; order Acidiferrales; family UBA7541; genus Acidiferrum. Next base: position 30,607 of record DATJXZ010000047.1, on the reverse strand, counting down.
GATGAATTAGCCGCGCCAGTAGTTCCTTCCCGGTGCCGCTCTCGGCCTCGATCAAGACGTCCGCACCGTTCTGTGCCACGCGGTGGGCCCGCGCAATTACGCTTCGAAATGCCGCTGACTGCCCCACGCCTTCGAACGCAGAGTCCGTATCCAGTTTTTCTGCGCGCGGCGCAAGTACTCTCTGCGCGGTCGCTTCGAGTTGTTCGAAGGAGACCGGTTTTTGCAAGTAGTCGCACGCTCCGTCCTTGATGGCCTGCACCGCATCCGGAACACTGCCGTACGCGGTGAGCAGAATGACCGGCGTGTCTGGGACAAACGTGCGGACACCTTGCATGACTTGCAGGCCGTCGCCATCCGGCATGCGCATGTCCGTCACGACCAGCGTGCTCGGTGCGCTGTGAAATTTTGCCAGCGCATCGCCCACATTGTGCGCCGTCTGAACGCGCCAGCCCCGCCGTCGGAAATTGGCTTCCAGAGCCACGCGCATGGCTGCTTCATCGTCGACGATCAGGACGTTATTCATGCGTGCGCTCCTATGACTGGCAGAAACACCGAAAACGTAGTCCCATGCTCCTGTTTGTTTTGCACCCTGATCTCGCCGCCGTGTTGCTCGATCACTTTTTTGCAGACGGAAAGGCCCAGCCCTGGACTGCCAGGGGTGGTTGTAAAGCCCGGGTCGTAAATGCGGTCCAGCAACTCCGGCGGTACTCCCCGGCCTTCATCGGAAAAGTCAATCTGCACGAGTTCCCCAGGAAACTGCGGCGCCCAATGCAGGTTTACGCCCAGCTTCCCCCCCGGGTGCATGGCGCGAAACGCGTTCAGCGAAAGATTGAAGAAAACCTGCTTCAGCCTGCTGCCGTCGGCATTCGTGGAGATCTTTCCGATCTTGTTTTCGATATGGATCTGTTGGCCGCGCTGGCGGGCCAACGGCAACAGAAAATCCATGGTTTCACCAATTAGTCGATCCAACTCGGTTGGAAGCAATTGCGTCGAGGGTTGGCTGTGAAACTGCAATACGTTGTTGACGGTTGCGGAGAGTGCGCGCAACCCGGCCTGCAGGTGGGTGACCCATTGCCGAGTCTCTGGCATTTGAGCGGTGGCATCTGCGAGGAGTCCCGTGAAGAGTTCCATGCTTCCGAGGGGATTGCGAATTTCATGCGCGAGCACCGTCGCCACCTCGGCAAGCGCGTGCGAACGCCTGGCTGCCTCCCGCTCACTGGCCAGCCGCTTTTGCTCCGTCAGATCTCGCACGATCCAGATCGTGTCGCCAATTTCGTTCGTTTTTTCGCTAACGTTCGCGCGCAAAATGCCGATAGTACGATTACCGGTAATTTCGGGCCCCGAACATTCCTGTTCGGAAAAAAAACTATTCGCGGGGACTTCAGCGATCAGCTTAGCAAACGCCGGTGGCAGTCCGCTCTGCGCCCCAGGATGCCAATCCTGCGTGATCTGGAGCAGCCGCCTCGCTTCCGGATTGATAATCTGAAGAGCTCCGTCGTTTGAGACCACTAAGACACCGCATGGTAAGTCCTCCAGCACGCGCGAAAGATACGCGCGAACTCGAGCATTTTCTTCAAGGCTTCGTTCCAATTCCGAGTTCGCGCACTGCAATTCCTGGTGCAACCTTGCGACTTCGGCCTGCAACTGCGTATAGGATTTTTCGAGCGATCCGGCTGCTTGCGTGAACGTCATGAACGCTCGAGTAAGAGTCTCCTGTGCCGTGACGCGGCTCTTGACCTCCATCGTGGCACTGCTCGTTCTTTGCCGGGTTCTGGGCAATTTTGGCACTATCAATGTCGCTGCACGCTTTCTGCTAGGTTTTTCCCAACTGGCTTAAATTTCTCTTAGTTGAGTGCGCTCGCCGAACAGTTGAAAGTGTTCAGCGCTCAAAGTGTTTGTGTCCCCGGAAAGAATAAATGCACGCTCGACGGCATGTTGCAACTCTCTAACGTTTCCCTCCCAGCCCGCTCGCTGCAAAACCCCCAACGCCGATGCCGTCAATTGTTTGGGCGGCACGGAGTTTTCAACGCAAAGTTGGGCCAGGAAATGTTTGCAAAGTACGCTGATATCCTCTGCACGCTCCCGCAGAGGGGGAACTACCAGTGGGAAAATCGCCAATCGATAGTAGAGATCCTGCCGGAATTGCTTGGACTGGATATGCTCCAGCAAGTTCATGTTTGTCGCGCAAATCACTCGGACATCGACGCGGTAGACTTCAGAGCTTCCCAGGCGCTGTACTTCGCCATTTTGCAGAAACCGGAGAAGCTTCGCCTGCATATTCAGCGGCAGCTCACCGATTTCGTCCAGGAACAACGTGCCGCCCTGTGCGACATGAACCCGTCCGAGACGCGACTGCACCGCTCCCGTGAAAGCGCCGCGAGAATAGCCAAATAATTCCGACTCGAACAACGCCTCCGGTATCGCCGCGCAATTGACGACTACAAAAGGGTGATTGGCGCGCGGGCTCAACTTATGAATCGCTTGCGCGACTAACTCTTTCCCTGTCCCCGTTTCTCCGGTAATCAAAACGGTGGTATCGCGCGGCGCAACCATCCGTGCCATGCGATAGACATACCGCATCGCAGAGCTCGATCCCAGCATGGCCGGCAAAGTTTCGGCGGATTCATCCAGCAAAAGGCTGCAGCCCAGGTCCGAACGACGTAAATCTTCCAGATCCGGAGTGTTCTCATCGGCGCTCTCGACTCTCGAGTGCACACCTGCCTTCTCTTCCCGCAATCTACATTCCATCCTGGAATCAACGAATTCAACCTCGGTTCGCGGATAACGGTGACGGATGAGATCGGCGACCTCGCCCGCGTCCAAATCCGGCAGGTTGCGGTCCAGCAGAACGCTATCGCAGGAAAAGTGCGCCAACTTTGCCAGTGCGTGCGCGCCACCCACGGCCTCTTCGCTAAGTGCTTCCGTGTACGCCGGGCTCTGCATCAGCCGCTTGCGAAACGTTGGATCGGCGCTGGCGACAAGAATGCGCGTGGAAGACCTGGACAATGTGGTCGTAGCCGCAGCAGCCATAAAGCAATCCCCCTGATTCCTTCGGTTCCTATTGAAATTGAAGCAGGACGTTCCTGCAGCCTGCACACGGAAAAATCTTCCCGGGCGCAAGCGTCCATCATCAATGCTCTTAGATAGCCAAAATGGAGGATTTTTTCGCGCTGAAAAGACAGCAGTTAGGAAAATTGAAGAGCGAACACACTGCTCCGAGCCGGAACAGTGTTCCAAGCAGACGCACGATCAGGTGCGCAGATCTTGCCGGAGCGCCTGCCATTTTTCTCGGCTTCGCGCGACCCGTTATATGAGCGCTTTCGGCGCTCTTGTACCAATCATCGGCCAGACGCAAAACAACTTGAGCGCCTCGGCCATTTTTTTCTATTAAACTTTGCTAAGAGTTCGGCTCCACAAAACGCCTCTGGAAGCCGAAGAACCGGTTCATCTCACTGACCTTGGGCCGGCTCGTTCATTTTTGTCGCTTGCCAAGCCACCACCTGCCAGCGTCCGTCGCGCTTCAGAAAGGTCCCCGTATTCCTGTAGTGAGCCGTCTCCACTCTTCCGTCCGGATACTCCGTGCGGCCCTGAAGCCTGAACGCGACAATCACCGTGTCCCCGTACTCGTGAAGAGTAGTATCCTCGGCCGAATACGTACTCTTCCCCTCGGCTGCGGGCGCCGGTTTTCCAAGACTCTTCATAATGTCGGCTTTGGTAATCACGGCTCCCGTGGCTCTCGTATAGATGACGTCGTCGGCAAAAAATTTATCGAATACCGTCCGATCGCCTCGTCCAGCCGCGCTCATGAATTCTTGCAACAGTGCTGTAACTTCTTGTCCAGCTTTCGTTTGCGCCAGCGTCCCGATTGCCGACAAACAGCAGACCACTGCCACGACCATCACGCTTCTCGCAATTTTCATTGCTCTGCTCCTCCTGCTTATCCGACCCTCAATTTGCTGAACTCACTCTTCCTGTTAGGATAGAACAATTACGGAGCCTTGAAAAACTTCGATGAACGCTGCCTACATTTGCGACGCCGTTCGAACGCCGATTGGCCGATACGCCGGCGCGCTAGCCTCCATGCGCACCGACGACCTCGCCGCCCTGCCGATTAAGGCCCTACTCGAGCGCAATAAAAATGTGGATTGGACCATGCTCGACGACGTTCTTTACGGCTGTGCAAATCAGGCCGGAGAAGACAACCGCAACATCGGCCGCATGGCGCTGCTCCTAGCTGGACTCCCGAAGGAAATTCCCGGCGCCACGGTGAATCGTCTCTGCGGTTCCAGCATGGACGCCGTCGCGACCGCCGCTCGGGCCATCAGGAGCGGTGAAGCCGACCTCATTATCGCCGGCGGCGTCGAAAGTATGTCGCGCGCGCCCTTTGTAATGGCCAAAGCGGATGCGCCGTTTTCTCGCGCGATGAAGCTCGAAGACACCACCATCGGCTGGCGTTTCATCAATCCTCTTATGAAAGCGAAATACGGCGTCGATTCCATGCCTGAAACCGCCGAAATCGTAGCCGAAGAGTTCCACGTTTCCCGAGAGGATCAAGACGCCTTCGCTCTGAGGAGCCAACAGCGCGCCGCGGCTGCAATGACTAACGGCAATCTCGCCCAGGAAATTGTCCCCGTCTCGATTCCTCAAAAAAAAACAGCTCCAATTCTCTTCAGCTCCGACGAGCACCCTCGCCCGGACACTTCTTTAGCCGCCCTCGCGAAATTGCCCGGAATCGTAAAATCTGGTGGCACCGTAACGGCAGGAAACGCCTCTGGAGTTAACGATGGCGCTTGCGCGCTTCTGCTTGCTTCAGAAAGTTCCGCCAAACGTCATGGCCTGACTCCGAAGGCGCGCATCCTCGCTGCTGCAGCAGCCGGCGTCGCCCCTCGTATCATGGGCATGGGGCCAGCCCCTGCCTCTCGCAAAGTTTTTGCAAAAACGAAGCTGACGGTCGGCCAGATGGATGTCATCGAACTCAACGAAGCCTTCGCTTCGCAAGCACTAGCCGTCCTACGCGAACTCGGCGTGCCCGACGACGCGCCGCACGTCAATCCCAATGGCGGCGCGATTGCTCTCGGCCATCCTCTCGGCGCCAGCGGCGCACGCCTTATAACCACGGCGCTCTACCAGTTGCTTCGCACTCGCGGCAAATACGCCCTCTGCACCATGTGCATAGGCGTCGGCCAAGGCATCGCGGTTATCATCGAGCGCCTGTAAGCTGCGCGATTAGTTCCGGATCGGAGTCATCTTCTCTTGCGCTCGCGGCCGTTTATCGACATCTCGATTCACCAAGGAAACCGTTTTCATTCCATCCCCAGAGTGATTACACTCAGCCCATGAACCTGCTCGATCCGTTGTTTCGCTCCCAGACCGTTGAAAAAGTCCTTTCCAACCGCGCCACTTTGCAAGCGATGCTCGATTTCGAGGCCGCTCTCGCGCGCGCGGAAGCCCGGGCAGGATTCATTCCTGATTTCGCGGCCCCCGCTATCGAAGCCAAATGCCGCGCCGAACTCTACGACATGACCGTCCTCGCGCGAGCCGCTGCCAGCGCCGGCAATCTCGCGATTCCGCTCATCAAACAACTCACCCTGCTCGTAGCGCAAAAAGACAAAGAATCCGCCCGTTACATTCATTGGGGCGCCACCAGCCAGGACGCCATCGATACTGGCCGCATACTTCAACTCCGCCAGGCTCTGACTTTGATCTCCGCCGAGCTCGATCATCTCGCTGCCTTGCTCGGCGTTCTTGCACACAAAAATCGCGCGGTCATTCTCGCCGCCCGCACCTGGATGCAGCAGGCGCTTCCCACAACTCTCGGAGTAAAGGTCGCCGGCTGGCTCGACGCCATCGATCGTCATCGCGCCCGTTTGCAGGAAACTCAGCAGCGCTGTCTCGTCCTTCAATTCGGCGGCGCAGTCGGCACGATGGCGGCTCTCGGCCCGCGCGGTCTCGATATCGCGGCAAATCTTTCCAAAGAGCTGCAGCTTCCCTTGCCGGAGCTTCCTTGGCACAGCCATCGCGATCGCATAGCCGAAATCGCCACAACTCTCGGCCTCTGCACTGGCACGCTCGGCAAGATCGCCCGCGACATCTCTCTCCACATGCAAACCGAAGTCGGCGAACTCTTCGAACCATCTATCGACGGCCGCGGCGGTTCCTCCACCATGCCTCACAAGCGCAATCCCGTAACCTCCGCTGTCGTCTTGTCCGCCGCTATGCGCGTGCCCTCTCTGGTCAGCACGATGCTCACCGCCATGGTTCAAGAGCAGGAACGCGGTCTCGGCGGATGGCACGCCGAATGGGAAACCTTGCCGGACATCGTCCGCCTCACCGCTGGCGCTCTGCATCATCTCACCAGCGCGATTTCTGAGCTCGAGCTCGACCCAGAGCGCATGCGCCAGAATCTTGAACTCACTCACGGCCTGATTTTCGCCGAGGCCGTAACCATGGCTCTCTCCGAAAAAATCCCCCGCATCGAAGCGCACGAACTGGTCCAGCAGGCTTGCAAGCGTGCCCGCACCTCGCGTCGCGACCTTCGCACCGTTCTGGCGCAGGACTCCATCGTCAAAGCAAATCTCTCCGCCGCCGAACTCGACCGTCTTTTCGCGCCCGGAAATTATCTTGGCGTCGCCGATCAGTTCATCGACCGCGTCCTCGCCGTCAGCCCGCGCGGTTCCGAGCAGAAAAAATCCCGTCCAAAGTGAGCCCCATGTCCTTCGCACAATTAAAAGACGTTCGCATCCATTACGAAATTTCAGGCCCCAGCGGCGCACCCGTTCTCGTTTTCTCGAATTCCCTCGGCGCTGCACTCTCCATGTGGGACGCCCAAGCCCCCGTGTTCGCCAGTAGATTTCGCGTCTTGCGCTACGACACGCGCGGCCACGGCCAATCCTCCGTCACGCCCGGCCCCTACACGATCGAGCAACTCGCAAGCGATGTTCTCGCCCTCCTCGACCATCTCGAAATGGATCGCGTCTGCTTCTGCGGCTTATCCATGGGCGGCCAAACGGGAATGTGCATTGCGCTAAATAATTCTGGCCGTCTTCACAAACTTATCCTCAGCAATACCGCCGCGAAAATAGGCACGCCAGAAATGTGGGCCACGCGCATCGACGCCGTCCGCAAGGGCGGCATGATCTCCGTCTCGACCGCCATAATCGAGCGCTGGCTCTCCGCCGACTTCCGCGCAAAGTCTCCCGATGTCGCCGCCACGACCAAACTTATGGTGGAAGCCGCGAATCCCGAAGGCTACTTAGCGAATTGCGTGGCAGTTGGCAGCTTCGACGTGCGCCACACCGTCTCTGCGATTCGCGTCCCGACTCTCATCATCGCTGGGACCCACGACGCCGCAACGACTCCCTCCGACGGCCGCTACCTCGCCGAACGCATCCCCGCCGCGCGTTACGTCGAACTCAACGCCGCACACCTTTCAAATATTGAATCTCCCGAACGTTTCAATTCCGAACTCAATAGTTTCCTGCTTGCCTAGTGCAAAGGCTGCTCCCTTGCAAGCCTTGATTCGATCACATTCAGCAGCCTCCTGAGCGATGTAGACTCTCTCGATGAAACTGGTACAAAAACTCGCGCTGGTCAATCAAGCGGGTGGCCCGGACGTAAAAATGGGGGAGTGAAACGATGTGCCCCACACGCCGCGTTTACGTGTGGGGTTTTGACTTTGCTTTCAATTGTTTCGTTTTTTTTCCTTTGTTTCCTGTTCCCGTGATCCTCGTAGATTTTCAGTCCGCAAAATCCATCGGCACCTATCCTCCCTCTCCTTTTTCGTAAGACAAGAAACTGCTCCAATGCCAGTCACTCGGATTTCTCACCAGTCCCCGTTTCACCTGATTGGCGTGCATGTACTCCAGTTTCTCTGGAATCTTCTTGGCGCTGTACACGTTAAAATCGTAGAAGCGAGGCTGCCAAAATCGCGGCAACCTCGCGTCGCCCTCCTTAAATGCCAAGCGCATTTGTCCTATTGCTACGCGGCGTTTCCGTTTTCTCAGATCACGCGAAATGCGCTGCTTCAGAATTTTCAGCACCAACGATGGCGTACATTTCGGCCCTTCGCTAGTAAGCAGGTGAACATGCTCGGGATCACCACTTACCCAACCAGGCGAAAGTCATAACGCTCACGAATTCTTGCCAGCGCCGCAACGAATGCATATCTGGCCCGCGCTGTTCCCCGGAGCGGTAACCGCCGGTAGCCACTGAACGTCAGAAAAGGGACATGCCCCTGTCCGTAGTAGCGCTTCAGTCCCTTCGGCATCCCACCGTTCCAAAATCCCCACACGTAACCCCGACGTATGGGGCACCCCAACATCAACATCCTAACTCTCTGCCTATCTATGAACATGGTATATTCGCCTTAATGGCGCGAGTCCATCCGAATGCGGATTTCACGAAAAACGCCCGGGCCACCCGCCCCGTTTGGCAGAGCAGCAAGGCAATCCCACACCGACAATGCCTCCGGTGAAAGACATAGTGGTGGTGAAAACATGCTGACAGTACAGCCGCTCACGCTCGAAGAGATCGTAAGCTGGTATCGGTCAAAGCAACGTTTACTGGCTAACTCATCCGTCTCACTTGCCCGTATACGCGAGAGAACCGATCACCTACCCGCAGCAGCGGCCGACTTCGACGCGGCGAACGCGATTGGCCGAATTGACGGCTGGGTATCAGGAGCGTTTGACTTCCACGTCCTTCGAGCATCAGACGGAAAGGACGCTTTTTGGCGGCACGCAGATGTCGCTACTGTCGATCAGCTCGAAGGAACCTACGCTGAGTTTCTCAGAACCATGCAGAACCCTGACGAGCCAGCTACCTCGTCTTGATCTACACTGAGAGGATTGAAGAGGGGGAACGAAACCGCGGCGGGTCGCCGCAACTGAACCGACCGAGACGATTTTGACCTGGGAACGCCGAGACCTCTCCGCAATTAACATTGATGCACCGTCTCGACAATGCCAAAAACAGGCCAACCGACTCAATCCACTCCACTTCCCGCGTCTCAATTCGAATGATATGCATCAAGTACTATACCTTGACAGTAATTCAATTCCATGCTACCCCTCTTCATGCTTCACCCGCTAACTTCATCCGTTTCCCCTGCTCCTCGGCTCTCCACGACCGAACTGTACTGTGCTTCAGATCCTCTTCCTTCGCGAGCCACCAGTCATGAATCAGCCTTCTCATCCCAAATAACTCCCGTCCCTGCAACACTTACAAACATCGCTGCCGCAACCCTTTTATCTGCACCAGTTACGGATGCAGTGCAACTCACTGAAAATGCAGCCATTTTAACCCGTTTATCAGCAACACTTACGCGCGGTGTCAACTCTAACCCTCGTATCTGCAACACTTACAAAAATCACCGGAGGTAGGGGCACGCGCTGCCAGCCCGGTGCCTGTCCTTACTTCGGCAAGTCCTTTCTGAACCGCTCCACCACGCTCTTCGGTTCCGTCACTGGCGGGTTGTTCAGATACTTCCCGAAAAACACCAGGTATCGCTGCCATCTATCCTGAATATGTCGCGGCTCCACAAATCCATGATTTTCCCGCGGGTAAGTCACAAACTCCACCGGCACATGCCGTTCAGAAAGCGCCTGATAGAATTCTTCCGACTGCGGAATCGGCACGCGCGTATCCGCTTGTCCATGCAGGATCATCGTCGGCGTCTTCACATTCGTCACATACTTCATCGGCGAGTGGTCCCAATACTCCTGAAAATTGTCCCACGGCGCCTTCATTCCCTCGAATGCCGTCAAGTAGCGGTGAATGTCCGTCTGGGAATACATCGAATACAAATCCGGCAGTCCGGCGCCCGGCGAGATCGCCTTGAACCGGTCCGTCTGCGTATCAATCCACATCGTCATGAATCCGCCGTACGACCATCCGAACGCGCCCAGCCGCTCGGGATCGGCCCATCCTTTATCCACGATCGCCTGCACGCCGCTCATATCATCTTTATAGTCCCCGTCGCCCCAATCATTCTGGTTCGCCGACGCGAACTTCTCTCCACGCCCGGACGATCCGCGGAAATTGGGCTGCAGCACCATGTACCCGTTCGCCGCCATAATCTGTGCCGTCGTATTGAACGACAGCAGCGAAGCTCCCGTCGGCCCCCCGTGAGGATTCAGCAGGAACGGCACTTTGTGCGCCCCGTCGAACTCGACGGGCTTTGTCACGATTCCGTCAATCTCCATCCCATCTTTGCTGCTCTTCCACTTCACCACCTCGGCGGCGCCCAGCGCGTAGTCCGCCAACCATGCGTTTTGATTCGTTATCTTCTCCAGCGATCCAAAACTCAAATCGCTCCGAAACACTTCATCCGGATGCGCCGGATCTCCCCAAGTGCCCACCGCCGTTTTCCCGTCTTCGCTGATGCCCGTTACATCGACAACACCGGCTGCGCCGGTAAGCGGCCGGATCGTCCCCGCTGCCATATCGGCGCTAAAAACTCTCAGCGCTTCGTGGTCGTCGCTGCTGAAATAAATCTCTTTGTCGTCTTTGGACCAGATTGGCTCGCCCGCATTCAATTCAAACGACCCGCTCACTTTCTTCGGTGTGCCGCCGCTCGCCGGCACCACAAAAAGGTTTTCCTTGGAGAGAAACAAGCCAGTGCTGCTTAGGTACGCAATCCATTTTCCATCAGGCGACCATCTCGCCGTGTGTGTCGGATCCGCCGTCTCCACAAGTTTCCTCTCCGTCCCGCTCGCTACATCCAGCACTCGCGCCGTTTGCAACGAGCCGTCGTCCAGCCGAGGCGTCGGATTCGTCGTAAACGTGACCCGCGTTCCATCGGGCGACCAGCGCGCGTCGCTCACGGTGAAATCCCCCTTGCTGATTTGCTTCTCCTCGCCGCTCGCGATGTTCCATGTCCAGAGCTGCGCCATCTTGAAATCGTGGTCCACTACGACCGCATCTTCCTTCTGCTTAATCCGTTTTTCTTCCTCCTCGTTCACCGGCGCTGTCGCGGTGAGCAGCAGGGTCTTTCCATCGGGCGAAAATTGGAATCCTCGCACGCCGGATTTATGCTTCGTCACTTGCCAGGGTTCGCCCCCATCCGCGTACATGAACCACACTTGCGGCTTCGCTTCTTTTTCCTCGCCGGCCTCCATCGTGAACGCCAGAATTTTTCCGTCAGGAGACCATTCCAGATTTGACACGCTCTTCTCGCCACGCGTAAATTGCCGCGCCGCGCTCGCCGGCCCCGACGCCGGCACCACCCACACATGCGTCACGAATTTCCAAGCCTGTTCCTTCTCCGTATCGTTGGCCGCAACCAAGTACGCCACACGAGATCCGTCCGGCGAAATTCGCGGTGAACTCACGCGCACCACGCGCAAGCCTTCCGCCGAGCCAAACAGTTTCTTGCCGTCCTTGCTTCGTGCCACCGGCTCCGTCGCGCTCGCGCCATTTTGTCTCGCCCCAACCGCCAGCGGCGCCAGCAAGACCGCCGCGCCCATAACAAATTGCGCCATTTTCGTTGCTGTCGAATTCATCGCCGAAAACCCCCTCGCTCAAGAAACATTCTCTTCCTCATTTCGCAACGCCGCGAAGTATATGGGCAACCCCTCGCAGGCGCAAGGCATGCTCGCAGTTCGCGCGCCGCACTTCGGACGCATTCGCTGCAGGAGATTCACTGGGCCAGAAAAGTTGTTTTCCTCTTTCTTCCTCTCGTTTCTGAAATCAGGTCCCAGTACCATAGGTACTGCGCGAAAGAACTCCGTCAATCCGGAAAAATCTACATGCTGTCAGAATTTTCATTCCCCGGCATCAAGACGGAATGGTGCTTGTATGCTCATGAATCTTAAGAATCTACGAAATCAGTTGCTGTTGTGGCCGCGAACTTGCCTCGTAAAAAGTGGGACCAAGAAAAAGCTCTGAGAGGATCCGCCCGCTCAAGAACAGAGCCGCGCTAAAAAACCAATCGCTCAACGCGCAAGGAGGCGCACACATGAGATACGCAAATGGCCGAGTACTGTTTGCCGCAGGACTACTCGCTTTCGGATCGCTCCTGTTCGCAAAAGATCCCATCAACGCAAAGGACGAAAATTCCCGGCTTCAGAATTCCGGACTGGTCATGCATGAAATCCTGAACGTCCCAGATGACATTCCGCAGGACCTTATTGACAAAGCTCGCTGCGTCGTCGTGATGCCTTCCGTCTTGAAGGCTGCTTTCGTTGTCGGCGGGAGCTACGGTCGCGGCACGATGGTCTGCCGCACCGGCAAGGACTTCTCCGGTCCATGGGGCGCTCCCGCGATGTATGCACTTGAAGGTGGCAGCGTTGGATTGCAAATCGGCGGCGAAGCCACTGACTTTGTTTTTCTGATTATGAACGATCGCGGCGCCAATAGCCTCTTGCACAGTAAAGTAAAACTCGGCGCGGATGTATCGGCAGCCGCGGGGCCGAAGGGCCGCTCTGCCGAAGCGGACTCGGACGCCTACATGCGCTCGGAAATCCTTAGTTACTCCCGCGCACGCGGCGTTTTCGCCGGCGTCTCCCTCGAAGGTTCGACGCTACGCCCCGACGAGGATGCCAACCGCAAGCTCTACGGCAACTCTGCCAGTGCCGCCAGGATCGTCTCCGAGCCGCGCAGAGATGCGCCCTCTTCGGCGCATGAACTCATCTCCACTCTGGAAACAGCTTCTCCTCGACTCAAGCACTAATCCAGCGTGACGGCGGGAGGCCGGAAATTTCTCGAGCCTCCTGCCGCTTCACTTTTCCAACGATTCTGCTTCGAGTCTCTGCGGACTTTACATCGGATTCATTCCTTTTCTCCCGGCAGCTCAGCCAATTTCTGCACGAAGCGCAACAAATCTGGCAAGTAATAAATATTGGGGGCGCACATGCTTACTCCACGTCAGAACGAATCGCTAAAGAGTGCTCACGACAGCGATGCACCTTTCCAGGAACATCAACAGCCCAACGGAAAGTCAGAACGGGAAACTATCAAGAGGGCTCAAGCAGGAGACGCCTCAGCATTTGAGTATCTTTATCGGCGCCATAGTGCGCGCGTTTATGCGCTTTGCCTTCGTATGGTCGGAAACACCGCCGAAGCGGAAGACCTCACTCAGGAGGCTTTTTTGATGCTGCTGCGGAAAATTCATACTTTTCGCGGAGAATCCGCTTTCTCCACCTGGCTGCACCGCATCACCGTCAACCTGGTGCTAATGCGTCTCCGGAGAAAAAACTCCAAGGAAACTCTTATAGAGGAAAGCAGCGACCCAGGTGTCGATAGCCCCGACCTCTGCGATGTGTTTGGCGGCTCCGATCGGTTCCTGGCCGCTTCGCTGGATCGCCTCAATCTTGAGCGCGCATTGGAAAAGCTTCGTCCGCGCCAAAGACTCGTCGTTCTACTTCACGACGTGCAGGGTTACCAACACAACGAGATTGCAAAGATGATGGATTGGTCGATCGGCAATTCCAAGTCCCGGCTTCATCGGGCTCGCACGCGATTGCGGAATCTGCTTCAAGGAAGCTTGAGCTTGGATTGCATTTCCTCATCGCCATCGGCCGAAGCAGCCACAGGAGCATGAAGCGCCTGACGATCCTCCGCCGAACACTTCTATTCACTCCGGGTTCGTGACAGGCAACCGGAATTTGCCGTTCAGCATCTTTCTGAGTGTAGTCAAACTCGGACCTCTAGACACTCTCCTCCCAGTCACGCCGGCCCGTTTAATTTTCCGCAGGAGGTTAATTCCATGCGAATTGTTAAAGTGATTCCACTTTTCGTTTGCTCCGTTTTGTTTTGCGCCATTCTTGCTCCCCGTGCTAAGGCTGACGCCTGGAATGAGAAAACCAAAGTGACTTTCAACGTCCCTGTCGAAATTCCTGGCAAGGCCTTGCCCGCAGGAACCTATGTTTTCAAACTGGCGGATAGCCAGTCTGACCGAAACATCGTCGAAGTATGGAACGGCGACCAAACTCATCTCATCGCAATCGTCATGGCGGATCCCGAGTACCGCATCGATTCCACGTCGAGGACCGTCATGCACTTTGACGAACGCCCCAAGAACACACCCATGGCGCTCGACGATTGGTTCTATCCTGGCGACCTCGCGGGCCAGCAATTCATTTACCCGAATTGGCAATAAGCTCAGCCGCCGGTGAGTCGCCGCGCTTATTCTTGCCGCAACGCAATCACAGGATCCACGCGGCCGGCGCGGCGCGCCGGCAGAAAACTTGCCAACAGCGCCGCAGCAATCAGAATCGGCACGGTCAGAACGAATGTTGATGGCTCTGTAGGCTGCGTTCCTTCCACCGTTTTCAGCATTACCTGTCCGGCGGCCCAAGATGCGCCGCTTCCAAGCGCCACGCCGGCGAGAATCATGCCGAGGCTCTGCCGAAGCACCATCCACATCACGCGGTGACGGCTAGCCCCGAGCGCCATTCTAATTCCGATTTCAGGCACGCGCTGGCCAGTGAGGTACGCAAGCACTCCGTAGATGCCAATGCAGGCCATGGCCAATGCCACCGCCGCGAAAATGCCGAAGAGCAAAAGCAAAAAGCGCTGCTCGGCAAGCGAATCGCTAGCCAGTTGCTCCATCGTGCGCACATCGTAAAGAACCTGGTCGCTCGCCGCTCCTTTCAACGCGCCACGCAAAGATGCCAGCACGCCAAGCGGCTGGATCTTCGTGCGAACGGCGATGGACATGAGCTGCGACCATCGGTGCATGAAACCATCGGGAAGCTGCAAAAACGGATAATAGATTTGCGCCCGGATTTTCGCTTGATCATCTCCGGCGAGACCCCAATGACGCACGTGACGGACGACGCCGACGATCTCGAACACATTGCCACCATATCCCATCTCCGGAATCCATAATCGCCTGCCAATTGGGTCCTGCGCGCCAAACGCGGTCCTGGCCAGCACTTCGTCAATCACGATGACAGGCGGACTGTCGAGCGTGTCCTTTTCGTTGAAGAATCTTCCTCGCCGTAAGGGAATACCCATCACTCTCAAATAATCCGGCGATACGCTCGTCAGCAGAGCAAACGGCATCTTGTTCTCCGGCGGCATATCCGCGCTGGTCCAGTAAGCCTGTTCGTTGTCGCCTTCTCTCATGGGAAATGTATCGACCGTGGCAACGGATTCCACACCTGGCACCCTGCTCGCACGTTCCAAAACGTCTTTCCAGGCCGCGCGGGTTTTTGCAGGAGCTGCAAGCGTTGCCGGTGAAAGCGCCATCCTCGCCACTAGAACGTTATGGACATTCACACCAGGATCGAGCGCTGAAAGCCGCAACAGCGTCCTGCCCAGAATTCCTGCGGACACCAGCAACACCAACGCGAGCGTGATTTCGGCAACGACGAAGGCGCTGTGCAGCCGCCGAGTTCCGCCGGCGATGCCACGTGTACCGGCGCGAAGGGCCTTCTCCGGCTCACTGAAAGATGCACGAAAGGCAGGCGCCACACCGAACAAGAGGCTGCCAAGAATCGAGATGGCGGCCGCAAACAGCAGTACGTGCCAATCGAGTTGTACTTCTTGCGCGCGCGGCAAAGCCCCAGGCCAGTACGCCACGAATGGCTGAATCGCACCGGCCGCCAGAAATACACCAAGCGTCCCTCCCGACAAGCCCAGCACCATGCTCTCCGTCAAGCATTGCCGCACCAGACGGCCACGCGTTGCGCCGAGTGCCACCCGCATCGCCAATTCCCGTTCGCGCGAAACCGCGCGCGCAAGCAGCAGACTTGCTACGTTCGCGCACGCAATCAGAAGCACCAGCGTCACTGCGCCCAGCAGCAGCCGCAGCGTGGACCGCACATTGCCGGTCTCAGGGAGAAGCTGCTCAGCGACAAGCGTGCGTCCACCGTTTGTATCTTTGAACTCTTCCGCAAGCTGCTTCCCAATCAGTCCCAGTTCGGCTTGCGCTTCCGCAAGCGTCCTGCCGGTCCGCAGCCTCCCAAGCACATGAACCGGGTGCACCGCGCGGTTCTGAAGGTACGGCGCCGTGTCTTGCCCGAGAGGTGTATAGACATCGGCATCTCCGCCGTATAGACGAAAACCCCGTGGAACGACGCCTACCACGGTGAACCGTTTCAGATCGAGAGCGATCGATGAACCAATGGCCTCCTCGTTGCTTGCAAAATGCCGTTGCCAGAATCCGTAGCCAAGAATCGCAACGGGTGGACCGCCGGCGTGATCTTCTTCCGGCAGGAAAGCACGGCCACGCAAAAGCGAAACCTGCAGCACCGAGAAAAGGTTTGACGAAATCTCCCTAACTTCCGCGTACTCCGGCTCGCCGGGTTCGCTCACAGTGCCGCTATCAAACAGCACACCCGCCAACTCCAGCGATTTGCTCGAACGAACGCAATCCAGATAGTCCAAATACGCTACGTTCTGTTTACCGAATGATTCGACATTCCATTGTGCTGATTGCCCATGAACCGCGACCAACTTTTTCGGCTCCGAAAACGGAAGGGGCTTCAGTAACACTCCGTTCACCAGCGTGAACATCACCGTCGTGGCCCCGATTCCGAGCGCGAGCGTCATCAGCGCAATCGCTGCAAACCCCGGCCTCTGGCGCAACGTCCTCAGCGCATAGTTGAAGTCTTGCCACGCGTCTTCGAGCCAGCGCGTCCCACGCGCATCGCGGCACTCTTCTTTCACTTGTTCTGGGCCCCCGAGCGACATCCTCGCGCGTCGTCGTGCTTCCGCAGGAGCAATTCCGCCGGCGATCAATTCTTTCTCATTCTGCTCCAGGTGAAAGAGCAATTCCCTTTCGAGTTGGTCCTCCATTTTGTTGCGGCGCAGCAGCCGTTGCCACCAGTTCATTCCGCACCGCCCTCGGAAAGTTTCATAATCAGCGCGACCGCCTGCGTCAAACGCTCCCAACTTGCGGTTTCTGTTTCGAGCTGCGCCCGCCCCTTCGCCGTCAACTTATAAAATTTCGCCTCGCGACCCGTTTCTGTTTCTTTCCAATCGGCCGCGAGCAAACCGCGATTTTCCAGCCGGTGCAATGCCGGATAGAGCGAACCTTGCGGCACCTGAACCACGTGCCGGGAAACTTGTTCAAGTCTTTGCGCAATCGCGTAGCCATGCACCGGGCCTAATGCCACAACTTTCAGTATTAGTAGGTCCAGCGTCCCCTGGGGCAAATCTGATTTTGGCTGCATCGCCTACGCCTCCGACTTCTACAGGTATACGCCGATACGTGTAGAAGGTCAAGGCATGATCAATCTCGCCCTGCGTCCCGCGCTCGACCATTCCGGCAACGGACAAATGGCCGGTCACTCCTCCCAGTCCGACGATGCGGAGAAGTCCATCCAAAGCGCCGAGAGCAACACAGCCAGCCATTGCGTTGTTTGCCTTTCCGCAAATACAAAACTCCCGCGAAGACGTTTCGCGGGAGTTTTGTTCCTGTTGCTTTCAGTACACTGCGCTCGCTGTAGCCTTGGATTCGAGGCTCGCGGCTACTTTTCCTGCAAGGACGCGAGATACTCGCAGAGGTTCCTGATCCGCTTTCTGATGGCGACTTCGTTGTAATCCACCATGTTGAAGATCGGTCCCCAGACGGGCATATCCGGCGAGCCGTGTGCCGAGATCGGCTTGCCAAATCGTACGACCCCACTCACATATTCATACGGAAATTTGCCGCCATTTCCTTTCGCCAGCTTTGTCAGATCCGGCGGAGGTGTCTTCAGGCTCGCTGCCGCAGGACCTCCGCCCTTAGCATCAAGCCCATGACAGGACGCGCAGTAATATTCGTACGTCTGCCGGCCCGAGGCTGCGTCCGTGGGTTGCGTTGTCGCCTTGCCCGCCGCGGGTTTATCTTGTCCGGCCGCGCAGCACGCCAGCAATAGCACAGTGATTGCCAGGAATATTTGCCTCATATTAGGACCTGACCGTCAGCACCGGACACGGTGCGCCGCAAACCACCCGGTAAGCAGTCGTGCCTCTTTCGTGTCCGATCGCGGTTCCCTTTCCTCGCTTCGCTCCAATCACAATCAAATCTGCTTT
This sequence comes from Candidatus Solibacter sp., assembly GCA_035499815.1. Classification (GTDB taxonomy): domain Bacteria; phylum Acidobacteriota; class Terriglobia; order Acidiferrales; family UBA7541; genus Acidiferrum. The sequence goes on along the minus strand of DATJXZ010000047.1, from coordinate 12,643 downwards.
CATTTCTCGCGCTACTTCGAGAATCTCTTCCACCGGTTCGCCCAGCCTCATGCGAAATTCCGGATGGCACCAGAGCTCGCCGCTCGGAGGCACCAACTCTGCCAACTCATGAACGATGGCCTCTCTCTTCAGCGCCAGGCCCTTTTCCGAGTAATCTTCCGCGTCGCGAACCACGTGCAGCAGTGTCAGGTTTGCCTGGTGCTCCTGGGCAAACGAAAAGGCATACGCCGCTTCGCGTTCCGCGCCGAGTCCGAAATCTGTCGCAAACAAAATATTCTTGAATTCTGCCTCGCGCGGCGCATCTCCCCGAACCGCTGGCCCCACGGTTAGAACCGGGCCCTTCGCCTGACGGAATACCTGTTCTGCTCCCGATCCCAGCAGGACCTTTTTCAATCCGCCCGCTCCGTGCGTGCCGACGACCACGAGATCAATATGGTGCTTGGCGACCAGTCCTTCCATCGTTGCCCAAAATAGTCCGTGTGCAAACACCGTCTCATGAGGCACATCGCGCAGCCGGCCCGAAATCAGAATCTCTCCCATCGCTTCTTCCGCGGTCCGCGACGCTATTTGTTCCGTCTCAGCGATCACTTCCGGCGGCAGCATTACGTTTGTGTCGCTTGTCATTACGTGCGCCAGAAAAATCTTCGATTCATAACGCCGCGCAAGAGAAATTGCATAATCCAGCGCCCGATCCGAGGCCGCTGAGAAATCCGTCCCTACCAGGATGTTCTTCAAGTGCACCATCTTGCCTGCCAGAACCCTCTCTTCTGTATGTTCCATCGTCTTGGTCATGACATTCACCTCCAAAGCTTCCTGCGGTAAGCCCACGCTCATCGCTGTACTTCCCTTTTCCTCCTTACGCGCCTCCCACGCTGTGCGTTCCATCATTCTCCGGTGTGACCTGGGTCACACGCCGTCTGGATCCGCCGCAATCCCTACCTTGCCTATCAGACACTTGTTTCCGTTTGAATGTACTTTGCACTAGAAAGTACTTGACACTGCGGAGCCCTGGTGTAGGCTTGGCTCATCGCTGTTATCGAATGTGGAGGTCTGCACATGGAAGCCGCGCATCCGGCTCAGCCACAGGACTTCAACTCTGCACCCAACGGCTCGTTCCGCAACCGCTTCGCCGATTCCGCGCGTTTTTGGGAATTCCGCCGGCTCTTTTACAACCTCGCCCTTGCCATCGTCGTTCTTCTTTGGATCGCAATCAGCTGGCCGCATTTCCGCCCCGCTTTCGTGCTCTCCACTCTTTTTCCGCTCCTGGCCCTCGCACTCATCGCCAATCTCTTCTACAGCGCCGCCTATCTCCTCGACATTCCCATGCTGCTCTCCCCCTTCAGCGCAGAGTGGAAGCGCCGCCGCTGGATCCTCTGGACTGTTGGCACCCTCTTCGCCATTCTCCTCGCCAATTACTGGATCGCCGACGAAATCTATCCTTTCGTTCGCTGAATCCTTTGCCCCTGCGCGACTGTGTATGCACCCCGAAAGACTTGATCGCCTCGGTCCCTGCTATTTACTTCTTGCGCCGCCGCACAACTCCGGGCGTTGCGGCGCATCACTGTTCGTTGTACGGTATCGTGCGGCCAGGAATGCAAATGAATCCCGGCAATATCGACGAGGACGGTGAAAATGCCTGGGGGAACCGAAAAAGATCAGTGGACGCGGCGAGGATTTTTGGGAGTGAGCTCCGCAGCTCTCGCGGCGGCGAGCGTGCTGGGTCCGGATCGAGCCGAAGCAGAAATGTCGTCCGCATCTCAGAATCCGGCTGCAGACCGAAGCGCCAGCGATCCCGGTCCGACAAACGCCGCGCTTGACGCCGCCAATCCCTCCTCAAATCATCCACTACCGACCGACGCGGGCGGCGTGCAAACCTTCAAGTACCCTTTTTCCTTCGCCCACAAGCGTTTTCAAGAGGGCGGTTGGTCGCGCGAAGTCACCATCCGCGAACTGGCCATCTCCAAAACTCTCGCTGGTGTGGACATGCGCCTCACCGCTGGGGGCGTCCGCGAATTGCACTGGCACACCGCCGCCGAATGGGCTTACATGCTTTATGGTAGCGCGCGCATCACCTGCATTGACGCCGATGGGAAGAGTTTCGTCACCGACGTAAAGCAAGGCGATTTGTGGTATTTCCCCACCGGAATTCCGCATTCCATCCAGGGGCTCGCGCCGGACGGAGCTGAATTCTTGCTCGTATTCGACGACGGCAATTTCTCCGAGTTCGAAACCGTCCTCCTGACCGACTGGATGGCCCACACGCCGCCGGACGTCTTGGCCAAAAATTTCGGCGTCGCGCAGTCGGCTCTCGCAAAAATGCCAACGCGAGAAAAGTTCATTTTTCAGTCGGAAGTTCCCGGACCTCTGGCGGAAGAACAACGCATCGCGGCAGGTGCGCTGGGTGCGTCTCCCATCGATTTTGCCTTTCGCACGAGCCAGCCCGCTCCCGCAAAGCACTTGAAGAGCGGCGAAGTGCGCATCATCGATTCAAGTACTTTCAAGGTCGCGACCACGATTGCAGCCGCTGTCGTCACCGTAAAACCCGGCGGAATGCGAGAGCTGCACTGGCATCCCAACGCCGACGAATGGCAGTTCTATTTCGGCGGCAAAGCCCGCATGACGGTGTTTGCCACTGGCGGGCGCGCCCGCACCATGGATTTCGAAACCGGCGACGTCGGCTACATCCAGAAAACTTTGCCCCACTACATCGAAAACACAGGCACCACCGAACTGAAATTCCTCGAAATGTTTAAAAGCAGCTTCTACCAGGACCTGGCTCTCTCCGAGTGGCTGACCCACACGCCGCCCGAACTCGTCGCCGCTCACCTGAATCTCGATCGCGCCACCCTCGACGCCCTTCCCAAAGACAAGCCAGTTATCGTGCCCTAGCTTGCGGATCGTGCTGAATCCTTGCGTGTTTTTGACCGATTTCGCCTCGGGAAGTTTGGTACTGGAAGACTGAGAGACTTGGATTAGGAACACAGTGCTCAAATTCTAGAGATAATAGCCGAGGCCCGAAAAAATCGTCTCGGGATCTCCATCGTGCATGCTGACAACTTCGAGCCAATGATCTTCGTAAGCATCACCCTCCAATATCACATCAACCTGCCCATCACCATCAACATCCACTAGGTCGATTAACGACCACTGCGTCACCGCGGGAACATCGGCATCGGTTTTCTGAAAAGGCTGCTTGCGGAGGACGAGTATGTTAGACCCTTTGTCGACGAGGGCGATCAGTTGGCACAGCTCTATGTCACTGCCAATAGAATGAGAGTAGTAGGCCTCCACCACCGACCAATCAAATAGCGGCGATTCCCAGACCCTATAGTAGAGTCCATTTGTAGCTCTTTCTGGTAATCCGATCTTTCTTAACTCAGGGAGCAGATTATTGCGGACAGCCAATGATGGCTGCCGGTGCTGCTCACACTCCGCCACATTCTCGGTCGTATTCCAATCGCAAGTGAAGTCGGCTCTAACCTCGACACCTGTACCAGGCTCAGCTGAATATTTGATCTCACAACCGTCGTCTGGACCATTTCCCGCCGGCGATGCTCCACAATAATGAGCCTTCAGAAACGTTTTGATTTTCTTGCACCGAGGGCTGGTGCAGGCAGGACGGTGTGGGTCATTTTCTGTCTGGGCCATTACTCGCCCGCTCGAAACGCAAACCGACATGAGCCCTGCAATAAAAATACGAAGGGTACTCAACAATGCTTTCATGCGACACCTCGAGGAATGGTCATCGTTCTCATCTAATTCTAGAACTCGTTGATAATTGTTTACCCGCGGTAAGGACCGGTATGGTCTTGATGCTACCTGTCCATCAGGTCAGGAGATCGTTCCCGCGATATTGCCGGCAGATTAGAAGACTGGCCGCAGGCTGGAGTCGCGCGACTAGCTGGGACTTATGCGGGCGGGATGCTCATTCGTAGCGCAGTGCGATCAGCGGATCCACTTTCGCCGCGCGACGTGCTGGCACCCAACAGGCTATCAATCCCGTCGTCAGCAGCAAGATCGGAACTCCCGCCATCGTCCAGGCATCGTACGGCGAAACTCCCCAGAGCTGCGTCCCCGAAACCAGCATCTTCGACAAGCTCAGGCTGACCGCTAGTCCAATCCCAACTCCCAGGATGACTAGCCGCAGTCCCATTCGAATCACCAGCTTCAGAACGTCTCCGCTCTCCGCGCCGAGCGCCATGCGGATCCCGATTTCGTGCGTGCGCCGCGCGGCAACATACGCCAACACGCTGTACACGCCAATCGTCACGAGCACCAGCCCGATGGAGGCAAAAATTCCCAGCAGAAAGAACCCAAACCGCGGTCCTGCATACGAGAATTGTTTGATGTACCCCTCAAGCGTTCCCGTGAGCGTCAGCGCCACGCTTCGATCCGTCCTCCAAATTTCTTGCTGCACGGACTTCAGCATCGCCAGCGGCTCTTTCGCTGTGCGCACCAGAATTCCTCGTTCGTAGGATCCCGTCACCGTGTACGGCGCCCACATCTCCGGCATGACCGGATCTTGCAGGCCACGGTTCTTCACGTCCGCCACCACTCCGACGATCTCAAACATCGGTTCGGGCACCGGATCGAGCGCTTTTTCGAGCACCGAGACGCGCACCTGCTGGCCAATCGGATTTTCGTTGCCGAAGTATTTCTTCGCAAACGCCTGGTTGATCACCGCGAGCTTACGCGCCCCGTTCACTTCCGCTTCCGTGAACGGCCGCCCCTCGACAAACTGAATCTTCAGCACTGGAAAATAACCTTCGCTGCACAATTGGAACAGCGTGTCCCACGCTTCGCCGTGCGTTTTTCCTGGAATTTGAATTTCGCTACGAATCCCGCCGTAAGGCGGCAACGTGCTCGTCTCCGTCGCGTCCACGACTCCTGGGAGTGCTTTCAATCGTTCCAGCAGAGGACGGTAGAATCCTGTCACCTGCGCCGCCGTCTTGTATCGGTCTTTCGGCAGTGGCAATCTCGCGACCAGGATGTGATCCGGCTGCAGTCCCAAATGAACTTCATGCAGCGCCACGAAGCTCCGCATCAGCAGCCCCGCTCCCACCAGCAGCACCAGCGAAAGCGCGACTTCCCCAACAACAACTCCATTTCGTAGCCATCCCTGGCCGCTCCCTCCGCTCACTCCTTTCCCGCTGTCGCGCAGCGGGTCGTTCAGGTCCCGCCGGGCCGCCTGCAGCGCCGGCACCAATCCGAACACCAGCGCCGTCAGCATCGAAAGCACAACCGTATACGCCAGCACTGCCAGATTCAGCCGAATTACCGCCTCCGCGGGAATAATTTCGGGCGGCGTCAGCGCAATCAGCAATTTCAAACCGCCCCACGCCAGCAAAACTCCCAGCGCCCCTCCACCCACCGCCAGCGCCATGCTCTCGATCAGCAACTGCCGTATCAGCCTCCATCGTCCCGCGCCCAAGACTGCCCGAATCGCAAATTCCTTCTCCCGCGCCGTTGCTCGCGCCAGCAGCAAGTTCGCCACGTTTCCGCATCCGATCAGCAGCAGCAATCCCACCGCTCCCATCACAATAAATAATGTCGTCCGGAATCTTCCCACCACCAGTCCGGTCAGCGTCTGCACCTCGATGCTGAAGTGCTTTGGATATTGCTTGGGGTATTGCTTGGAAATGGATTGCGAGATCACCGTGAGGTCCGCCTGCGCCTGTTTCAGCGTCACACCCGGCTTCAAGTGCCCCATGAAGAACCAATACCGGTTGTACCCCAGCGTCGGCGTCGTATCCGCCACGCTCGGTTTTTCCGGAATCCACAAATCCGCGTCGCCCCACCCAAATCGCGGCGGCATGATGCCGATCAGCGTCCTTGGCACGCCATTCAGCACAAACGTTTTGTTCAAAATGGAAGGATCGGCGCTGAACTCATTCTCCCACGTCTTGTAGCGCAACACGAAGACCGGTGCCGCTCCCGGTTCATAGTCGCCCGGGACCATCACGCGTCCCAAGAGCGCCGGCATTCCCAGGAACTCGAACGTCCCTGGCGTCACCAGGTTGCCGCTAAACCGGTCCGTCCCCGCTCCGTGGGTGTACAGCACATCTTCGCTGTCATTCGCGATGACACGGTCGAAAACATGATTCTCTTTTATGTAGTCAAGGAATTCCGCGCCCGTGTACCCGCCTCGTCCCCCCGGTTCGTTCCGTTCCGTATCATGAATCTGGAAGTTCACAAAATGCTGCGCATCGGGATACGGAAACGGCTCCATCAGCACGTTTTCGATCACGCTGAAAATTGCCGTGCTCGCGCCGATCCCCAGCGCCAGCGTCACCACGGCCACAATGGCAAATCCCGGGCTTTTCCTTAGATTCCTCCCCGCATACCGAAAATCCTGCCAAAGTGAGCCCATGAACCACCTCCGGCCATCGAGAACCCTCACCCAGTAGACGATCACGCAACGAAGAAGTTCCCGCCCCGTGGCCCGCTGTCGAGAAATTCATCCTATTAACCCCTTTGAGGCTCAAAACCGAGCCAGGTTTGCCTTTCATCTCCTGCGTTACCTCGCGTGAACGAAAATTTATCTAAAGTGCCGCTCAAACGGGAGATTGGCGGAGTGCGTCGTTTGGGCTAGGATGGGCCCGGCGGCGGACCTGCTAACGTCCGCCCACGGATACTATTGAATGGCGTCACCGGACCTTCCCTGGCCGGCACGCAGAGGAGCTCAGCGTGAACAAACTCGCATTGGTTTCGGTCTTGTCCCTCAGCGGCGTATTTCTTCCCGCTTGCCGGGCAGCGGGAAAGAGTTGCGAGCAACTAGCTCAGCTCAACTTTCCCAACACAAAAATCACCTCGGCCCAGACGATTGCCGCTGGCGCCTTCGAGCCTCCGGCCACTCTTGCGCCCTGGCTGCGAGGCGATCCGAATTTGTTCAAGCGCCTGCCGGCGTTCTGCAGGGTAACGGCCGTGGCCAAGCCAAGCTCCGACTCCGACATCAATATTGAAGTGTGGATGCCTTCAAGCGGCTGGAACGGCAAATTCCGCGGCCAAGGAAACGGTGGATTTGCCGGAGAAATCGACTACGGCGCCCTGGCGGAAGCCATCAGCAAGGGCTATGCGTCTGCAGCCACCGACACGGGCCACTCTGCGGATGGCACCGATGCGAAATGGGCGCTTGGACATCCGGAGAAGATCGTGGACTTTGCCTATCGTGCAATCCACGAAATGACGGCGGTCGGCAAAGCGAGCGTCAACGCGTTTTACGGGGCGGATGCGAAGCACGCCTACTTTTCCAGTTGTTCGAATGGCGGTCGACAAGCCCTGATGGAGGCGCAGCGCTATCCGGATGATTACGACGGCATCATCTCCGGCGCTCCGGCGAACTACTGGACGCACTTACTCGCAAGCGCCCTTTGGGACGCACAGGCCACCACTTCGAATCCGGCAAGCTACATTCCAACCAGCAAAGTGTCCGCGATTGCGAAAGCCGTAAACGAGTCGTGCGACGCGAAAGATGGTGTGACCGACGGTGTTCTGAATGATGCTCGCGAATGCCACTTCAATCCTTCGACTATGCTTTGCAAGGCCGGCGATTTGGATACCTGCCTGACACAGCCGCAGGTAACCGCCCTGAAAAAACTCTATGAAGGAGCCCACGATTCGAAAGGCCAGGAGATCTTTCCTGGATTCATGCCCGGCGGCGAAGACGGCCCTGGCGGCTGGGGACTCTGGATCACCGGCTCGGCGCCAGGCAAGAGTCTGTTGTTCGCCTTTGGTGGCGGCTATTTCTCGGACATGGTTTATAACCAACCCGATTGGGATTATAAGAAAGTGAATTTCGACGACGCGGTAGCAGCTTCGGACAAAAAGTTTGCCCACGTCCTGAATGCAACTGACGCCAATATGAAGCCATTTGCATCACGCGGCGGAAAACTGATTATCTATCACGGCTGGAACGACGCCGCGATTTCTCCGCTAAACACAATCAACTATTTCCATTCTGTCGTCGCCACGGTGGGCGAAAAAAATGCAGATTTATTTTTGCGGTTGTACATGGTACCGGGAATGCAGCACTGCGGCGGCGGGCCCGGACCTGACGTTTTCGGCGCGACGGGCGTCGGCCCAGTGAACGATCCGCAACACGACATGTATCTCGCGCTGGAGCAATGGGTCGAAGCGGGAAAGGCCCCGTTGACGATCATTGCCTCGAAGGTGGAGCGCGGAACGGACGGACCAGTGGTGAAAGAAACGAGGCCGCTTTGCATCTATCCGCAGATTGCCAAGTACAAAGGGAGCGGCGACACGAACGACGCTGCAAACTTCGTCTGCGAAAAAGAGAAGTAACGAGGCAACAGAAAAACGAAGTGAAGAAAGCTACCTAAACAAAGGAAATCACGCTGGAATGAAGGTCAAGAGCCTTCCACTTCGGAAGGACGATTCTGCGCTGCGCCAAGCGGCTTCTGTCCGATCTTTACGTCGCTACTTCATTATCTCATCAAATCTTTGCGTCGTTGTGCCGACTAGGCTGCGGATTCGGAGCGGAATACTCGCTGGAAGCGCGGGCCGGTGAACTGAACACCGACGAGGCGCTCGCCTTGCGCGGAACCATCGTCGACATGGACGACCCGCCCCGAGGTGGCGAAGTCCGCCTCGCTGCGGCGCGAGGCGTAGTGAGAAAATGGAATGCGGATCTCGAGGTCGGAGCCGATCGCGACGTCGAAGCGCGTTAGAAACGCGGCACCGCTCCGGCACAGATTTTCGCTCGAGGTTTCTTCCTCGAAGACGACACCGCGGCTGTCGCGTCCCCTCACCCTGAGCGGGAGGCGAACAGCGATTCTACGCTCTGAGCGTTGCTTCGACGCGGTCTGCGTTAAGTGGACCATGGGCTGGGTCCTCTTTCCTGGCGTTCGCGGCGTGGCCGGAATCCTGGGTAGCCACAGAGCGATCAATATCATCTTCGGCCCTAAAGCCACCGACATCTCGGACAGCTTGCGAGCGGGTGCGCGCTCCCTCTGTTCGGCTGTCGAAGAAGGCTTCCACCTTTTCGACAACCTCATTGGGCGTTCGCGCCGCATGTACGATACGTCGAAGCTCGCTGCCGTTCCCCACGCCATGAGTGAACCAGCAAGCGAACTGCTTCATTTTGCCTATACCATCGGGCAGGTTGGCAGCACAAATTTGCCTATAGTAGCCAGAGAGTAACTGATGGCGATCCTCCTCGGTCGGCGTGTCGTATCGGCCACTTTCGGCATATTGCCGCATCTGCGAAAAAATCCACGGATTGGTGGCGGCGGCACGGCCGATCATCACCGCGTCGCAGCCCGTCTCGCGAATCATGCGCTCGGCGTCTTCTGGCGTGTTGATATCACCGTTGCCAATCACTGGAATTTTTACGGCTTGTTTGACTGCGGCGATGATGCCCCAATCCGCGGCGCCAGAGTAGCCTTGCGTGCGCGTGCGCGGATGGACGGCGACGCCTTCCACACCGATGCCTTCCGCCATTTTCGCTACTTCAACGGCTACAATCGAATTCTCATCCCATCCGGCGCGCAGCTTGATCGTCAGCGGAATTTTGACCGCGGCGCGAACGGTTTTGAAAATTCCTCCGAGGAGCGGAAGATCGCGCAGCAGGCCGGAACCACCACACTTGACGACTTTTTTGGCGGGACAGCCGAGATTGATGTCCACGGCATCGTAGCCGAGGTCTTCGACCATGCGCGCTGCTTCGGCCATGACGGCAGGATTCGCGCCGAAGAGCTGCGCCGTGATGGGATGCTCATCTTCCTGGAAATAGAGATAGCGAAGTGTCTTCGCGGCGCTACGGGTGATGCCTTCGGAGCTGGTGAACTCCGTCATCAGCAGGCCACACCCACCGAGGCCGCGAATGACGCGGCGGAAAAGAGTGTCCGTTACGCCGGCCATGGGTGCGAGAACCGCGGCGGGCGAGATGGTCAAGTCGCGAATTTTCAGCGAAGCGGGAAACATGGAAACGCCAGTCTTTTCGGCCTTTTTGCATCTTTGCTTAGAAAAATTGATGCGGCCGTCTTTTTCAGTCTAGGCCGATGCGAGAGGTTGTGGCAAGCGAAACTCCTTTACTGAAGCGGCGGCCAAGCCTGGCATTCCGAAACCCCCAGAGATGAAGTCAGCGGAGGACCAAATTTGAAACGGATGATCCCGTCGGAGGTGGAACAGAAGCTTCTCTTTCCGGTGTTCTTGTCGACAGGAGTTGCCACGACTACATATTCCTTCCGTGGCCGGACTGTCCCGACTGCGGTGACCCGGAAATGATATCCAGATTTGGTGCACCATGAGTCCCCAGTGCAACTTTCATTGGCAAGCGATGCATCGAGAAAGCCTGCGTGATCAGGCGATGTAGTCGTTGGAGCGTGTGGGTCCGAACCGAAGGCCGCGAGATTGGGCGCGAAGCCCCGGTCGGGATACGTCGCCGCGTAAGTAACCTGCGCTGTATTCACGCTACGGACGCTGCCGACGGCGCTGGACTCATTGGCAGCGGTACGCGCGCCGACGAGATTGGGAATGACGATGGCCGCCCCGATTAGTGGTAGGCCGACATCGATAGTGCCGCTGTTACTCGTTTCACGGATCGAAGATTCCTCCGCGTAAACGCGAGTGATCGAAGGCGGAATATCCTTGGAGATTTGGGCGACGGGATCCGCCAGCTCCGGGGCCAATTGCCGCAACTGTAAAGCCCACATGGCGGCGGGGTCCTGATAGAACAATGCGGAGGCGTACGGCGATTGGCCAGGTGGCAACGTCGCAATGAATTTCTTGGACCTGGCGAGGGATTCGCCGGAAGTGTGCAGCCGAGCGGTCTTGATCAATTCCTCCGGACTTGAAGCGACCAGCAGATAACCATCGACAAAGGCATACCCAAGTTCGATTGACTTTTTCTGTGAGGGGATGCGGACAGTGTTGTAGGAGAGTCCCGCCGCTTCGGCGTGTTCGGTGGGAATCTGGCCCACCGCCAACAAGGTGGTCAGGGTTTTCTGCAAATGGTCGACATCATTCACTTTGAGCATGGCCTTCCAGACGGGCTGGGGCGTGATCGTGTCCAACTCGGCGGTGAGTTCACCCGAGAGCAGGCTGAGCAGGTCGTCCTTGAGGCTGAGATTCAGGCCCTTTTCGCCACCGGCAATCATGGCGAATGTTCCGGCGCTCGAAGGGCCGGAGAGCTCCTTCATATCGTCAAATATCAGAGCCGGGCTCTCAAGAACGATAGTCGTGGCAAACATGGAGTCGGGGGAAACAAAATCGAGGCTGCCAAGTGGAGCGGGCTTGGCAAGCCAGGCCGCGGCGCCGTGGCGCGGGCCGCTGAAGCTGAGTTCTCCCTGGCTGACGGATTGGCCTGCGACGGTTGTGCGCTTCCAGACCACATACTTCATGTCGTCAAAACCGCTGCGATGAAAGCTTTCGTGACTCTCCTTCGTGCCGGTCAAAGCTTGCCTTAGAACCTGGTGAAGGTCGGTGGCTGCAAGAAGGGTCACGCCGCCTTGATATTCGTGGGCGACCCTCTGGCCAAAAGGCGTCGAGGGAAATTGGCGATTCGAGCTCTTAAGTCCAGCGTTAAAATCGCGAAGGGTGGCAAGTTTGGGAGAAACTACCACGAAATCCGGGCGGACCAACACAAACAGATCCTTGCCAGTCTGGATATCTTTGGCCGCGGCGAGTTCCTGCGGGTTCAGAACACACACCGAAGGCTCAGATTTTCCGGAGGCTTCGAGGAGCCATTGCTTGAGGAACTTGTCGAAGCCGGGCTTGCGGATTTCGGCGAGAAGGACTGGGGTGGCGTCCTTGTGTTCCGCGTCGACTGAGCCCGACACGACTATTTCATCGCCTAAATATTGGTGAAGCTGGCCGAACTTTTCGATGGCGTCTTCAATCTTGGGGCCAGAGGTGGCGAGGTCGCCATGGGTCCACCAATCCTTGAGGACGGCGCTCTCTTGCAGTTCCTGACGGAAGATGGCGAGAGCCTGGGTTGCAGAATCGCCGTAATTGGAAATCGCGCCGTAATAAGCCGTTGATTCGGGGAGCAGGGGAAGCAGACGGCTCTCGGTTCGGGACGGCGGGAATTGAACGTTTTGCTGGAGCTTTTGCAGTAATTTGGCCAACTCGGGAAGCAATCCCGGATGCTTCTTGAACTCCTTCGACCAGGGAGTTTCGACTTTGGCTGTACCAACCGACTGTGCGGACGAAGCTGAGGCAATCATTGCGAAAGCAGCGGCGGAGATCGCGCACTTGATGAGGTAACGGCGCAGGTGCTGGATAAGGTTGGAGCGTCGCATGCGTTTTGTCTCCCGTCGGGAAAAGGCCAGAAATGGGTCGTCTTGCGTTTTGACCACGATAGCACTTTCCCTTATTTCGGCGGGTGCCTTGGGGTATCTCCGTCGTACAGGTGTAGCGAAACAAATACGCTGGCGGCGAGGCTGTGTGAGAGGTTCCAGGTTAACCATAATCACCCTCCCCCCGGGGTTTTCTCGTAAGTGCGGATTCTAAAGGACTTTAAGTCCTGTATTTTGCAAGTGCGGATGGCACTGTTGACATCCTCGATGAGCGAGCCGATGCCTCAGGCGGTAGAGGTTATAGGCAAGACCGAGCAGCAGAGCTTGGCGAATCTGGATGGCCAAACTGCGCCCGGGAGCGCGCGAGGAGAGCTTGCGCTTAACGG
>DATJXZ010000046.1:0-52029 GCA_035499815.1 Candidatus Solibacter sp. | reverse complement strand
AGATGCTGAGGACCCAGGTACGATCGGCGAAGCCGGAGTCTGTGGGGGACGAAGAAGTGCGCTTGCTGCAGGAGGAAGCCCGCCGCTTGTGTAGTTAACCATAATGGATACCCCCTCCCCCATTTTTCTGTAAGTGTTGATTCTAAAGGGAAGAGGGCGGCTGTAAGGCGTTTAGAATGAACACTTGCGGGCGGTCTTGGAAGTGTTGAATCTAATGGAGTTGCGGGAGATATTATCGGACGCTGGATTTTGGGGTGGGATACGGTTACTTGAGGGGCAGTGGCGAGTGACGAGTGAGGAGTGGCGAGAAGAAGACGAGCGGCAGAAAATGAGCGGTTGCCGGAACATGTCTAACGAAGTCGGCCGTGTCAAGAGCGTTTCGCAGTGATTTTCGGCTGCTCCAGTGACACCCCTGCGTCCCGCGCGGCAGGGTGTCTGCGGCGTGCTTTTCACCTGTTGGCGTTTTTGTTTTTTCTGCTCGCACCGGATATAGCTCGGGCCCGTGTTCGTTCATCGTTGTGGTGCAACCCACCAAACATGTCTGCGGTCATGCAAGACCATGATGACGTCTGCGAACTCCCTCACTACCGCAGGGAGGCGGGTAGCCTATTCAGACGGACGGTCAATTCGACCACTGTCCCGCGGCAGGCATTCCCGCACCGGTGGCACCGCTACTCTGCTGCCGCGAGCAACCGCGGCGACAGAATTCCGTGTAATCGATTTCGTCGCGCAGCATGATCCACAACCGAATGCCCAGCTTGCGCGCCGCGGCCATGCGCGCTTTCCCCATTCCTTTTTGCACCAGCTTCCGCCGGTAGAAACGCCGCAGTTCCGGATCACGCCGTACCGCGTGAATGGCCGCTTCTCCCCACAGAAAGCGCAGTAGCGAATTTCCCTGCTTGCTGAGCCTGCCCAGGCGTTGACGGCCTCCGCTAGACCGTTCGCTGGGAATCATCCCCACGTAACTCGCTACCGCCTTACCATCCGCGAAGCGCCGCGGATCTCCGAGAAATACCTCAGTGGCGAGTGCGGTGATCGGTCCGACGCCGGGATGAGTCATCAATCGCTGCGCCTGCGCCCGTCGTCGCGCCTGCTGTTCGACTTCACGGTCGAGAGCCTGGATCGGACTCTCGAGTGCCGGATACAACGCCAGCAACGTGTCGCGCTGTGCTCCGGCATGCGTAGCCAGTGGCAAAGCGCGCAGCGCATGTTGCCCGGTGCGCGTCCACAACGCATGGCCGCGCCGCAGCCCGTGATTCAACGCCACGGCTTGCAGACTGAGTTGCACCCGCGTACGAAGACGCACCAGCTGATCGCGGTGCCGCAACAGCGTCTGCAGATCGCGTTGTTCTCGGGAGGGCATCCAAATCGCTGGAAAACGATTTTCCGCCAGCAAGGTCAGCAGTAGGCGAGCATCGCGGCGATCATTCTTCTGCTTGCGCGGCTCGGCCGCCCGGATCTGCGCCGGATGGCCAACGCGAAACTCGATCCCCAACTCCTCGAGTAGTCGCAGAAACCAGTGTAGCGAGCCCGTCGCTTCGACCCCGACCAACACCGGCTTGGGCAAAGCCGCATAGAACTCCCGCACTTGGTGGCCTTCGTGCGGCAGTTCTCTCTCCACCAACTCGCCCGTTTCATCGTCCAGCATGGCAATCGTCTGTTGTCGCGTATGCAAATCCACGCCTATAATTTTCATCTCGGCCTCCTTCGTTCCGAGCCATGTCCGGTTAGAGCACCGACATTTTACTCGGCTCGTCGCGAGGCCGACTTCGTTATGCCATCAGACGGGCTGCGTTGGGGTGCGAAACACTTCGAGGCTCGAAGCAAGCATGGGGGAAGGGTAGCATGGAACTGAATTACTGCCAAGGTATAGTACTTGATGCGTATCATTCGAATTGAGACGCGGGAAGTGGAATGGATGGAAAGGGTTGGCGGGAATTTGGGAGTTTGATGAGACGGAGTGGCGGACCTTTACAGGTTGGGAGGTTTGAAGGGTGGAAGGTTTGCGGAGAAGGGCTTCGGACGTGACTGCGGGGACATGGACTTCAAAGCCGGACCCAAAAGCCACGCGTAAGACTAACGAGCGGGCAGGTGGCGGATTAGGGTTCACCCAGAAAAAATGAGTAGAAGAAAGACCCACCCTCAAAAAACGAGAGTAGGGCACCTCGCGCCGACAGCGTATAGGCCAGGGCTGACGGCGGGGAAGCGTTTGACGAGGACGCGGAAAGCACGTAGAATTGTGCTGCACGTGAAACTGTGCTCGGCAGGAGAATCATGAAAAGGAACGTTACGTTGAAGTTGGACGCGGATCTTTTGAAGCACGCTCGGGTGCTGGCGGCGGAGCAGGGGAGTTCGATCAGCCGGATGCTGGCCGATAAACTTGAGGAAGCGGTTCGCGAACGGGCGGGCTACGATCGCGCGCGAAAGCGGGCCCTGGCGCGGCTTCGCGTGGGGATGGATCTGGGCTGGAGGCGGCCTGGTTCGCGAGACGAACTACATGAGCGATAAGTATTTTGTGGATACGAATATCCTGGTGTACGCGCACGATTTGAAGCAGGGTGCGAAGTTCGAGCGGGCGCGTGCGCTGGTGGAAAAATTGTGGGAGAGCGAAAACGGGGTGCTGAGCACACAAGTGCTGCAAGAGCTTTGCGTCAGCCTGCGGCGAAAAGTGTCGCGTCCCTTGTCGGCGGAGGGTACGCGGAAGGTGATCGAGGATTACGCGAGCTGGGAAATCGTGGTGAACACGGCGGAGTCGGTGATGCTGGCGCTAGACATCGAGGGGCGGTACGGAATTTCGTTTTGGGATGCGTTGATTGTGCAGGCGGCGGGGAGTTGCGGGGCGGAAGTGATTTATTCGGAGGATTTGGGGGATGGGCAGAGTTATGGCGAGGTGCGGGTGGTTAATCCGTTGAAATGAGGGAGGGAACAGCAAAGGAAGGGCCTGGTTTGTTCCCTGCAGCCCTGCAAACTAAGAATGAGTGTTTGCGCCACTCGCCTCCACTCCTTTCCTCTCTGCTTTTAAATATGGAACCAGGATATCTTTTGCGCTATTGCAGTAGTGATGTGTGAGTCTTGCGTTTTCTTCACTTCCCTTGCCGCCAAGTTTCTTGTCCACATCGTGGTCAACGCTTACCCCTTGGTCCGGGACACGGGCACGGCAGATCCCACACCTGATCGCGGTCTCCAGCTTTTTGCGTAAAAATACTTTGGATTTCACGGGCGGAGTAAAATCCGTGCTGATCTCGTCCCCTTCCAGCGGAGCAGCCAGTTTCAGGAATTTGAATTCAGCCGAGGATTGTAGCGATTTAACGACGGCCTCCGCATTCTCGCCGCGCTCGCATTCCTTAGCAACTAGTCGGAAATAATCCCTGATCTTGTGAACGGCCTTCATTTTGCCGCGCGTCTTCAAGACGATCTGTGAGAAAAAGTCATTATACTCCGTCAAAAAATCCTCAAACTTTTCCCTGATCCTTGTGAACTCCTTGAATTTGTCTTTTTCCATGTACTCCATTATGAATTCGATGGTTGCGAGGAAGGCCGATGGAAGGTGTCTTCCGTTGCTTGAATAAAAATAGATAAGTGGATGTAAATCTAAAGACTTCATGTAGTCCGAAGTTGGTTGGTTGGAGATGCTGATGATAGTGCGTCTCGTGTTCTTTAGGAATTCTATCGTGCGCTCACCGTCCACGTCTTTTTCTATCAGTTCTTCCAGGGGCGCTTTATGCTTGGAGGAATCGACGGCCACTTTGTTCGTCATGTTTACAAGATTGAGTAGCATCTCCAGGGTTGAACTGCTGGAATGTCGCCCACAAATGGGCAACACGGACGTTTTGATCGTGGGTCCCGCTATGGGTGGCTTAAAGCAATGGGTGTATAGCTCGGCGCCAA
This sequence comes from Candidatus Solibacter sp., assembly GCA_035499815.1. Lineage (GTDB taxonomy): Bacteria > Acidobacteriota > Terriglobia > Acidiferrales > UBA7541 > Acidiferrum. The sequence continues at coordinate 48,141 of DATJXZ010000046.1, read as the reverse complement.
GCTTTTCTATCTTATCCTTGTTTTCTTCCGCGAATTTGCACCAATGGCGATGTCCCGTACCGGCTTGATTTATGGCCCTGGCGGCTATTGCATTGGGGCATTCGCGAGACCGTAGAAGTATTATTTCTGTGTCGGATAGGGATACACCTTGTTCGTTTATCTTAAAAAATGACCGTTCGGCTTGGTGAATGTCTCTTGTCTTGAGTTGTTGCGCGGTGAGAGAACAAAAGTTTAATGCCTTTGCGGTTTCCACGTACTGAGGTTGGCTCTTAAAGGCATTGCTGATCGATTTATAAGGGCCGATACTTTTATTTATCAGGTCTCGTGTCTTTTGAGCGGCCACTTTTTGGTCCTCAGATATTTCATCTCCGAAGAAAGCGCGAGAAATCTGGCCGTCGCCGTAATCGTCGTTTACCCAAGCGATGATGGAACTCAGCCGGTGAGCTCCATCGATAACAAAGAGATCATTCGATGCGGAGCGCCAAACGATGATTGCCGGCACAAAATCTTTAGCATAGGTGATAACCAGATCGCATACCTTTTCGGGTGTCCAGCTGGCGGTTTCCCTTTGGAAATCAGGCTTGCAAAGGACACTGTAGGTAATTGCGCCCTCTTCCAGGTCAGTGTGCTTGATTTCGGTTGTCTTGGACGTTATTTCCAAGTCTCCGCCAGTATCCATGTTGCGGCGCTTAATTAGGGCATCGAGATTTACCATCTTGCCGCTCATTTACATCCCCTCGTAAGTCGTTTCTGTATTCGGCTTGATGCGAGGCAAGTATAATACGCTCGCCTAGTCCATTCATCGCCATCGCCTGCGATTGGTGGTGGGCCGGCTTTCTCTGACGGGATGGCCTTTTCAGCGAACAGCGCGGCTCCGCTCGCGGATCTTCAAGTTCTTCCAGGGGTTGTCGGCCGGATAGAAATCTCTCTGGTTTCCGGTCTATCCGCGCAGGCCGACGCGTTCGCGAGAGTCGAAGGAAAAAGAGCCGGCTTTCTTCGCCACGCGCTGGACTTCGGCCTCGGTGGCAAACTCGCCGCGATCGGCTTCGGCGAGCGCCTTGTGAATTTCTTCGACTTGCCAACTGTTCAGGGCGAGGTAATCTCGAATGGCTTCCGCAGCCAGGAAGGAGCGGGAGCGGCGGGTGGCTCTGGCGAGTTTATCCAGTTGGCCGGTGAGGTTGTCGTCCAGGCGGAGGGTGAGAACTTTTTGGGAAGCCATGGATGCCTCGCGAATACGTCTGATTACATTGTATTCGGAATGAAGGGAGCAGGGAAAATGGGGAGGGAAAAAGCAGATTCCTTCCGACAGGGCCGACGTCGTTATAGACGGAATGACACTTTGGGGAATGCGACGAATACGCAGTGCAAAGGGAGCGGAGTGGAAAAAAGAGAGTTTGAGTCTCTCTGAAACGCTGGTAACGAGAACTTCGGCGCTCGGCTGTTCAAACGAGCTCGATCACGACACGGCGTCCGACCATGGCTGCGGCACGCTGTAGGCTGGAAAGCGTGATGTCGCTTTTGGGATTGAGGAGACGGTCCACCTGCGTACGGCTGGTCTTGAGCAGCGTGGCCATCTTATTTTTGGAGATTTTCTGTTTTTTCATGGCTTCGTCGAGCTGCCAAGCGACGACTTCCTTGATTGCTTGTGCTTGCGCTTCTTCAAAGATGCCCTCTTGCTGGAGGAAATCATCGATGCTCGAGCCCATGTGGTGTTTGACGGTCTTGCGTTTCCTGTTCATTGTTCCAGCTCCTTCTGGCGCTTGCGCGCCAATGCCAAATCATCGAGCGGTGTGGCGCGCGTTTTCTTGATAAACCCATGTAGCGCTACGAGGTGTTCCTGGCAAACGCACAGGAGCACACGCGCCGTCCGGTTCGTTGGGAGGTTTGTTCTGATCTCCCACAACCCGTTTCCCAGCGGGCGGCATAGCGGCATCCCAACGGGCCAGCGCCATTGGGCTCGCAAAAGGTCCTTGCCTATGGCGTGGCGTTCGGCCTCCGGCAATTCCTTGAGCCACTGCCTTACGGGTTCGTTCCCAGGGCGCAGGCGGTAGAAAATCAGCGGGATTTTTCTGGGGTGAGGGCCTTCGACCATCCTGCACCTTTTATAGTGCTAGTGTACCGTAGAATGTGCAGGTGTGCAAGGGGGCCAGGTAGGGCGGGCATCAAGCGCGGCGGTCCGGGTGGGAGGAGGAAGGGCACGATGTATGGTGCCCTACCGAAAGAAGTGGGTGCGGCGCGGAAGTGGCGAGGAGAGAAGCGGAAAGCGGGCGAATTGGGCTGAAAACGGGGCGTGTCTTGCTTTTGACGTGAGGGCGGAATATACTGCTATTTCGCTCTGAAGCGGGTCGCACGGATGGGTGGGCGCAAGCCCACTTTTTTGTTGGGCCGGTTGGAGTGCAGTGGATACCGGCATTGCTCGGGGAGTCTCCGGTTGGATTTGGAAAAAATTCGGGCAGCCGCCGAGCGTGTGGCGCGGTCGGAAGGGCTGGAAATCTTTGATGTGGAGTGGAAAGTCGGGAAGCAGCGCTTCCTGAGAGTGATTATCGACCGGCCGCCGAGACTTGGAGCCGCAATGACGGACGCGGCGGGGCAAGTTTTGGCGCCGAGCGAGGCGCGCGAGGCTGCGAGCGGCGAGATGGGCATCAGCCACGCGGATTGCCAGCGCGTGAGCGAGCAACTGAGCGTGATTTTGGATGTGGAAGAGCTGATTCCAGGGCCGGCGGGATACACCCTGGAGGTGAGTTCGCCGGGGATGGACCGGGCGCTGCGGAAGCCGGCGGAGTATGAGCGGTTTCGCGGGCGGATGGCGAAGATTTCGACAACCGAACCGGTGGGCGAAGAGAAATATTTTGAGGGACGGCTGGCGGGAGTTGTGAACGGGAATGTGCGGCTGGAGTTGAAGGGAAGAGTGGCGCGGACCGTCGAGTTGCCGCTGGAGAAGATCCGGAAGGCAAATTTGATGGTGGAGTTTTAGAAGAGAGTGAGCAGTGGGTAGTGGATGGCGAGTAGAAAGAACGAAAAGAAAAGTTATCGCAGAGTGCGCAGAGCAAACGCAGGGAAGAAGTGAACCGTGACTAGCGAGCAGTGCGCAGCAACAGACAAGGAAAATTAGCAGCAAAAGAGATTTCGGGTGCGGGAATAGGGAACGGGAACAGGAAGCAATCGGGAACGGAAAATGGCGAATCTGCTCTATCAGCAAATTGAGATGTTGAGCCGCGAGAAGCACATCGAGACGAACGTGGTGGTGTCCGCGATTGAAGACGCGATGGTGGTGGCGGCGCGGAAATACTACAAGACCGAAGAGGATCTACGCGCAAAGTTCAATCCGGAGACCGGGCAGGTGGACGTGTACTCGGTGTATACGGTCGTTGAGGAAGTGACCGACCCGAAAAAGGAAGTCAGCCTGGCGGAAGCGAAGAAAAAGAACCCCACGGCGGAAATCGGGACAGAGATTATCGCGGCAAAGCCTACGGACGTGCTGGGCCGGATCGCGGCGCAGACGGCGAAGCAGGTAATACTGCAGAAGGTGCGGGAGGCGGAGCGGGACACGATTTACAACGAGTACCACACGCGAGTGGGCGAACTGGTGACGGTGATCGTGAAGCGGGCGGAGGGCCCGGATTTGATTGTGGATATGGGGCGGACAGAAGCACGGTTGCCGAAGCGCGAGCAATCGAAGCTGGAGACGTACAACATCGGCGAGCGGCTGCGGGTGGTGATCAAGATGGTGGACCGCGCGGCGAAGGGGCCGCAGGTGATCGTTTCGCGGGCGGATGCGAGCCTGGTGCAGAGGCTGTTCGAGATGGAAGTACCGGAAATTTACGACGGCACGGTGCAGATCCGCTACGCAGCGCGCGAAGCGGGAGAGCGGACAAAGGTAGCCGTGGCGAGCCGGGACAAGGATGTGGATCCCGTGGGCGCGTGCGTGGGAATGAAGGGAATGCGCGTGCAGTCGATTATCCGCGAATTGCGCGGGGAGAAGATCGACATCATTCCGTACAGCGAAGAGACGGTGGCGTTTGCGCAGAAAGCGCTGAGCCCTGCGAAGGTGACGCGGGTGCAGATCACCGATCCGGAGAACAAGAAGCTCGAAGTGATTGTAGAGGATTCGCAGCTATCGCTGGCGATCGGGAAAAAGGGGCAGAACGTCCGGCTGGCGAGCAAGTTGATTGGCTGGGACATCGATATCAAGAGTGAGGAAGAAAAGCGGCAGGAAATTGAAGAGCAGATGACGGCGCTGACGGCGCCAGCGACACCGTTGACGGCTCTGGCAGGTGTGGGGCCGAAGACGATTGAAAAGATCGAAGCCGCCGGAATTACCAACGTCGAGAAACTCGCGGGGATGACGCCGGAACAGTTGATGGAGATTCCTGGAATCGGCGAGAAAATGGTGGACAAGATTTATCAGGCGGTGAACCGCTTCTATGAAGGCGGCGCGGAGGCCGCGGCGGCTGCGCCAGCAGGCGAAAATACAGACGACATGGCTGCCGAAAGCGAAACAGCACCGGCAGAGGTCGAAGCGACGGCGGAGGCTGCTGAAGTTACACCGGACGCATTGGAGCATGCCTCGACGGCAAGTGAGGTAGAGGAAACGGCAGCGGGATCGGAAAAACCTGCGGAATCAGAGGAGCAGGCAACGGAGCAGTCCGGAGGGGAAGCGAAACCGGAGGAGCCGAGGCCGTAAATTAAAAGTGGCCGCAGTCGGTTTGCCGACCGCTTAGGAAAGCAGACCGCGGTTAAGTCGAGTGAGATTTTTTGACTGGAGAACTGTCCATAGGACGCATGAGCGACGCAAATCAAGTCCGGATCAACGAACTGGCCCGCGAGCTAGAGGTCAAGGCCAAAGCGATTATTGACCTCTTGCCGGGTTACGGCGTCACGGAGAAAAAGACGCATTCGAGTTCGATCCCTGTGGATGTTGCCGAGAAGGTTCGGAAGAACATTTTGGGACAGGCCGAGGCCGAAGCAGCGGCGGAGTCTGCAGCCAAGGCGGAAAAAGAAGCCAAGGACGCGGCGGCAAAGGCCGCGCGGATGCGGCCTGCGGCTACTCCTCCTGCGCCGGTGGCAGCGGCTCCAAGCGTGGCGGCGAAACCCGCGGCGCCGACCGTCGCACCTGTTGCGCCGCCTGTAGCGCCCGCTCCGAAGCCTGCGACTCCTATAGCTCCAGCGTCGGCAGCGCCAGTCACTGCGCCCGCAGCACCGAAACCACCGGTTTCGATTCCTCCTGCGGCGCCAGCGAGTGCGCCAACAGCGGCGAAACCTGTGGCGCCAGCAACGACAGCGCCGAGACCGCCATCAACCGTACCAGTCCGTCCTCAAACTCCTGGCGGACAGCCAGCAGCGGCAGCCGGCGCACAACGACCGCCAGCGGCGACAGGAGCGAGACCTCCCGCCCGTCCTTCTGTGGCAGCACCCGCAGCACCCGGATCTCGTCCTGCGGTTGCCCCGCGCCCATTGCCGACTGGTAATCGCGGCCCGGTTCCCGGAACGACGCCAGGGAGCGGGCAACGGACAGGGGGACCGCGTCCCGGACAGCCAATGCGGCCGATGCAGCAAGGGGGCCAGGGAAGACCGTACTCACCGAGGCCCGGAGGCCCAGGGGGAACGGGGAGTTCGCCGGCGAACCGTCCCTTTGAACAGCGGCGCGGGCCGATGCCGACTGGCACACGTCCAGGACCGCGGACACCGGGACGCCCCGGCATGCTTCCGCCCTTGCCGGACAAGATGCCGCCAAAAGCGGAGCCGGGCAAGCCGCTCTACACGCGAAAGCCAACACAGAGACAGCGGCCGGTCGTCGACAAACGGGAGATTGAGGGCGAGCGCAAGCTGCACCCGACGCGGCAGCGTCCGGGAGTTGGTGACAGGAGATCCGCAGCGGCCGTGATTGCGCCGCCGGAGCCGCGTCCGCCGCGCGACGTTACGATTACGGAAGGAATCACGATTCGCGAGCTCTCGGAAAAGCTTGATGTGCGAGCGAAGGATCTATTGAAAACGCTGCTGGATCGAGGAGTATTTGCCAGCATCAACCAGGCGTTGGATGTGCCGACAGCGACGACTTTAGCCGAGGCGTTCAGCGGAGTCGTAAGTGTCGTATCGCTTGAAGAAGAAATGGTGCTGGAAGTTGCGAAGGAAGAAACGAAAGAGAGTTTGAAACCGCGGCCGCCCGTCGTAACGGTCATGGGACACGTGGACCATGGCAAGACGAGCCTGCTCGATGCGATTCGCGAGGCGGACGTGGCTGCTGGGGAAGCGGGCGGAATCACGCAGCACATCGGAGCCTACAAAGTTGTGGTGAATGACCGCAGCGTGGTTTTTGTGGATACGCCGGGCCACGAAGCGTTTACGCGGATGCGTTCTCGCGGAGCGAAGGTCACGGACATCGTGGTGCTGGTGGTGGCTGCCGACGACGGCGTGATGCCGCAGACGAAAGAAGCCATCGACCATGCGAGAGCCGCGAAGGTGCCGATTATCGTGGCTATCAACAAGATCGACAAACCGGAAGCGCAACCGGAACGCGTAAAGCGCCAGCTCTCTGACCTGAATTTGGTTCCCGCGGAATGGGGCGGCGACACGGAGTTCGTGGAAGTCTCTGCAAAACAGAAAAAGGGCATTGATAAGCTGCTGGAGACGATTTTGTTGGTTGCTGATTTGCGGGAGTTGAAGGCGAACCCGGACGCGCCGGCCAGCGGCACGGTGCTCGAATCGCGCGTCGACAAAGGACGCGGCCCGGTGGCTACGGTACTGGTGCAAAATGGAACGCTCAATGCGGGCGACTTTTTTATCTGCGGGTCGGTCTTTGGCAAGGTGCGCGCGATGTTTGATGATCGCGGCCGGACGATCAAGGACGCGCCTCCGTCGACACCGGTGGAAGTGCTGGGTTTGCAGGGTGTACCGGATGCCGGCGACCATTTCCAGGTAACTGAAGAAGCCAAGGCGCGCCACATTGTGGAATACCGGCAGGGCAAGCAGCGCGACGCGCAAATGGCGCGTTCGAGTGGGGCGCGGATTACTCTCGATCAGCTCCACGAGCAGCTTAAGGCCGGAGACGTCAAAGAGCTGGGCATTGTCATCAAGGCAGACGTGCAAGGCTCCGTGGAAGTGCTGAGCGAAATGTTGCCGAAGCTTTCGACCGACCAGGTGAAGCTGAAGATTATCGGTTCAGGCGTAGGCGCGGTGACGGAAAACGACGTACTGTTGGCCTCAGCATCAGGTGCAATCGTGATTGCGTTCGGCATCCGGCCGGACCGTAAAGCGATGGAGTTGGCGCAACAGGAACACGTGGACATTCGCTCGCACACGATCATTTATGAAGTGTCCGACGAAATTAAGAAAGCCATGGAAGGCTTACTCGAGCCGGTTATTCAGGAAACGTATTTGGGCAGGGCGGAAGTGCGAAACACGTTCCGGGTCAAAGGCGCTGGCACGGTGGCTGGATGTTACGTGGTGGACGGAGTGCTTAAGCGCGACGCGCAGATTCGAGTCGTGCGAGACGGCGCGGTCATTTATACGTCAAAGCTTAGCTCGCTGAAGCGCTTCAAGGATGACGCGAGCGAAGTTCGTACTGGATTCGAATGCGGCGCGGGCATTGCAAACTTCAACGACGTTAAAGTCGGCGATATTTTGGAATGCTTCAGCGTTCAAAAACTGAGCGCTGCGGAAGCGGCAGGCCAGAGCAGCGGGACTGCCAGCCGCAAGTAAACAAGTTAGTTCCCCGGAGCGCTCATGCCGGTTGGCCTGCTTACCCTTGAGCTGCACATCCCCGACGCGCAATCGCTGAAGGACAAGCGGCAAGTGTTGCGCAGCTTGAAAGACAAGCTGCGAAGGCAATTTAATGTGGCAGTGGCGGAGCTAGACCACCAGGACGCGTGGCAGCGGTCGGTGGTCGGCGTGGTAACACTTTCGAACGAAGAAAAGCACGTGAACGAAGTACTGCAAAAAGTCCTGGATGAAGCGGACCGCATTCTGGGCTCGATTTTGATCAACCAGGCCATCGAAATCATCTAGGAAGTTTTGCGGGGACGAGATGAGTCCAGCCAATCACCGTCACGAACGGGTGGGCGAGGAGATCGCTCACGAAATCAACGCCATGCTGGCGGGAGAGTTGAAGGATCCGCGGCTGGAAGGCATGGTGGTGGTTAGCGAAGTGCGCGTACAACAGGATATGAAGCACGCGCGCGTGTTCATCAACATGCAAGGATCGGCCAAGGAACAGACTGACGCGATCAAGGCCCTTGAGCATGCCGCTGGATTTATCCGGCGCGAGCTAATCGAGAGGCTGCAACTTCGCCGGCTGCCCGAACTGCACTTCACGCTGGACCACTCGCAGGAATACACCGAACGGATCGATCAACTCTTGAAAGAGATGAAGAAGGACAAGCCAGCCGCATCCTAAAGGGACTTCGTCTTCATCTTGCGACTGCCCACGAACAGCCGACGACTCAATCCATGCCACGCCAACCTCAGCCTGCCCCGTACGACGGAGCGCTCGTCATTGATAAGCCGCGGGGAAAAACTTCACACGACGTCGTGGATGCGGTGCGGCATCTCGCAGGATTCCGTCAGATCGGCCATCTGGGAACGCTGGATCCGTTGGCGACTGGGGTTCTGGTGCTTTTGCTTGGGCGTGCAACGAGACTTGTGCAGTTCTACAGCGGGCGTCGAAAGCGGTACTCCGCCGCATTTCGTTTTGGGTTTGCGACCGATACCTACGATTCGGACGGAGAGGCGCAGGGGCCAGACAGCGCGCCTGTCCTTGATGCAGCGGTTCTCGAAAAACTTGCAGCCGAGCGTGTTTGTAAATTCGAGCAGATGCCTCCAGCGTTTTCCGCAAAGAAAGTGCATGGCCGTCCGGCGTACGAGCTGGCGCGAAAAAAGCAGGCCGTCGAGCTGAAGGCCGTCGAAGTCGAACTCTTCGAGTATAGGCTGACCGGAATCGAAGGCAGTGTGGCGCGATTCGTCGTCGAGTGCTCTTCAGGTACGTACATCCGCTCGCTGGCGCACGACATGGGCCAGAAGCTCGGCTGCGGCGCGCATCTCGCCGAAATTACGCGGACAGCGGTCGGCGAATTTTCGCTTGACCAGGCCATCAAGCTGGAAGAGCTGGCGGAGGCGACGCGCGCGGGGAAGTTTGCCGATTGCATGATCCGACTGGAAAACCTGCTGCCAAATTATCCGCGAGTCAACGTGCTGCCTGTGGTCGAAAGGCGCGTGCGGCACGGGACAAAGTTCAATATTCTTATCTCGCAGATTCAAGCCGGCCGAGTGGAACTTCCCCCCGGTGCGACACAGCAGCTGGATGGGGGCGAATCGAAGCCTCCGCGCTTGCGGGTCTTCAGCCAGCAGGACAAGCTAGTGGCCATCGCCGAAGCGGTCGTGCCGCGCACATACCAGCCTATCGTTGTGTTCGAACCCCTGCCATAAAATCGCAATTCTGAAGTCACTCTGGCTATGGCTCCCGGCGCGGAGGAAAGATTGCAGCGCCGCGGCCGGTGCTCGTGTCCCGACCGGCGTAAATGGAGCGGGAGACGCGGTCCTGGAGCCGCAGTTTATGCGGCGTAATTAGAATGAGCATTTCTGTGTCTTGGCCGGTCGTATTTCGCTGCCCGAAGAGATAGCCCAGGCCGCCCGGAAAATTGGCGAAGCCGGGGAGCCCTGTGAGAGTGCGGGTCTCCTGGTTATCAAGGAGCCCAGCGATAATAGTGGGCACGTCCTCTTTGACGCGGACTGTTTGAGAGAGCGAGCGATTGGTGAGGACGGGAATGCCGTTGATTGAGGAACCGGCGAGAGCGCGAATCTCGAAGTCCAGTTTGAGAGTCACTTCGTCATTCGTGTGGATGCTGGGCGTAGCCTTGATCTTCACGCCGAGATCTTCGTATTCAGCGCCTGGATAGGGCTGCTGGGCGACGCCTGCACCAGAATTGGAAAATAGGCTTGCGGGACTTAGAATTACCGTAACCTCGCCCGCCGCACCGGACGGATTGTCCGTGATTGCCACGTCGGGCAAAGACGCACCGCTCAACGCGGCAGCGATCAGGGCCGTGGGATTCGAGCCGACGGGAAGCTCGAATGCCGGAGCGAATAATCCCTGGCCGAGACCGAGGTACACGGATACGCTGTCCGTCAGCGGGTCAGTCACCGCGATGTCCGGGTTACCGTCACCGTTGAAATCGGCAATTGCGACCGATGTCGGTGTCTGCCCGGTGGCTAGAGGAGAATTTTGCGCGGCAGTGAACGTGCCATCACCGGCACCCAAGAAGACGCTTACGGTGTTGTCCGATTGGTTGACGACCGCGAGGTCGGGGTGGGCATCGTCATTCAAGTCGCCCACAGCGATAGCCACGGGCAATTGGCCCACCGCAAATGGGGAGTTGGCCGCTTGCGTGAAAGTGCCGTTGCCATTTCCAAGAAGAATCGAAACATCGCTCGTTGTTTGGTTCACGATCGCTAGATCGGTATTTCCATCAGAATTGAAATCGCTCGCCGTCATAGCGATGGGTCCTGCTACCGCATTGGGCAGGGAGAAGGGCGAGCCAGTGGCCTGAGCAAAAGTTCCGTCGCCGTTGCCCAGGAACAATGAGAACGTGTTGTCCGTAAAATTCGTAACTACAAAATCTTGATTCCCATCGTTATTGAAATCGCCAGTGACAATGGCGCTGGGCTGCTGACCGACGGAGATGGGTGAGCCGGTGGCAGCTGTGAAAGTATCGTCGCCATTGCTGAGGAGAACCTGCACAGTGTTGGCGACAGGATCCGTGACGAGCAAATCGTGAAAGCCGGTAGACGTCAGAACGGCGGATGCGATCGAGGGAGCGACGGCAGGTGCGTTTGCCCGGCTGGCCCCGAGAGAGATTGGTGAACCTGAGGAAGTGAGAAAAGTTCCCGAGCCCTGGTTGACAAGAATCGTGAGCGTGTTATCAATCTCATTGACGACGGCGAGGTCCAATTGGCCGAGGTTACGGAAGTCCGCCGCAGTGAGCGCGACCGGGCCGACTCCCACGTTGTAGGACGTGCTCGGGAGGATGCTGCTAGTTGTTCCAGGAATGGACGTGGCCGCTGTCGAGGTGCCCAGGCTGCCGGAAAGCAAGGAAAGAGTAATCGGATAGCGGTCACCTACAAAGAAGGTGGCCGGTTTGCCGTCTTGGGCGCGAAGGAGCACTTGAAGGCCGCTACGGACCAATGTGAGCGCGTCGGAAAACTGCGCTGCGACGGCAGGCAAAGTCAGAAGAAAAGTGGTTTTGCCACCGCCGATGACCGTGAGCGGAGGGATAAGGGAACTCAGATTGAGGGAACTTCCGGCGCCTGCTGAGCCTGATCCGGCTCCGAAAATGCTGGCGAGGAGGGTAACGAGGGTGCTGATGTCTTTAGCCTGCCGCAGCTGGGTGATGACGCTCGGAGAAAGCGATATCAACTGCGCGGAGGCGGGCGGCAGAAGACCCAGAGTGCGGGCCTTATTGCGGTCAACCTCCAGGATTTCTATTTCCAGAAGTAACTCTCCGGGCGCTTTTTCTGCCTGACGGAGCAGTTCGCCGGCAAGCGCGAGCTTCTCGGGAGTGTCTCGAACGCTGATCGAGCGATTTTTCGCATCGAGTGTCACTCGCGCTGCTCCGGTCAGTTCACGCAGAACGCGAACCACTTCGGTCATATCTTCTGTGTTTTCGGAAGCCGGTAGAGCAAACGTCTGCTCAGCTTGCACGGCGTATTCTCGCCGCTTTTCCGCGTTGTCCTGAGCTACGAATAAGAGAGTGGAAGTCAGCGGGCGGAAAAATGTGCCGGACTCGGCGGTGAGAACCTTCAACGCGGTGTCAAAATCGACATCGTCAAGATGCAGGCGGACTGGTCGCGCGGGCAGGTCGGGATCAAAGGTGACCTTTATGCCGAACAATTGTCCCAACTGTTCATAAACGGTTCTGGTGTCTCCGCTCAAATTCAAGTTTTGTTTTCCGGCGCGGGGACTCAACACTGGCAAGCCTTCGACTGTTGAGGTGGACTTGGGGGCCGGGACATCGTTCATCGCCTTCATCTGCTTCATGCGTTCCGCGACGATGGTGTTTCCCGGATCAATGAGCAAGGCCTTCGCGAGTTCTTCAACGGCCACGTTGGCGTGGCCTGCGAGGGCTTCGCGCTCTGCGGCATCCACATGATCGCGAACGAGCTTCGAGCGCATGGAAAAGACTCGCTCGAGGAGGGCCGTGTCTTGCGGCGCGTAGCGGGCGGCCTGCTCATAGTAATTGAGAGCCTCATCAAAACGCCCCTCGGCGAGGGCCTTATCGGCGAGTTCGGAAATTTTCTTCGCGATTTTGGGATTGGGGCGCGGAGCCATTGCCAGTTCGTCTTCGTGCGGCGCAGTTTGTAGGTGCGATGACTGCGCTTGCGGAGAAAGCTGCGCAAAAGATAGGGAGCAAGAGAGAAGTGCGGCTAAAATGAGGGAGAGGATTTGGCGAGGAGAAGTGACGAGGGTCATAGAGTTAAGCAGATGTTGCATTTTACCGTATGTGCGGATGGGAAGTCGGACTAGAATGGTCCGGTTGACGGAAATTCATACAAAGAGTAGACTTAAATCGTAGTTGCAAATGACTCACAACTGGAGATCTCTTGCTTCCGGCTTTTCTCATCGCACTCCGTGAAGGGGTCGAGGCGTCCCTCGTTGTCGGCATTATCCTCGTTTATCTCACGCGCACGGGCCGCTCGCAACTGGCGCGTTTTGTTTGGTATGGCGTTGCCGCCGCTGCAGGGCTCAGCCTGGCTGTGGCGATCCTGCTGGAGCGCTGGCGCATTAGCGAAGACGGGTTCGAAGGGGTTATGTACCTCGTCGCGGCCGTGTTCGTCATTACGATGATCCTATGGATGAATCGCGTTGCGCGCCATCTGAAAAAAGAGATTGAAGAGAAAATTGAAGGTTATGTTGGGCGAGCGGGATCGGCCGCGGGATGGGGCATCTTTTTCTTTGTTTTCCTGATGGTCCTACGCGAAGGGGCGGAGCTTGCGATTATCTTGCGGGCGGTTGAGCTGTCCAGCGAAGGCTTGGAAATCTGGATTGGGACGACTCTGGGAATTGCCGCCGCGGTGGCCGTGGGCGTTTTCTTCTTTAAAGGCACTTTACGCGTTCCATTGCACCGATTTTTCGGAGTCACCAGTATCATTTTGATGTTGGTGGCGTTTCAGCTTGCGTTGACTGGTTTGCACGAACTGAGCGAAGCGCAATGGATTCCGTCGAGCAAGGCGGAGATGGCCGTAATCGGGCCCGTGGTACGGAACGAATTGTTTTTCTTCGTGCTGATTTTCGGCGCCGCGACGCTGCTGATCTTGCGCGAATGGCAATCCGCCGCCCATGCGCGCGCGGCTAAGGAAGTCGAGAGCGAGGCGGAGAAGCGGTTGCTCGAAGCCCAGAACCGGCGGCAGCGCCGTTGGAGGATTGCCGCGGCGACTGGTTGCCTTTCCGTGATTCTCGTACTGACGGCTGATTTTGTTTACACACGAGCAAATTCCGCGCCGCCTGCCGCGCAGACGATTGTGGCGGTGGATAATGAAGTGCGCATTCCTATCAGCGAGGTGCAGGATGGCAGAATGCACTTGTTCACGCTTACTGCGGGAACGCAGTCCGTGCGCTTTATGGTCATTAAAAAACCGAACGGTTATGGCACGGCGTTGGACGCCTGCCGCATTTGCGGCGCCGAGGGGTACCGCCAGGATGGCCAGAATGTAGTTTGCAGGCATTGCGGGTCGGCGATTTATATACCCACAATTGGCGAAGCCGGCGGCTGCAATCCTATCGGTGTGCCGTCGCATTTGGATGGCGGTAATCTTGTGCTCGACGTTTCCTCCCTTGTAAAAGCGATGAAGGAGGTTCCGCAGTAGAGGCACGATATCTCGCGCCCCTACTGGTGCATCCTGGCCTGATATGTTTCTTCGTCTCGTTGCCGACTCGTTCACGCGCCGTCCGCGCCGAAAGGTGCTGACCGCGGCGGCGCTGTCTTTGGGCATGGCCGTAGTTACGGCGGCATTAAGCGTTTCTCTTGATGTCGGCGACCGCCTGGCGCGTGAATTCCGCAGCCTGGGCGCGAATTTGGTGATCACGCCTCAGGCCGATTCGCTGCCGCTCGAGATTGGCGGCGTCGACTACAGGCCGGTTAATGCGGGCGCGTATTTGCCCGAAGCGGACCTGCCCAAAATCAAGACTATTTTCTGGCACAACAACATTATCGGCTTCGCCCCAGTTCTGGAATTCTCCACGGCTCTCTCACGCGATTTGACTTCGACGACCGTGCCCTACCCCGGTCTGGTGGCTGGGTACTCGGAAGTCACCGTGATCGGGACTTGGTCCACTCACCCCGTCCGCACTCCGGACGGCGAGGAATTTGTCACCGGGGTGGAGAAGACGAATCCGTGGTGGCATATCGAAGGCCGGTGGTTTGGCGATGGAAAAAAGGAGTGCGCGCTAGGTCAACAATTGGCTCGACGCGAGGGCTTAAAGATTGGCGATAAAATTCTTTTGCGAGGCTGGGAAATCGCTCCACAAAGCAATGTGCTGCTCGACGACGAACGATTGCGAATGTCCGTACGTGAGAATATTGCATTCGTTGTTCGCGGCATTCTTTCGACCGGTGGGCCGGAGGATGATGCAGTCGTTATTCCACTCGACGCCGCTCAGCAACTCGCTGACAAAACCGGTCTCTACCGAACTCTCTATGTTAGTGCACTAACGAAGCCGGAGGACGATTTTGCGCGTCGCGATCCCAGCACCATGAATGCAGCTGACCTTGAGCGATGGTCGTGTACGCCTTATATCTCTTCGATTGCGGCTTCCATTAAAGAGGTTCTGCCGGGGACGGATGTGCGCGTGATTCGACGCGTCGCCGAGGGCGAGGGCACTATTCTCACGCGCGTCCAGACGTTGCTTTGGCTGGTGACGCTGGCGGCTCTTTTGGCTGCTGCACTTGCGGTTGGCGCTTCTTCCGCGGCGTCTGTCATCGAGAGACGCACGGAAATCGGTCTCATGAAAGCGCTCGGAGCGGGGTCCGGTACGGTTGGTTTCCTCTTGGCAGCGGAGCAGCTCGTGCTAGCGTTTGTTGGTGGAGGTATCGGCTACTCGCTGGGAACTTTTCTCGCGCGATTGGTCGGCCAGAAAATCTTCGGCGTTACACCCGAACCATCACTTCTCGTTTTGGCGGCGGTACTCGCGCTCGCGGCCATCGTCACACTGCTCGGGAGCGCTATTCCCCTACGCCGCGCTTCGCGCTACGAACCGGCGCCCATCTTGCGAGGCGAATGATGGCGGCTCCGCATTCGCAGAATCGGCAAATGTTCTGGCGCATCATTCGGCGTCTGCTCGGCGCCAATCGCGGACGCCTGTTTGTCATCCTACTTGCTCTCGGCGCCGGCGCCGCTGTCACTGCCGCCCTGCTAAATCTCCAAATCGACGCCAAGCGTCGGATCACCACCGAATTTCGCACATTCGGGCCCAATGTCCTCCTCCTCCCAAAAAATGCTTCGCTTCCCGGCTCCGAGACGTTGCCCGAATCAATTGACCATTCTGTGCCCGTGAAACTCCCAAGCGGCCGAGTCGTCGTAACATCCACGCTCTACTTCATCGCTACAGTCTCAACTCCTCAAACTGGAAAACCTCTCTCGGCAGTTATCAGCGGTGCAAACCCGCAAATCTTCCTTAAGTCATCCGTAAGCGCTGCTCCAGGGCGCGCGAGTTCTCCGGTAGTGATTCCATCGTCCACAGGTCCCGAGTGCGTTGTGGGCGCAAATGTCGCGCGCCAATTGAACTCCGCGCAAGGCGCGCAACTTACCTTAACCTACGGGGGCCGTCACGAAACCTGCGAGGTTGCCAGCTTCCGGCAAGTTGGCGGCCCCGAAGACGACCAACTGGAGATTGGATTACCAGCGGCACAGAGATTGGCTGATCTTCCTGGCCGCGTCAGCGTCGTCAGGCTCATCGTTCCTGGCACGCCCACCGAAATCCAAAATTATGTCTTGGGTCTTCAGCGAGTTCTCCCTGACGCCGAGGTCAGGCCGGTTCGGCAATTTACGGATGCGCAAGCAAAGATTTACGGCCGCATTTCGGGAATACTGAACTTTACAGTTGGAATTGTATTGCTGCTCACCGGCCTGTGCGTAATGGCGGCGATGACCAACGTGGCGATGGAACGCAGGAACGACGTGGGCTTGATGAAAGCCATTGGCGGCGCGACGCGGCGCGTCTTGCGTCTCTTTCTCACAGAGGCGGCGATGTTAGGTCTAGTGGGCGGCCTGATTGGCTCGGCTGCAGGGATTCTGCTTTCTATTTGGCTAGGCAAACAGGTATTTGGGGTAGCGGCGCAGCCGCGGCTGATTGTGTATCCTATAGCTGTGGCACTCACTACTCTTGTCGCAATTCTAAGCGCTTTTCCGCTAAGGCGGCTCGCCAGCGTGCGCCCCGCGTCCGTCTTTCGAGGTGAAGCGTGAGCGCCCCTGTCCAGATTTTGCCTGAGCAAAAGACTGCGCCGCCGCAAGTCGCCATCGAAAACCTCGTCAAGAAATATGGCTCGCTGCGCGCTCTCGACGATCTCAGTTTCAACGTGCAGGCCGCCGAATGGGTTGCGCTAATGGGTCCCTCCGGTTCGGGCAAGACCACGCTCATCAATATTCTTGGTGGACTGGATACGCTCAATTCCGGTCGCGTCGTAGTGGACGGCGTCGACCTATCGAAGCTCCGCGAAAACGAACTGGTTCGCTACCGCGCCGAAAAAGTGGGCTTTGTCTTCCAGCAATTTCACCTCGTGCCGTATCTCAACGCGCTCGAAAACGTGATGCTGGCCCAATATTTTCACAGCATGACGGATGAAAAGCAGGCCGAGGAGGCTCTCCGCCGCGTCGGCCTGGGCGACCGCTTGACGCATCTCCCCGCACAACTCTCGGGTGGCGAGCAGCAGCGCGTGGCCATTGCACGCGCACTAATCAATCAGCCAAAAATCATCCTCGCCGACGAGCCCACCGGCAACCTTGATGAGGCCAATGAAGAAATCGTCCTGCAGGTCTTCCGCGAACTCCACGAAGCGGGTCATACGATCCTGATGGTCACGCACGACCCGGACATTGCGCGCCAAGCCGATCGCCGCATCGAGCTGGCCCACGGGCGCCTACACTTTGATACCGCGCAGCACGGTCCGGGCCATCCGCTCGCATGCCCGCTTGTGGACACCGCGGATTGTTGCATGCCCTCGCGCGACGACGAGATTCGTTTCGACCATCTCCTCGAACAAATATGGATTTGCGGTGAAGAAGGGAAGCCGCCGCAAGTAAGCTCGCTCCATGCCAGCGGCCCAGCCGGAAGCCTTCCCCTCCTTCCGGAAGAACCCGCCGCGAAAGTGCTCGGTCGCATGTCCGAATTAAGCTTGGTCGCGCTCCAGAACGGCGAAGCGCAGCTTACCTCCGCAGGCAGCCGCCGGGCCCGCGACGTCGTCCGCCGCCATCGACTTGCGGAGCGACTCTTCAAGGACACCTTCTCGATCGACGACTCCGAAGCGCACACACAAGCCTGCAAATTCGAGCACATCATCAGCCCAGAGCTTGATCAGCGAATCTGCACCTTCCTTGGCCATCCGAAGACCTGCCCGCACGGCAATCCGATTCCCCCCGGCGATTGCTGCAACGGAAAGCCAAAGAGCTGATACTGCCCCTGGCATGCCCATTCCCCTCGATCCGCGGAAGAAGCCGACTGATGTGAAGATTCACGTAAAGAGCGGCGCAGGTGTGGACATCACCTGGGATGACGGCCATACAAGCCACTACGACTTCGCTTATCTGCGCGAAGAGTGTCCATGTGCCACCTGCAATGACGAACGCGGGAAAAAGGAAGCGTTTGCCGCGGCCGCACCCGGAGCCTCATCGTTTCCTGCGCTCCCGATGTTTAAGCCCAAGCCGCGGGCTCAAGCCGCCACCGTCGTAGGCAACTACGCCGTGCAAATCAGCTTCTCGGATGGCCACTCCACCGGCATCTATAGTTACGACCACCTCCGCAGCATCTGCCCCTGTGCCGAATGCGCGAAGGCATTCCGTGCCGCGCAGTAAATTAGAGCAAACTAAAGAAAATCGTTTCAGTGTTTGTAAAATAGACCCTTCGGCTAGACTTCGCCGGGGAAAAATGCGAGCATTTTAGTCCGCTGATCGAGATCACCCGCACATGAGCAGCACTCCCAACAGCCCTGCTGCCGCAGGCAGCCGAGGCAACGGTATTCCGCGCGTCATCGTCGCCACGACGGCCCTCCTCACCTTCATCTCCTTTTGGCGTGCCGCAGCAATCGTTTTGAACGATCTGGCCTCTTCCGCCTATTACGCAGGTGGCGAAGCGGAAGGCTATATCGGCAAAACGGCGCCGTGGTTCATCCTGGCGATCATGCTGTTTTCGTACGCGGTTCGCGCGGTTTACGTCGAAAGCTGCAGCATGTTCGTGCGCGGCGGTGTCTACCGGGCGGTCAAGCAATCGCTGGGCGGCACTCTCGCAAAGTTCAGCGTTTCCGCCCTCATGTTTGACTACATCCTGACCGGCCCCATCAGCGGTGTCGCCGCCGGACAGTATTTGGCCGGGCTGATCAGCGAACTGCTCCAGTACACGCATCTCGCCAATCCGCTCACGGCCTATGAAGTGAATTTCATTGCAGCGAGCTTTGCGATTCTCGTGACCGTCTACTTCTGGTGGCAGAACACCAAGGGCATTCCAGAGTCCAGCGACAAAGCGCTGCTCATCATGAAACTGGTTACGGTGATGGTAGTGCTCCTGATTGCGTGGTGTACGTACACGGCGATCTTAAGACACTCGGCTCTCCCGCCTTGGCCGCACGTCCGCAACCTGCGATTAAATGCAGGAGCCCTCGGATGGCTTGCGGGCAGCTCTCTTCCGCACATGTTCGGCATCATCGCCATCTTCATCGGCCTTGGGCATTCCGTTCTGGCGATGAGCGGAGAAGAGTCTCTCGCACAGGTTTATCGCGAAATTGAACATCCCAAACTGCCGAACCTGAAAAAGGCCGGGCTTGTCATTTTCATTTACAGCCTGGTCTTCACGTCATTGGTTTCTTTCTTCGCTGTGATGATCATTCCCGATGGCGTCCGGCAGAATTACCTTGAGAACTTGATTGGCGGCTTGGCGATGAGTCTGCACGGGCCGCTTATCGTGCGCCTTGTCTTTCACGTATTCGTGGTCGTGGTGGGAACACTCATTCTGGCAGGAGCGGTCAATACCGCCATCGTAGGCTCGAACGGAGTTCTGAATCGAGTTTCCGAGGACGGCGTTCTCAGCTCGTGGTTCAGGCAGCCGCACCCGCGATTCGGTACCAGCTATCGCCTCATCAATATCATCGTCGTTCTGCAAATCGTAACCATCTTCATCAGCCGCGGCGATGTCACGTTTTTGGCGAACTTATATGCGTTCGGCGTGATCTGGAGTTTCACGATGAATGGCTTGGCCGTGCTCGTTCTTCGCTACACGCAGCCCGGCCAGCGTGAATTCCAGGTGCCTTTTAATTTCTATATCCGCGGCGTGCAGATCCCCGTTGGCCTCGGTTTGATCACCCTGACTCTCTTTCTGATCGCGGTCACTAACCTGTTCACCAAGCCGGTGGCCACTATGGCCGGTGGCGTGTTCTCTGTTTTGCTTTTCATTGTTTTCACGATATCCGAACACCGCACCAAAAAAGGCAGTTCTTCTCGGATGGAGATGGACGAGTTTAACCTCGAGCTCGAGTCCGAGCTGACGCCAGAGGCCGTTGGCGCGCGCCCCGGCAACATCCTCGTGCCCGTGAGCAATCATTTCAATCTCTATCATTTGGGCAATGTGCTCGACCGCATCAAGCCCGGGCGCCGTGATGTCGTTGTCCTGCACGTACGCTTGCTGCGGCGCTCGGCCTCCGGCGAAAACGAACTGGAGGCTGACCAACTCTTCGGCAGCATCGAGCAGCATCTCTTCTCGCAGGCGCTCTCCATGTCGGAGAAGCGCGGCAAGTCCATTCGCCTCGCCGTGGTTGCCTCGAACGATCTTTGGGAAGGCATCCTGCGCGCCGGCGCTTCGCTGCAATCCAGCACGATCGTGATTGGTCGCTCGGCGAAGGACAACACCGAAGAGCAGGCCCGACAGATTGGCGACGCCTGGGAGAAGCTCGGCGACATTAAGCCGCAATTCAACCTGGAAATTCATCTGCCAAATGGCGACAAGATTTACAAAGTCCTCGGACCGCACGCTCCGAACCTGACCGCCAACGAAGTGAATCTTCTGCACCGCCTATGGCTGCGCTTTAGCGATGTTCTGGCGCCACAAGAACTTCATCACCACGACGTCGTGCATTTCGCTCTCGAAGAGGTCCAAAAAGAGATCGAAGAAGGGCAGGAGGATGCGGTCGTCACCCGTCTGCGCGCCCACATCGAAGCAAATCAGTCCAAGAAACCGCCGTCGTCTTGACCTGGTTGGCGGCCTCCACGTCTTTCCAATCGATCACTAGCTTTCTTCCTATGCGAGCTGCGTTGTGCAGTGGCCGCAGCGCTTGGCTTGGATAGGAATGCTCATGGCGCACTGAGGGCAATCTTTCGTTGTCGGCGTAGCCGGCGCCGCTGGCTTCGTGGTCCAGCGATTCACCGCGCGCACAAGCAGGAATACAGCGAACGCCACGATGAGGAAGTTGATGACCGTGTTCAAGAACAGGCCATAGTTGAGGGTCGGTGCTGCGGCCGTTTTCGCGAGTGCGAGCGAGTCATAGTGCCTGCCGTCCAGGCTGATGAACAAGCTCGAGAAATCAACGCGGCCCACCAGACGCCCTAGCGGCGGCATCATGACGTCCTCGACAAACGAACTCACGATTTTTCCGAATGCCGCGCCGATGATGATGCCGACGGCCATATCCAGAACGTTGCCGCGCATGGCAAATTCTTTGAATTCCTTTAGCATTTTGCGTCTCCTTTTAATTGCTAGCGTGGGCCAGACGATCACCCTCGCGCAGTTGCAGTTGCAGAGAGGGGCCGTTCGTGGCGCCGATTATATCCAAACCGAACTGAAATGCAGGCAGGGAATCGCGGGAGCAGAATCACCGCGGACGAAAAACGAGTGCAGTTCCAATGACTCCTCGTAGGGCCATCAAGACCCCAGCAGAGGCCAGCAACGGGCCGATCCAGTCAAATGGCACGCGTGAAATAACCAGCATCACCACACCGAGCAGAGTCAGCGAGAGGCCGCGCGTCCAGTTTTCCCAGCGCGCCCACCATTTCTTTGGTCCATAAAGAGCTCGCAACCCCCAAAGAATTAGAGCCGCGCTAAGAATGAACCAAGAGGGCTTGTGGCGCTCGACGGAAATGCGGCCGGAAAGCGCTAACCAAATGACCAGCAGACCCAGAAGCACAAAGATCAATTCGATCACGAGCCGGAGAGCGCGCTGGGGCGTCATCATTTTAAGACCGCGCGTTCAGGGGACGCGCTCGATGCGCACTTTTTGCAGGACCACGGGCGTCTTCGGCCGGTCGCTTGAGTCGCGCGGCACTTTGGAGATTTTGTTGGCCACATCCTGGCCTTCCACAACTTCGCCAAAAATACTGTGCTTGTTATCGAGCCACGGTGTCGCCGCGACTGTAATAAAAAATTGGCTTCCGTTCGTGCCGGGTCCGGCGTTGGCCATGGAAAGCTTGCCGGCTTTGGAATGATTCAACGACGGATGAAACTCATCCGCAAACCGGTATCCGGGCCCGCCGCGTCCTGTTCCCTGCGGGCAGCCACCTTGGATCATGAAGTCCGGAATTACGCGATGAAAGACAAGACCATCGTAAAAATTCTTCTTCGTCTTCTTGCCGGTACTTTCGTCGGTAAATTCCTTGGTTCCTTCGGCCAATCCGATGAAGTTCTCGACTGTCTTGGGCGCTTCTTGTTCAAGCAGCCGTATCACGATGTTCCCCTGCGAAGTCTCAAAAATCGCGTAAGTTCCTGAAGCTCGGCTCATGCACTCTCCTCGTGTACCAACTCATCCTACACGAGCCGCAGCACGCTTCGCCACTCGCCCCCGGCTACCAGCCTTTTTGTTTACGCAATTCTGTGATGTGGGCGGTGTGATGCTTGCCGTGCCACTCATAAATGAACAGGATCCAATCAACGGTCCGTTCGCCATGCTCTGGATGCACCAGAACACGAACAAAATCCTCCGGCTTCAATGACCGCCATAAACGGTCCCACCGCTCATGCACGGAGTCCAGCAAGGTCTGAGAAACTGCGATGGGCATTTTTGCGTCGGCGAGCTCGGCCCACGCCGCCTGGTTATACGGCTTGATGGTTGGTTTTTCTTCCGTGAGCGCGAGCTTCAACCGCACAAACGCGTTCAAGTGGCTGTCAGGGACATGGTGAACGACCTGCCGAACGGTCCAGCCGCCTTCTCGATACGGCGTATCCAATTGCGATTCGTTCAGTCCCCTCACGGCGGCGCGCATTTTGGATGGCGTAGAGGCTATTTCCTCGATCGCCGCCTGACGCCTTTCCGCCGTCACGCCTTCGGGCATTGCGAACTTCCCAATTGGAAAACGCGGATCCATGTGAATCGCTCCTTGGACTGGCGCCATCTAATAGCATGCTTGGATTGCGACTATAACCGCGCCTCGTAACGCCGGTCAATGTGGCCTCCAATCAATGCCTCTCCAATTTGGACGCTTCACCATCCGGTCCGCGAGCGCGGGGATGCTACAATACGGAACTTCAGACCTATCGATGGCCTGAATCGCTGAGTTGTAGCCGACGGGCGCGCCGCGGAATCTAATACCTCAACGTGGAGAATATCCGAATGCACAATGTCGTGATTATCGGCAGCGGCTGCGCCGGACTGACCGCGGCCATTTACGCCGCACGCGCCAATCTGAAGCCTTTGGTGATTGACGGCCACGAACAAGGCGGCCAGCTCTCTCTCACTACCCACGTCGAAAACTATCCCGGCTTTCCGGACGGCATTATGGGGCCCGAACTTATCGAAAATATGCGCAAGCAGGCGCAAAGGTTCGGCGCGGAATTCAAAGCCGGTCAGGTAAACGAGGTGGACTTCACCCGGCGTCCCTTCAAAATCACGGCAGGGAAAGACGTTTACGAAGCGAAAGCTCTCATCGTCGCCGCCGGCGCCTCGGCGCGCCTGCTCGGCCTTAAGGGCGAGCGGGAACTGATCGGCCACGGCGTTTCGACTTGCGCGACCTGCGATGGCTACTTTTTTCGCGAGAAAGGCATCGCCGTCGTTGGCGGCGGCGACTCCGCGATGGAAGAGGCGAACTTCCTTAGCCGCTATGCGAGTAAAGTCTACCTCATACACCGTCGTGATGAGTTCCGCGCGTCCAAGATCATGATCGACCGCGTCCGCGCCAATCAAAAGGTGGAATTTGTCACGCCTTTCGTGGTCGAAGAGATTTTCTCTCCCAAAGGCCACGTCGAAGGAGCTCGGTTGCGCAATCCTCACACCAGGGAACTTCGCGAGATCGCCGTTGACGGCATCTTCGTGGCCATCGGCCACGATCCAAACTCAACCGTTTTCAAAGGCAAACTCGAAATGGACAGCAACGGCTACCTAATCGCCAAGCATGGCAGCCTGACGTCCGTTCCCGGCGTCTTCATCGCTGGCGATGTGCAGGACCACCGCTATCGCCAGGCCGTCACCGCTGCCGGCTCCGGCTGCATGGCGGCTCTCGATGCCGAAAAGTTCCTGGAAGAGCACAAGGACTAGCCGCGCGGGTTTTACGCAGGTGAATTCACGGGCATAATCGTAGTCCATGCTTCGCGCGACGCTTCTCAAGCTCTCCCAGAGTGCCCGCTTCGCTAAATGGGTCACGTCCAACGGCACCACGCGCCGTATGGCTCGCCGGTTCGTCGCCGGCGAAACCCTCGACGAGGCCATTGAAGCCGCTCGCGCCTGCAACAATTTGGGAATGTACGTCAGCCTGGACTACCTCGGCGAAAACTGTTCGACTATATCGGATGCGCAAAAGGCTCGCGATTCCTACCTCGAGATCTTCGAGCGCATCGCTCAGGAAAAGCTTCATGCCAATGTGTCCTGCAAGCTCACTCAGTTGGGTTTGGACTTGAACGTGGATTTTTGTCAGGGCCTGGTTCGCTCCATCGCCGAGCGCGCCGCCGCCTACGACAATTTCCTGCGGATTGACATGGAAGGCTCGGGTTACGCGCAGCGCACGGTCGATCTCGTCAAGCGTGTCCGCTCCAGCACCCCTGCCGTCGGCACAGTCATCCAGTCCTATCTCTACCGCAGCGAAACTGACATCCAGGATTTGCTTACATACGGCTGTCGCATCCGCCTCTGCAAAGGGGCTTACAAGGAGTTGGCCGAAGTTGCCTATCCGAAAAAAAGAGACGTTGATTTCAATTACGTCCGCTTAATGAAAATTCTTTTGCCCAGCGGTTTTTATCATGGCATCGCCACGCACGACCCTCGTATGATCGCGGAAACCATTCGATGGGCCGCTGCCAAACAAATCTCCAAGGATGATTTTGAATTTCAGATGCTCTATGGCGTCCGGACCGACTTGCAGCGCCGTCTGGTCAAGGACGGCTTCCGCTTGCGTGTTTACATTCCTTACGGCAACGACTGGTTCCCGTACTTCATGCGCCGCCTCGCGGAGCGCCCCGCTAATCTGGCCTTCCTCATCCGCAATTTCTTCCGCTCTTAGTTCTTCGCGTCCCTATACTTTGCGACAAACCGTCACGCCATCGCGCAGCGGAATCAGCACGGGGTAGAGTTCTTTCGAGGAATACACCAGTCGGTTGAATTCCTGCACTCCAAGCGTTGCGGCATCTCCCGGAGCCGCGGGCCGCGCCGCCTTACCCGACCACAGCGTGTTATCCGTGATGAGCAGTCCGCCTCGCTTCAATTTCGGCACCGCCACACGCAGCGCATCAGGGTATTGGTCTTTGTTCACGTCGTTGAAGATCAAGTCAAATTTGCCCGGCGTTTTTTTCAGCAATTCAAGTGCATCGCCCACTCCCACCTGAATGCGCTTCTTCACGCCTGCCCGCTGGAAGTATCCTCGCGCACGCTCCGCATTCGCCGCATCTCCATCGGTGTAGAACACCTTCGCTTTTGGCCCTGCAGCTCGGGCGAGCCATATCGTTGAATAACCGATGGCCGATCCCATTTCGAATATCCGCTTGGCGCCGGACACCTGCGTGAGCAGCGCAAGCACTCGCGCCACTGCCGGCCCGACGATGGGCACGCGGTGTTCTTCGGCATAACGTTCCATCTCGCTAACCACTCCGTCCCTTTCCGGCAGCAATGCATAAAGATATTGCTCGACGTCGTCCTGAATGTACCCGCTACGTAAATTCTCGCTGCGAATCACAAATGTTCTCCTGGTTTCAGCGCATGAATCTTCAATCCAGCAATTCCCTCCGTTTCGTGCTGCAATCCTTCTACCGTACCGGTCAGCATCGGAAATGTTGCGTAGTGCATTGGGATGACATGCTTCACGTCCAGCAGCCGGATGGCGTACGCCGCCTCGCGCGGCCCCATCGTAAACCGGTCGCCGATCGGCAGCATCGCAAGCTCGGGTTTGTACAACTCGCCGATCAGTTTCATGTCCCCAAACACGGCGGTATCCCCCGCGTGATAAATCGTGACCCCTCCCGGCATTCGAATCACCAGCCCAGCGGGCTCTCCAGCGTAATGCCGCACGCCATTTTCATCGATCGAATTCGAATGAAACGCATGAGTCATCGTTACTTCAAATTCCCCGACCGTCTGCGACCCGCCCTTCCCCATGGGGCAAATTTCGCTTCCAAATCCGTGGTCCGCAATCCACAAACACGTTTCGAAGATCGCCACGATTTTCGGCTTGTGCTGTTTCGCGAGCGCCAAGAGGTCGCCTAGATGGTCCGAATGAGCATGAGAAAGAAAAATTACATCCAGCCGCGGCACTTTCTTCAGCGCCTCCGGGCACCTCGGATTTGTCATCACCCACGGGTCAATCATCGCCACCTGCCCTGACGGCGTCCTCAATGAAAACGTGCTGTGCCCAAAATAAGTGATTCGATTCCCCTTTAGATCGAGCATTGGCTATCCTCCCGTGATCTTCTAGAACCCTTGCGTCGTAGCTCTATTTGCCCTGCGCGGCTCCGCCCGCTGAGCCGGACAGTATCCCGCGAATCGCCTCTTCATATTTCCCCCGGTTCTGTTCGCCAAGAAAATGGCCAACTTGCCGTCCGTCCACGGCGTAGAAAAACGTAGCCGGAAGCGACCCATTCCACCCCGGCATCACGGATTGGACAAACGCCTTCTCTGCCCCCGCCGTCTTGCGGTAATTCGGGAATATCGGTTTGTACCGCGCCAAGAACCTCCTCATCAAAATCAAATCCCCGTCGTCATCCATGCTCACGCCCACGACCTGCAGTCCTCTCGGCGCATACTGCTTCGCCAATTCATTCAGCATCGGGTATTCGTCGCGGCAGGGTTCGCAGTAGGTCGCCCAAAAATTCACCAGCAGCGCCTTTCCGTGGTGCTGCTCAAGAATTTTCTGAAACCCGGCAGCATCAATCATTTTGGGATCGCTGGCAGCTCTCGTTTGCGGCGCGCCCAACGCGGCGAGCGCGCCAAGCGCGGTCCCAGCGGCAAGCAAAATTAACGTTGTGACAACGGTTCGGCTTCTCATGTTGTACCTTCCCACACCATTCTAGCTGCATGCGTGCAAGTTGAGAATCCCGCCCCTGCCAAGTACAATCTAGTCAGTCGCTTGTTGGCCCCACCAGCGGCGTGGTATAAGAAATTTTCGCCCGGCGCTTTCTGGTATGGCAACCTGCCCGGGCTTGCGGCCCGCTCAAAGGAGATTTGAATGGCTTACGTGATCGCTGAGCCCTGCATCGGCACTAAAGACACCGCTTGCGTGGATGTCTGTCCCGTCGATTGCATTCATCCGCGCAAGGATGAGCCGGATTTCGAGAAGCACACGCAGCTCTATATCAACCCCACGGAGTGTATCGACTGTGGCGCTTGCGTACCGGTCTGTCCGGTCACGGCTATTTTCGCTTTGGAGGACCTGCCGGAAAAGTGGAACAGCTTCACGCCGGTCAACGCGGATTTCTACACGGCAAAATAACTCTGCTTCGCATTTTTTCTATTGCCTCAAAAAGCTCTCAACGCCCTGCTTTGGCGCGCCGCTTCTTTATCTCTCAGCCTTTGACCCGTGCCGTTTCAGGTTGCCGCGTCCCGCTACTCAAAGTGCGCCTTCGCACTTCCCCAAATGTAGTCGCAAACAGGATTTTCTCCACCGCTCCCTGAACATCCTTCCATATCTGCTTCAACCCGCAACTATCCCCTTCCACGCACACTCCTCCGAGTGCTTCCTTGTGTACGCAGCTGGATTCCGCAAAGGCTCCATCCACAACCCGAAGCACCGCTCCTACGGAAATCTCTTCCGGGGTCCGTGCCAGCGTATATCCCCCGCGCACGCCGCGGCGGCTCTCCAGTATCCCGCCCCGTTTCAATTCCAGCAGAATCTGTTCCAGGTATTTCAGGGGAATATGGTGCCTCTGCGCGATCTCGTGGATCGTCACCACTTCGGGATATTGCAGGCTTAGGTGCAGCACCGCTTGCGTTGCGTATTCGCCTTTTGCCGTGACTCGCATCTTTTTGATCTAGTCCTTGGCTAGCCTTTCACAGGCGCGATGGAGTGTCAATCTCCCTCCCTTCTGTTGAACCCCGCTCGGGCCCCGCATCTAATTTAATCGGAAAATGGCCCATCTGGCGCACGTTGCCCATCTCCTGAATCCGAAATCTTGCCCCGCACTGTATGATGGTTGAGAGAAAGATCGTCTCCATGCCCGAACGCTTCCAGCTCGTTCTGCTCATTCACGCCCACCAACCCTGCGGCAATTTCGGCCACGTCCTCGAAAAATCCTACAAGGACTCTTATCTTCCCTTCATCGAGCTCCTTGAAAAACATCCCACTATCCACATGGGTCTCCATTATTCCGGCCCGCTTCTTACTTGGATCGAAGAAAACCGCCCAGAATATTTCACGCGCCTCAAGGCCCTGGTCAGCTCGAAACAGATCGAACTCGTCGGCGGTGGCTTTTACGAACCCATCCTCGTCTCTATTCCAGAAGCGGATCAGCGCGAACAGATCTCTCGCCTCGCCTCCTACCTTGAGGATCGTCTGGGCCAGCGCCCCACGGGCGCCTGGATCGCCGAGCGCGTTTGGGAGCCCCAGCTTCCCTCCGTTCTCTCCTCCTCCGGCGTCAGCTATACCCTCGTTGACGACATCCATTTTCTCGCTGCCGGCTTTGAACCCGAGGAGCTCTTTGGCGCTTACATCGCCGAAGACCAGGGCAAATCCGTCTGGATTTTTCCGGGCCAGAAAATTCTTCGGTACTACATTCCGTTCGCTAAAGTTGAGGAGGTCATCACTCACCTCCGCGACGCCTCAGGGATACATCCCGGTGGCGCATCCATCATGGGCGATGACATGGAAAAATTCGGCGTCTGGCCCGGTACCGCCAAGCACTGTTATGAGGACGGCTGGCTTGAAGATTTCTTCACCGCTCTCGAACAGAACTCTTCCTGGCTCCGCGTCTCAACACCCGGCGAGTATCTCCGCGATCACGTGCCTCTTGGCCGCGCCGATCTTCCCACCGCTTCCTATAGCGAAATGATGGAATGGGTACTGCCTACGCGCGTCCGTCAGCGCTACCATGCTGTGCAGCAGGAGTTCAACGCCCGTCCCGAAGTGCTCTCCTTCCTTCGGGGCGGCTCCTGGCGCGGGTTCTTTCGCAAATATCCTGAATCGAATCTGCTCAACAAAAAAATGCTGCGCGTCTCCGCGCGTATCGCTGCGGTTCCGGCCCGCCATAATAGTTCAGCCGCTCCCAATGAAATGGCTCAGGCCCGCGACCTTCTCTTGCGTGCGCAGTGCAACGACGCTTACTGGCACGGCATCTTTGGTGGCCTCTATGCTCCCCACCTCCGCACTGATCTTTGGCGCAATTTAATTCGCGCCGAGGCCACCGCGGACCGCCACACTCCCGGCGCCCTCGTTCCGCGCGTCGAATTGCTCGATTACGACGCCGATGGCGCCCCCGAGCACCTTTTCACCGCTCCCGAATATCAGGCTCTACTCAAGCCAACCGATGGCGGAACTATCGCCGCTTTCGATTTCCGTCCTGCCGCCGCGACGCTCATCAATTCCATTCAGCGCAGGCCAGAGGCCTACCACGCTCGCCTTCGCGAAGCCTCGAAACCAGGTGTTCCCGGCAGCGTTTCGTCTATTCACGAACAAACTCTCGTTAAGGAACCCGGTCTCGAACGTTTTCTTCGCTACGACCGTTGGCCACGCCATTCCTTCCGAGTCTTGCTCTTTAACCCGGCCCGTTCTCAATCCGCGTACGAGACTCTCGATTTGCAGGAAGATCCCGGATTCGCTGGTGGCGCCTTCCACGTCAAATCCTCCACCGGTAATGATGCTCAACTGATTCGTGAGGACGAACTCAGAATTGGCGTGAAAAACGATGCTCCTTCTCCCACACTCTCTCTTGCGAAGCGTTTTACGTTTGGCCCTGCCCCAAATGGTTGTGAGGTCGCTTGCGAAATCGGCCTGAAGCTCAAGCAGCCTCTAGCCAAGCCCATCGCCATCGGGATTGAGTCCGTCATCAATTTTCTCGCTCCCGCCGAACCCGACCGTTTCTTCGAAACTCCCAAAGGTCGCCAGAATCTTCGTTTCAGCGGAGTCCTGCCAGGGCCGCTGCTGCGCATGGAAGACGGTTGGCAACGCGTCCGCATCGCCCTTCACGCGCCCGCTGCGAGGGAGTTCTGGATCGCTCCCATCGAAACCGTCTCCGAATCCGAGGGAGGCTTTGAGCGTGTCTATCAAGGCTCCCAGATCCTCGCCATTTGGCAGCCGGCTCTTGCCGCGGAGGAGCCATGGTTCGCGCGCCTCGTCTGGCGCATCGACTCTTTTTAGCTTTGTCCGCGGTCTGGCCGGAATCGCATCGCAAGACGCGGCGCCGGAATTGAAGCGCTGCGGCAGGTTTTCTTTGCCAGTTGCTACTCGTCAGTAAGCTGTTCTTTTTTGCTGCTTCGAAGTATGCGTTTATTCGGCGATCAGCAAGTTCTGCGCGAATGGCCACTCTTCATCCACCCACTGCCCCTCGCATCGAAACCCGGTCCGCTCCGCCATCTCCGCCGCTTCTCCAATGCGATATTTGTGCGAGCTCTCCGTCCAGATCGTCTCATCCTCATCCAGCGATATCCGCAGCCTCGCCGCAGGTATCTCCACACTTTGACGGCAAATTGATCGCAGGTGCATCTCGACGCGCCGCTCGATCGCATTCCAACGCGCCTCGTGCCGGAAACACTTGAGATCGAAATCGGCGCCCAGTTCCCGGTTGATCCTCGCCAGCAAATTCAGGTTGAACGCCGCCGTTACTCTTGCCGGATCCTCGTAGGCCAACAATTGTTCTTCAATGCCTTTCTCGAGGTCCGTGCCCAGCAACAGCGCGTCGCCTCCCCGCAGAATCTTGCGTACTCCGCGTAGAAACTCTTCGCCCGCATCACGGTCGAAATTTCCGATCGTGCTTCCGAGAAAGAGCACGAGCAAATGGTCGCCATCTTCGCGGCCGTGCGCCACTCTCCGCAGGCCCTCAAGATACGGCTGCTCGTATCCCACTATGCTCACCATATCGATCTGCCCGAGTTCCTTCTCGCAGGCCGCCAGCGCCGAGGGCGAAATCTCGATTGGGAAATAATAGGTCTTTTGCCGCCGCGAAAGCGCCTCCAGGATCCATCGCGTTTTTTTCCCGCTGCCGCTTCCGAGTTCCGCAACGTGCAACGGCGAAGGCAGCAGCGCTACGATCTCTCTTGAGTGCCTCTCCAGCAGCCTGGCATCTGCCCTCGTCAGTCCATACTCCGGCAGTACGCTGATCGTCTCGAACAGCGCCGATCCCACCTCGTCGTACAAATATTTTGACGGCAATTCTCTCTGCCCGCTCTTCGTCAGGCTTTCGCGCACCTCTGCCGCGAATTCGGACACGTGGCTCTGCGGAAGGGTCTGCGTCGGCATGTCGGCTCCCAAGCTTCGAATTTTTCTTGCGAGTGCTAGTCTTCCACGCAACGGAACGTTGCGTAGACGTACGGGTAGTGCGGTTGGAACCAGTTCCGGAAGGATCGCCGCAACATGCATGCTGCCGTTCGCGGCGACCCTCCCTTCATCACGTAGTGTTTCCCATCGAAGAAATTCGCGGAATAACCCGGGTAGAAAGGCATCGGCGCAAATCCAGGGAAGGGTGCGAACTTCGTTCTCGTCCACTCCCAGCCGTTGCCTATTAGGTCGTGAATGCCAAACGCGCTGGCTCCTCCCGGATGCGCTCCCACCGGTGCGGGATCCCACTGCCGAAAATTGAAATTGCCGTGTCTCTCACTGGGTGATTCTTCGCCCCAGGGATAGCTCCGTTCGCCTTGCCCCTCGCGAGTTCCATACGCCGCGCGGTGAAATTGTGCTTCGCTCGGAAGCGCCCGCCCCAGCCATTTCGCATACGCTGTAGCTTCCGCGTGGCTCACGTATACGGGCCAATCCATGGGCAACCGAATCTCTTCAAACATTGCTTGGTACATCCACAAGTTCCCGTTGCGTTTCCAGAACGCAGGATGCTCCACGCCTTCCTTTTCTTTCCACTCCCACGCTTCTTCACTCCACAGCGCGCGATTCTCGTAACCGCTCGCCTGCATGAATCGCAAATAATCCTGGTTCGTTACGTTCCCGCTCTCAATCGCAAATTCCTCCACGTCGACTTCCTGCGGATCCAGCTCGTTGTCCCACCCGAATTCATCACCCGTCTCGTACTTCAAGCCCAGCGTCGCTCTTCCCGCTGGTATTTCCGTCAGCCGCGATTTAAATGCCGTCGCGGCAAAACTCTTCGCAACAGGCCCTCGAATCTTTTTTCGAGCTGGAAGACGGTGCAGCATGTACGCCAACGTCTCTGCGTGCATTAGCCGGTGCTCGATCGCTACTTCCAGCATCGTTGCCAGGTAGGGATGCCCCTCCTCGGGCCTGACTAGCGCATGTTCGATGGCCCCGTCCAGCTCATTCCGAAGTCGCTGGTTGTACCGCTCGACTTCCTCCCTCGCCGGCCAATCATTTGGTCCATCGTCCGGCAATCCACCTCCGACAGGGTCGATTCCAAATGCAAAAAGCTCATCAAACGTCTTTTGCACGGATCTAAGCCCGAACGCTCGCTGCGCTAGAAGGTTCCAATCGAATGCTTCCACATGTCCAAGGTAAAATAGGATTCGGTGCCGCTCAGGGATTGGCCTGTCGTATATCGCTTCGTTGCGCACAATTCGGAACAATTCATCCGTTTGTGCGCGCGCCTCTAAAATCCGGGTATGAAGTCGGTGCCGTATGCGGACAGCTGTGGCTGTAGCTCCCATGGCGTCTTCCCCCTATCTTGGATGCAGCTTCCGCAATAAGGATGCGCCCAAATTCGGCGCGCGAAGGGCTGTTGCATTAAGATGGTCCCGCCCTGGAGTGGAGCTGTCAACCGAAATGAATACGAAACCCGCCGGTTCTTCGGATGTCGCTATCGAATTTCGCGGTGTCAGCTTTCACATAAACGATATTCCTGCTCGGCCCATCGTTTCAGAAATCTCGCTCTCTGTCTCGCGCGGTGAGACGCTCGTCCTTCTCGGCCGGAGCGGCAGCGGCAAAACCACCCTGTTAAAGCTCATTAATCGTATGCTCCTCCCCTCGCAAGGGCAGGTTCTTGTCGAGGGCCGTCCCACCGCCGAATCCGATCCCATCCCTCTCCGCCGCGGCATCGGCTACGTCATTCAGGACGCTGGTCTTTTTCCTCATTTCACCGTCGCCGAAAACGTTGGCCTCGTTCCTACGCTTGAAAGGTGGGACCGCTGTCGCGCGGCCGTCCGTGTCGGCGAGATGCTCTCCCTCGTGGGCCTCGATCCCACCGAATTTGCCGATCGCCGCCCCCACGAACTTTCCGGCGGCCAGCGCCAGCGCGTAGGCGTAGCCCGCGCCCTCGCCGCCGATCCTCCCATCCTTCTCATGGACGAGCCTTTCGGCGCCCTCGATCCTGTCACGCGCTCCGAGCTTCAGCGCGAATTCAGCACCCTCGCCCATCGCCTCAACAAAACCATCGTCTTCGTCACTCACGATATTCGCGAAGCTCTTCTTCTCGCCTCGCGCATCGCGCTACTCCAACTAGGCCGCCTTGTGGCTCTCGCCCCTCCTCAACAATTTCTCCAGCTCGATCATCCCGAAGTCCGCGCCTTCGCCGCCTCTCTCAACGTTCCCACCGGAGTCTCCTCATGAGCCCGTGGAATTTCTTCCTCGCTCATCGTGCAGAAATCCTTAGCGCCACGCTTGACCACATTATTCTTGTCGCCATAGCCATGGCTTTCGCAATCGCCATTTCCGTGCCGCTTGGCATGCTCATCGTGCAGCATCGCCACCTTCGCCGCGTCGCTCTGGGTATCGCCAGCATTTTTCAAACAATCCCCAGCCTCGCCCTTTTCGGCTTCTTAATCCCCATCCCCTTCATCGGCGGCATCGGCCGCCGCACCGCCATCGTCGCTCTCGTTCTCTACGCGCTACTCCCCATTCTCCGCAACACTTACGTCGGCCTCACCGCCATCGACCCCGCTATCCTCGAAGCCGCCGAAGCCATGGGCATGACCAACACGCAAATCCTTCTCCGCGTCCGCTTCCCACTCGCGCTCAGCATCATCCTTGCAGGCATTCGCACTGCCACCATCATCACCATCGGCGTCGCTACAATCGCGGCAGCGATCGGCGCAGGTGGCCTCGGCACTTTCATCTTCCGCGGCGTAGCCATGGTCAGCGACGCCGTCATCCTGGCCGGCGCCATCCCCGCGGCCCTCCTCGCAATCCTCGCGGATCTCCTCCTGGGCCTCCTAGAGCGCCGCCTCAAAGTCATCTGATTTCTGCCGAATTGTTTTTTCTCTGGTTCCTCTCTGTGTACTCTGTGCACTCTGTGTTAAATTCCCCTTCCAATGTTCCTCCAAGCCTAATATGCGCCGCGCTCTCTTCCGCTCCCTTTATATCCTCTGTCTCTTGAACCTCCTTTGCTTCACCACCGCCTGCCGCAAGCCCGCCCAACCTCACCTAACCATCGGTTCCAAGTTTTTCACCGAACAAGTCATCCTCGCCGAACTCCTCGCTCAGCACATCGAAGCCCGCACCGGCATCCCCGTCGAGCGCAAGACCAATCTCGGCGGCACTCTCCTCGTTCACAAAGCTCTCCTCTCTGGCGAAATTGATCTCTACGTCGAATACACCGGGACCGCCCTCACAGCCGTCCTCAACGAATCACCCGGCTCCGACACCTCCGCCGAAATCTACAATCGCGTCAAACAGCAATACGCTCGGCGCTTCAACCTTGTCCTCACCGAGCCTCTCGGCTTTGAAAACACCTTTGCCATGGTCGTCCGTGGCCTCGATGCGCGAAAACTCCATCTTCGCTTCATGTCCGACCTCGCCCCTATTGCTCCTCAATGGCATGTCGGCGTCGGCTACGAATTCCTCGAGCGCCCGGACGGCTATCGCGGCTGGAGCGATCGCTACAATCTCCATTTCGGCTCTCATCCCAAAGTAATGGACCTCGGCCTCCTCTATCGCGCCCTGATCGATCATCAAGTCGATATCGTCGCCGGCAATTCCACCGACGGCCTCATCGATTCGCTCCATCTCGTTGCTCTCGAAGATAATCTTCACTATTTCCCGCCCTACGACGCAGTTCCTATCGTCCGCCGTCAGGCCCTCGAGAAATTTCCCCAGCTTCGCGCCGCCCTTGCCGATCTCGCCGGCAAGATCTCAGCCTTGCAAATGCGCCATCTCAATGCCGAAGTGGACGCCGATCAACGCGACGTCGTCGCGGTCGTCCGCGCGTTCCGCGCCTCGAATAATTTGTGAACCGTATCCTTTTCTCCCTCCCCCGGCGTCTAATCTCCAGCTTCGTAACTTTCCGGCCCGCGTCACCGTCCAGCAGTCACCAAGGCAACTTTAATGTCGCGTCGGGGTTTTATGGATCGTGAGGATTGGCGGTTCGGTTAGAACGAAGCAGCAGATTCCCGGCCCCGGCAATACCGCAGCACGAAAGGTTACGGAGGCTACTATGAAATCACTTCTCGCCGCTATTGCAGTTTTCTTGCTCTGTTCTGTTCCCGCTCTCGCGCAGGATCGAGGCGGTCAGCAGCATCCCTCCGAGCAGCACCCGGCTAAGCAGCCTAAAGACGTCGGCCACGGTTACGTCCCACGCAAAGGCCCGCCGCCTGCCAAGGCTGCTTCGCACCCTGCTCCCAAGGAGGAGTCCCACGGCGCACCCGCTGACCACAGAAATTATTCCGATAAACAAGGCCATCCTGAGGCGCCTCACGTCCACACCAATGGCAAATGGGTTGGCCATGATACTGGCCGCGATGACCCTCACTATCATCTCGATCGTCCCTGGGAGCATGGCCGCTTCACCGGCGGCTTCGGCCGCGGCCACGTCTGGCGCATCGCTGGCGGCAATCGCGAACGTTTCTGGTTCGGCGGTTTCTATTTCAGCGTCGCTCCTTATGATTACGACTACTGCAACGATTGGGACTGGGCCAACGACCAAATCTCCATCTTCGAAGATCCCGATCACGTTGGCTGGTACCTGGCCTACAACGTACGTCTTGGCACCTACTGCCACGTCGAGTTCCTCGGCAACGGCTAGTCTCTTCCTGGCCAAACACTCGCCCATAGGGGCACGATTCATCGTGCCCCTTTTTTCTTCCCGCCAAACTCCATTCTCTGCCGTTCCTTCCGCTCCTGAACCGGCCTCCTCCTCCGTTTCGCCCTCTCCGCCCTCTGGCCCAGCTCCTCTCCCTGCATTTGCAGTAACTCCGGCCTGTTTTCTCGCCTTTTTCTCTGCGGCATCACATGGACCAAGAATCCAATCATGGTCTCACGCAAGAAATTCATGCGCGGTATAGCAAACGACGGAAAATCATGAACTGTCTTTGGAAAGGCGTCGCATGCTTTCCAGCGTGCCAACCCTTGGCAAACATCGAAACCAGGCACGCCCCGCTCCACAATTCCATGTGTCCGACTAACCAGGCTTACCGAGCGCCAACTCGTGTAACTGTTCCGGCAGCCGTGGCACGACGATTTTGGCGCGCGTCAATCTCGTGTTTCGTGTTTTAATGCTGCCGTTTCAAATCCGTCGTTTCACCTAGAAGCGACGCAACAAACAGGAGGAACTTCTATGGACACTGACAATAAGCTCACAGCTCTTCGTGTCGCGCTCGTGGTGGTTGGTATCATTTTTATCCTCGGCGTGTATCCATTGACGATTCTCTGGCCATCAGGATGGGCCTGGCACGTGGGCGGCCCTTCGATGTACTTGCAAATGATTTTGGGTGTTTACGCCACGCTCGGAGTCTTCCTTTTGCTCGCGGCCCGTAACCCGCTCAAGAATTTGAGTCTCATTTGGTTCACCGCCTGGTCGAGCGCTGTGCATGGCGGCATCATGTTGGAGCAGGCCCTGGTTTACCTGGAGCATCGGGGACATTTGTCTGGCGACGTACCGGCGTTATTGCTGATCGCCGTCGTGTTCGCCATCCTAACGCCGCGTGGGGCAAAAGCGGGAGCGTAATTGGTTTTACAACCCTTCGGATTGCGAAACTCTCATTGAATCTCAAACGGCACTGATCCTTGATTTCGAGTCTCGATCAATCCGCTTACTGAACACAGTAGTTTAAGTACGACCATGTCCGGTTACCGGAGATGTGGTGTCCTGGTACTGGAATTGTCCGTTTTCGACAAATCAGGACTGAGGAAGCCAGAATGCCCAACGTGCCTTTCGACTCGGGACAAATTCCGGATAGCCCGCCGCACGACTGGAATCCAACTGCTGTCAGCGCATTTGGACATCATCATTTACGGCGGTCCTCCCCGAATGTGACGACGCTGTGATCCAGTGGCAACTCGCGTGTGTGTAGTTCCGCGGGCCCGTCACTGCTACTCTTGCTGCTGTACCGATCAATGAGATAAGGCACGCCTTCACCAGCCAAAAGCCTCGACGAAGTGGTGACCTCGAAATGCAGATGCGGTTCGCGAGCGTCTCCGGAATCCCCAATGCGCGCCAGCACCTGCCCTCGCCGGATACGATCCCCTGCCTTCACTCGCAAACTTCCCGGTTGCAGATGCATGTAGTGTGCAA
The DNA here is from genome assembly GCA_035499815.1 of Candidatus Solibacter sp. Taxonomy (GTDB): domain Bacteria; phylum Acidobacteriota; class Terriglobia; order Acidiferrales; family UBA7541; genus Acidiferrum. Next base: position 10,937 of record DATJXZ010000046.1, on the reverse strand, counting down.
ATTGGCCGCCGCCGAGGTCGAGCGTGATTGTATTGGCGGCGATTGTCTCCAACGTTATTGGCACTGCTGGGTGGAACGCGTCGCCGTGTCCGGGGATGTTATCGGGAAGACCATCTCTTGCCGCAATGATGCGGCCATCGGCAACCGCCAACACTAGTTTTCCGTACGAGCACCTCAATGCGGCTTAGCGAAATCGGCATCGGCATGAAGTTGGTTAAATGCAACTCGTAGAGCAGATAGACATGTGGCCCACCAGGGAACGCTGTAGGGGCGAGCGGCACGCGTATCTCGAGCTGTAACGGGAAGGGAACAGCTTGCCTCGCTGCTTTGACATCAGCTCCCGAGCTCGCCGACTGCCATTCGGCCAGCGTATTTCCACCATAAAAGAGCGGCAATTATCGAAATTTGAGAAGTACTGAATGGCTTCTTGGAGAGTGGTTGGTGTACTCATAATGCGGTTATTATGCCTGAGCGGATTAGGCATTGTCAAGACGAAAGCAAGGCGAACATGGCATGGCCGTTTAAAATGCCATGTTGCACTAGACGGCCTGTGTTTTCGTGTTATACTCTACGGGTGAGTGGCTCCCTGGAGACTTGCTTGCGGCCAGAATCCAGGGAGCCGGAATCGAGGTGGTAATCATGAGATAGCCGTCGCCCCTCGAAAGGGCGAGGGGGTCGTGTAAGCGGCCCCCTTAAACTACCCGTTGGTATTTTAGCGCAAAGCGCAGAAGGGAGACAAGGCCAATGAACGAAAGTGCTTATCAGCAACTACTTGCAGAGCTCGAACAGGAGCGCGAAAACATAGAGCGCATGATCCTTTGGTTAAAGGATCGCATGGAACAGACGGACTCAGTGGGCACTGTTATGACCCCTGCCAAATCGAGTGTACCGGTGAGGTTTCCACGCGAATTGGCACCAGACGCGTTCTTCCGTAAGTCAGTACCGGACGCGATCAAAGGGTACCTGAATATCGTTAAACGTCCGAAGACTGCAAAGGACATCACCGAAGGTCTGCAACAGGGCGGCCTGACTACGAAAGCCAAGAACCTATATGCGACAGTTTATCCAACGCTTCTACGAATGGAAGAGAGCGGAGAGGTCGTCCGAGTCACAAAGAATGAATGGGGTTTGACGGACTGGTATCCTGGCGCGAGAAAAAGTAACCAGTCACCAGAGGAAAAGGGAAAAACTGAAAACGAAAGCTAGTCCATGCCAGACAAGTACAAACATACCTGGGCGGAGAGAAACGCACTATTGCGTGACCTCTATAGACTTCGCAGGACTGGAGATGAACGGGAGTTTATGCAGGTCCTGCGCAATTACGGGATAATGGACGAGAATCCCCTCTTCGCGGAGATCGTGAAGCTTTTCCGCGAATCGCGGAGCGGGAAGGTTTAACCGCCAGCCTATGAATATCCGTGAGCATCGCCTTACCTTCTGCGGGCGATAGAGTACGAGCGTGCTCCAGAATAAGGTCAGCCAGTCTTTCGATAGGCCTATCTGATTTGGACTTTTTCTGTGCCATATTCAAAGAACTTACTCTCCTTGAGAGTGACTGCGCAAGCGATGCATCAAAGGAGTTTTCGCAACAACGTTCAAAAGTTAACCCCTAAGTTTTCTGTCTGTTAGCTACTTTCTTCTTGCGCCATCTGGCATCGGAACCCATTTTGCCTATAGCGCGCAACTTTCTCTTGCTCAGTTTTTTCGCTCTAGCGGGACCACCCTTCAATCCACCCTTTCTGCCTATCTGGGCTAGGTATGCCGTTACGCTTGGGGTGTTCTGTGGGAGTGGAACGATTTCTAATGGTGTCTTACCTGAGCCGCTCATGTATCGAGTATGCGGAGAATCGTAGGCGGAAGTCAAATCCTAAAGAGTCAGTGAAGAATATTATTGCCTTTGCAAGAGTGCGGATTTTTCTCCTGCTTCTAACTTCCAATCTCCCACCTCCAGAACGCTTTTCCACACATTTCCACACCCGTATCAAACCACTAACCCTCCTCCCAACTCCTTCCATTCTCTCCACTTCCGCCATCGCCGTTCGAACCAGCCCTCCTCATTCGAATGACTGCGAAGTATATTAGAAAATGTATTGACAACTAGTAACTAAACCTGCTACCATGTCTTGTGAACATAAGACACTGTCCCTTTTCGGCGAGCCCCTCGCCACAGCGCCACCTCTCTATCCTATTCCCCCTCTTCCCCTGCGCTTTTCTCCCCCACTCTGTTGCACTTTTTTGCACTCTTCAATCCAAGTGTGTTTCGCAAGTCCTTTGCCATCATTCACTTCCGCACTCTTTCGGAAAACTGCCGGGTCACCCCTTTCCGGTCAACTCTTTTTCCCGTTTTTCGCGTGTGTCCTTCCGATTTCTTTGCCGTTTGCTGTTGCTCATCTCTTTCTTCGAGGAAAACCATGAACGAACAGTCTGCTAACTCCAATTCCGTCAGCGAACTACAACGTTGTCAGCATCGCACCGCTACAGGCCGCCGATGCCGCCATTCCGCATCCGACGCCGCCACAGGTCTATGTGTCAGGCACCTCAGCCTTCGGCGCAAAATCTCCCAGGAGGCTGACCTAACCGCCGACCTTCTCGGCGAGCTTCAGCAGTTCCACTCCGCCTCGGACGTCAACCAGGTTCTGGGAAAGCTCTTCATCGCCCTCACCAGAAACCGCATTGCCGCCCGCCGCGCCGCGGTCTTGGCCTACATCGGAAACATGCTCCTTCGTTCCGTAACCGCGCTCGACCGGGAAAACAAAGTCGCGGACTCCGCCATCGTCTTCGATGTGGACAGCGCCGTGGCGCGCCGCTCTCTCGGTCGTCTCGGACAGGATGCCAACCGCTCCGTCGAGAATCCCGCATGAGAGTCCGCACACACAGGAATTGCGTCGCAGGTAGGGGCACGATACATCGTGCCCCTATTCGCTCCCTTTTGACTCTGCCGCCTGAGCGACATAGAATCTCCCCGCAAGACCGCTCGATGAATGACAAATTGCCAGGGAGAGCAATCCGATGAAAAAATGTTTCTGGATTTTTGCCGCGGGAATTTTCTTGCTATTCGGCCAGACAACGCGCGTGGCCGCGCAAGCGCCCGAGCACGAAGGCCACGGCCCCGAAGCCAAAGCCGCCGAGAAATGCACCGCCGCCGACACCAAGGAAGAAACTTCCGTAACCGAACATTCCATCCGTCTCGGCGGACAGACCATTCCTTATAAAGCCACCGCTGGTCTCACGCTTCTCAAGAACGAAAAGGGCGACGCCACCGGACTCATGTATTCCGTCGCTTACACGCGCACCGATGTCAAGGATCTCACCACCCGTCCCATCTCCTTCCTCTATAACGGCGGCCCTGGTTCCGCCACTATGTGGCTGCACATGGGCGCTTTCGGTCCCCGCCGCGTCTGGACCACCGACGGCACTTTTACTCCTCCCGCGCCTTACAAGCTCGTTGACAATTCCGAAAGCCTTCTCGATAAGTCCGATCTCGTATTCATTGACGCCATGGGCACCGGTTACAGCCATACCGTTTGCAAGGGAGAGAACAAGGACTTTTACGGGATCGATGAGGATGCGGACTCCTTCGGACAATTCATCGACACCTACTTGAGCCGCAACGACCGCTGGAATTCTCCGAAATTCCTCATAGGCGAAAGCTACGGCACTTTCCGTTCCGCCGCCCTCGGAGAGTATTTGCAGAGCCACTACACCATCCACCTCAACGGCATCGTCCTCATCTCTTCCGTTCTCGATCTCTCGACCATCACATTTCCGACCGGCGATGACCGCTCCTACATCTACTATCTTCCGAGCTACGCCGCCGTCGCCTGGTACCACAAAGTCTTGAAAAACCGCCCCGCCGACCTGCCCGCCTTCATTGAAGAAGCTCGCAAGTACGCGCAGGGGGATTACGCTGCCGCGCTCTTCAAAGGCGCCGAACTCTCCGCAACTGAAAAAGCCGCGGTCGCAAAAAAACTCTCCGATTTCACCGGGTTGAACGAAGAATACATAACGAAGGCGGATCTTCGCGTCTCCCTGCCGCAGTTTATGGCTGAACTCCAGCGCAGCCGCGGCCTCACCACTGGCCGCATTGACGCCCGTTACTCCGGTTATACCTACGACCTGCTTGAAGAGTACGCTCAGGGCGATCCCGAGGGCCCGGCCGTCGGCGGCGCATATACCGCCCTCATCAATGAGTACAACCACAACGAACTCAAGTTTGGGAAGGATCTCGTCTATCACAACACTAGCGGCGGTGGCGGCGGCTGGAAGTGGACTCGCGAAACCCGAGGTCAGCGCGGATTCTTCCCAAGTGGGCCGAACGTTGAAGGAGACCTCGCGCACGCCATGATCACTAATCCCAAACTGCTCGTCCAGGTTGAGAACGGCTACTACGACTTGGCTACGCCGTTCTTCGCCACCGAATTCACGATGGAGCATCTCGGCTTGCCCGCGGAACTCCAGAAAAACGTCAAATTGGATTACTACGACGCCGGCCACATGATGTACTTACACGATCAGGCCCGCGTGAACCTCCACAACAACATCGCCAGCCTCATCGATCGCGGCTCAAAGGAGTAAGTAGCACAGACTTCAGTCTGTGCTCCGCTGCCTCTTCTGACTTTTAGAAGGAATTGGAAAGGGAAGGAACACCAAAAAGGAAGTCTCTGAAAAATCCGGCTACGAAGCTTTCGCTTCCGCGTAGGCGGCGAATTCTTCGTAAGGGCCCTTGAAGTCTTCGATTTTGCCGCCCTCGAAATGCCAGATGCGTGTGGCGACTTCGTCGATGACGTCATGGTCGTGCGTCACGAGCAGTACGGTTCCGTCGTAGCGCTGCAACGCAATATTCAGCGCGTTGATGGATTCCAGGTCGAGATGGTTCGTCGGCTCGTCGAGCACCAGAAAATTCGGCTTTTGCAGCATCAAGCGGCAAAAAATCAGCCGGGCCCTTTCGCCGCCGGATAATCCGCTCGTCGGCTTCAATGCGTCGTCGCCGCTGAAAAGCATCTGGCCCATCAGCCCGCGCAGTTCCTGTTGGTTGGCGGATGGGTCGAACTGCCAGAGCCACTCGATGGCGGTCGTGCCCTTGGTGATGGATTCGCCGTGGTCTTGCGCGAAGTAGCCCACGGCCACTTCGTGGCCCCAGCGCACTTCGCCGCCGTTGATCTGGAACTGGCGGTCTTCGTCTTCGATGAATCCGGGTGCGTTGAGGACCAGCGATTTCAGGAGCGTCGTTTTTCCGGTCCCGTTGCGGCCCATCAGCGCGATTTTTTCGCCGCGTATCACGTTCGCGGAAAATCGCGGAATCACTTTCAGGTCGTCGTAGGATTTTTCGACGCTGCGGATTTCCAGCGGATGTTTTCCGGAATTCCGCTTCATGTCGAATTTGATGTACGGACGCTGAATGTTCGACCGCGCCAGTTCGGTGGTTTGCAGGCGCTCGACTTCTTTTTTGCGTGAAGTGGCTTGCGCGGAACGCGTGCCCGCGGAAAAGCGCGCGATGAAATCGTTGAGTTGCGCGATCTTCTTTTCGCGATTCGCGTTTTCCGATTCGATGCGGGCGCGAACCTGTGTTTTCGCCACGACCATGTCGTCGTACCCGCCGACGTACATAATGATGGTTTCGTAGTCGATGTCCGCCGTGTGCGTGCAAACGCTATTGAGAAAATGGCGGTCGTGCGAAATGACGATGAGCACGCCTTCGTAATCGCACAAATAGCGTTGCAGCCAGTGAACGGAATCGAGGTCGAGGTTGTTGGTGGGCTCGTCGAGCAAGAGAGCGGTGGGATTACCAAAGAGCGCCTGCGCCAGCAGCACGCGGACTTTTTGTCCGCCTTGCAGCTCGCCCATTTTGCGCTCCTGCAATGCGCTGTCGATGCCGAGACCGTCGAGCAGAGCGCCGGCGTCGGCTTCGGCGGAGTAGCCGCCTTCTTCGCCGACGATTCCTTCGAGTTCGCCGAGGCGCATGCCGTCCGCGTCGGTTAACTGCTCGTGAGGTTTGGCGTAGAGCGCGTCGCGCTCCTCGAGCGCTTTCCAAAGTGCTGCGTTGCCCATGATGACGGTGTCGATGACGCGAAAGTCGTCGAAGGCGAACTGGTCCTGGCGCAAGACGCCCATTTTTTTCGGGCGCGAGATGGAGCCCTTTGTCGGCTCGATTTCGCCGGTCAGGATTTTCATAAATGTGGATTTGCCGGCGCCATTCGGGCCAGTGACGGCGTACCGGCGCCCGGCCATGAAGGTGCAGGTGACATCCTCGAAGAGGACACGGGGACCGAAGCGCATAGAGATATTGTTGACCGTGAGCATAACCCTCTTATTGTAGCGTGAAATTGTTGCGCTTGCTTGTCACAGTTTATTGCAGCCAGTACATTTGTGGCGCTCCAAAAGGATGATTCGGGCGGAGTGAATGAGTGATCGGAACCGCATGAAAAGAGCGCTGAAGAAGGCGATCACGTCGCTGGCGCTGATCGTGATTGCAGCGATGGGGGCGCGGATTGCGTTCGCGTGGGATCAGGCGCGGAAGGTTTCGGCGGAAGTGCTGGGGATTGTGCCGTTTCAGCAGGAGACGGGAAATATCGCGTACGCACTCGCGGAGGGCAAGGGATTCAGCAACGTTTTCCGGGAAGAAACGGGGCCGACAGCTTGGCTCGCGCCGGTCTTTCCGTTGCTGGTGGCGACGACATTCAAAAGTTTCGGGATTTTCACGGCGCGGGCTTTTTTTGCGTGTGTGGGATTGAATATTTTGTTTTCCTCGGCGGCGTGCGTGCCGATCTTCTACGCGGGTAAAAGAATTTGGGGATTAGGAGTGGCGAGCGGTGCGGCGTGGCTGTGGGCCGTTTTTCCGAATGCCGTGATGATGCCGTTTGAATGGATTTGGGACACTTCGCTTTCGGCGCTATTGGCGGCGACTCTTTTGTGGGCGACGCTGGAACTGGCGGAGTCCGAACGGATTCGAGACTTCTGCGGATATGGAGTGCTGTGGGGATTCGCGTTGCTGACGAATCCGGCGCTGGGGGCAATGCTGCCGTTTCTTTTGATTTGGGCCGCGTTTCGCGGACGCGAGGAAAGCAGCGCGAAGTGGAAACGGATAGCGCTCGCGGTTGGCTTGGCGATTTTATGCTGCGTGCCGTGGACGATCCGGAATTACGCCGCGTTTCACCGGTTTATTCCGCTGCGATCGGATTTGCCGTTTGAATTGTGGCTTGGAAATAACGACATTTTCGACCCGCATGCGCGCGGCGGGAGGATGTCGATTACGAGGACGGAAGAGGCAAGAACGTATGCACGGCTTGGCGAGAAAGCTTACATGCAGGAGAAATGGGAGCTGGCCACATCGTTCATGGAATCGCATCCGGGTTTAGATCTACAACTGATAAAGAAGAAGTTCGTGGAATTCTGGATGGGGACGGAATCGCCTGTAAAGGGTTTTGCCGAAACGGATTCCAACCTAATACGAGGAATTCTGGCAGCTAACTTTTTGACCGCAGTAGGAGCGTTATTCGGGATTTTTGCTTTGTGGAGGAGGAATACGGCACTTGCCGTTCCGACGGCTGTCTTTCCGGTGATTTTTCCGTGTTTGTATTACGTGACGCATGCGGATCTGCGGTACCGGCATCCGATTGATCCGGTTATTTGCTTGCTGACGGCGGCGGCGCTGACTGGCGGATGGTACCTGGCGGCCGGAAAATGGCCTGGCGGAGCCGACAAGGATGCTGGCGCACCTGATCAAAGCCGGGGAACTTGAAATATCAGGGCGGAGTGCGAGATGAGAAACGGGCACGATGTATGATGCGCCCACGGGAGATCGGCGGTTGCTGGGGCGAGAGGGGCTTTGATAGAGTGGCCCGTCGGTCGGAAAAGTTGATTTGAAGAGGGAAATGGAGAGGCCATGGGAATCGCAAAAGAGTTGTTGGAGATTTTGGCGTGCCCGATTTGCAAGACGCCGGTGAAGCTCACGCCGGATGGCGCGGGATTGAAGTGCGGGACATGCCACCGGGTGTATCCGGTGCGGGACGACATACCGGTCATGATGGTGGAGGAGGCGAAGATTGTAGAAGAGAAGTAAGTAAGCAATGAGGTAACGACCTTAAAACGACCTTAAGAAACGGAAAAAGCTGCGCATGACGACGACTGATATTACGGAGTCTATTCCACGGTTGAAGCGGTTGATTCCCAAGTTGCGCGGGAAGCGGATGGGTGTGCTTGGGGATTTGATGCTGGACCGGTACGTGTGGGGGACGACGACACGGCTTTCGCCGGAGGCGCCGGTGCCGGTGGTGGATTTCGTTTCCCAGAGCGATCGTCTGGGCGGAGCGGGAAACGTGGCGGCGAACCTGGCGGCGCTGGGAGCGCGCGTCGAGATGTTCGGCGCGATTGGCACGGACGAGGCAGGAAAGGCGCTGCAAAACCTGTTGCGAGCGGAAGAGATCGGCGACGAAGGGGTGGTCGCGAACGCGAAGCGCGTGACGACGATGAAAACGCGGATAATCGCGAAACACCATCACGTTGTGCGCGTGGATCACGAGAAGAAAGAGGCGTTGCGGCCGGAGACGGAGAGGCGGCTGTTGGGAGCGCTGTTTCGGGCGATGAAGAACCTTGACGCGCTGGTGCTTTCGGATTACGACAAAGGGCTGATTACGGACGACATTGCGGACCGAGTGCTGCGCGCGGCGGACCAGCTCAAAGTCCCGGTGTTCGTGAATCCGAAAACGTCGAAACTCTATGCTTATCGCGGGGCACGGGCAGTAGTGTGCAATCTTTCGGAGGCAGCAAAGTTCGTGGGCCGCCCGCTGCCAGATGAAAAAGCGATCGAGGAGGCGGGACGGGCGCTGCTGGCGCATTTCGGATGCGGCGCGGTGGTCATCACGCTGGGGGAAAAAGGAATGAGTGTTTCGGAGGAATCGATACCACGTCATTTCATGATTCCCGCGACGAGTTTTGAAGTGACGTATGCGCGCGTGGGGAAGAGCGGGGTGGAGCGCGGAGCAAGCGGAAGGCAAGTGTTTGACGTAACAGGAGCGGGAGACACGGTGTCGAGCGTGCTCGCGCTAGCTGTCGCGGCAGGAGCGAGCGTTGCGGATGCGGCACTCTTGGCGAATGCGGCGGCGGGCGTAGTAGTCGGAAAATTGGGTACGGCCAGCGTGAACCGAAAAGAGTTGGAGCTTGCGCTGAAAGAAGTGGCGAGTGGCTAGTGGCGAGTGGCGAGCAGAAGCGAGGAAACGAGAGAGCTCGCCAGGCCCGCGAACGAGAAAAGGATTCTTCCCGCGGAGAATTTTGGATGCATCGGAGGGGCATGGTATATCGTGCCCCTACGAAAGCCGATGAGCCGGTCTACGGGGGAAAGCTGAGGGATTTGTCGCGGGAGTCGACCCAGATGGTGACGATTTTGGTTTTCTGGGATTTTTCGGGTTCGTTCTCACCGGGCATGGGGCTAAACGGGCTGATGGCGACACGGATTTCGACGCTGGTCGTGGCGCCGACTGGGGATTTGGCTTTGGTGATTTCGTAGCTTTTGACGGGGCCGTAGTAGCCGGTGGGGCCCCAGTCGGCGAGGAAATCCTGCATTTTGTAGCTGGGACCGGGCTTCCAGAGCTGGTAGGCGCGGGTCATATCGCCGGCAACGACGGCGTTGAAAAATTCCTCGGCGGCTTTTTTCTCCGGATAAAAACGAAGAACGAACCAAACAGCGATGACGGCGATGATGAAGGCCGTCACCAGAGTGAAAATCATGGCCCGAGATTTTTTGTGAACATCGGCAGGTGGTTCGAGAAGTGACATGCAGTTGGTCTCCTGCCCTGCGAGGCAGATTTGTGAAAAGCGAGCACATATAAGTTAACGTGTTCCGGGCGGGAAGAGAAGTGAGTAATGCGTGCTGGGTAGTGAATAGTGAGTAGCGAAGAGTGGTCATCCTCGCGAGGCTGACCATTAATGTTAGTTTTGCGCGTAATCAGGTTCGAGGGACCAGCCGCCGCAACTTCCGCCACCAGCTTTTCGCTGCGTCAAGACGAGCGTTTTTGGTTTGGCAGAGTTGCTGACGCGAAATAACAGGTCGGCTGAGTAAGAGTTCTGGCTGCCAGTCGCAGTCCTACCCTCAATGTGCAAGACATAGATCCCGTTTGGGATTTTGCCAAACACGAAGTGGCCGGTTGCGTCAGATGTAGTGCTGTAGACCGCGCCAATCCCAGGGCTACGTAATGTGAGCGTTGCATCACGCACAGGCGATTCTATTCGGTGCGTGAGATTCCACAGAGGGTCGTTCGTTTTGCCGGGCTCGGAGTCGAACAGCTTTCCGGCCGCTTCGCGAGTCTCGGGAGCGAACTCACCCCATTCAAAACTGAATTTCTTCTTTGCCTTTTTCGAGGCATGGAGGCTGATGTGAAAACATTCACTGCCGGCCACGACTCCCAGCAGCTGCGCGGTGAGCCAGTAATTACCAGGTGGGAGTTTTGAAACGTGCGCGATTCCGCCCGCCGAGGTTTTTTCATAAATGGAAACGGTATCGCCGCTCTCGAGATAGTTTTGATTTGCACAGAAACGCCGGCGAGTGGCTTGTCGCCGTGCGTGATTTTAACAATGAAACTGGATCTGAGTTCGACTCCGTTGCCCAGACACCCGGCCAGCGAACAGGCGACCAATTGTGGCGGAGCTACGGCGGCAAGGGTCAGGACGGCGGGAAGCACGAAAAATTTGAACATCTGACTCATTTAGGAAAAGCATACACATTATAAACCTTGAATTCTAGCTGCACCGTCCGCTTCAAGCCCGATTTTGGATGTGGCTAGGCGTCGAGGGCGCCGGAGGAGCCGGAGGGGAGTTCGATGGCGTATTTGGTGCGGGCTTTTTCGGCGTGTTGTTCGAGGGCTAGCTGGATGAGTTTGTCGATGAGTTGGGGGAAGGGAATGCCGCTGGCTTCCCAGAGTTTGGGGTACATGCTGATGGAAGTG
>DATJXZ010000045.1:0-3082 GCA_035499815.1 Candidatus Solibacter sp. | reverse complement strand
ACGACTGCGGCATCCTCAAATCCCGAATACGAATAGGCGCTGAGCGCGTGCGAAAGATGGTGATCCACGAAGCGGTAGCGGGCTTTCGTGGGCCCGAATTGCCGCCGGAAGGGATTCTCGCCGCCGTGTTGGTGCTGCATGCTGGCGTAGTGGCGCGTGGAATTGAGCACATTCAGATAGGAAGCGGGCCAGCGGCCCGTCGCATACAGACTGAGATCTTTGCGAAACGCGGCTCCCGGGGGCTGCCAGCCGACACAGACTTCGTCCACCTGGTCCGCGCGGATTTTCACAAAATCGAGGCACGCTTGAATGGCCAGCGCGGGAAAGCGCGCGTCGTGCTTCACGCGGCTGATGCGCTCCTCGGCAACGGCAAAGAGCAATTCGCCGTCTTTCACCAGGCAGGCCGAGGAATCGTGCATCTGCGAATAGTTGAGTCCCAGCGTGATCATGTTATAGAGAATCCCTCCGGGCGACAAAAACGAGGGAATCAAGTTCTTCGACGATGCACCACTCGCCTGGGGCCGCGTCTTCTCGGAAGTACCGATCGACAAAACGCACCGGCCCGTATTCGGGTGTCGGCCAACCACCCGGGAAGATGCGCGCATCGTGGAATGCGACGACCCCATTCTTTGCAACGAACCGGGACCAATCGTGCCAATCGCGCTCCACCGCTGTTTCTCGATGGTCGCCGTCGATCAAAAGAAAATCGATCGGGAACTCCCAGCCACGAATGGCATCCTCGCTAAACGATTCGATCCAGTGCGTTTGAGCCGAACCCGCGGAGTTGACGGCACGCCTCGCCGCGCGCTTTAGGAAATTCAGCGCGGGAATGCGCGAAAGATGAAATGGATCGATCAGATAAAGGCCTCCATCGGAGGGCATCGCCGCTCGCAGGCCGGCCGCCGAAGCGCCTTCCGCCACGCCAATCTCCACAACGGCACGAGCCTTGCTGGCATAGCGCATAAGCGCTTCGTGCTCTGCCAGCGTGTGCTGCGCGATCGGCGGCCGCAGACCGGCCCAGGCAAAAAAAGGATGTTGCAGCCTGCGGCGAAACCACGAATCCATCGCAGGGCGTGCCGCAGTAGTTTGAACAAATTGAATGTCCATCTTCATCTCGAAAACACTGCGCTCGAAACATCCACTTCTTTGCAACAGCCCGCGAGCCCTTTATTCAAGAATGGCCGTTTTCTCCACGCTCATGAGACTTCACCGCCAATCTCAGGACGCGCTCCATCGCCGGGACCACCGCTTCCCAAGTATATCTTCGCGCTGTCTGCTGTGCTTCCAAACCCAATTTCTGCCGAAGTTCTGGAGAGTCCCGCAAACGCAGAAGAGCCTCACAAAGCGCCTCCGAATCGGCCGGAGTCACCAGCAAGCCGTTTCTTTCGTTTTCCACCAAATCAGACATCCCGCAACAATTGGTTGTCACCAAGGGCATGGCCCCGGCCATGGCTTCCAGTAGCGTCAAAGGCATGCCCTCCATGAGCGACGGAAACACAAAAATGTCGTGCGACGCATAAAGCCGCGGCACGGCGTCTCGGCTCACAAAGGGAATCACGGACACTTGTCCTCGAACATTTTTGGGAAAGTAATCCTTAACATTCGCCTCCGGGATCACGCAGCCCGCAACGGTAAGCCGCAGGTCTTTCCAGCCGGGAGCAAGGGAGGAAAAAGCATCGACCAGATACCGCACGCCTTTTCGATCGAGCCAAGAACCAACGTACAGGAGACTCCGCGCAGGCGCTTCCCCGAAGGTGCGCGGCTGGAAAAACTCCTCCTGGACTCCGTTAGGAACGTAACAAATACGCCCTGGTGGATGGCCGTATTTCAATTCGGAGAGTATCCAGCCCTCACGATTGACAACGGCCCCATAATCCGCCGTGGAGATCGACAAATCGTACATCGACTGGTGATACAGGCGGTGCCAGAGACGATTTTTCCATGCAAAATTGACCGCGCGCCCCTTGGCGTGCTCGAGCCTCATCGCCTGCGTAAATCGTTCCTCGCAACCATGCATCGTGAACACATAGGGTGGAAGCTGCTTCGCCGGAAACCACTTTCGGGAAAGCCCGAAAACGCCGCCCCACGGGCAGTGCACATTCACGACGTCATAGAGGCCGGGATTCTTGCGTATGCGGGAGGACACGGCAAAGGCAAACTCAAGGTCGCGAAAACGCGCCGGCCATCGCGGCGAGGGGAGGAGATCGTCAAAAAACCAGCAGTCCACCTGGTGACCCATCTTGGCAAGTTGTTCGGCATGATTAAAAACGACGCCAGCCGCGCCGGCCTCCCGTTGCCGAGGCAGTCCGATAGCGATTAGGATTTTCAAAGCGCGAGACCTCGGCGGCATCGCTCGCGGGAAACCCTTATTGGGTGCACTGCGATGGTCACGGAAGTTTCCGTTCGCCGGTCCGAATGTGTTGCATGGTTGGCAAAGGAAGTAGGCTGTGCCGGAGGCCACGATAAAAGCGGCTCTGCGTGAGCGCCTGCCGCACACGATAATAACTGGCTGGAGGGACCAGCAAAGTCGCGGAAAGCATAAGCGCCTTGGCGAGCCGCTGCAGGAGAGGCGCATCCGGATAGTTCACTTGATAGAAAGTCTTTTCGGTCTGAAATGTCTCCCAAGACCATCCGCCGTCCAGGCACAACCGGAGTTGATCCGCGCATGCCCGGGTATAGGCGAGCAGGGCGTGGCGGAGTTTTGCGTCGATTCCGAAGTCCGTGAGACGCCGCGAGAGGTTTACGACCAACGCTTGAAGAGACTTTTGTTTTCGCCGGAATCTTTGGGGATCCCAATCGGAAATGATGAACCCATTGTCCGCGTGCAGCCGGTAGAAGGTCAGGGCCTCCGGGAGAATGCGGACAGGCATTCGAACAGCCGCCAGGGTGTAAAGGTACTCGTCGGCCTGCACGGCGATTTCTTCCGGAAGCGGACCGATCTGGTCCAGAAGGACCTTTCGAATGGCCATACGGCTCGTGCCCATAAACGCGCAACGCCGCCGGAACAATAGAATCCCAGGCATTTCGTTTGCCTGGAAATAAAAACCATCGCGCAGATTTTCCGCGGTCTGGGTCCCATCCT
>DATJXZ010000044.1:0-36487 GCA_035499815.1 Candidatus Solibacter sp. | reverse complement strand
GTGCTTCGCAGCCACACTCCCCGCAGCGATGAACAACTTCTGCTGGCCGCCAAAGCTGCCTTTCAGTCCATTTCGCTCGCCGATTGCCGCGGCTTCTTTTTTAGCGCCAAATACGCTACATCATTTATGGAATTGCTCTAGGGCCGAGCATTTCCTGTTGTGTTAGAGAGCCTTGCGTTTATCTGATCGTCCCGCGAAAATCGTTAGGTAGAGGTGGTAGCCCAAGTAGCCCAACTAAGGGACTGAAAATCGGTCGTGTTTCCCGGTAAGCGACACGCGATAAAGCATTTAGGATTTCAACCAGTTCGGCTGTTAACCGAAGGGTTGCTAGTTCGAATCTAGCCCGGGGAGCCAAATTCTTGTTTTCCCGCCAGTTGTATTTGGGCGCAGTCCGAATTTCCATCCGTGAACATTTGGGTGCATGCCAAGCAGTGTGCGCCTCGAAAACAGATTCGACAGCAAAACTTTCTGAATGACGCCCAGCACTTCGCATTGGCACTCTCGGAGGCCAGCTCTCGATCTACTGCCTGCAAGGCTCAGCCGCATTCCAGACCCGGTGTCGCGAGGAATCGCCAACGACCAAAAACCGCCCTGTACCGAAGACACAACTTGTTTGGAAAATCGAGAGGCGAAAGAAAATAGGCTTTTTTGGTACCTCAGGGAACTGCATCGTACTACGATATATACCAAGCGCCGCTGGCCGTGATTTCGATTATTTTCTGTGAAGAACGGGACGGACGGAGGGTAGCAATCCTGAGCGCTGCACAACAAGCCGACTGGTACAAGGACTCTATTATCTACCAGTTGCATGTCCGGACGTTCCACGACAGCACCGGCGATGGTATTGGCGATTTCCGCGGGCTACAACGTAAATTGGATTACCTCCAGGATTTAGGTATCAATGCCATCTGGTTGATGCCGTTCTTCCCTTCACCTCTGCGAGATGACGGCTACGACATCGCCGACTACTACTCCGTTCATCAGAGCTACGGCACACTCGAAGATTTCAAAACAGTCCTGTCAGCGGCTCACGAACGCGGAATTCGGGTCATCATCGAATCTGTACTGAATCACACTTCGGACCAGCATCCCTGGTTTCAGGAAGCTCGCAGCTCCCGGGAAAATCCGCACCGGAACTGGTACGTGTGGAGCGACAGCGATGATCGATATCGGGATGCAAAAATCATTTTCGTGGATTCCGAGTTGTCCAACTGGGCGTGGGACCCGGTGTCCAAGTCCTACTATTGGCACCGGTTTTTCAGCCACCAGCCGGATTTGAACTACGACAATCCCGCGGTTCGTGAGGCAATGTGGGACGTTATGAAGTTCTGGCTAGAGATCGGAGTGGATGGCTTCCGGCTCGATGCTGTCCCGTATTTGGTGGAACGCGAAGGAACCTCTTGTGAGAATCTGCCGGAGACTCATGCAATTCTCCGCGATCTTCGGCGCCGTCTGGACGAATCGTATCCCGGAAAAATGCTGCTCGCGGAAGCGAACCAATGGCCCGCGGACGTATGCGCCTATTTCGGAAACGGTGACGAATTTCACATGGCTTTTCATTTTCCATTGATGCCTCGAATGTTCATGGGCGTGAAGCTGGAAGACCGGAAGCCGATCGTTGAAATTCTGCAGCGCACGCCGGCGATTCCGGAAAACTGCCAGTGGTGCATTTTCCTGCGAAACCACGATGAACTGACGCTCGAAATGGTCACCGATGCCGAACGCGATTATATGCATGACGAATATGCCCGCGACAAATCGATGCGCCTAAATGGGGGGATTCGCCGCAGGCTCGCTCCATTGATGGGCAACGACCGGAGACGCATAGAACTGCTGAATGGGCTTTTGATGTCTTTACCTGGAACACCCATCATCTATTATGGCGACGAAATTGGAATGGGGGACAATGTCTACCTCGGGGACCGCAACGGGGTTCGCACACCGATGCAGTGGGATGGTCACTGGAACGGAGGATTCTCTTCGGCCGATCCAGAACGTTTATACGCGCCGCTGATCTCGAACCCAGTCTACGGATACCAAGCCGTCAACGTGGACTCGCAGAATCGGTCAGAACATTCGCTGCTTTCTTGGATGAAACGGCAGATTCAAGTTCGCAAATCGACACCAGTGTTTAGCAGGGGAAGCATCGAATTTCTTCAAGCGCCCAACCACAGAGTTCTTGCGTATGTGCGCGAACTCGGAACCGAGCGAGTGCTCGTCGTGAACAATCTTGCGAACTCCGCACAGGCCGTGGAATTGGACCTTCGGAAGTACAAGGGAAGCATTCCCATTGAAATGTCAGGAAATACGATTTTCCCGCGTATCAGCGAACTGCCTTATTTGCTGACGATGGGTCCATATCAATTCTATTGGTTCCGGCTGCGGCGTATTTAGGATGTTCTGGCTGCAGGTTCAAGCTTTCCTGGCCGGACATCGAACGACAATATCGGAGACATGAGTGCGCGAACAGGGATTCCTCTCGGATGAATTTCTCCGGCAGTTGATCAGTGTCGGGAATGTCGATTTACTTTTGGCGATAACCTCGCACAACAACAGCAAAACCATCGGAAGAGTTGTGCGGGCGGTGGAAGAGTCCCTCCTGCACAATTTCCCGAGGGAGCGGGTCGCACTTCTGAACGTGGATGGCGGATCCCGCGACGGATCAAACCAGGCTCTGCTCGAAGCCACTTCGCTGGCCAAAGCGGATTTCTTTGGCTCTCTCCGCACTCTTCGTTGGATCACCACCAATGCAGGTGGAGGGGAAGCTCAGGAAAATAAGCTCAGAAATATCCTTGCCGCTGCTGATCTTCTGCATGCTCAGGCGTGTGCGGTAGTTTCCGCTTCCCTGGAAAATCCGGACCCCAACTGGCTGGTGTCTCTCCTGACGCCCGTCTACCGCGACAACTATGATTTTCTCTCACCGCTATATAGTCGGCATAAATTTGATGGCTTGCTTACTCGACAGCTGCTCTATCCGTTCGGCCGGGCACTCTACGGCAAGGCCATGCGAGAGCTGCGCGGGACCGAATTCGCGTTCTCTGGACGTCTCGCAACACACTGCCTTTCTAAGGAGGGGTGGTACAACAACGGGAGCGAGGCCGGAACGGAAATGTGGATGGCGATTGCCGCCATGTCCGGCCCATTTCGCTGCTGTCAAATTTATCTGGGCGCGAAGTCTCAGGCGTCCTCCAGCACGGGCGTTGTCGATGTAATCCGGCACGCCGTGAAGGGGTTTTTCTGGTGTTTGGAATCCACAGATTCGCGTTGGCTCCATGGTGTCACGCCCGAACCTTTAAAAACGATCGGCCCGGATCACCAAGTCAGCAGTGGATCAGTTCGCGTCGACCGAAAGAAGCTTTTCCAGATGTATCAGAACGGTATCGGCCAGCTGTCCCAGATACTGGGCTCCATTCTGGATCCCGATACGCATGCCGAGTTGGTCCGATTGGCCGCTTGCAATGAAAAGGAATTCCGATTAGCCCACCAACTCTGGGTGCGCACGTGTTATGAATTCGCGGCTGCTTATCACCATTCGCAGCTCAATCGCGATCATTTGGTGCAGGCATTCGTTCCCATTTATCGCGGCCGCGTTTATTCGTTTCTCACACAACACCGATCTTCAAGCTCGGACGAGATGGAAGCTGATTTGGAAGAGCTCTGCCAGGAGTTCGAACATCAGAAAGTGTTCTTCTTCGAAAGATGGAGAACGAAAGAGCAAGGTGGATCATGAAAGATTTGGTTGTGCATGCATTCCAGCAGGCCCACGACAATTTCGCCAGGATGCTTGCCGAATTTTTACCTAGGATTCTGGTCATGCTGATCATCATTCTGGTCGGGTGGCTGGCAGCATATCTCCTCAAAATGGCGATCCGTGGAATCTTGCGCCTCGCAAAAGTTGAAAAGGTTGCGGAAGAAGCCGGGACTTCCCGATTGCTGCGCAAAGCCGCGCTTCCGACGATGACGGAACTGATGAGCCGCGCCGTTTTTTGGATCACCTGGCTGGGATTCATTATCGTTGGTGTGAGCGTATTGCAGATTGTCAGTTTGCAGCAGCAAATTGCAAACCTGATGTCTCTGCTACCGCAGGTCTTTGTGGCTTTCCTCGTCTTGTTCGGCGGCATGATTGCTGCGAACTTCTTTTCCCGAGCCACTCTCCTGGCCGCAGTCAATAGGGGATTGCCGTCTCCTAAGGTGTTGAGCGAAACGGTCCGCATTGTCATCGGATTCCTGGCGCTTTCGATGGCGCTTGAACAAATCAGTCTCGGAAAGCAAACGGTAGAAATTGCGTTCTCGATCGTATTTGGGTCGCTCATGCTTGGATTGGCGATCGCTTTCGGCCTTGGCGGACGCGACTTGGCCCAAAAGGCCCTTGAGAAACAGTTCCAGCGGAAAGAGAAAGAGCGGGAGGACGACCTCTCCCCGCTCTAAACTCGTCATTTCCACATAGACATTTGGGTTCGGAAGAAAACCGGGAAGATACATTTCTTGGCGACTTCGTCAACGGAAATTTTTGCGGAGCCAATCTGACCTTATGGTTCCAGGGAGCTCTTGCTTTGAGGTATCGGGAGGATTCGTAGGGAAAACGAGCGGAGCCGAGGGGGACCACGTAGACGCACTTTCCGATCCGGGGCTTTTGGGAATGGCGCTTTGACCTGGCATTCTTACAAGCGGTTGATGCACGAAGCTACGCAGCCGGCGCCGAAACCGTTATCGATATTCACTACCGTGACGTTCGATGCGCAGGAATTAAGCATACCCAGGAGTGCGGCGACACCGCCGAAACTTGCGCCGTATCCCGTGCTTGTGGGGACCGCAATGACGGGAGCAGCGACCAAACCGCCGACTACGCTTGGCAGCGCGCCTTCCATTCCCGCGACGCAAATAATCACGCGAGCGCGGCTTAATTTTTCGCGATGTTCCAAAAGGCGGTGGATGCCTGCGACACCCACGTCGTAAAGCGGCTCCGCAAGGTTTCCCATCATTTGCGCGGTGAACAGAGCCTCTTCTGCGACGGGAATGTCGCTGGTGCCTGCCGAAACTATTAAAATATTTCCTTTCCCAGTGATTTCGCAGTTTCGTTCAATTGTAATGACACGCGAATTCTCGTGAAATTTTGCCTGGCGCCCTGTTTTCCCACTGGCGCGTTTGACGGCCGCAAAGATTTGGAGATCCGCACGAGTGACTAGAATATTGTGATTCGAATCCTTTTTCTCGAGCATGGCGCGTACAATTTCGGCGACCTGTCGGGGCGTTTTGCCTTTTCCGAAGACGACCTCCGCAAAGCCCTGGCGCAACGAGCGATGATGATCCACTTTGGCAAAGCCGAGATCCTCGAAGGGCAGATGGCGCAGGCGTTCGGCGGCCTTCTCGGGCGAAAATGCGCCGAGCTTCACCAATTCCAGCAATTTCAACAGTTCATTTTGATTCATAGTATTTGACCGCTCGAAATTCTATCATCGCGCGGGCGTCGGGCCTCAGCTTGACTTGCCCCAACACGGCTGCGAGACTGATTCTATCCGCACGGGAAAATGCCTGACACGCAAAAACAAATCGTCACCGTAGGTGTGACCGGGGCAAGCGGCGCCATTCTGGCGCAAAAAACCTTGTCCATACTTGAACAGGACGCACGGGTCACGCGCATTCATCTTGTGGTCACGGAAGCGGGTCAGCGGCTCTTTTCCGAGGAGATGGGAATTACTTCCGGCGATTTGAAGCAACTTCCGGGCCGTCTTCTGAACAGGCCCGCGGCGAAAATCGAAGTGCTCCCGAATAAGGACATCGGCGCGGCGATCGCCTCCGGCAGCTACGCCGTCGACTCGATGATCGTTGTTCCGTGTTCCATGGGCACTCTCGCCGCCATCGCCAGCGGCGTGAGTGACGACCTCGTCTCCCGCGCAGCCGACGTCATCCTCAAGGAAAACCGCAAACTTGTTCTTTGCGTTCGGGATACACCTTTCAATCGCATTCACCTGGAAAACATGTGTCGCGCGCAGCAAGCCGGTGCGGTGATTATGCCTGCCATCCCGGCTTTCTATCATCATCCGCAGACCATCGACGACCTGGTCACGCAATATGTTTGCCGAGTGCTCGCGCAGATCGATTTGGCCCAGGAAAATATGTACCGCTGGACGGGCACGCCCGGCGCAAGAAAGGCGGAGGCGTAATTCATCGATGGCCAGCCGCATCCGCACCGTACTTGAAATGATCAAGTTCGAGCATTCTGTCTTTGCGCTTCCGTTTGCGCTGACGGGCGCACTGCTCGCAGCACGAGCCACGCATCAACCGCCTAATGGTTGGCCGAGCCTACGGCAATTCGTTTGGATTATCGTAGCTATGGTCGCGGCCCGGTCTGCGGCAATGACAATGAACCGTATTGCAGACCTGCGTTACGACCGCGAAAATCCGCGCACACAACAACGCGCGCTTGCCACCGGCGCACTTTCGGTCCAATTTGCGTGGCTATTCACGTTCATCGCCGTGGCGCTGTTCTTCATCGCAGCGTGGCAGCTTAATGCGCTGGCGCTCAAGCTGGCGCCGCTTGCTATCGCTGTTTTGTTTTTCTACTCGTTCACGAAACGCTTCACAAACTGGTCGCACATTTTTCTCGGATTCGCTCTCGGCATCTCTCCCGCAGCCGCGTGGATCGCAATAACGGGCGGTCTTGACGCGCGCATGCTCATTCTTTGCGCGGCCGTTTCTTTTTGGGTGGGCGGTTTTGATGTGCTTTACGCCTGTCAGGACGTCGATTACGACCGCCGGGCTGGCCTCTACTCGGTTCCGAAGCGATTCGGCATCGCCAACGCACTGCTCATCGCACGCGCCATGCACATCGGCGTTGTCGCGCTGCTTTCCTGGCTGGCCTGGAGCTTTGCGCTACCGTGGCCGGCTTGGGCGGGGATCGTCGTCGTCGCCGCGCTGCTGGCTTACGAGCATTCCCTTGTCAAGCCGGGCGATCTCAGCAAGCTGGACGCTGCGTTTTTCGCCGTGAACGGTTATATTAGTCTATTGTTCCTTTTGTTCTGGGGCGCTGCTGCGGCCGTCTGGCGCGTTTGAAATTTTCAGCGGAAACGAAATGAGCGAACTTACCATTACCGATCAGCGGCTAAAACCCATCGCGGAGAGGGTCTTCGCAGGCGAGCGGCTGAGCATGGAAGACGGCATCACGCTTTATCGCTCGCCTGACCTGCTTGCCGTGGGCTGGCTCGCAAATTACGTCCGCGAGAAGCGACACGGCAACGTCACCTATTTCAACGTAAATCGTCACATCAACCCGACGAATGTGTGCGTCGCCCATTGCAAGCTCTGCGCCTTCGGCCGCGACCCGAACGCGCCCGGCGCATATACATTCGCTCTCGAGGAGATCTATCAACGAGCCGAGCAGGGCGTTCGTGAAGGCGCCACGGAATTTCATATCGTCGGAGGGCTGCACCCGGATCTCACCTTTGATCATTACCTGGAGCTCGTGCGCGGACTGAAGCAGCGCTGCCCTTCGGTCCACATCAAAGCCTTCACGATGGTTGAGATTCATTATTTTTCGCGCATCGCAAAGCTCCCGATCGAGGAAGTACTGAGCAAAATGAAAGCGGCTGGGGTGGATTCGTGTCCGGGGGGCGGTGCGGAGATATTTCATCCGCGCGTGCGAAAAATTATTTGCGATCACAAAACCAGCGGCCAGATGTGGCTCAACACCGCGAAGAAAGCGCACGAAGCCGGGCTCCGTTCGAACGCCACTATGCTATATGGCCACGTCGAGACTGAAGAAGAGCGCGTCGACCATCTCATTAAGTTGCGCGAACTACAGGATGAAACTCACGGCTTCGTAGCCTTTATTCCCCTGGCATTTCATCCGGACAACACCGCGCTTTCGCACATTCCAAAACCAACCGCATACGCCGATCTCCGCAACATCGCGGTCGCGCGGCTGCTGTTGGATAATTTCGAGCACATCAAGGCTTATTGGATCATGCTCTCGCCGAGCATCGCGCAAATCGCACTGCGTTTCGGGGCTAATGATTTAGATGGCACGGTTGTCGAAGAGAAGATTTACCACGATGCCGGAGCGAAAACGTCGGAGTTCACTCCACGCGCAGAACTTGAGCGCCTTATCCGCGCCGCGGGCCGCGTTCCCGTGGAGCGTGACACACTTTATCGCCCGGTCGACCGTTCCAAGATGCCACCACTGCCGCCAACTCCGCGGCCAGATCTAGTTTCGCTCACACTAAACGTTTAGAATTTCAGGAAGTATCTTAGCGAATCGTTGCTGCTTTCGCGGCTACCTTGGCGAGTAGCTCTTCAGGCAGCGGCGGATAACCTTCGTCCTGAGCCAGCTTCTGGCCGCTGCTGTAAACCCATTTAAGGTACTCCTCGACCGCTCGACCACGCTGCGAATCCTTCGCAGCGGCTGGAACGTAAAACCAGGTAAAGCTGCTGATGGGATAGGTGTCTCTCCCGGGCCCATTCGTCAGCGAAATACGGAAATCGTCCATCGTCTTTCGAGACATGGCTCTCGCCGCGGCTGCGATCGAGCGGGCGGATGGGTGGATAAACTCACCATCTTCATTTCGGATGCTGGCCATCCGCAAGGAAGCCTTCTCCGCGATATTCAATTCTGTATACCCGATTGCTCCCGCCGTAGCTTCAATCTTATCGACCATATCTTGAGTCCTCCCGGCGTTCGCTCCTACAGGCCAATCCGGCGATTCGCTTCTTCCAATATGTGACAGAAATTCCGGGCTGGCCTTCGAAAGAAAATCGGTCAGAATGTAGCTCGAACCCTTCCCCGCGCTCCGGTGCACAACTTTGATGGGAATCTCAGGCAGCCTTGTCCCCGGATTCAATTTGGCGACCGCCGGATCGTTCCATTCCGTGATCTTTCCGAGATAGATGCTAGCCAGCACCGGACCCGAAAGGTGGAGCTCGCCGGATATTCCCGGCAAGTTGTAGATCATTACGATTCCGATCAGGATCGTGGGAAGCTCGACGATCTGAGAGGTAGCCGTTTTCAATTCCTTCTCGGGAATCGGCGCGTCGCCGCCGGCGAAATCTCCCGTCCCTGTCAAGACTCGGCTGGCACCTGCGCCACTGCCTTCCGGCAAATAGCGCACTTTCACGTTTGGCTGCTGCTTGTGATATTCGTCGTTCCACTTCAGGTAGAGCGGTTCCGGCATGCTCGAGCCCGTCACCACAAGCACAGTAGTTTCCTGCCCGTTCATAGCAGCCGGAACTACGACTGCCACCGCCAAAATCAGTACAGCGACGATTTTCAATATCCGCACCACGAGATTCTCCAGGGCCACACCGGCTCGATATAACTACGTTAAAAGCGAAGCCAAATTGTCTGTCTCTGCCTACTCTAGCCGAGAGGTCGCGGCAACCTGAACTGGCACCTCGTTCAGGTGTGCAGAATCCGCCATTATGGAATACGAAATGGTCCTAAACTGGAAAAGGCGCGTTTTTTCGCCAAGCGTTCTTGGCCGACTGAGTCTGGGCCTTCAACTTTGAGTGTGGATGACTGAATTCAATCGGCGGTAGTCCATTTTGTAACTGCGGGGCGTTACTTCTCGTCCCACATAGGGAAAAATCCAAAACAAAGAAAGCTAACGCGAATATGAGAACAATCGTCCTGCTCACCATTTCGAACATCTTTATGACCATTGCGTGGTACGGCCATCTCAAGTTTCGTTCGACATCCCTGTGGAAAGTAATTGTCATCAGTTGGGGAATCGCCTTTTTCGAATACTGCTTTCAGGTTCCAGCGAACCGCATTGGCTCTTACGAATTCTCGGTCGCGCAGCTCAAGGTCATTCAGGAGGTCATCACGCTCACAGTGTTTTCGGCTTTCTCGCTCATCTATTTTGGCGAAGAGCTCAAGTGGAATTACGCGGCCGGCTTTGGCTGCATCGTTCTCGCGGTGTTTTTCGTATTTCACAAATGGTAGGCGGCCGCAAAGTGGGTCAGCCGGTCAGACGCTGCGGTCTCCAAACAACCACTTCTTGCCGCTTGGCAAAATGAAGCAACGGCTTTTCCTCAGGCAAATCAAATCCGGCCGCCTCGGCAATCGTGTTTTTGATTAGTTCAGCCTCGGCGAGATGCAATGCCCAGGGCCGATGATGAATTTCGCCCCTTGAAATGCGCCCCTGGCCATCGATCGCATAAAGACAGTATCGCTCCGTCAGAAAATGTTCGAGCGTTCCGAGCTTCGCCAGAAATTCGTCCCCGAAAGGACGATATCGTCCGCGAAGCTCACCACACGCCGCACCACGGTGTACGCGATCGCTTCCGTACTCGATCCAACCATCGCGTGCCTCACACGACATTCGCGCACGAAAATAAGGCAGATGAAACCACCATCTAGCAATCGCTACGGCGATCGCGTTCCCTGCATCCAGACTGAAGAACCACACTCCTGGCTTTCCGTCGGCCACAACATAGGTCCGCACATTCAATTCTGGAAAGGCCGAAAGCCACGGGAGCGCGGGCGTCCCCCGCAGCCGAATGCCAGACATCCGGAACGGCACGACCCCCAGCCAGGCCTGACCGTCAAACGTATCAATCTCGAGACGCGCGGGAATATGCGCCCGCAGAATTTCCGCCGGAACCGGCCAATGGGCAAATAGCAGCTCGTGCCAAATTTGTGCCATCACCCAGCGGCCTTCTATCATCGGCCATGGCCGGTGCGCAGTAGGCTCCAGATTGGCGCTCATGAGAATTCCCTTGCCCCACTCGACAGCGTCGTCCCAGCAATATACCCTTCTCTATCGCTGGCGAATCGAATTCTCGGGCTTCAAACCGACCGAACATTCCAAAAGGAGCATCATCATGCAACGCAAGGCATCGGCAGTTTGGCAAGGCGGACTGAAAGACGGCAAAGGCTCACTTTCCACCGACAGCGGCACTCTCAAACATACGCAATATTCCTTCAGTACACGCTTTGAAAACGGCGTAGGCACGAATCCAGAAGAACTCCTAGCCGCCGCCCACGCGGGTTGCTTCACGATGGCGCTGTCCGCGCAACTCGGCGGGGCAGGCATGACCCCGCAAAAATTGGAAACGACCGCCACGATCTCTCTTGAAAAAGTCGGCGAAGGCTTTTCCATCACCAGGAGCCATCTCGATCTCGTCGCTTCAATCCCGGGCGCTGATAAAGCCAAGTTTGACACCGCCGTTAAAGCCGCCGAGACGGGCTGCCCGGTCTCCAAGCTCTTCAAGGCGGAAATCACCGTCGCAGCTCAGCTGATCTCCTGATTGCCCGTCCACTTATCGGCAACCCATCCAAACGAGTACAATGCCGTATATGATTCCAGTTCCGGGCGCCTTTGTTGCCGGCGCCGCAATCTTCCTGATCGTCCTATGGGACGCCTTCGAGGCCATCATCTTGCCCAGACGCGTCACGCGGAAATTCCGGCTCGCGCGGCTGTTTTACAAGTCCACATGGCACACCTGGAAGTTCGTCATGTGTCTTGTGCCCTCCCGAAAGCGGCGCGAAGCACTGCTAGGTTTCTTCGGTCCTCTTTCTCTCCTTGTCCTTGTCGGTGTTTGGGCGGTTGGCCTTGTTCTCGGTTTCGGCATGATGCAGTACGGCGCCGGCTCAGCAGTGAACATCACGGGCGGCGAACCCGGCTTTATGACCGATATCTATCTCAGCGGCACGACGTTTTTCACCCTTGGTCTCGGCGATGTCGTTCCACGTTCAGGCTTGGCTCGCGCGCTTGTCGTGACCGAGGCCGGTTTCGGCTTCGGTTTTCTCGCCGCCGTGATCGGTTATCTGCCCTTCATTTACGGCTCATTCTCAAAACGCGAAGTGGATATTTCGCTGCTGGATTCACGCGCGGGCACGCCTCCCACCGCCGGTGAACTTCTCCGCCGGCACAGTTATCCTCATGGACAGGACGCCTTGCGCGAGCTTCTGAAAGATTGGGAACTGTGGTCCGCCGAGCTAATGGAAAGCCATCTCTCTTATCCGGTCCTGGCCTACTTTCGTTCGCAGCACGACAACCAATCCTGGATCGCCTCCCTCACCGCCATTCTGGACACCTGTGCTCTCGTCATGGTCGGTATCGACGGCGCCTGCGAAAAGCAGGCCGAACTCACATTTGCAATCGCACGCCACGCCGTCGTCGATCTCTCGCAAGTCTTCGGCACGGCTCCCAAGCCATTGCCCCAGGAACGACTCACAGCCGAAGGTCTAAGGCGGATGCGCGATATTCTCGCCCAGCACGGCTTGCAATTGCGGGACGGAGAGGAGGCCGACCGCCGCCTCCTCGAGCTCCGTGCCATGTACGAGCCTTACATCCACGCTCTCGCGGCCTATCTGAATCAAACACTGCCGCCATGGATACCTGAGAAAAAAGGGAAGGACAACTGGCAGACGACTGCCTGGGGCCAATCGTCCGGCCTCCACAAAAAAGAAAACGAAGTGCCGGCGGTGCACGTTGATGATCACTTCTAGGGGCGGATGCACATCGTTTCCGCCCTCATCTTCGGATACCGCCTTCCATCGGCTCAGCAAGCTGAGCGCCGCTCAAGCCAGGCATTTTCAGGTCCTAAACGCCGAAAAGAATCGTATTCGTTCTTAGCTTGAATCTCCCAAGCCATGGAGGCCCCAAAATGAAAGCAATCATCGTTCACGAATTCGGTGGTCCGGAAGTTTTGAAGTACGAAGAAGTCCCGGCGCCGAAGCCGGCAGCCGGGCAAGTCCTGGTGCGCATTCACGCGGTCGGCGTAAATCCCTACGACACCTACATGCGGACGGGAACCTACGCGGTCAAACCTCCTCTACCGTACACTCCCGGCTCCGATGGCGCCGGCGTCGTCGAAGCCGTAGGCACAGGCATCACTAAAGTAAAACCCGGCGACCGCATTTACGTGGCAAGGACCGTAACCGGCGCTTACGCCGAATACACCATCGCTCTCGAAAGTCAGGCTCAGCCACTTCCCGCGAAAATCAGTTTCGCTCAAGGAGCGGGTGTCTGGGTCCCTTACGGAACTGCCTACCATGCGCTGTATCACTCTGCGCAGGCTCGCGCTTCAGAGACAGTTTTAATCCACGGCGCCAGCGGCGGTGTCGGCATCGCCGGCGTTCAATTTGCCCGTGCTCTGGGGCTCCGCGTCCTTGGCACAGCCAGCACCCAAAAAGGCCTCGACCTCGTCTCGCGGGAAGGCGCTCATCAAGTCTTCGATCACAGCAAGCCGGGCTATCTCGACGAAATCATGAAAGCCACCGGCGGCCGCGGCGTGGACATCGTGCTCGAAATGCTTGCCAACGTAAATCTCGCGAATGATATGAAGCTCCTCGCCACCAACGGCCGCATCATCGTCATCGGCAACCGCGGTGAGATCACCATAAATCCTCGCGACCTAATGGCCCGGCGCAGCTCCGTCCGCGGCTTTACGCTTTGGGGCATCACCGAAAGCGAAGAAGCCGCGATTCACGCGGGCATCTACGCCGGGCTCGAAAACAGTACGCTTCGCCCAGTAGTCGGCAAAGAACTGCCATTGGCCGAAGCCGCGCGCGCCCACAAAGAAATTCTCGAACCGGGCGCCGCCGGAAAAATCGTCCTGATTCCCTGAACGCGGGCATCACCCAAAGGCTCGAGGAAACTCCGGCGCTGCGACCCGCCAACCCACCCGGAATCATCCAGATGCACCTTTCGCCGATGACGCTTCGGCCTTATAATCTTTGTGTCGCAAAGTTCAACTCAGGACGCAATCCGCGGAAAGCCTAGCTGACTACCTCGTGACCACTCGGTTGCTCATATCGTCGGTTCTTCTCGCGCAGAGCTCTTTCAGCCATTACTGGCATCAGCTCACCGACCGCACCTTCGCGGGCATCTACCATGCCAATGCCTTTGATCTGGCCATGACCATACCCTACTTCTTGGTCCTCTTTGTTCTCGCGGCCTATGGTTTTCATCGCTACTGGCTCGTCTACGATTATTACCTCTATTCGAAAAATGTCCCTGCTGCTCCCCCCGAAGTCAAAGTATGGCCTCGCGTCACTGTCCAGCTGCCCATCTTCAACGAACGGTACGTCATCGAGCGCCTCGTGGAAGCCGTCTCGCGCTTTGACTACCCTCGTGAACTCCTCGACATTCAAGTCCTCGACGATTCCACCGACGAAACCTGCCAGGTAGCCAGTGCTTGCGTTGCACGCCATGCCGCTCAAGGCTTGCCGATCTCTTACATCCACCGCACGAATCGCGAAGGCTACAAAGCTGGCGCCCTCGAAAACGGCCTCCACACCGCTCAAGGAGAATTCGTAGCCATTTTCGACGCGGACTTCATACCCGAGCATGATTTCCTCCTACGCACGATTCCGTATTTCGTTGATCCAGCGAAAGGCGCAGGAATCGGCATGGTGCAAACTCGCTGGACCTACCTCAATCGCGACTACTCCCTCCTTACCCAGGTCGAAACGATCCTCCTCGATGGGCACTTCGTCGTCGAACACGGCGCGCGTTCCCGCTGCGGCACATTTTTCAATTTCAACGGCACCGCGGGCGTCTGGCGCCGCCAAGCGATTGAAGACGCGGGCGGCTGGCAGCACGACACTCTCACCGAAGACACCGATCTTTCCTATCGCGCGCAGCTTAAAGGCTGGAAATTCCTATACTTGCCGCAAATCGAGTGCGCTTCCGAGTTGCCCGTCGATATGAATGGCTTCAAAGCGCAACAAGCCCGCTGGGCAAAAGGCCTGATGCAGACCGCAAAAAAAATACTTCCTCAAGTCCTGAAATCCGATGCGCCGCTTCGCGTCAAAGCCGAAGCTTTTTTCCATCTCACCGCGAACATTAGCTACCCGCTCATGGTCGTTTTTTCTGCGATGCTCCTCCCTGCTATGATCGTCCGCTTCTATCAAGGCTGGTTTCAGATGCTTCTTATCGACCTGCCCCTCTTCCTCGCTTCCACTTGCTCCATCTCCAGCTTTTACCTCGTGGCGCAAAGGGAGCTTCGTCCGAAAACCTGGTGGCGCACATTTTTTTACATGCCTTTCGTCATGGCTGTGGGCATCGGCATTTCGGTTCGCAACGCGCAAGCTGTCCTCGAAGCCCTCGTTGGCAAAAAGAGCGAATTTGCGCGCACGCCTAAATTTAAAATCGAAGGGAAAAAAGGCACATTCGTCTCGAAAAAATATCGCAATAAAGCGGGCTGGATGCCCTACGCCGAAGTTCTCCTCGGTCTCTATTTTACCGGCACCGTCTTCTACGCGTTCACGAACCAGAACTACGCCACGATTCCGTTTCTGTTCCTTTTCGTCTGGGGCTACCTCTATACCGGCCTGATGTCTCTCGGTCAAACCTATCTCGCCCATCTACGTTTCGGCGTCAACGCCCCGGAAATGCGCCCCGCCGCCTCCGGCGCGCCAGGCTTTTGAACCTCACCGGATGCTCGGGTTCGTTTAGAAACGCGCATTCCGCAGACCTGCATGAAATCTGCTAGTGTTACAGTCCGCAATATTTTTTGGGGAGGCCGGGATGTTCAGTCTAAATTGGATCTTGGTCCTTTCGAATTCATCGGAGCGCTCCATTCGCGCACTTCGAATTACAGCTCTGGTTCTTTTCCTCGCGGCGGCCGCAACAGCAGGACTGGTAGCCGCCCCTGCGGATCAGAAGGATTTCGCCGCAAAGCTTCTCTCCCGCACCATGTTCAATCCGGAATTCCGTCCAAAAATCTTCCGCGGCGGCGAGTG
Organism: Candidatus Solibacter sp.; assembly: GCA_035499815.1. Lineage (GTDB taxonomy): Bacteria > Acidobacteriota > Terriglobia > Acidiferrales > UBA7541 > Acidiferrum. The sequence continues at coordinate 20,799 of DATJXZ010000044.1, read as the reverse complement.
GTTCGGAAACGGTGATTCCTATCTTGCACTCGAGCCCTCAGCCACGCCTGGCGGCACTGACATCATCCGCTACCAAACAGCGACCGGCACCCGCGAAATCCTGGTTTCAGCCAATCGCTTGATTCCTTCCGGAGAAAAAATGCCCATTCCCGTCGAAAGCTATACCTTCTCGCCAGACGGCCATCAACTCCTCATCTTCACAAACTCGAAAACCGTCTGGCGCCGCAATACCCGTGGTGACTACTGGGTCCTTGATCTCAGTTCCGGCGCTCTTCACAAACTCGGCGGCGGCGTCCCTGCGTCCAGCCTGATGTTTGCCAAATTCTCGCCCGACAACGCTAAAGTCGCCTACGTCTGCGAAAATAATGTTTACGTGCAAGATCTCAACACGGCTAAAATCACGCAACTAACGCACGACGGCTCCGACACGGTCATCAACGGCACATCCGACTGGGTGAACGAGGAAGAGTTCGATATTCGCGACGGCTTCGCATGGAGTCCCGATAGCCGCTCCATCGCTTTCTGGCAGTTCAACACCACTGGCGTTCATGAATTCACACTCATCTACGACTTAGGCGTGCCGCGCGGTCCAATCGTTACGGGAATCCCCTATCCGGATTTCGGCGTCTACCCACAGCTGCTTCAATATCCCTATCCCGAAACCGGAACGCAAAACTCCGCCGTCCGGGTTGGCGTCGTAAGCGCTGAGGGCGGGCATCCAGTCTGGATGCAGACCCCTGGGAATCCCCATGACTACTATATTCCCCGAATGGGCTGGGCCGATGCCACCCATCTCCTCGTTCAGCACATGAATCGTTTGCAGAACAAAAATGAATTTCTCATCGCCGACGCTGCTTCGGGCGCTTCTCAAACAGTTTTCGTTGACCAAGACCCAGCCTGGGTTGACCTTAACGCCGATGTCTCGTGGATCAATCACGGCCGCGAATTCCTCGTCCTTAGCGAACGCGACGGCTGGCGGCATCTTTATCGCGTCCAACGCGATTCCGGCAAGTCCACGCTCGTCACCCGCGGTGATTTTGACGTCGTCAGTCTCGACCGTGTCACTCCCGATGAAAGGTGGGTCTATTTCATCGCGTCGCCCGACAATCCCGCGCAACGATATCTCTACCGCACGCAACTTGATGGCTCAGCAGATCCACGCCGTCTCACCCCTAACGAACCGGGCACGCACTCCTACACGATTTCTCCCAATGGAGAATGGGCTTTCCACAATTATTCGTCCTTCGATGTTCCGCCCCTGTTCGAAGTAGTGCATCTGCCCGATCACAAAGTCACGCGAACCACAGCGGACAATTCTTCGCTTGCGACCCTCGTCAAGCCTCTCTTCCACGGACCCACCGAATTCATGAAACTCGACGCTGGCAACGGCTTGATGGTAGATGCGTGGCTGATGAAGCCTACGAACTTCGATCCCTCGAAAAAGTACCCGCTGATCGTAAATGTTTATTCCGAACCCGCCGGTCAGACCACCGAAGACCGCTGGCCCTCGATGTTTGACCGCACTCTAACAGCAGCAGGCTATCTCGTCGCCAGCTTTGATAACCAGGGCACTCCAGCTCCTCGCGGCCGCGAGTGGCGCAAAATCGTCTACAAAAATATTGGCCCGCTCTCCTCGCAGGAGCAGGCCGACGCTCTTCAATCGCTCGAAAGAATTCACGACTATGTTGATGCGAAGCGCGTCGGAGTCTGGGGCTGGAGCGGGGGTGGCACGGAAACTCTCAACTTAATGTTCCGGTATCCCCAAATTTATAGCGTGGGAGTCTCCGTCGCCTCCGTGCCCGACCAGCGCCTCTATGACAGCATCTACCAGGAACGCTACATGGGTCTGCCTCAGGACAATCCGAAAGCTTACGAACAGTCCTCAGCCATTAACTTTGCCGCTGGCCTGCGCGGCGATTTGCTCGTAATGCACGGCTCCGGTGATGACAACGTCCACTTCCAGGGTTTCGAATTGCTCGTCAATAAATTGATCTCCCTCGGCAAACCCTTCGATATGCGCGTCTATCCTGGCCGTACACACGGCATCTTCGAAGGCGACGGCACGAGCTTGGACGTCTACACAAATATTCTCGCGTATTTTGAAGAGCACTTGCCGCCTGGCCCCGAGGCGCCTTGAGACCGTTTCACGCCGAAGCCGCATGCAAAATAAGCGCCAGCGCCCGAAGGGCCGCATCCTCATGCGCCGGATTTTTCTGAAATTTCAAGATGCTCTTTTCCGGAATCGTAAGAACGATATGCTGTTAGAGAGTAAGATTGATTGATGCCCAACCCTATCGACAGACAACGCTTCCAGCACTTGAACCAAAGGCCGCTTCATCCCTCACGCCGTTCCCGCGGTCTGATACTCCTCATTCTCGCTGTCCTTTTCCTGGTGTTCTTCAGCGGCCAGACGTGGCTATCGTATTACGTCGACGCCCTCTGGTTCGGCTCGCTCGGCTATCAGGAAGTGTTCTTCAAAACGCTGCGCCTCGAATGGGCGGTCTTTGCCACCTTCGCCGCGGTTACTTTTCTCATCTTGTACGGAGCGATTCTGGCTCTCAAACGCACGCATCGCGATGACTTGCCCGCTGGACAAACGATTTTCGTGGGCGGCCAACCTCTGAGGCTTCCCGTCGAGCCCATCCTGCGTTTTGTCGCCATAGGTGGTTCGCTCCTCGCCGCGCTTGGAGCAGGCTCGTTCATGATGTCATCGTGGCCTACGCTTGCTCTCTATTGGTATGCGCCGCATTTCACCGGGGGTGTAACGGATCCGATTCTTGCCAGGCCGCTTAGCTTTTACCTCCTGAAACTTCCTGCCTGGCAACTCCTTTCCGGCTGGCTGACCCTGCTCGCTGTGCTCATCTGTGTGGTCGCCGCATTCTTATTCGTGGTGGCCAACAGCGCGCGCGCCATCGAAGGATTTCCCCGCGGCTATACCGGACTGCCCTGGCGCGGCTTGTCCATTGCCCTTGCGTTTCTCTTGCTGGTTCTCGCGCTGCAGGTCTATATCGGCCGCTTCTCTTTATTGTTCCAGGACCACACCATCTTCGGCGGCGCCACCTACACGGATGTCCACATCATGCTCCCGGGCCTGCTGGTCCTTTGCGTTGCTCTCGTCTTCGGCGCGGCGATTGCGGCCTTTAACGCTTCCTCGGCGCCGCGCGGCCGCTGGTTGGGAGTGGCTATCGTTCCAGCCGCGGCTTGCTATCTGCTCCTTCAGCTCGTCGGCTGGTACGTCAGCAACTTTGTCGTCAAGCCGAACCAACTAGTCCGCGAGAAGCCCTATATCGCTTACAATATCGAGCTCACAAGGCTAGCCTTCGGCCTGGACCGCGTGACCCAGCGCAAGTTCCCCGCCGAGACCAGCGTGGAGGCCGCCGATCCAGCGAATAACCAGTCCACCCTCCAAAACATTCGCCTTTGGGACTGGCGCGCGCTCCAGGACACCCTCCGCCAGATTCAAGAGATCCGCACCTATTACGACTTTCCCGATATCGATATCGACCGCTATGAAATCGATGGCCATCTTCGCGAAGTGATGCTTGCCGCCCGCGAGTTGAACATCGACAAGCTCCCCGATAGCAGCCGCAACTGGATCAACGAAAAATTGATCTATACCCATGGCTACGGCATCACCATGAACACCGTCAACGGTTTCACGCCAGAAGGGCTCCCCACACTTCTTCTCAGCAACATGCCCGTCGAAAGCACGGTCCCGGGTCTCACCGTCACGCGCCCCGAAATTTATTTCGGCGAACTCACCAATACGGATGTGTATGTCAAAACTCGTCAGCAGGAGTTCAACTATCCGCAAGGTCAGACGAACAGCTTCACGTCCTACCAGGGCAGCGGCGGAATCGTTCTCGGCAGCTTTCTCCGTCGCCTCCTTATCGCGATGGACCGTGGTGATCTCACAAAACTTCCCTTCAGCGATGATGTGGACCGAGAGAGCCGTCTGCTGATGCGCCGCAATCTGCTCGCCCGTGTATCGGCGCTCGCGCCGTTTCTCACGTTCGACCCGGACCCTTATATTGTGGTCGCCCCGAATGGCCGCCTCTATTGGATGATGGATGCGTTCACCTCCTCGGTTACTTATCCCTACTCGAGCCATTATTCTCTCAACGGCAACAGCATCAATTACATGCGCAACAGCGTGAAGGTCGTCATCGACGCCTACAACGGCACCACAACCTTTTACGTCTTCGACTCTGAGGATCCTATTACCGCGGCCTATCGCCGCATCTTCCCTGGCTTGTTCCAGGATGCGTCCGCAATGCCTCCGGATTTGCGCAAGCATGTGCGCTATCCGGAGATGTTGCTCAACGTTCAAGCGCAAGCCTACGGCCTCTATCACATGAACGACCCGGAAGTTTTCTACAATCGGGAGGATCTGTGGACCGTGGCCAGCGAAGTTGGCCTCAACGAGGTCGGCCAGCAAACCACGCTCACCATGCAGCCCAATTTCGTGCTCATGAATCTTCCCGGCGAGCCGGACTCGGAGTTCGTGGAAATTCTTCCCTTCACGCCCGCGAACCGCAATAATTTGATTGGCTGGATTGCCGGCCGCAGCGACGACGCTCAGTACGGCAATTCCGTCGTCTACGATTTCCCCAAGTCGAAACTAGTCGATGGCCCGCTTCAAGTCGAAGCCCGTATCGATCAAAATGCTCAGCTCTCCGGCCAATTGACCCTTTGGAGCCAGCAAGGCTCGCACGTTCGCCGCGGAAATATGCTCGTGATCCCGATTGGGCGCACGCTTCTCTACGCCGAGCCCATCTATCTCCAAGCCGAACGTAGCCCCATGCCCGAGCTCCGCCTGGTCGTCCTGGCGGTACAGGACCGCCTCGCGTACGGGCCAACGTTCGAGTCCGCAATGGCCGCCCTCTTTGGCGGAGCTGCTTCTTCGACAAGCGCAATCTCTCAGACGCAAGAGCCAGCCCAAAACGCTTCCGCAACTGCCGCTGCCTCAAAGGCGCCGACTGACCTGAAGGCCCTCATCGCGCAAGCTGCCAAAGATCTCTCCGATTACCAGCAATTAACCGCCGAAGGAAAGCTTGGCGAAGCCGGAGCAAAACTGGAGCAGTTGAAGCGCACGCTTGAGCAGCTCAACGCGCGTCCTAAGTAACCCCGCGCCAAGCGCGCCATTGCCTTTGTTCATTTTTTTCATTGGCCAAAATAGCCATTCCCGCCAGCCATGACACCCGCCCTTGGGCCAGCAGCTTCCTCCGGCTGCGCGACTCGAATCTTCCGCCCGTTCCGCTTGAAACCAGATACCAAGTGCACTACTCTCCCATCGTTCGTGCGGAATGCGCCGCGAGCACAAGCACATCGTCAAATCTTTTTCTACGTTACACATGGAGGACTCCCTCATGAAACTTCGCCTGTCGCTCTTCTTCCGCACTTTCTCGCCATGGATTCTCCTGGCGCTGGTCTCTTCAACTTCAAACCCACTCGCCGCGCAGTCGCCTGCGGCCGCACCTGGAGTCTCTCAACCCACGATCCTCTACGGCGCCGCTTACTACAACGAGTACATGCCCGCCGATCTCCAGCCCGGCCGCCTCGAAAAAGACGTCGCCCTCATGAAAGCCGCCGGAATCACCGTCGTTCGCATGGGTGAATCCACCTGGAGTCTTTGGGAACCATCCGACGGCCACTTCGAGTACGCCTGGATGGATCGCGTCGTCGATGCCATGGGAAAAGCCGGCATCAAGGTCATCATGGGCACGCCTACCTATTCCATTCCTACTTGGATGGCTCATGAGCATCCGGAAATCCTTGCCCGCCCGTTGGGCGATGGTTACGTCGGCTATGGCATGCGCCAGAACATGGATTTCGATAATCCCAAGTACCGCATCTACGCCGAGCGAGTCATCACCAACCTCGTGACCCACTACAAAAGCAATCCCGCCGTCATCGGCTGGCAAATCGACAACGAAACCAGCGGTTACGGCGCATCAAATCCCGACGTCTTCGCCGGATTCGTCGAACATCTCAAGAAAAAGTTCGGCACAACCGACGCCCTGAACAAAGCCTGGTTTCTTAACTATTGGGGACAGGACGTCAACGACTGGGCCGACATGCCCACTCGCGATAACGCCACCAGCACAAGCTACAAGCTCGAATGGGAACGCTGGCAGCACATTCGCGTCGCCAATTTTCTTGGCTGGCAGGCCGCGCTGGTCCGCAAGTATCGCCGGCCCGATCAATTCGTCACCCACGATTTCGGCGGAATGATGGGCGGCGGCACGGATGAACCCACCGTAGCCGCATCTCTTGATGTCGTCGCCAATAACCCTTATCACGGCACCCAGGACCACATGGATGGTGCATGGCAGGCCTTGCAGGGCGATTTTGCCCGCTCGCTGAAGCACTCTAATTTTCTCGTCACTGAAACGAATGCGCAGACCATCGGTTGGGATTCGGCGGGCCAGTATCCGCCTTACGACGGCCAACTTCGTCTCGACGTCTACACTCACGTCTCCAGCGGCGCCAACATGGTTGAGTACTGGCATTGGCATTCGATTCATGCTGGCCAGGAAACCTACTGGAAAGGCGTGCTCAGCCACGACCTCCAGCCCAATCGCGCGTATGCCGAAGTCTCGCGCGTCGCTCACGAACTTCTGAAAATTGGGCCTGAACTGGCCAACATGCAAATCCACAACGAAGTCGCGATTCTTTACAGCGTCGACTCTTCCAAGGCCATCGACTTCATGCCGTTTGATCGCGGACTGGAACCCGGATGGACTGCCGGCAGATTTTTCCGCGGTTACAACGCCATAGCCGACCAACTGCATAACTCGCTCTATTTCGCCAATGTCGGCAGCGACTTTGTTTTTCCGAGTGTCACCGCCGCGGAGCTCGCAAAATATAAGCTGCTGATCGTTCCTTGCCTTTATGTGGCTGACGACACCTTGCTGAACCGAATTTCCGAGTACGTTCGAAACGGTGGCCACGTCCTAATGACCTTCAAGAGCGGTTTCACCAATGAAAATTCCGCCGTCCGCTGGGAACTCGCTCCCGGTCCTCTCCGCACAGCCGCCGGTTTCACCTATCAGGAGTTCTCCAATCTCGAACATCCCCTCGCTCTCCGCGGTGATCCTTTTCACGTCGGCGAGGAAAACGATAAGGTCAGGCTTTGGGCCGAATTTCTCCAGTTGGAAACCGCTAAGCCTCTCGTCTATTTCGACCATCCCTTTTTCGGTCGCTGGCCAGCCATCACCTTGAATCACTATGGCTCTGGCACACTGCTTTATGAAGGAACCGCAGTCTCGGACAAATTGCAGGATGCGATCGTTCTGGATTCGTTGAAAGAAGCTGGCTTGGCCAGTTCTGACCAGCAGCTTCCTTCGACTGTCCGCGTAAAACACGGCCTAACCCAGGACGGCCACAAGTTGCATTACTTTCTAAACTATTCGGCCTCGCCCGCCACGATGACCTATTCCTATCCCATCGGCACGGATCTTCTGTCCGGTAAATCAATAGCGCAGGGCGAGCAGACGACGCTAGCGCCCTGGGATCTCATCATCGTAAAGGAGTAGGTCCACCGATCACCTAACCTCCGATTCCTTCCAATCCGCCATTATCGTTTTGGGACCATCTCGCCCGCCACGCTCACCCTCACGCTAGACTATTTGGACTGCTTTACTCGGAGCGTTCATGCGGAGCAAGACTTCCGCCGCCTTTTTCATCGTTTCTTACGCCATTCTGCTTCTCGGTTCCGCTGCCGCCCAGGCAAAACCCACCGAGACTCCTGTTCTTTCTCTTCCGAGTAAGCCCCGCTACGTTTTTCAGCGAGTTGGCGATAACTTTGGGCTTGGTTCTTTGACCCCCTCTTGCATCCTCCAGGACCAGGAGGGCTTCATTTGGATCGGCACGCCGGATGGTCTGCTCCGTTTCGACGGTACTCGCATCGTGCGTTTCGGCCTCGAACAAGGCCTGCCTAGCACCAATGTGGACCAACTCGTCCTCGCCCCGAGTGGGCGCATTTGGATCGTCACCTCGCGGGGCATTTCCTATATGGAAGGCGGCGGCCTCCACACCCTTAATCTCGCTAAGACTTACAGCTCGTTCCGCCACCCCTCCGCTCTTGCCCTGGATTCCTGGGGCAAGGTTTATCTCGCCACGGAAGACGGCTTGCTCCGCGTCGATCCCGATCGTCCGAACGACATGCGCAGGTGGACCTTGGCTGATGGTCTGCCAAGCCTTGAAATTGAGGCGGTTAGCATTACTCCGGAAGGGCGCATCTGGTTTGCTTCTGGCCACCGCGTAGGATGGCTCGATGCTCAGGACCATCTCCACATGTTTCCTGTACAGAGCGGCCTCTCCCACGAGTCGATCATCAGCATCCTCCAGGACTTCGAAAAGACTCTTTGGGTTCGCACCACGGCTCATCTCTTTCGTCTCAACTCCGGTGCCACTCGCTTCGTGCCTGAGCTTCCCGATCTGCCACCCGCTAACGACTACGGCTCGCCATCTCTCGATCGGGGCGGCAATCTCATGATTCCTACCGTGGGTGGCCTCTATCGCCATGTATCCGGCCACTGGGAACTGATCGACCAAAGTCGCGGCATGGCTGTCAACGCTACTTTCGCTATCACCGAAGACCGCGAAGGCGCTTACTGGATTGGCCTAGGCGGTGCCGGCATTGAACGTTGGATCGGCCGTAAGACCTGGTCTGGTTGGACCCAGGCCGAAGGCCTCCCGGACAATGTCGTCTGGTCTGAACTTCGTGATAAGAACCATCGTCTCTGGGTGGCCACGAATAACGGCGTGGCCATGTGGGATTCCCAAGCCGCTCACTGGCGCGTATGGAAATCCAAGGACGGCCTCAATGGCTCTGTTGCCCGTGATCTGGTCCTCGCTCCGGACGGTGCTGTCTGGGCTCTTTGCTATCCCGGCGGGCTAACCCGCTTCGAGCCGGATTCCCTCCACCCCGAACAAATCGCATCCCCTGGCTCCGACCCAACAGGAATTGCGGTTGGTCCCGACCATCGCATCTGGATTGCTAACTCCCACTACCTCAAGGCAGCACGTCCGTCTGAACTTCCCATTCAATTCGTTGACCTGCCTTTACCCGCGGAGATCCACCAGGGCTTCGGTCGCTTCGATTCCAGCCCCGATGGAGTACTCTGGGCCGTCGGCAGAAATGGCCTCTCGCGCTTCGATGGCAAGCACTGGCTCCATTTCACCACTGCCAACGGCTTGCTCCAGAATGAAGTCGTCGAAGCCGCTGCCGTCAGCCGCGATGAAGTTTGGTTCCGCTATTCCGACGCTCTTGGTCTGACTCGTCTTCTCCTCACCGACGGAAATCCACACCTCACTCACTTCGGTACAGCGGAGGGGCTGCCTTCCCTCGACGTTTATATGCTTGGCGCCGATCACGAGGGCAACGTCTGGGCAGGAGGCGCAGCCGGCCTCACCGAATTTTTCCGGAATGGTCGCACTCTTCGCTTTACCCAGGCCGACGGTCTCATCTGGAACGATTTGAGCGAGAACGGCTTTTTCGCCGAACAGGACGGTACTCTGCTATTTGGAACCAGTGGCGGCCTTGCTCGTTACAATCCCATCTCCGCCGACGAGGGCGTGGAACTCCCGCCACGCGTCGTTATTACCTCCGCACAGCTCGGCTCTCGTGACCACCTCGGTGAGAAGCATCCTGAAGCGCCGCGTAGCGATAATACTTTCCGTGTCTCTTTTGCTGCTCTCACCTATCGCGATCCCGAAAACGTTCGCTGCTCCTATCGCCTCGCCGGCCTCGAAAGCGATTCCAATGAGACGGCCGGCCGCGAAGCCCGCTATCCCGCTCTTCCGCCTGGCGATTACACTTTCACAGTCTCTTGCCGTTCCGCCCGCGGCACTCTCAGCTTTCCCGCCGAATTTTCCTTCACCGTTATTCCGGCATGGTGGCAGCGCTGGTACTCTCGTGGTTTCGCGGTTCTTCTCGGCCTCTTCGCGCTCTACTTCCTCGTGAACTACCGCACGCGCAAGCTGCAAAGCGAGCGTCTTCGCCTCGAGCAAGCCGTCGCCGAGCGCAGCGAAGCTCTCGCGCAAGCTAATAAAGAGCTTGAGGAAATGTCTCTCACCGATCCGCTCACTTCCGCTCGCAATCGCCGCTTCTTCCAGGCCACCATCGCCAGCGACATCAGCCAGGCCATTCGCGCTTACACCGCTCCCGATCCTACGCGCAGCCGCCGCAATCGCGACATCATTTTCTATCTTATCGACGCCGACCACTTCAAAGAAATCAATGATCGCTTCGGCCACGACGCCGGCGATCAGATGCTCATTGACCTCACCACTCGTATCAGCTCCGCCATCCGTTATTCCGACGTCCTCGTCCGCTGGGGCGGCGAAGAATTCCTCGTCGTCTCCCGTTTTTGCGAGCGCAAGGAAGCCGCCACTCTCGCCGCCCGCGTCCTCTCCGCCGTTTCCGGCGAGCCTTTTAAAATCAAGGGCGCAAGCATCTCTCTGCATCGCACCGTTTCGATTGGCTGGGCAGCTTTTCCATGGAACATGGATTCGCCCGTCGATCTCAATTACGAAGAAGTCCTCGCGCTCGCCGACCGCGCGATGTACAAAGCCAAAAATGCCGGCCGCAACCAGGCCATCGGCGCTATGCCCCCCGAATCCGCTGCCGAACCTCACACCGCCGTCGCAAATGGCGATACCGAGGCTCGTGTCTCCGAAATCGCCGCCACTGCCGCTTACGTCACCACTTACGGCCTTGAAACCACTTCCATCACCTGACTGGATTTTTTCTCTCCGCACTTTTCAGCGTAAACTCACTGATTGTGTCAGCAGCCCTTGAAAATCTGCTCTTCCACAACGGCGCCGTCGAACTCCACGCCGTTGCTTCCGGCCCGCCCGGCGGCCCCGTCGTCATCCTCCTCCACGGCTTCCCCGAATTCTGGTATTCCTGGCACCATCAAATCGAGCCGCTCGCCGCGGCCGGCTTCCGCGTTGTCGTTCCCGATCAGCGCGGCTACAACACCAGTTCCAAACCTCGCGGCGCCTCCTCCTATGCCCTTTGCCATCTCACATCTGATGTTCTCTCCATCGCTGATCAGCTCAACCAGCCGCGCATCTTTCTCGCCGGCCACGACTGGGGCGCCGCTGTTGCCTGGAGCCTCGCCCTCCTTCATCCCAGCCGCGTTGCAAAACTTGCCATCCTCAACGTCCCTCACCCAAGCGTCATGTCCCGCTATCTAAAAACAAATCGCCGTCAGCTTCGCCGCAGTTGGTATATGTTTTTTTTTCAACTGCCCTTTCTGCCCGAAGCCGCTTTCCGTGTGTTTAACTTCCGCCTGGGCGTCCGTTCGCTCGTTCGCTCCAGTCGCCCCGGCACTTTTTCGCCGGAAGATCTCGTGCAATATCGCGCAGCCTGGTCACAACCTGGCGCCCTCACGGGCTTGATCAATTGGTATCGCGCCGCGTTCCGCCATCGCGCCAAATTTGCCGACACCACCGTCCACGTTCCCACCCGCATCCTCTGGGGCGAACGCGACGCCTTCCTACTTTCCGATATGGCGCACGATAGCCTCCGCTACTGCGACTCCGCCGAGCTTTACACTTTCGCCAACGCCTCCCACTGGCTCCAGCATGAAGAGCCCGCCCGCGTCTCCGAACTCCTCATCGATTTCTTCCGCTCTTAACCAATCCCCGCTTCCCCGCTCAAAATAGTGATACGATTTTCGCCCATGATCTCCAACCTCAAAAAACTGCTCATCCTCTCCGCTGCTGTCGCCGTGCTCCTCGCGATTTCCCTGCGCGTCCGCTCGCTTCTCGCCCCCGCCTCTGCCAGTGCGCAGCAATCCCAAACTGATTCCGCTCTCTCCGCACGTATCGCCCGCATTGAAAAAGGCCTCCTCCCCGCCGTCATCATCAAAGATCAGCCTCCCGCCCCCATGACCATCGCCGATCGCATGGCGCACTACAAAGTCCCCGGCGTCAGCGTCGCTTTCTTCGATCACGGCCAAATTATCTGGACTCGCGCCTACGGCCTCGCCGACGTCGCCTCCAAAAAGCCCGTTACTCCCGACACGCTTTTCCAGGCCGCCTCCATCAGCAAACCCGTCACCGCTCTCGCCGCTCTCCGCCTCGTACAGGAAGGCAAGCTCAATCTCGATGAAGATGTCAACGTCAAGCTCCGCACCTGGAAGGTTCCCGACAATGAATTCACCGCAACGGAAAAAGTGACCATCCGCCGTATCCTCTCCCATAGCGCCGGCCTCACCGTCCACGGCTTTCCAGGCTACGCCGCCGGCGACCCGCTTCCTTCGCTCGTCCAAATCCTCAACGGCGAAAAGCCCGCCAATACCGAGCCCATCCGCGTCGACATCGTCCCCGGCAGTCTCTGGCGCTATTCCGGCGGCGGCTACGTCGTCCTGCAAACTCTCCTCGGCGACGTCACCGGAAAGTCCTTTCCTCAATTGATGAGTGAACTTGTTTTGCGTCCCGCTGGCATGACTCACAGTACGTACGACCAGCCTTTCCCGAAAAATCTCTGGCCCGAAGCTGCCACTCCCTATCGCTCCAACGGTGATCCCGTCAAAGGCGGCTGGCACACCTATCCCGAAATGGCTCCCGCAGGCCTCTGGACCACTCCATCCGACCTCGCCCGCATGGCCATCGAAGTCGACAACGAATATCTGGGAAATTCCTCAAAAATTCTTTCGCAGTCCATGGCGAAACAGATGCTCACTCATCAATTCGGCAATTGGGGACTCGGCTTCGGTCTCGAATCTCCCGGCGCCAAGACCACCTTCGGCCACGGCGGCGCCAACGAAGGCTATCGCTGCAATCTAGAAGCCCACACGGACTCCGGCCAGGGCCTCGTCGTCATGACCGATTCCGACAGCGGCGGCGAACTAACCAACGAAATCTTTCGCGCCGTCTCCAAAGAATACGCCTGGCCCGATTACCATCCCGTCGAGCATCCACTCATCAAACTCGACCCCGCCAAGTTCACCGATTACCCCGGCACCTACGAAATCCAGGGCGTCGGCACTCTCACCGTCACTCTGAAATCCGATCACCTCTATATTCAAGCCGAGCCTCTCGGCCCCGATCCCATCGAGCTTCTCCCCGACTCTCCCATCGAGTTCTTCGTTCTTACGGGCGACCTCACCTTCACCTTCGACCACCTCGCCACCACCGGCCCCATCTACCAACTCACCGTCCACGCCGCCTCTCAAACCCTAGTTGCCAAAAAAATCTCCTAACTCGCCACCTGGACGTCACATTTCATTGGGAGTACCTGTCCGACTTTTGTGCTGAGTATTACCCGCTGACAATGGAAAACTTATGGGAGTGCCCCATCCTTATGGGTTGGACCACGCTAGGGTGGGGCCCTGGTTTCTTCCGTTCGATCGGCCAATCCCTACCCTCGCATCCTCCATCAAGCCACACCAAACAAACGACTTGTAGTTTATTCTTGACATATAGTAATAATCTGCTATATTTTCTGGGTATCTTCGGGGGGGCAGCCTCCGTCCGTTCCCCAGAAATTGATGCGCCTCCGCCCCGCGGTCCTTCAAACTCTTCCAAAATCTTCCCACCGGCCCCAGTTACCATTTTATAAAAACCGTCGTTTCCTAACCTGTTCAGAATCAACACTTCTGCAAGTGTTGATTCCACTGCACTTCAACTCCCATAGATGCAACACTTACAAAAAACCGGGAGGGGGGTACCTCCTTCCAGCCGCAAAGTTTTACAACTCGTCACTACGCACCCGTCGCCGAATCAGCCACGCCAGTGTCGCCGCAACTCCATTCGTTTCATGCCTTTACTTCATAACCTCCGGACACCCGTGGTGGAGTGCCCATGCACCCCCTTCCCTCTTCCTATCCCCTGCCCTCCCCGTTCGGTACAATCTTGTGCTCGCCTCCAACAAGGAGATCACATGACCGGTAGATCCACCGTCTTGCCGAAAGTTTCTCGCCTCTGTAGGGGCACGATACATCGTGCCCTTCTTTTCGCCTGTCTCGTGGCCATTCTGATCGTGGTCACCTCCGCTTGCCCCGCCCGCGCCCAGCAACGCCGCGAGCGCGAACCCAATTCCGTCTATGCAGCTCGTCGGGCCAAACTCGCTGCCGAAATCGATTCCCCCGTCCTCCTCTGGGGATTCACTGGCCGCGAAGAATCCTCGCAAGCCAACGTCTTCGCTCAGGAAGATAATTTCTACTACCTCACCGGCCACAACGAAGAAGGCGCTGGCCTTATCCTTCTTCCGACCCAAAAGAATCGCGAAGCGTACGCCTCTTGGGACGGCCCGCAGGAGATGCTTTTTCTCCCGCCCAAAAATCCCGATCAGGAAAAATGGAATGGCTTCCGCATGTCCCCTTCCGATCCCGGCATCCAGGCGCGCACCGGATTCTCCGGTGTCCTTCCCTTTCCTGAAATGCGCGCCACGCTCGAAAAGCTCGCCAAGTTTTATCCTGAGATCTACACCATCCTCCCCTATGAAAAGGAAAACGGCGGCTATCCGCACGAAAAACAGGTCGTCGACTGGATTCGCATGGCCGCTCCTCAGCTCAAGCTCAAGGACATTCGCCCCAATATCGAAGCGCTTCGCGAAATCAAATCGCAGGGCGAAATTGATTTTCTGACGCAGGCTATCGATCTCTCGCTCGATGCGCAATTCGCTGCCATGCGCATGGTGCGTCCCGGCCTTCACGAATACCAGGTCGCTGCCAAAATGGTGGAAGTCCACGCCATGGGCGGCTCCGAAGCGGAAGGCTACGCGCCCATCGTCGGCGCGGGACCGAATTCCACCACCCTTCATTACGATAAGCTCGTGCGAAAAATCGAAGACGGCGATATCGTCGTCCTCGACGTCGGCGCTCAATATTCCGGCTACTCCGCCGATATCACCCGCACTCTCCCCGCTAACGGCAAATTCACTCCGCGCCAGCTCGAGATCTACAACATCGTTCTCGGCGCGCAGAATGCCGCCCTCGCCGCCATCAAACCCGGCATGAACTACTGCTCAAAGGGTCCGAAAAGCGTCTACAAAATCTCCTACGACTACATCAATTCCCACGGCAAAGATCTGCACGGCCAATCCCTCGGCCGCTACTACATTCACGGCCTCGGCCACGATATCGGCCTCGATGTCCACGACCCCGGCTTCTACTGCAAACCGCTCGAACCTGGCATGGTCGTCACCGTCGAGCCGGGCATATATATCCCTGAGGAAAATCTCGGCGTTCGCATCGAAGACGACATCCTCATCACCGATTCGGGCTACAAATTCCTTAGCGAACGCCTCCCGCGCGATCCCGCCGAAATTGAAAAAATCATGGCCGAAGCCGCCGCCCGCCGCGCCAAAGATCCCGCGAAGGGAGATGATTGACCGCTATGAACGCGGGCCTTTATACTGTTTCTTCGTGTTGGGCGCGCATTTCCGCCCCGCGTGCCTCGAGTCATTCCGCGTGCACCGCATCGCAGAGCGGTCTGCCTGCAGGAATTTCCGAAATTTTCAATCGTTTAGGGAGCTTATGAGCAGCGTCAAAGCCACACAACTCCGCCCCGGCATGGTCATCCAGCATGAGGGCCAGCTTTACACCGTTTTCAGCGTCGACCACCGCACTCCCGGCAACAAGCGCGGCTCGATGCAGACGCGCATGAAAAATCTCAAGAATGGAACCATGATCGATTACCGTTTCCGCGCCGAAGAGTTCGTCGACCGCGCCATCCTCGACGAGGTCGAATTTGAATATCTCTACAACGAAGGCGACGAGTTTCACTTCATGAACACGCAATCGTACGAGCAAATGCAGATGACGCGCGAAGAGCTCGGCGAAACCGTGTACTATCTCATTCCAAACACCACCGTTAAGATCGAATTCTTCGAGGAAAAACCGATTGGCGTCGATCTACCCGACACCATGGAGTTAAAAGTTTTGGAGACTGAACCGACTTTGCAGAAAGCCACCGCCAGCGCGGTGATGAAGCCGGCTACGCTCGAAACGGGCCTGGTCATTCAAGTTCCGCCGTTCGTGAATTCCGGCGACAAGGTAAAAGTGGATACCGCCGAAGCGCGTTACGTCCAGCGCGTCGAATAGCTTTGCGAAGTTCGGTTTTTGAGTTTTTATTTTTCCGCCTCCGCAGCTAATTTCCGCGCGAGCGAAAATTAGAAGAGGCGAAACGGTCCCGGTTGTCCAAGGCAACCGGGACTGTTCGTTCTTTGAAAACAAGTTCGTGAGTTTTTGATTAGGCTTTGCTCGAAACCGATTTTTCGCCCGCTGGATGCGCGCCGAATACGCGGTCGAAAATCGCGTCCACATAGCGCAGCTGGCGCTGCAAATCGAACGTGTGCGCCAGCGCTTTCACATCGAGGTACTTCGCGATTCGCCCATCGCCCGCGACGCGATCGCGAAAGCTCGATTCCGTCTCCCACGCCGCCATCGCGTTTTCCTGCACGGCTTTGTACGCCTCGTCCCGCGGCATGCCCTTTTCCACTAAGTCCTGCAAGAGCTGGCCGGAATAGACCAAGCCGTGCGTGGATTCCAGATTGCGCAGCATGCGCTCTGGAAAAACGCGCATCTCGCCAACGATCGTGGTCATTTTCGCAAGCATGTAATCCACGAGAATCGTGGAATCGGGAAGAATGACGCGCTCGACCGAGCTGTGTGAAATATCGCGTTCGTGCCAGAGCGCCACATCTTCGAATGCGGCAAGCATGTTCGAACGGACCAGCCGCGCGAGTCCGCTGACCTGTTCGCACGTCACGGGATTGCGTTTGTGCGGCATCGCGGAACTGCCGCGCTGTTCTCCGCTGAATGGCTCCTCGGCTTCGCGAACTTCGGTGCGCTGCAAATGGCGGATTTCCACGGCGATTCTTTCGAGCATCGCGGCAATCAACGCGAGCGAGCTGAGGTAATGCGCGTGCCGGTCCCGCTGAATAACTTGTGTCGAAATGCGAACGGCGCGCAGCCCAAGTTTTTGGCAAATACGCTCTTCCATTTCCGGGCCAAGATGCGAAGCGTTGCCGACCGCTCCCGATATTTTTCCGACGGCCATTAGCGTGGCGGCATCGCGAAAACGCGAGATGTTTCTCTGATTTTCCGAAAACCAGTTCGCTATTTTCAGACCGAAAGTAATCGGCTCGGCGTGAACGCCGTGGGTGCGGCCGATTTGCGGAGTATTGCGAAATTGATGGGCGCGAAGATCGAGAATTTCACCGAAGAGAACCAGTTCGCGCTCGATGAGGTGCGAAGCGTCGCGAACCATCAACGCCTGCGCGGTGTCCACAACGTCGTTCGAAGTCATGCCGTAATGCAGCCAACGGGCCGCGGCGGGATCGCCGATGGATTCGCCGACATTCATGGTGAACGCAATGACATCGTGTTTCACGCGGGCTTCGAGTTCGTGGATGCGCTTGACGTCCACTTTCGCGCGCTCGCGGATGATGGCTGCAGCTTCTTTCGGCACCAAGCCGGCCTCGGCCAGGGTTTCCGTGGCGGCCAGTTCGACATCCAGCCATTTCTGGAAGCGGTTCGCGTCGCTCCAGACGTGGCCCATCTTTTCGCGCGTGTAGCGTGGAATCAAACCCTCTCTCCTCGTCGTGCAGCCCTTACATCATATCCCATCTGGATTGTGGGACGCGCCCCCAGACGGGAGCCGAGATAGAGGGAGCCCGGCAGGAAACAATCAAGGCTATTGAACGTCTATATCCTCATGGTATAGAGTGCCTATACCCTTGGCTATAGACGGTCTATAGCCAGGCGGCGGGAGGCTTTGTGGGGCAACGATACCAAAACCGCATGGAACTGCTGCAAGGAACGCTGGACCTGCTGATCCTGCAAACGCTGCTGTGGGGACCGCGACACGGCTATGGCATCGCCCAAGCCATTCGCGCGAATTCCGGCGATTTGCTGCAAGTCGATGCAGGCTCGCTCTACCCGGCGCTGCACAGGCTCGAAAAGCAGAAGTGGATTGGCGCGGAGTGGAAAGTTTCGGAAAACAAACAGGATGTGAAGGTCTACAAGCTGACGGCGGCAGGCCGTAAGCGATTGACGCAGGAGCGCACCCGCTGGGAGCAGATTACGGACGCGATTGGTGGAGTGCTGAATCCTGCCAGGAAGGAGAGCCAGCCATGAAGCAATGGTGGAACTGGGGGAAGCAAGACAGAGAGCTGGAGAAGGAGATTCAGCATCATTTACGGATGGCGGAAGACGAGCGCGTGGAGCGCGGCGCGGCGCAAGGAGATGCGCGGGCGGGAGCGCGTCGGGAATTCGGAAATGTGGGCTTGGTGAAAGAGCTGGCGCGGGACGCATGGGGCTGGCGCTGGCTGGAAGATTTGTACGAGGACGCGCGATTCGGAGCGCGGATGCTGCGGAAAAGCCCTGGATTCGCGGCCACTGCGATCCTGACGCTGGCGCTGGGCATCGGCGCAAACACGGTGATTTTCAGCTTTATCAGCGAGGCGCTACTGCGGGCCATTCCAGTCAGGGACGGAAAACAGCTTGTTCTACTGCGATGGAAGGCGCGAATACAGCCAAACGCTGGCTTCGGCGAATTTGGAGATTGCGAATCGAATTTCGATACAGGCATTTCCTTATTCGAGCCAGCCATGACGTCGGACTGTTCGTTTTCAGTGCCGTTTTTTCGAGAGATCCAGAAGAGGACGCGTGCCTTCGTCAGCTCTGCGGCCTTTGCGGGCACATCTCCGCTCGTTTTGAGCGGCCGTGGAGCGGCAAGCACAGTGCGGAGGCCGAAATATGTGACTGGAGAATATTTTGAAACGCTGGGGATCAAGTCCGCGTTGGGGAGATTGATCAACCACGAAGACGACACTGCCTCCGCTCCGGCCACTGTAGTTCTCAGTTTCAGCTACTGGCGCAGCGAGTTTGGTGGAGCGGCAGACATTCTGGGAAAGAGGGTTCTGTTGAACCGCGTGCCATTCACGGTTATAGGAGTGGCGGAGAAGCAATTCGATTCGTTGACACCGGGCAGACCGATTGATTTGTGGATTCCACTTGCCATGGCGCCGCGGATCGAGGCCTTCTGGAGCAATCAGGATACTGATGCTTCTTACTGGTGGCTCGTGGTCGTCGGCAAGCTGAAACCAGGCGAGACACGCGAAGCGGCGGCCGCGCAACTAAGTGTTCTCTTCCAGAACGAAACTGCCCACGGCCCAAGTGGCCGGCCGATGCTTAAGCCGGAGGATCACGGGTCCATTGAGCTCGAGTCGCTGGGGCAAGGGCTGACAGGCACCAGAACAGATCTATCCAGGCCCTTGTACACGATAATGTTGGCGGTAGGTATCGTATTGCTGATCGCTTGCGCGAATGTGGCGGGGCTGATGCTTGCTCGCGCAGCATTCCGGCAGAAGGAGATTGCGTTGCGGTTTGCCCTGGGCGCTTCGAAGGTAAGAATTCTCCGGCAACTTTTAACGGAGAGCCTAATGCTTTCCTGCGCCGGCGGTGCCATCGGAATGCTATGCGCGACTTGGCGGCTGCAATCGATTATGGGGTTCCTCTGGGCGAGCCAGCACCGTGGCCTTCCGTTCACACCGGAGATCAATGCGCGGGTGCTGTTTTTCACGGGCACGGTGACCATCATCGTCGGGGTATTGTTTGGTCTGACGCCCGCGCTGCGCGGCTTGCGCGTGGACCTGGCACCAGCCCTGAAGGAAGGAACTGGCAGCAGCGCACAAGCGTGGAGAGCCAAGAGAGGCTGGTTCAGCGCGGCAAATTCGCTGGTCGTGGTGCAGTTGGCGTTGAGCATCGTGGCTCTCGCAGGTGCGGGACTGCTGGTACGGACGCTGGAGAACCTCAAAAATGTCGACCCGGGATTTGATACTAAAAATGTGCTGACGTTCAGTCTCGATACCACGCCACTGGGATATACGCGGACCGGTTCGGACAATATGTTCCGCGAGTTGCGGGAACGTCTCGCGAGGATGCAGGGAGTGGCGGCCGTGAGCTATTCGTGGATGCCGCTGCTCGCGGGCGGAATGAATAAGCTGGGATATCCAGTGCCGGGGAAACCGAAGAACGAGCCGGCGGTTGTGGACGTAATGCCTGTGGGGCCCGAGTTCTTCTACACCATGCGAATCCCATTGCACGCTGGAAGAGACTTCACTTCCGCGGATTTTGGCACGGCGCAAAAGATTGGAGCGGCGTGGGATGCCGCGGCTTTGAAACCACGAGCAGGGCCGGCATTCGCGGGGACAGCCGAGGAGCTTCCGCCAACTCCCGCAATCGTGAACGAGACGATGGTGCGGCGCTATTTGGCGCCGCTGAATCCATTGGGGCAGGTTTTCGGGGCGCACGGCGGGGACTCGGCGGTCGGGATTAGGAAAAGTTCCGGCTTCCAGGTTACTGGAGTGGTGGCCGACGCGAAATTTGCGAGGGTGCGGGACGCGGTCGACCCAACTGTTTACGTTCCGATCACCGGCGGAGGCGCATCGTTTTCGGTGCGCACGGAAGCGGACCCCATGAAAATCGTTCCGGGGGTGCGCGCAATGGTAAATCAGATGGACAGCAATCTGCCGGTCACAAAGATCCTGACGGAAACGGACCAGATCGACCGGCTGATTTTTAACGAGCGGCTGGTGGCGCGGCTTTCGGGATTCTTTGGAGGCCTGGCGCTGTTGCTTGCGTGCATCGGATTGTACGGGCTGATTTCGTACGAGGTGGCGCGGCGAACGCGGGAGATCGGAATCCGCGCGGCGCTGGGAGCCGAGCGGCGCGACGTGCTGCGGTTGGTGCTGACGCAGGGAATGCGGCTCGTACTGCTCGGCGCGGCAGTGGGACTGGTTTTAGCGCTGACACTGACGCGGTACGCCAAAGA